>NZ_JAMYMW010000009.1:0-307026 GCF_040318745.1 Mesorhizobium sp. M1027 | reverse complement strand
CTTGTTGAAACGATCGAGGCAACCGAATGCAACAACTACTTCGCAAACGCCGGCTACGCTTCCGTCAAAACGTGAAAGACTCTAGTAGCATAGCTGCGGGCACAAAGCAAGAACAAAATAGGGCTATGCCTCAAATAATCGACGTGCCGGGCGTCTCGATGTTCCGGCAGGGGATCGGGCGCATCGCGCACCCGATCCCTCAAGGCAAGCCTCAGATGACGAACAGCCAGTTGGCGAGCAGCATCACCGCGACGCCGGCGACCAGCGTCAGATAGGGCAGCAACCCCGCCTTTCGCACTGTAAGGTCGGACGAGCTCATGCCGAGATCGGCCAGCATGTGGTCGGGGAACTTGCCCTTGTCCTGGATGTAATGCCGGAAGCAGAACACCGGGATGATCAAGGCTGCCGTGATCAGCCCTGCCCACAATGCCATCGGGTTCCAGACCTTGGCTCCGGCGCCCATGAAAACAGCGTTGACGTAGGCAAAGATCGCGCCGAGGCCGAGCAGCCAGCTCGGCGCCTTCCAGGGCCGCGCGATGTGGCCATTGTCGATGCGGTGGATCCAGCCGGCATTGAGATTGAGGAAGTTGAAGATGATATAGCCGCAATTCGACACCGCGAGGATGAAGAAGAAGCTTGTCGCGTCGGCCGAGGCGATGGCCAGCACGATCAGGTTGAAGACCAGGTCGGTCCACATCGCCCGCGTCGGTGCGCCATGCTCGTTGACATGGCTGAGGTAGCGCGGCAGCCAGCCGTCGACCGAACCTTGGTAGAGCGTGCGCGAAGAGCCGGCCATCGCCGTCATGATGCAGAGCACCAGCGCCAGGATCATCAGCATGACCAGCAGGCTGTGGATCAGCTGTCCGCCGCCGACCATGCCGGCCAGCGCATCGGCAACGCCGGAGCCGTCGACGATCGGCGTCGCCAGCATGCCGTTCAAGCCGAGCACGCCCTGAAAGGTGAATGGCACCAGGATGAACAGCAGCATGCACAACAGGCCGGAGTAGAAGATCGCCTTGAAGGTATCGGTGCCGGGGTTCTTGAATTCGGAGGTGTAGCAGACCGCGGTCTCGAAACCGTAGGTCGACCATGCCGCGATGAACATGCCGCCGAGCACCAGCGTCCAGCCGGCGATGTTCCATGCGCCGGGCTCCGGCGCATAGGCTGCCGCGAGCGGCACCAGCGGCGAGAAATTTGCCCAATCGATCTGGCCGGTGACGATCGGCACCACGCCGACGATCAGCATCGGGATGATGACCAGCAGGCCGATATATTTCTGCACGTTGGCCGTGCCCAGGATGCCGCGGTGCTGGATCGAGAAGATGATCAGCATCAGTACCGCGCCGATGAAAAAGGTGGCGTTGAAAGTAAAGGAAACCGGACCAAGCGTGTGACCGTAGAGCGTCCAGCTGCGGATCGCCGGCGTCGCCGCCGCGGTGACCGCGGTGATGGCGTCAGCGGCGCTGGTTCCGGCATGGGCCGCAATATAGGCGGCGACTTCCGGCGAAGTGTCGGTGAACAGCGGCACCGGCGCCAGTGCGTTGAGGATGTAGGCTGCGGCGATCGAGCAGCCGAGCGACAGCACCGGCGACCAGGCGAACCAGTTGCACCACACCGAAAGCGGCGCGATGAATTTCGAATAGCGCAGCCATGCGGTGGCGCCATAGATCGAGGCGCCGCCGGATTTATTCGGGAACAGCCCGGCGATTTCCGCATAGGTGAAGGACTGCAGGAAGCCCATGACCATGGATACGGTCCAGATCAGGAAGGCCAGCGTTCCGGTAGTGCCGGCGATGCCGCCGATCGAAAACAGGACAAGGGCCGGAACGCCGCTCGCGACCCAGAAGGCGCCGCGCCAATCGATGTTCCGGTGCAGCTGCCCTTCGGCAGGCGGCACCAAGGTGGTGACTATCGTGCTCATTTACGTGGATTCCCCATTTTTGATGTTCCCATCGGCAACAGCCACAGTCTCGCGAGGCGTCATCGACGCTCACGTTGAACGGCCCCAGGCGTTTTCCGCTCAGTAGTATTTTTTTCTTAGCAGTGAAGATTGACCCAACGCGCTTTCACGTCAAGCGCTTTGTGACGCTGTGCACATTGCGTTTGTGGAACAGTCGAGCTTCGTTGGCGCTGCCAACGGGTGCGGTCTTCCTTCTCCCACGACAGCAACGGGAGAAGGGAAGAACCAGACAGCATCGATCAGGAGCGCGGCCTGGTCTTTTGCGGGTCATAATGGGCAAAGGCGACGACGCGCGCCGGCAGCCGCTTGCTGTGGCCGTCGAGCTTGCCGATCTCGACCTCGGTGCCGACCGCCGAATGCGCGACGTCGAGCCTGGCCAGCGCGATGGTCTTGCTTAGCAGCGGCGAGCGCATGCCGGAGGTGACCACGCCGATCTGGGCGCGGCCGACATGCACGCAATCGCCGTGGCCGACGGCGACATTGGCGTCGATGTCGAGGCCGACCAGCTTCCTCTGCGGATTTTCCTTGCGCCGGATCAGCGCCTCGCGGCCGATGAAATCGTCGCTCTTGGTCTTCAGCGGTACGGTGAAGCCGATGCCGGCCTCGAACGGATCTGTCTGGTCGGAAAATTCGTAACCGGCAAAGATCAGCCCGGCCTCGATGCGCACCATATCGAGCGCCTGCAGCCCCATCGGCTTCAGGCCGTGCGGCTGGCCGGCCTGCCAGATCGCGTCGAAGACCTTGTCGGCGTCGCGCGGGTGGCACCAGATCTCGTAGCCGAGCTCGCCGGTGTAGCCGGTGCGCGAGACAATGACGGGAATGCCATTGCCGCCGCCGATGCGGGCGACCGCGAAACGGAACCATTCAAGCTCGTCGATCGACGGCTGCAGCGGCGAGGTCCAGACGATCTGCCGCAGAATGTCGCGGCTTTTCGGTCCCTGCACGGCGACATTGTGCATCTGGTCGGTCGACGAGCGCACCAGCACGGTGAGGCCGAGTTTTTGCGCTGTTTCCCGCAGCCATTCGCCGGATAGATCGTCGCCGCCAACCCAGCGGAAATTATCCTTGCCAAGCCGAAGCAGCGTGCCGTCGTCGATCATGCCGCCGTGCTCGTAGCACATGGCGGAGTAGACCACCTGACCGACGCCGAGCTTCTTGATGTCGCGGGTCAGGGTATATTGCAGCAGCGCTTCGGAATCCGGCCCGGTGACCTCGAACTTGCGCAGCGGCGACAGGTCCATGATCACGGCGTCCTGCCGGCAGGCCCAGTATTCGTCGATCGGGCCTTGCCTGGCGAAGGAATTGGCCAGCCAATAACCCTTGTACTCGACGAAGTTGCGGGTGTGCTTGGCAAAGCTCGAATGAAAGGCGGTCTCGCGGGTCATTTTCGGTTCCGAATCGGGCGTCATGCGTCTGGCGATCGCTCGCGAGAATTTGTGCTGGCCGGAATAGGTTCGCACATGGATGTCGGTCAGGTTCCAGCCATTGGCCGGCGTGGTGTCGTCGGGGCAGGCCGACGAGACGCAGACGATGTCCGTGAGCGCCCTGAGTAGCACATAGTCGCCCGGCCGCGACCACGGCTCGTCCGAAACCACGACGCCATGCGCGTCGATCGCCGTGTTGAAGAAGAAGTTGATCGCCATCCAGCCGGCGCGGGGCGTGACGCCCTTGTCGGCCAGCGCGCGGTTGAAATTCTCCGAGCAGTTGGGATGGCCGGGATAGCCGATGTCGTCGTAATATTTGGCGGCGCAGGCGAGCGCGAACGCATCGTGCCGGCCGCAAGTGTCCTGCACCACCTCGACCAGCGGCTCCATGTCCTGGTCGTAGTATTTCGAATGCAGGCCGGGCATCGGATAGCTCGAGCCCATCAGCGTGCGCGTCGTCGTCACGTCGAGCGGATGATCGCGGCCCTTGTCCAGCTTGCGCGCCGAAAAGCACTGGAAATCCGTGCATTGGCGCCCGTCGACATCAATGATCTGCAGATAATCGCCCGCCCTAACGAAATAGGCCTCCGCCGTCGCCGAATGGACGCGCAGGTCGAGCACGGGATCGGCCAGCGGGTCGGCAAGCCTGGATTTCGCCGCCGGGCGGATGGTGGCGCGCCGGACGACGACGCTAAGCGGCGTCGCGGTATCGTGGCCGTCGACCAGCATCGGCCCGCCGGGCGCGGCAATCAGCATTGAACCGTCGCGGGCGACGGTAAAAGCCTGTTCGGTCCCGGCAGGGGTGGCGCCGCCGAAAACGCGAACCGCCTTTGCCTGATCGAGCTGCACCTCGCGCCGCTCGAGGCCTCGGCGCAAGGAAGCGAGGCTATCGTCGCCCTCGGCCAGCATCGCCTTGATGCCGGCGGCATTGCTGTTCGATCTCTCTCCGAGAATGCCGGGATCGGTCGCGCCGCTGCTGTCCCATGCCAGGAGCTCGCAAGCCTGCCCGCCCTCGACATTGCGCACGCTGATCGTATCGCCGGCCTCGACCTCGATCAGCACCGCGCCGTTGCCCTGGACGGTGTAGCGCTCCATCCCGGCCGGCAGCGCGATCTGGCCTGGCCGCAGGATCAGGCTCGGCCGCGGCGGTCCGGCGACGACGGCGGGGTAGGGCGACTGGCTCATCTCAACCCTGGTTTCGAGAAACAAGTTTGCCTGTGTGTGAAATTATTTTAGCGGGAAGAATAGCAGGGGGATCGGGTTTGGCAAGGTGAAGGTGGCACAAGCTCCCCCTTCTCCCCTTGTGGAGAAGGTGTCGCCGAAGGCGACGGATGAGGGGTGTTCCAGGGAACGCCAGCATCTCACTCTGCTGGAACACCCCTCATCCGTCTCGGCGCTGCGCGCCGATCCACCTTCTCCCACAACAAGGGGAGAAGGGAAGACGCGCCAAGGCTACCCCAATTCCTCGGAATGCCCGATATCGACGCCATACTCCGCGGCCGCATCGAGCATCGTATGCCACAGGCTTTCGGCAAACGTCGCAAATACCAGAAGATTGAACACCCCCTGCCCATCCGGCCGGTCATTGCCACGCCAGAGATTGATGCTGGTGTGATCGACCGCGGTCGCCGCCGCGGTGCCGGCCGGGAACGCCGCCGGGTGCAGGTCTAGCGACGACAATTTCGCCAACATCGAGCGCGCCTTGCCTCCCGAGACGCTGATCAGGGCGCGCGCATGCGACTGATCGGAAAGCGAGGCGGACTGCGAGAACGCCTGGCTCAGCTTCTCCATCGCGTGAATGCCGCCCTTCGACAAGACGAGGAACTGATCCGGTCCCGACCAGATCAGCGTGGCGTCGGGAACTCGGACCGCGTCGGGCGCATTCGGGGCGGCAACGCCGAAGCGGGTTTCGGCAGCCTTCGCCAGTTCTGCCGCCTTGCCGCGCCGCGCCATCACCTGGATCAGGTCGAAATTGCGGATCTCGGTGAGCGATACGCCGGCCGCCGTGCCGCGCGCGCCGTAGCCGCCGACAACAAGCGCTTTCTCCAGCGGACTGCGGGCAATCCAGGAAAACTCAGCCACGCTGGCGCCCTCCATCCGGATCGTAAAAGACAGGACTGCAGAGCTCGACATCGTAATCTTCCCCGCGCAGCGGATCGTGCGCATGGACGATCTCGCCGATGCGCTCGCGGCCGCGCTCGACCAGCCCAAGCCCGATCCACTGGTCGAGCATCGGCGAAAAGCAGACCGAGGTGACATAGCCCTGGTCATTGTCGGGACCGGGCGTCTCGCCCTTCGGGATGATATGCGCGCCGGAACGCAGGCGGCGCGTCTTGTCGACCGGCTTGATGCCGACGACGACCTGGCGGTCCGGCGCGACCAGCGCCTCGCGCCCGGCCATGACGCGGCCGATGAAGTCTTTCTTGGTCGACATCATCTTGCCGAGGCCGAGGTCGGCGGCGGTCGTCGTGCCGTTCAGCTCCGGTCCGGCGACATGGCCCTTTTCGATGCGCATGACGCCGAGCGCCTCGGTGCCGTAGGGCGTAACCCCGAATGGCTTGCCGGCCAGCATCAAATTGCGCACCAGCGCGTCGCCATAGCGCGCGGGAACAGAAATCTCGAACGCCATTTCGCCGGAGAAGGAGATGCGGAACAGCCGCGCTCTGATGCCACCGTGCAGCGCGACTTCCCGCGCCCCCATGAACGGAAAACCTTCGTTCGACAAATCCTCGGATTCATCAACGACCTGTTTCAGCAACTCCCGCGCGCTCGGCCCGGCGATCGAGAATTGCGCCCACTGGTCGGAAACCGAGGTCAACTGCACGTCGAATTCCGGGAACAGCACCTGCCGGCAGAATTCGAGATGCTGCATCACCAGCCCGGCCTTGGCGGTGGTGGTGGTCAGGAAATAATGGTCCTCGGCGAGCCGCGACGTCGTGCCGTCGTCATAGACGATGCCGTCCTCGCGCAGCATCAGCCCGTAGCGGGCTTTTCCGACGGCGAGGCTGGAGAAGGTGTTGATGTAGACGCGGTCGAGGAAAGCGCCGGCATCCGGGCCGTGCACTTCGATCTTGCCGAGCGTCGAGACGTCGCAGAAGCCGACGCCGGAGCGCACTGCCTTGACCTCGCGCGTCACCGATTCCAGCCAGTCCTTTTCGCCGGCGCGCGGATACCATTGCGCCCGCTTCCACAGGCCGGTGTCGACGAACACCGCGCCCTGTTCGGCTGCCCAGTGATGCGACGGCGTCAGTCGTGTCGCGTGGAAGTTTTCGTCGCGATGATGGCCGGCGAAGGCGCCGATGGCGACCGGTACATAGGGCGGGCGGTAGATCGTCGTGCCGGTTTCGGGAATGGACTTGCCTGACAACGCAGCCATGATGGCGAGGCCGGCGACATTCGAGGTCTTGCCCTGGTCGGTGGCCATGCCGAGCGTCGTATAGCGCTTGAGATGCTCGACCGATTCAAAACCTTCGCGCTGGGCCAGTTCGATGTCGGATGCGGTGACATCGTGCTGGTAGTCGACAAAGGCCTTGCCCTTGCCGGCGACGTGCCAGAGCGGGGTCAGCGAAAAGGCTTCTTCGTCGGCGACCGGCGGCGTGCCGGCATTGCCGCCGCGTCCGGCGCTCTGCGCTGCCGCAGCACCCGCGGCAAATCCCTGGCGCAGGCAGTCGCCTAGGCCGAAGGCGCCGTTGGCGGCGCCGACGGCCACCATGCCGGGCGGCGCACCATCCGGCACGAAGGCTGCGATATCGTCCTGCCATTTCGGCCGGCCGCGATGATAGGAAGTCAGCCCGACCGCCGGATTCCAGCCGCCGGACACGGCTAGCCCGTCGGCTTCGACTTCGGCGCGCGCGCCGCCGGTGAGTGCCACCGCGATCGTCCGGACACCGTCCTTGCCGCCTTCGACCCCGCTGACCGAGCCGTTGAGCACGGCAAAGCCGCCTTTGGCGGCAAGCGCGTGACGTTCGGCGGATACGTCCGGGCGTGCATCGACCACCGCTGCGATCTGCAATCCGGCGCCAAGCGCGGTCTCGACGGTGCGCCAGCCATCCTCATTGTTGGTGAACAACGCGATCCTCGTGGCAGGGGTTGCCGCATAGCGTTCGACATAGGTCCGCATCGCCGAAGCCATCATCACGCCGGGCGTGTCGTTGCCGGCAAAGACGATCGGCCGCTCGATGGCGCCGGCGGCAACGACGCAGCGCTTGGCCACGATCCGCCACAGCCGCTGGCGCACCTGGTGCTCGGGCGGCGAGGGCAGGTGGTCGTTGACCCGCTCGATGGCGCCATATGTGCCGCCATCATAGACGCCGAACAATGTCGTGCGGGTCATGATGCGGACATCGGGCAGTGCGGCGAGTTCGGCCAGCGTGCGCGTAATCCATTCGGCCGCCGGCGTGCCGTCGATCGTGCCGGCGTCGGCAAGCAGGCGGCCGCCAAGCGCGAAATCTTCCTCGCACAGGATGACGCGGGCGCCGCCGCGCCCGGCCGCCAGTGCCGCAGCCAGCCCGGCCGGGCCGGACCCGGCAATCAGCACGTCGCAATGCGCCCACGCCTTGTCGTAATGGTCGGGATCGGCGACGCCTGCAGCGCGACCGAGGCCGGCGGCGCGGCGGATCGCCGGCTCGTAGACCGCTTCCCAGAATTTCGCCGGCCACATGAAGGTCTTGTAGTAAAAGCCGGCGACGAAGATCGGCGCAAACAGCTGGTTGACCGCCATCAGATCATGGCGCAGCGACGGCCAGCGGTTCTGGCTGGCCGCTTCCAGACCGTCATAAAGCTCGGCCGTGGTCGCCCTAGTGTTGGGCTCGCGTCGCGCTCCGCTGCGCAGTTCGACCAGCGCGTTGGGCTCCTCCGAACCAGCGGTCAGGATGCCGCGCGGCCGATGGTATTTGAACGAGCGGCCGACCAGCTTGACGCCATTGGCGATCAGCGCCGAGGCCAGCGTGTCGCCTTGGAAGCCGGCAAAGCTCTTGCCGTCGAAGCGGAAGCCCAGTGGCGCGGCGCGATCGATGAGACCGCCTGATACGAGACGATAGGGCTGGCTGGAGGTCACGATCGCCCGCCTTCCGTCGCTGTGGCCTGATAAGCGCTGACCTGGACAGAATTCATCTTGCAGCCTGCTTCGCACCAACGCCTGCCGCCGGCTCGACCGACGAAATCTCATGCGTAAGCGTGTTGCGGGCGACCTTGAGCCAGGCCCGGCAGCCGCCGCCATGGTACCAGTATTCGCTCATCGGCCCGGCGATGTTGTCGCGCAGATAGACGTAGTCGAACACCTCGTCTTCGGAGGCGCCGGCTGCCGGGCGCGCCGACTTGGCGTCGCCGAGATAGGTGAACTCGCCGAGTTCGCGTTCGCCGCAGAAGGGACAGACAATGCGCATGCTTCTTCAGCCAGCCTTCAATGCAGGTTCGGTTGGGCGCCCTGGCCCTTTTCGTCGATCATGGCACCTCGCCGAAAGCGGTCGAGGCGGAAGCGGGCAGCCTCCTTGTGCGGCTCGTCGCGCGCCAGCAGATGGGCAAAAACCAGGCCGGAGCCGGGCGTCGCCTTGAATCCGCCATAGCACCAGCCGGCGTTGAGATAGAGCCCGTCGACCGGTGTCTTGTCGATGATCGGCGAGCCATCCATCGACATGTCCATGATGCCGCCCCACTGACGCAGAAGCCGTATCCGGCCGATCATCGGCATCAGCGCCATGCCGCCTTCGCAGACATCTTCCATGACAGGCAGATTGCCGCGCTGGGCGTAGGAATTGTAGCCGTCTATATCGCCGCCGAAGACCAGCCCGCCCTTGTCGGATTGGCTGACGTAGAAATGGCCGGCGCCGAAGGTCATGACATTGGGGATCAGCGGCTTGATCGCCTCGGAGACGAAGGCCTGCAGCACATGGCTTTCGATCGGCAGCCGCATACCGGCCATCGCCGCGACGCGCGACGAGGAGCCGGCGACCGCCATGCCGACCTTGGCGGCACCGATCCTGCCGCGCGATGTCTCGACGCCGGTCACCTTGCCGCTGCCGTCGCGAACAAAGCCGGTCACCTCGCAATTCTGGATGATGTCGACGCCGAGCGCGCTCGCCGCATGCGCATAGCCCCAGACCACGGCGTCGTGCCGTGCCGTGCCGCCGCGTCGCTGCAAAAGCCCGCCCTGCACCGGAAAGCGCGCATTGTCGAAGTTCAGGAACGGCATCATCTTCCTGACCGCGGCGAGGTCGAGCAGTTCGGCATCGATGCCGTTGATGCGCATGGTGTTGCCGCGCCGCGCATAGGCGTCGCGCTGCGCGTCGGAGTGGTAGAGGTTGATGACGCCGCGCTGGCTGACCATGGTGTTGTAATTGAGGTCCTGCTCCATGCGCTCCCAGAGCTTCATCGAAAGCTCGTAGAAGCCTGTATTGCCGGGCAGCCCGTAGTTGGAGCGGATGATGGTGGTGTTGCGGCCGGCATTGCCGGAGCCGATCCAGCCTTTTTCCAGCACGGCGACATTTCTGATGCCGTATTCGCTGGCGAGGAACCATGCCGTCGCCAGGCCATGGCCGCCGCCGCCGATGATCACCACGTCGTAGTGGCTCTTCGGGGTGGCGTCGCGCCAGGTGCGCTGCCAGGTCTTATGGCCGGAAAATGCCGCCCGGGCGAGGGAGAAGATCGAGTATTTCATGAACCTGTTTCGCGCCGGGCGTGCAACAATCCGGATCAGATGTCGAGCGTGTGGTCGCGCTCCCACTGGGTGAAGTGGGAAGCATAGGAATTCCATTCCTGCTGCTTGAGCTTTAGATAGGCCGACGAGAATTCCTCACCCAGCGCCGCCTTGAGCGATTTGTCGTTGTCGAACTCGCGCAACGCGTCGAGCAGGTTGAGCGGCAGCTTCGGCGCGCCCTCCACCGTATGGCCGAACTGGTACATGTCGATATCGTAGCGCCGGCCGGGATCGGCCTTCGAGCGGACACCGTCAAGGCCGGCGGCGATGATGACGGCCTGCAGCAGATAGGGGTTTGCCGCGCCGTCGGGCAGGCGCAGCTCGAACCGGCCTGGCCCAGGCACGCGCACCATGTGGGTGCGGTTGTTGCCGGTCCAGGTCACCGTGTTCGGCGCCCAGGTAGCGCCGGAGATGGTGCGCGGTGCGTTGATGCGCTTGTAGGAATTGACCGTCGGGTTGGTGATCGCGGCAAGGGCGGAAGCATGTTTCATGATGCCGCCGAGGAAATTCCGGCCCTTTGCCGACAGGCCGAGCTCCATCGCATTATCGGCAAAGACATTGGTCTTGCCATCTTTGTCCCACACCGAGATATGCGCATGGCAGCCATTGCCGGTCAGGCCCTGGAAGGGTTTAGGCATGAAGGTTGCGCGCAGGCCGTGCTTTTCGGCGACCGATTTCACCATGAATTTGAAGAAGGAATGCTTGTCGGCGGTCGCCAGCGCATCGTCGAAGGCCCAGTTCATCTCGAACTGGCCGTTGGCGTCCTCGTGGTCGTTCTGGTAGGCGCCCCAGCCGAGCGCCAGCATGTGGTCGCAAATCTCGGCGATCACGTCGTAGCGGCGCATCACCGCCTGCTGGTCGTAGCAGGGCTTCGACGCCGTGTCATATTCGTCGGAAATCGTCTTGCCATCCGGCGAGATCAGGAAGAATTCGGCCTCGACGCCGGTCTTGATGTGCATGCCGTCGCCAGCGGCCTCAGCGATCAAACGCTTCAGCGTGTTACGCGGCGCCTGCTCGACCGATTTGTCGTCCATGATGCAGTTGGCGGCGACCCAGGCGACCTCCGGCTTCCAAGGCAACTGGATCACCGAAGCCGGATCTGGCACCGCCAGCATGTCGGGATGCGCCGGCGTCAGGTCGAGCCAGGTGGCAAAGCCGGCAAAGCCGGCACCGTCCCGCTGCATGTCGGCGACCGCCTGCGCCGGCACCAGCTTGGCGCGTTGCCCACCGAACAGGTCGGTGTAGGATATCATGAAATATTTGACGCCCTTCTCCTTGGCGAAGGCGGCGAGATCGTTCCCCATTATAGTTCCTCGCTTACTGGCATTTGGTTTGTTTTAGAAGGCGTTCTTGCCCGGTATCCAGTTGGTGCCGGCCAGCGGCACGCCAGCCATGGCTGCGGCTTCGATCGTCAAGGCCACAAGATCCTCGGGCTCGAGATTGTGCAGGCTATTCTTGCCGCAGGCGCGGGCGATTGTCTGAGCCTCAAGTGTCATCACCTTAAGATAATTCGCCAGCCGTCGTCCGGCCGCAATCGGATCGACCCGTTTCATTAGCTCGGGATCCTGCGTGGTGATGCCGGCCGGGTCGCGTCCCTCATGCCAGTCGTCATAGGCGCCGGCGGTGGTGCCGATCTCGCTGTATTCCGCCTCCCAGCGCGGATCATTGTCACCGAGCGCGACAAGCGCTGCCGTGCCGATCGACACCGCATCGACGCCAAGCGCCAGCGCCTTGGCGACGTCGGCGCCGTTGCGTATGCCGCCCGAGACGATCAGCTGCACCTTGCGGTGCATGCCGAGATCCTGCAGCGCCTGCACCGCCGGCCTGATGCAGGCAAGCGTCGGCTGGCCGACGTTCTCGATGAACACTTCCTGGGTTGCCGCGGTGCCGCCCTGCATGCCGTCGACGACGACGACGTCGGCGCCTGCCTTCACCGCAAGCGCGGTGTCGTAATAGGGCCGGGCGCCGCCGACCTTGACGTAGATCGGCTTTTCCCAGTCGGTGATTTCGCGCAGTTCCAGGATCTTGATCTCGAGATCGTCCGGCCCTGTCCAGTCGGGGTGGCGCGAGGCCGAGCGCTGGTCGATGCCTTTCGGCAGCGTGCGCATTTCGGCGACGCGGTCGGAGATCTTCTGGCCGAGCAGCATGCCGCCCCCGCCTGGCTTGGCGCCCTGGCCGACGACAACCTCGATCGCGTCGGCACGGCGCAGATCGCGCGGGTTCATGCCGTAGCGCGACGGCAGATACTGGTAGACCAGTGTCTTCGAATGGCCGCGCTCTTCCTCGGTCATGCCGCCGTCGCCGGTCGTCGTCGAGGTGCCCGACAGCGTCGCGCCGCGGCCAAGCGCTTCCTTCGCCGGGCCGGACAGCGAGCCGAAGCTCATGCCGGCAATGGTGATCGGGATTTTCAATTCGATCGGTTTTTTCGCGTAGCGCGAGCCGAGCACGACGCTGGTGTCGCAGCGCTCGCGATAGCCTTCGAGCGGATAGCGCGAGATCGAAGCACCGAGGAACAGAAGGTCGTCGAAATGCGGCAGCTTGCGCTTGGCGCCGGCGCCGCGGATGTCATAGATGCCGGTCGCCGCGGCGCGGCGGATCTCGGAAAGCGTGTAGTCGTCGAAGGTCGCGGATTTGCGCGGCGTCGTCGGCGGGTTGCGATAGGTCATTGAGCCTCAATACGCGTCGGCGTTGTCGATATTGAAATTGTAGAGGGTACGAGCCGAGCCATAACGCTTGAACTCCGCCGCCTTGACGCCGGTCACGCCGGCGCGGTCGAGTAAGCCTTGCAGCAATTCGAGATGCTCAGGCCGCATCTCCTTGGCGATGCAGTCGGCGCCGAGGCTTTCGACCTTGCCGCGCACGAAAAGCCGCGCCTCGTAGATGGAATCGCCGAGCGCATCGCCGGCGTCGCCCAGCACCACGAGGTTGCCGGACTGCGCCATGAAGGCCGACATGTGGCCGATATTGCCATGGACGACGATGTCGATGCCTTTCATCGAAATGCCGCAACGCGACGATGCGTTGCCTTCGATGACCAGCAGCCCGCCGCGGCCGGTGGCGCCGGCATACTGGCTGGCATCGCCTTTGACGACGATCTGGCCGGACATCATGTTTTCGCCGACGCCGGGCCCGGCCGAGCCATGCACGGTGATGGTGCCGCCGTCGTTCATGCCGCCGCAATAATAGCCGACGCTGCCGCGCACATCGATGGCGACCGGCTGGTCGACGCCGACGGCGACCGAATGGCTGCCTCGCGGGTGGAGCACCTCCCAGGCGGTCTCGTTCGAACCGGGCGCCAGATCGTGCAGCGCCTGGTTGAGCTCGCGCAGCGACATTTCGGCCAGGTCGAAGACCCGCGATGCCTGGCCCGGCTCACGCGCCGCCTTGGAGAGGTTGATTGCCGGCATCAGCTCAATGCTCCCAGAAATAGACAGTTGCGGGCTCGGGTTCCCAGACTTTCGCATTGTCTATGCCGGGCAGTTTGGTGAGCGCACGATATTCCGAGCCGAAGGCGACATACTGGTCGGTTTCGGCCATCACGGCGGGTTTGCAGGCGATGGGGTCGCGCACCACGCCGAAGCCGTTCTTGGTGCCGACGACGAAGGTGAAAAAGCCGTCGAGATCGCTCAGCGTGCCTTCCAGCGCCTCGCCGAGGTTCTTGCCATGCGCCATCTGCGAGGAGAGATAGGCGGCAGCGACCTCGGTGTCGTTCTCGGTCTCGAACGTCATGCCTTCACGGATCAGTTCGCGGCGGACATTGTTGTGGTTGGACAGCGAGCCATTATGCACCAGGCACTGGTCGGCGCCGGTCGAGAACGGATGCGCGCCCATCGTCGTCACCGCCGATTCGGTCGCCATGCGGGTATGGCCGATGCCGTGCGTGCCGGTCATCTCGCGGACGCCGAAACGGCCGACGACTGCTTCCGGCAAGCCGACTTCCTTGTAGATCTCGACGACGTCGCCGGCGCCCATGATGCGGATGTCGGGGCGCAGCGTCTGGATCGCCTCGCGCGCTTCGTCGATCTTGGCAGGCATCGTCCGGACCACGGCATGCGTCGACTTCGCAGCAATGCTCACCGGCGCGCCGATTGCCTTGGCGATTTCGGCGTCGAGGCCGCCGAAATCGCGCTCCGGCTTGGCCGACTGGATGGTGATCTTGGCTTCACTGGAGGGCGCGCCATAGATGGCGATGCCGGCGCTGTCGGGACCGCGATCGCTGAGCGAGATCAGCATCTCCGACAGCATCGCGCCAAGCTGGGGCTCGAGCGACTTGTCCTTCAAAAACAGTCCGACGATTCCGCACATGTCAGGCTCCGCGAGTTTGTTCCTCCGAGATGTATCGAATGAGTCCCGGGAATTCAATTGGTATGAAAAAAATTTTCCTGTCGTTATATATCGGTTGAGGCGCCGTCGGCCGCACTATCGCTGCGCTGGCCGCCATTGTGAACCCATTTGGCATAGCGGATGCGGGCGATCTTGTAGGCATCCAGGATCGACAGGGCATAAATCAGGACGCCGCCGGCATGGCGGCCGATGAAGCTGGCATCGGGCGGCGCGATCTTGGCGGTGACCCAGGCCAGGACCACAATGAAGAACAGGAATTGCAGGCCGCGCACCGGCACGCCGAGCACGACATGCCCGCTCGCCGGCAAGACGATCGCAGCGCCCAGAACCAGATAGGGGCTCGGTGGTGCGGGGGAGGTGGTGATCTGGCTGGTCATGCCGCCTGCCGTTCGCTTTGATTGATGGCATCGCGCAGCGCCGAAGCCGACGACAGCAGCCTCTCGATCAGCCCCGGATCGAGCCTGACCGTGCCGAATTCGGCTTGCCGGAATACGCCGTAGCGCGCCCGCTCGGCCTCGGCCAGCAGCCAGACGATGCGCACGCCGTTCGGTGTGATCAGCAGTTCCTTGGCGCGCTCCTCGACAAAGATATCGAGGTGATCGGCTATGACGGCTTCGGGGAAGCGCACGCCCTTGCGGTCGCTCCGCAGCACCGCCTCGGCTGGAAATCCGGCGGCCTTCGGCAGTGTATGGACGAGATGATCGAAATTGGAAAAAGTCGTCGGCGATCCCGGCCGCATCATCATGTCGAAAGTGCCTGGTATCACGACCTTTTCGGTGATCGAAACGCTCAGCCAGCGCGCCGGCAGCTTCCTTATCGCCAGCGTGTCGACGATGGTCCGCACCTGCACCCGCCGGCCGTTCCACGAGCCGGCGAAGGTGACGACGCCGGTGGTGCCGTCCGAGACGTTGGCCGCGTCGGGGATGACGGCGCGGACGTCGGCTTCGTCGGCGGCAAGCCCGGTCGAAGCCTTGGCGCGGTTGGCGCGCGCAAGCCAGGCTATGTGGAGGACGAGAGCCAGGGCAACCGCCCCGGCGAGCAATGCTAAGATCACCTAACGCACCTCGTCACGCAAATGCCTGCCCAGACCGGGCGCGCCGTCAGTACCCCTGTGGTTTCGGCCACGGCATGGTGAACTGGGCACCGCGGCGCACGAATTTGTAGCGGTAGAAGTGGAACCACAGCGAAATCAGGAAGTAGAAGGCGACCATGGCGATCAGCTGCGAGCCGAAGCCGAGGAAGATCGCAAAGAAGGTGACCACGCAAAGGCAGAACAAGACGATCGCCGGCAGCGGATGGAAGGGATGGGTGTAGCCGCGGCGGATCGAGCCGAGCGGCCACTTTTTCCTGAACATGATGATGTTGATGCTCATGAAGGTGTACTGCAGCACGCCCGACAGGATCGAGAAGGTGATCGCCTGGTTGAGGTCGGCGATGAAGGCGAAGGCGAGCGCGATCGGCAGCAGGAACAGGATCGAGCGGTAGGGTGTGCGGTATTTCGGATGCACCGCCGAGAACCAGGTCGGCAGATAGCGGTCGCGGCCGAGCGAAAACCAGGCGCGCGCGGCGTCGTTGATGCAGCCATTGGCGGAAGCAAGTGCAGCAAGCAGCGTCGCGATGAACAACAGGTTCTCCAGCAGCGCACTGCCGGTCAGTTTGCCTGCGTCCCACAGCGGATAATAGGTGATGCCGAGATATTCCCAGGGCATCAGCGAGGCGCAGACATACCAGGTCATGGCGGCCGCGATCAGAAGCGTGATCATGCCGGCCATCGTGCCGTAAGGCAGCGAGCGCGCCGGCGAGCGTACTTCCTCGGCCGCCTGCGTGGTGCCCTCGATGCCGAGATAGTACCAGATGCCGAACTGGAAGGCGGCGATGACGCCGATCCAGCCATAGGGCAGGGCGTTGCCGGGGGTGACCAACTCGTTCAGCTTCAGCACGGCGCCTTGCGTCCACGGGCTGACCGAGAAGAACAGGATGACGATCGAGACATAGGCGATGGCGGTGATGACGAAGTTTACGTTGAGCGTCATCAGCACGCCGCGATAGTTCAGCCATGCCAGCACGACGATGGTCGCGGCGATGAAGGAATTGTGGTTGAGGCCCTCGACGCCGGCCTTGGCGACAATGGTGTCGCCGAGCAGGATCGCGTCCGACACTTCGAGCATGGTATAGGCAAAGACCAGGAAAAGCGCGACGTTGAAGGCCATCAGCGGCCCGACAATGTGCTTGGCCTGGGCATATTGGCCGCCGGCGGCGGCAACCGTCGAGGTGACTTCGGAATCGATCATCGCGACCGAGGTGTAGAGCAGTCCGACGATCCAGCAGACGATCAGCGCCGCCAGCGCGCCGCCCTTGTCCGCCGCGAAATTCCAGCCGGTGAATTCGCCGACCAGAACGATGCCGACACCGAGCGCCCAGACATGGGCGGGGCCGAGCACTCTGAGCAGTGAAACCCTGTCGCCTTGCACTTGCACCGCTGGTTCAGCCGTGATCGTCATCGTTCAATCCCCCACTCAGATCCGGTGTTTTTCGGACACGGCTTCAAGTTCGCCTTCCCTGGACGAGGTCAGCATCTCTTCGGAATAGGTCGTATCGATCTTGAACCAGTCGTAGAGCATCCACAGCGCGAGCACGATCGAGATGCCCCAGCATGCGTAAGAGAGTGCCACCCACATGACGATGCTTCCCTATCTATTTGTCGCCGAACTTTTCGTCGATGACGTCGCGGTATTCGCGGTCCGATGCGCGGAACAGAAAGATGAAATAGCCAATCAGCACCGCGGCCATGATGATCAGCGTCGGCCAGTCGATGATGTAGTGGAACCGGTTCTGGATGATGTCGTGCGCGGTTTCCGGCGTGTAGCCGAGCTTTTCCCAGATCGAGGCCATGGTCGGGTTCTGGCCGAGCGCTTCCCACGTCTTGGCGTCGAGCGCGTCGATGGATTTTGCCGCCCCTGCCAGGCCTAGTTTCAGCGGCAGCCACAGCGCGACGAAAATCGCGACCACGACGACGGCGATATCGAAAACCTGTCCGGCCTTGCTCTGTTCGGGCGGTGTATAGCGGGCCATGCGTCTCCCCCTCAGGACTTGCGGTTGCGGTAGGCGTCGGCATTCTTGATGTCGAGGCCGTAGATGAAGTCCTTGTCTTCCTTGTAGTGATTGACCATCGCCAGGATGGCGGCCGTGTTGAAGATCAGCACGGCGGCCGCGGCGACCGCGACGACGAGCTTGATGCCGGCATCGGGGATGTATGGCCATGTCATGAACAGGACGAAAAGGATCGTCGCCCATAGGCAGACGATCAGGAGCACCGATCCACGAAGGTCGGAACGGTACAGGGCTTCAATGCGCTGCTGCATGTCGGACATCGGTTCCCCTCCATCGCTCTCTTTCAAGAGAGTGAAATTTTTTTCATAAATTCAAGCCGAATTCCGCAATTGTCAAGACGATTTTACGCAACGTTAACCGTTTGTTTGATCCGCCGAATTTTGCCTGACAATGAAATTATTTGCTTGCGGGTATTGCAGGCTCCCGGCGTTTGCGATCAATATTCGGGCAACGCTCCCGCCGCTGTGCAGGAGCAGGGGAAAGCAAACGTTTTTCGAAACGGAGGACAAGCGGATGACGGCATCCTGGAGATTTTCGGCGCTTGCGGACCGCCATCGCGCGCTCGGCTCGAAGCTCGAGGACTGGAGCGGCATGGGCACCGCCTGGACCTACGACAAGGACGCCGACGAAGAGTATATCGCCATCCGCACCAAGGCCGGCCTGATGGACGTGTCCGGCTTGAAGAAGATCCACATCACCGGGCCGCACGCCTCTCACCTGATCGACCTGGCGACGACGCGCGACGTCGAAAAGATCTATCCCGGCAAGTCGGCCTATGCCTGCATGCTCAACGAGGCCGGCAAGTTCACCGACGACTGCATCCTCTACCGCACCGGCCCGAATTCCTGGATGGTCGTGCATGGCTCGGGCACCGGCCATGAAGAGCTGCAGCGCGCTTCCGTCGGTCGCGACGTGTCGCTGCGCTTCGACGACAATCTGCACGACCTTTCGCTGCAGGGGCCGCTAGCCGTGGATTATCTGGCAAAGCATGTGCCCGGCATTCGCGACCTCAACTATTTCCACCACGTGCAGACGCAGTTGTTCGGCTTTCCGGTGATGATCTCGCGCACCGGCTACACCGGCGAGCGCGGCTACGAGATCTTCTGCCGTGGCCAGGACGCCGGCACGATCTGGGACAGGATTCTCGATGAGGGCAAGAGCGCCGGCATCATCCCGTGCCGCTTCACCACGCTCGACATGCTGCGCGTCGAGAGCTACCTGTTGTTTTACCCCTACGATAATTCGCAGAAATATCCGTTCGAGAATGAGGGGCCCGGCGACACGCTGTGGGAGCTTGGTCTCGACTTCACCGTCAGCCCCGGCAAGACGGGCTTTCGCGGTGCCGAGGAGCACTACCGCCTGAAGGGCAAGGAGCGCTTCAAGATATTCGGCGTGCTGCTCGAAGGCAGGGAGCCGGCCGACGAGGGCGCACCGGTCTATCGCGACGGCAAGAAGGTCGGCGTGGTGACCTGCGCCATGTATTCGCCGCTGGCCAGGAAATCGATGGGCATCGCCCGGCTCGACGTCGACTGCGCGGTCCAGGGCACCAGGCTCGAGATCCGCAACAAGAGCGGCGCCATCAGCGCAACCGCCGAGCCGCTTCCGTTCGACGATCCGAAGAAGACCAAGCGCACGGCGAAAGGCTGAGGCATACTGCGGGTATGGCAGCGAAAAGCATCATCAGCCGCCCGGTCTATGGGATCCTGTCTCCGCAGCCCGGCAAGCACCATCTTTTCGTAGCGGACGCAGAGGGAGCGCTGGCGATTGCCGATCTGGCCGCCAAGGCACCGGCGGATTTCTTCGGCGGCGCCCACATCATCTTCATTCCCGGCCGCGACGGTAAATATGCCGAGGCGCTCGAAGCACTGAAGCCGGCGCAGCTCTACCTCGGCCATTCCTTCGCCAGTGCCCTGCCGCGGCTGAAGCAGACGCTGGCCAACGCCCATATGGGCCTCAGGCTCTACCTTGCCGGCACCGAAGGGCTGATCGGCCAGGCCATGCAGGCGGCGCTCGAAGCCGGCATCGACCACACCTCGATCCAGACCGAGCATCGCGGCTCGCTGGCGCGCCGCATGCAGTGCGTCCATTGCAAGGGCATCACCGAGAACGTCACGACGCAGCCGGCAACCTGTTCGCATTGCGGCCTGCTGCTTCTGGTGCGCGACCACTATTCGCGGCGCCTCGCCGCCTTCCAGGGCGTCTGCATCAACGCCGAGGACCGCAGCGAAATTCCTCCGATCGAGGAGGTCTTTCGATGAGCACCGGCACCACCAGACTCGATGTCGTCGTCAGCGATGTCGTCCCGATCAACGAGTTGGTGACGCGCTTTCATTTCCGCAGGCGCGACGGCCAGCTTTTGCCGACCTTTTCCGGCGGCGCCCATGTCGTCGTCGAGATGCGCGATGGCGAACGCACCAGGCTCAATCCCTATTCGCTGATGGGCTCGCCGCTCGACACCCGCGAATACACCATCTCGGTGCGCCGCGACGACGCCGGCCGCGGCGGCTCGCTGTTCATGCACAGGCAGGTCAGGCCGGGCAGGGAGATGGTGGTGAGCTACCCCGTCAATCTGTTCTCGCTCGATCTTCGGGCCAGGAAGCATCTGATGCTGGCCGGTGGCATCGGCATCACCCCGTTTATGGCGCAGACCGCGCAGCTGGCGGCGCAAGGCGGCAATTTCGAATTGCATTACACCTGCCGCACCGCCTCGCTCGGCACCTATGCGGACCTGCTGAGAGAGCGCTACGATCGCCGGGTCAGGCTCTATCACGACGACCGCGACGAGCGCGTCGATCTCGACCGGCTGTTGTCGTCGCAGCCGCTCGGCACGCATCTCTATGTCTGCGGGCCGTCCGGCATGATCGGCTGGGTGCGCGAACGCGCCGCTGCCCTCGGCTGGCCGCCAGAGACCGTGCATTTCGAGCATTTCGCCGCACCGCAGCCCGGCGCGCCGTTCGACGTGACACTGGCGCTCAGCGGCAAGACGATCCGCGTCGACGAGCAGCAGAGCCTGCTCGAGGCGATCGAGGCGGCCGGCGTCGATCCGCCCTATCTGTGCCGCGGCGGCGTCTGCGGCCAATGCGAGACCAACGTGATTTCGCATGACGGCAAATTCATCCACAACGACCACTGGCTGAGCGAGGAAGACCACCGTTCGGGTTGCAAGATCATGCCTTGCGTCTCGCGCTTCGAGGGCAGGTCGCTGGTGCTGGAAAGATAGGAGGCGAGCTTGGGCATCACCTTTCGCAAGGAAACGTTCCGCGACGACTTCACCTTCAGGAACAGCCCCGAGCACATCAGGCGGTTCCCGTTCCCGTTCCATGAAGACAGCTACATGTATGCGGTCAACATCGAGCCGCATGTCGTCGGGCCGAGGGGCAGCGTGCTGGAGAATTTGATCGACGTCGACGAGCACTATGTCGCCGAGATGCAGGACCGCGCTTTGGTGCTGGCCGAGGATCCGCTGCGCTGCCAGTCGCTGCCGCACATGACGCTGGCCGGCTGGGATCTGCTCGAACTCCTGATGGAGCAGCAGGCGCTGGGCTATCCCGAGCATTTCACGCTGATCCGCGACGGCGATCGCTGGCGCTGGATCAACCGGCCGCTCGGCATCGACGACAGCTTCACCTTCGGCGACGTCTCGACGCTGCCCTATGGACCGATGGAATATATCACCCGCCAGAGCCAGGGCGATTTCTGCATTCTCGACCAGCGCGACGGCAATCTGTGGATGGATGCCGGCATGGTCACCACCCAGGCCGACTGGTCGCTCGATTTCGACATCGGCATGAACTTCTTCGAATGGCACGCGCCGGTGCCGCTGGCGCATGAGAAGGGGATCTTCGTCCGGGCGCTGAAATTCCTCACCAACATACAGCAGGGTAAGCCGGCGCGCCGGCTGAACTGGACGATGACCATCAATCCGCGCCTCGACACCAGCCCGGAAAATTACCACAAATGGGGTCCGGACCGCGCCACGGTGACGCCGGAAAACGTTGGCGAAAAAGTGCATCTGCGCGTCGAACTGCAGAGTTTCTGGCGGCTGCCGCGCTCGAATGCGATCGTCTTCCCGATCCGCTGTTACCTCATCAAGATGGACGAACTGGTGACGCAGCCGAAATGGGCACGCCGCCTGCACCGCGTCATCCGCGACCTGCCAGACGAACTCGCCAATTACAAGGGCCTGACGCGCTATCGGCCGACGCTGGTCGAATGGCTGTCGAAATTGGATGATGGCAGCTCGACAAGCCCAGGCTTTGGGCCGGATTAAAGCTGCCCGCGAAGCTGCTAATCTCCCCCACGAGGGGGGAGATTGGCCAACTCACCCCGCGCTCTGCGGGTAGCAGATGATCGACAGATAGCGCATCGGCAGAACGCTCAGCACTTCCGGTCCGTGCGGCGCATCGGCGTCGAAGAACAGGCTGTCGCCGGGCTTCATCGGGTAGAGATTGCTGCCGTGCCGGTAAACCACTTCGCCTTCGAGCATATAGAGGAATTCCATGCCTTCATGCTGGAAGGTCGGGAACACGTCGGAATCCTCGGTCAGCGTGATCAGATAGGGTTCGACGACGACGCCGCTGGTGTTGGAGCCGATATGGCCGAGCAAATTGTACTGGTGGCCGGCGCGCGTGCCGCGGCGTTCGACGTCGAGGCCTTCGCCGGCCTTGACGAAGACGGCGCTGCGCTCCTCCTCGAAACGGCGGAAGAAGGCGGTGACCGGAACGCCGAGCGCCCGCGACAGCGCCTGCAACGTGGTCAGCGATGGCGAGGTAATGCCGTTCTCGATCTTCGACAGCATGCCGAGCGAAATGTCGGTGGCGGCAGCCAGATCGGCGACTGTGATGCCGAGCTTTTTGCGGAATGCTCGCACCTCGCGGCCGATCGCGACCTCAAGCACTTTTTCGCGGGTGTCGCGAATGGCGTGCGGGTTCTGGGTGAGCGGCACGCGTATCTTGCGCGGCTCGATCGCGGCGGGTTTGGCTTTGCCCGCCGCGGCGCCGGCATCTTGCTTCAGATTGGACGCTCTTTTCGCCATTTCGCCACCCCGGACCTTGCCGATTCATTTCACTCACGGTGAACATATTCGGTGCCGATACAGAAGCGCAACTCTCACGGCAAGCCGAATTGCGCAATGACCGGATTTCGCCCGAGCTTCCACGTCGTTTAGAAATCCAGCTCGGCGAAGCGCGGTTTCGCGACAAGCCCTGTTGACAGCATCGAAGGGGCAATTACTGTCCTGTCAGTGAAATTTGTTTCGTTAGAGAAATGAGATCGGGAGGCCCGCATGAAACATCGTGTTGCAGTCATCGGAGCCGGGCCGTCCGGCCTGGCCCAGCTCCGGGCCTTCAAGTCGGCCGCCGACAAGGGCGCCGATATTCCCGAGATCGTCTGCTTCGAAAAGCAGTCCGACTGGGGCGGCCTGTGGAATTACACCTGGCGCACCGGCCTCGACGAGCACGGCGACCCGGTGCATGGCTCGATGTACCGTTACCTCTGGTCGAACGGCCCGAAGGAATGCCTCGAATTCGCCGACTACACGTTCGAGCAGCATTTCGGCCGGCCGATCGGCTCCTACCCGCCGCGTGCCGTGCTGTGGGACTACATCAAGGGCCGCGTCGAAAAATCCGGCGTGCGCCAATGGGTGCGCTTCAACAGCCCGGTGCGCATGGTCACCTTCTCCGACACGACGAAAAAATTCACCGTCACCGCGCATGACCGCACCAACGACGTCACCTATTCGGAAGAGTTCGACAATGTCGTCGTCGCCTCGGGGCATTTTTCCGTGCCCAATGTGCCCTATTTCGAGGGCTTCTCGACCTTCAATGGTCGCATCCTGCACAGCCACGATTTCCGCGACGCGATGGAATTCAAGGGCAAGGATATCTTGATCATCGGCCGCTCCTATTCGGCCGAGGACATCGGCTCGCAATGCTACAAATACGGCGCCAAATCGATAACCTCGAGCTACCGCTCGAAGCCGATGGGCTTCAAATGGCCGGAGAACTGGAAGGAAGTGCCGCTGCTGCAGAAGGTCGTCGGCAAGACCGCGCATTTCAAGGATGGCAGCACCAAAGACGTCGACGCCATCATCCTGTGCACCGGCTATCTCCATTCCTTCCCGTTCCTCACCGAGGATTTGAAGCTGAAGACCGCCAACCGCATGTGGCCGGACGGGCTCTACGAGGGCGTCGTCTGGGAGAAGAACCCGAAGCTTTTCTATATCGGCATGCAGGACCAGTTCTACACCTTCAACATGTTCGACGCGCAGGCCTGGTTCGCCCGCGACGTTATCATGGGTCGCATCAAGCTGCCGTCGGCCGAAGCAATGGCTGAGCACGGCAAAAAGTGGCGGGCACGTGAAGAAACACTTGAAGACGCCGAGCAGATGATCTGGTTCCAGGGCGACTACACCAAGGAGTTGATGGAGCAGACCGACTATCCGGGCTTCGACGTCGAGGCCGTCAATCGGACCTTCATGGAGTGGGAGCACCACAAGGCGGAAGACATTATGGGCTTCCGCGACCATGCCTACCGCTCGCTGATGACCGGCACGATGGCGCCGCTGCACCATACGCCGTGGCTGCAGGCGATGGACGATTCGATGGAGAGCTATCTCGAGGTGAAGGGCGTGGCGGCGGAGTAGGCAGTCCGAACGACGATTGCCTTGCCTCAGACAACTTCCCGCGCCGGGTCGGCTGCAAGGGCCAGGGAATCTGCGACGTGCTCGAGGTGCTCCTCGTCCAGAATGCTGGTCGCGACGCGGACGGCGTTCGTTTTTCCGGTCGAAAACTTCGCCCCGGCATGGACCGCGATGCCGTGGGCGGCCAGCGTGACCATCGCGTAAGGTTCCGAAGCAACCGGAATGAGGACGCTGAGACCGTGCCCGGCGTCGATATCGACATTGCGTTTGGCCAGTTCGCAGGCGAGCCGTTCGCGGCGACGGCGGTAGACCTGCTTCGCCCGCTCCACCAGGGCGGCCGTGGCCGGGTCTTGCAGCAGCCAGGCGGTGGCCGCCTGCAGGATGCGGCTGGTCCATCCCGAGCTGAAGCTGCGGTAGGATTGGATCTGCTCGACGATCGTCGCCGATCCGGACAGGACGGCGAGCCGCAGGTCCGGACCGTGGGTCTTGGAGTAGGACAGGATATGGACGACGCGATCGGGAAAACGCCGGCCAAGCGAGATGCGCGGCGCCGAGGCAATATCGCCGACGCCGTCGTCTTCGACAATCAGCACGTCGGTACCGGCGAGCAGGTCGCCGATGACTTCCAGCCGCGCCGGCGACATGCAGGCGCCGGTCACCGAATGGACGCGCGGCTGGAACAGGAACGCGACCGGCCGCTGCCGCAGTGCGCTGGCGAGCGCGTCCGGCAAGGGGCCCTCACCGTCGCAATCCACCGGAATGATCGGTACGTCGAGATCTTCGAGGATGTCGAGCAGGCGAAGCGCCGTCGGGTTCTCGATGGCCACCGGCCCTCCCGGCGGGACCAGCGCATGCAGCAAGGTGTAGATCGCGTTGTAACCGCCATTGGTGGCCAGGAACGCGCCGGGATCGTACGGCCATGACGGGCGCACTGCGGCCTCCAGCTCGGGCAGGATGCGCACCCGCTCGTAGCTGTTGAGCTTTTCGGCGCGCGCACCATGCGCCAGCGCGATGTCGAGCGGCGGCAAGAGCCTCACATCGGGCTCCGCGATCGCCAGGTTCAGAACATCCTGTCCGTAATTGCCGCCGCTCATGTGGCGCTCGGGCCGGGCGGCAAAGCGGTTGCCCATGATCCAGGTGCCGTTGCGTCCGCGGCCGCCGATGATCTTGTAGCGCCGCAACTCGCTCCACGCCTGCGAAACCGTCGCCGGGCTGACGCCAAGCACATAGGCCAGATCGCGCACTGGCGGAAGTTTTGCGCCGACGGGCAGCGCGCCGCTTCTGATCAGCGCACTGGTCTCGCGCGCGATGCCGCGCATCGTGCGGTCGCCGAGGCGTTCAGCGAACCATCCTGCATCGAAATCCATCGGCATCGGCGACCGTTTAAAGCTAATGTTCAATAACATAATAACATTTGATCGGCAGAAAATAAACATTTACCAATCGCCGGTCAAACATAGCTTTGAAGTTCATGCCGATGGCCGTTTCCATCACTATAGCTACCCGCGATTGGGACTATCTCACCCCCTTGGTCCTGGGTGACGTCGCCTCCAGCCGCCTGTCGGTGAAGGTTGACCGCGTCGCCACGCTGATCGCGGATCTCGGCACCGATCCGAACTACGATGCGGCGGAGGTCTCGTTCAGCCGTTATGTGTCGGCCATGGCGTCGGGCGTCGATACGGTGGTTGGACTACCGTGTTTCATTATGCGCGGCTTTCGCCATCGCTGTATCATCACGGTCGAGGACAGTCCGCTGGAGCAGCTTTCCGACCTTGCCGGCAAACGTATCGGCGTCACCGGCTGGCGCGATTCCGGCAACACGTGGACGCGCGGGGCGCTTCGCCGGGAGGGCGTCGGCATCGAGGATGCGTATTGGTTTGCCGGCCGGTTGACATCCGAGCACCC
The DNA here is from genome assembly GCF_040318745.1 of Mesorhizobium sp. M1027. NCBI lineage: Bacteria > Pseudomonadati > Pseudomonadota > Alphaproteobacteria > Hyphomicrobiales > Phyllobacteriaceae > Mesorhizobium > Mesorhizobium sp. M1027. The sequence continues at coordinate 280,948 of NZ_JAMYMW010000009.1, read as the reverse complement.
GATCGCCGACCGCCTCGACGGATTCGGCAGGCCGGGGCGCATCGAAGCAGCACCGGGCGAACGCCCGATGATGGAGCTGCTGGCGCAAGGCGAGCTCGACGCCGTTTTCACGCCCTTCATGCCGGACGGCTTTTTCGGCCGGGCTTCCGGCTTCCGGCAAGTGCTGCGCGATTTTCGCGCGGCCGAACGCGCCTATTTCGCCGACGTCGGTTATGTGCCGGGCATGCATCTGGTCGCCGTCAAGGCTGCAATGGCCAGGGAACATCCCTGGCTGCCGCAGGAACTCGCCAGGCTGATCGACGAAAGCCAGCGCGTCTGGACGGCAAAGCGCCGAAAATATGCCGACACCTCGCCCTGGATCCTCGAGGAGCTGCTTCATGCGGGGCGCGACCTGCCTGCCTCCTGGAACGCCAGCGGCCTGCCGGCCAACCGGCGCATGATCGAGGATTTCGTCACCGAGCTCCATGCCCAGGGCATTCTGGCGGAACCGATTTCCGCCGAAGCCTTGTTTCCTTTCGAGGCCAGGTCGCGGGCCACCGCAGCCTGACAACGCAACGAAGAACACGAAGGAGAATGCCATGAGGACAATCAGCTTCATATTCGCCTCGCTCGTCACCATGCTGGCGCAGGCCAGCTTTGCCCAGGACGTCCAAAAGCAATCGGTGAACGAAGACTTGCGCGCCCGGCTGCCGGAAGAGATCCGCACGGCGGGAAAGATCACGGCTGTCAACAACGGCTCGTTCCCGCCCTATGAGATCGTCACCGGCACGGAACTGTCCGGGGCGACCAAGGACATTTCGGACGCCATCGGCCAGTTGCTCGGCGTCGAGGTCGATCATGCCTCGGTCGCCGGCCTGCCGGCTTTGCTGAGCGGCATCAATGCCGGCCGTTATCAGTTCGCGATGGGGCCTGTCGGCGACTATCCCGACCGCCAGAAATCCAACGACTTCATCGATTGGGTGCGCGAATACGTCGTCTTCGCCGTCGAGAAGGGCAACCCGCAAGGCATCACCTCGCTCGACACCGCGTGCGGCAAGCGCATTGCCGTGATGTCGGGTGGCTCGGCCGAAAAGGTCATCAAGCAGCAGGCGCAGAAATGCACCGAGGGCGGCAAGCCGGCCGTCGAGGTGCAATCCTTCACCGACCAGCCAAGCTCGATACTGGCCGTCCGGTCAAAGCGCTCCGATGCATTCTTCTCCTCGCAGGCGCCGCTGACCTATTTCGTCGAGCAGGCGAAGGGCCAGCTGGAACTCGCCGGGGTCGGCCAGGCCAACGGCTTCAAGGACATCTACCAAGGCGCCGTCGTCAAGAAGGGTTCGCCGCTGGGCGGCGTGCTGCTCGATGCCTTCAAGATCCTGATGAAGAACGGCACCTACGCCGCGGTAATGAAGAAGTGGGGCCTCGAGAAGAACATGATCGACGCGCCCGGCATCAACCAGGGCCAGTAGAGGCTGCCATGACCGACGCGACCGCTGCCTACGCGGCCGGGCTGCCGCGGCGTCCCGACGACGCGCTGCGCGACGTCAAACGAGCCCACCGGCCATTCCCGCTCGTCCGGCTGGCGCTCTGGGCATTCACCGTCGCCGTTGCCGCCGGCTTCGCCTATATCGTCGCGGTCAACCCGAATTTCGGCTGGCCGGTGGTCGCCCAGTATTTCTTCGATCCGACGGTCATGCAGGGGCTTTCCGTAACACTCGGCCTGACGGTCGTGGCGATGATCCTGGGCATCGTGCTCGGCCTGCTGCTCGCCATCGCGCGCATGTCGAACGACAGGCTGGCATCCTTTCTCTCCGGCCTGTTCATTTGGTTCTTCCGGGGAACGCCGCTGCTGGTGCAATTGATCCTGTGGTACAACCTTTCGACGCTGTTTCCGCGCATTTCCATTGGCTTCGCCAGCTGGAACACTAACGACCTGATCACGCCTTTGACGGCCGCCGTTCTTGGTCTGGCGCTGAACGAGGCCGCCTACATGGCCGAGATCATTCGTGGCGGGCTGCTGTCGGTGGACAAGGGACAGGCCGAAACGGCTGAAGCCTTCGGCATGACCCGCGCGCGGGCCTTGCGGCGCATCATCATCCCGCAGGCGATGCGATCGATCGTGCCGCCGACGGGCAATCAGCTGATCAGCATGATCAAGGCGACGTCGCTCGTCAGCGTCATCGCCATGGCCGACCTGCTCTACTCGGTGCAGTCGATCTACAACCGCACCTTCGAAATCATTCCGCTGCTGATGGTTGCAGTGCTGTGGTACCTGCTGATCACCTCGATTCTTAACGTGGCGCAAGGCGCGATCGAACGCCACTACAGCCGCGGCGACCGCGGCGCGCGTGAGAAGACGGCGACCGCCACACTGGAGGCCGCCAATGAGCGCGCATGACACGCCCCTGGTCAGGGCACGCAACGTTCACAAGGCGTTCGGCCCGCTCGAGGTGCTGAAGGGCATCGACCTGGACGTCGCGCCTGGCGAGGTGGTGGTCATTCTCGGACCGTCCGGCTCCGGCAAATCAACCTTCCTGCGATGCATCAATCATCTGGAGGCGATCGACCAAGGGTCGATTGAGGTGGACGGCGAGCAGATCGGCTACCGGCTGCACAACGGCCGGCTCGACAAACTCTCCGACCGGGCGATCGCGGCGCAGCGGCGCAAGATCGGCATGGTGTTCCAGCAGTTCAACCTCTATCCACACATGACGACCCTGCAGAACGTCATCGAGGCTCCGGTCGGCGTTCACCGGGAGAACCGCAAGGAGGCGATCGGCTACGCCCGCGAACTGCTGACCCGCGTCGGTCTCGCCGACAAGATCGACGCCTATCCGCGCCAGCTTTCAGGCGGCCAGCAGCAGCGCGTCGCCATCGCCCGTGCGCTCGCCATCCGCCCGAAATTGATGCTCTTCGACGAGCCGACGTCGGCGCTCGATCCGGAGCTGGTCGGCGAGGTGCTCGCGACCATGCGCGATCTCGCCAGGCAGGGCTTGACCATGATCGTCGTCACGCACGAGATCGGCTTTGCCCGCGAGGCGGCGGATCGGGTGGTGTTCATGGACGACGGCAATGTGATCGAGGCCGGGCCTCCGGACGAGGTTCTCGCCAAACCCAGGCACCCGCGCACGCGGGCCTTTTTAAGCCGTTTCATCTGACAGCAAAGCCGGCACGATTACGTGCTCGGCAAAGGACCTTTCGATGCCAAAGACCTCCAACCAGTTCGCCGACATTTCCGACTTCGCCGACAAGGCCGCCGAGCTTGCAGCGGCCCGCCAGCACCTGCACGCGCATCCCGAGCTTTCATTCCAGGAGCACGAAACCGCTGCATACGTTGCCGAACGGCTCGAAAGCTGGGGCTACGAGGTGACGCGTAATGTCGGTGGCCTCGGCGTCGTCGGCCGCTTGCGCCAGGGCAGCGGCCGCAGCATCGCCATCCGCGCCGACATGGACGCCTTGCCGATTACCGAAGCGACCAATCTCCCTTATGCCAGCCAGGCCAGCGGCAAGATGCACGCCTGCGGCCATGACGGCCACACCACGATGCTGCTCGGCGCCGCCGAATACCTGGCGCGCACGCGGCATTTTAACGGCACGGTGAACCTCATCTTCCAGCCGGCCGAGGAAGCCGGCAAGGGAAGCGGGGCGCAGGCGATGATCGCCGACGGCCTGTTCGAGCGCTTTCCCTGCGATGCGATATTCGGGCTGCATAACCATCCGGGCGCGCCGACGGGTTCGTTCCTGATGCGCGCCGGGCCGCTGATGGCGGCGAGCGATACCGTGACGATCAAGATAACCGGGCGTGGCGGCCACGCCTCGCGTCCGCACCTGACGGTCGACCCGATCGTCGCTGCCGCCAACATCGTCATGACGCTGCAGACGGTGGTGTCGCGCAACGTCAACCCGATCGAGACGGCTGTCGTTACCGTCGGCACCATTCACGGCGGCACGGCCTCCAACGTCATCCCGGAACACGCCGAGATCACGCTGAGCGTCCGCTCTTTCTCGGCCGAGATTCGCGACACGCTCGAGCAGCGTATTCGCAATATCGTAGCACTTGTGGCGCAGGCGCATGGCGCTACGGTCGAGATCGACTACGAGCGCGGCTACCCGGTGGTGGTCAATTCCGAGGGCGAGACGTCCTTCGCGACAGACGTCGCTGTCGAGCTCGTTGGTCAGGACAGGGTGTCTGTCTGCCCGTTGATCCCCGGCAGCGAAGATTTTTCTTATTTCCTCGAACACAAACCCGGTTGCTTCCTGCGCCTCGGAAACGGCGAGGACTCAGCCATCCTGCACAGCCCGAAATACGATTTCAACGACGGCAATCTGACCGTCGGCGCAGCGCTCTGGGCTCGATTGACCGAGAGATTCCTGGCCGCTTGATCATCCCTGCGGCTTGGATTGTCTAACGGCCGGCCGAGCAGAATTGGCCGGCCGGCCGTCCGACGATCCTCAACGAGCTCTCACCGCATTCCGCCTCTTCGAATAGGATAAGAGTTTCGCTCTCAGACGAACAAAAAGTCACTCGTTGTCAGCGTGTTCGTAAAGTTTGCGAGAGTAACTTGATCGACTCCCGCGGTAATGATGGTGTCGGTTCCAGTTTGCGCAATAGTGAGATCATCGAACGATTGCACGCCCTCCACGCCGCTAAACACGATAGTGTCGCCTTGGGTCTGGCTGAAGTCGTAAATGGTGTTTTGGGTTCCGACCGTCATTGAACCATCGTCCTTGAATATGAATTGGTCTTTGCCGCCCTGAGCCAACTCGCTCAGTTGCCCGTCGCCCCACATGTCATTGATGACCGTGCAGCCGGGTGCCGCGCTCCCGGCGTACAGGGTATCATTTCCACCCTTGGCCGAACCGGACATTTGCAGAGCGTCGCCGCACAGGAAGTTACGGACCTGGCCGTTTTCGCTGTTGTGGCCCCCGGTAAGAATGTCGTTGCCGCCCTGGGCGGAACCGGACATAGCAAGGGCGTCGCCGTACAACTCGCTTAGAACATCCGGACCGGAGCTCCTGTCGCCGCCGGTCAGGGTATCATTGCCGCCCACAGCGCTGCCGAGCATCGTGACAGCGTCGCCATACCCCAAATTGTGGGTGCCTTGCAGCACGGCCACGTCATCGCCCCCAAGCGCATGGTCGGACATGTTGCCGCCCGCGTCACCGTAGAAAGTTATCTCCGAGCCACCCGCGCTCGTGAAGTTGTCGTTGCCGCCTTTGGCAAAACCGGAAAGATCACCGCCCGCATCGCCAAAGAGGGTTTTGTTCGGGATCGCCCCACCCAGATCCGTGTAATGGTCGTCGCCGCCCTGAGCATGGTCCGACATGTCACCGCCGGCATCGCCGAAGAAAGTGCTGGTGGAAAAGAAGGCGCCCGTGAACGTGTCGTTGCCGCCCTTGCTGTTGCCCGACATATCGCCGCGGGCATCGCCGTAGAAAGTGTTGAGCGAGTCGGTCCGGCTCGTATAGCTGTCGTCGCCGCCCTGGGCATTGCCGGACATGTTGCTGCCGGAGTCACCGAAGAAGGTGTTCGTGGCCTGTCTGGAGCCCTGGAAGGTGTCGTTGCCGCCCTTGCTGTGATCCGACATTTCGCCGCCCGCATCACCGTAAAAGGTGTGGGTAGCTCCTTGCACAGTGCTGGTCAGGAAAGTGTCATCCCCGCCCCGGCCATAGCCGAACATCTTGCCGCCGGCGTCACCGTAGAAGGTATCGACTACCTGCCTTGCCACTCCACTGTTGAAGGTATCGTTGCCGCCCCTGCTATGGTCCGACATATCGTCGCCCGCGTCACCAAAGGCAGTGGTGGTGGAGGATGACAGCCCCGTGGTGAAGGTATCGTCACCGCCCCGAGCAAAATTGAACAAGCTCCGAGCCGCGTCGCCGTAGAAGGTGTAGGTCGACGGTGCGGTTTCCGTGAAGGTGTCGTTGCCGCCCCTCGAGAAATCGAGCAGGCTGCCGCCAGCGTCGCCGGTCAAGACATTCGTGTCAGGATCCCCTGTGAGGGCCTCATCGATACCCCACTGATGATCTGCTAGATCACCGGTAGTAAAGGGAACGCGTTTAGACATTATCCGCTCTCCTGTTGAGCCTGCCCGTCCCATGACAGCCGTACGATTTGAGGCAAGAGCGAGCAATAATCCCGAAAGGCTATGTCTTTAGGCGTAGGGATCGGTAACACCGGCGCGCCATTAGCGGCATCCGGACTATCCCAGCCTTGCCCGAGCCTTCGCCGTCCAGGCGTTGAACAGCCGGTCGGCGACGATGCCGATGAAGGCAATGGCCAGGCCGGCGACGATGCCGCGGCCGGAATCGGCCTTGGACAGGGCGATGAACACCTCCTGGCCGAGATCGCGCGTGCCGACCATGGCGCAGATGATGATCATCGCCAGTGCCATCAGGATCGTCTGGTTGACGCCAAGCATGATCTCTGGAAGGGCCAGCGGCAGCTGCACGCGAAAGAAGGTCTGGCGCCTGGTGCAGCCGGACACCTTCGCCGCCTCGATCAGCGCCGGCGGCACCTGCCGGATGCCGTGATTGGTGTAGCGGATCGCCGGCACCACGGCGAAGGCGACGGTGGCGATCATCGCGGTGACGTCGCCGACCCTGAACAGCATCACCACCGGAATGATGAAGCAGAACGACGGCAGCACCTGCAGCGTGTCGATGACCGGCGTGACGGTCTTTTCGAAACGGTCGCTGCGCGATGCCATCAGCCCGATCGGAATGCCGATGAGGCAAGCGATAAAGGCCGAGATGCCGCACAAATAGACCGTCGCCATGGTCTTTTCCCAAAGGCCGGTGACGGCGCAGAACGCTGTCAATGCCGCGACCAGGGCGGCGAGGCGGAAGCCGCCGAGCTGGTATCCGGCAAGGCCAAGGAGACAAACCGCGCCCAGCCACGGAAAGCTCTCGCAGAAGGCGCGCACCGGGTTCAGCACGTTGAGGATAAGCGCCACGCGGAACGCTTCGATCGTGTCGAAGAAGTTGATGGTGATCCAGTTGACCGCCGCCTTCCACAAAGGCGCGGTGGTTAAGGTGATCGCCTTCGGCATCGCGGCGAAGGCCGGCACGAACAGGCCGAGCAGCGTGGTGACGGCGAGAATGGCGACGGCCAGCGTCAGATTGGGATAACGCCGCCAGAAGCTGGTGCCGGCCTGATGGCGGACATTGCCCTTGGCGTGATTGTGGGCGATCGCCTGGCTCAGCCGGTCGAGTGCAATCGCCAGTGCGACGATGGCGAGGCCAGCTTCCATCGCCTCGCCGACCTTGAGCGCGCGCAACGCCAAAAGCACGTCATAGCCGAGCCCACCGGCGCCGATCATCGAGGCGATGATCACCATATTGAGCGCCAGCATGATGACCTGGTTGACGCCGACCATCAATGTCGGCCGTGCCGACGGCAACAGCACCCGCCACAGCTTCTGCCGTGCCGTGCAGCCGGCCATCTCGCTGAAATCGTCGATCTCCGACGGCACCCGCGACAGGCCGAGCATCGTCGCCCGCACCATTGGCGGCGTCGCGAAAATTGCCGTCGCGATCATTGCCGAGACCGGGCTGTTGCCGAACAGAAGCAGCATCGGGATAAGATAGGCGAAGGTCGGGATCGTCTGCATCAGATCGAGGGCAGGGGAGATCAACAGCCTCTCCGCCCAGGGCTTGCGCCATGCCCAGATGCCGGCGAGCAGCCCGGTGACAATGCAAAACGGCACAGCGATCGAGATCAAGCCCAGCGTCAGCATGGCGCTGGTCCACTGCCCGAACAGCGCGATGTAGAGAAAACAGCCGCCGGCCAGCGCACCCAGCTTCCAGCCGCCGGCGGCGCGTCCGGCAAGGTAGGCGGCAGCGCAGACGCCGACCCAGGACAGGCGCGGCAAGACGACCATATCGGCGCCATGGCCGATCTTGAAATTCTTGGCCAGAAGAGCGAGCGCGAAATCGAGCGGCACGCCGAGCACCGCGGTGATCGAACGGGTCAGCCAGGAGAAATTCGACTTCACCCAGTTCATCAGCGCACCGACCCAGTCTGCGACAGGAACGATCGCGCCGGCCGGGTAATCGACCGCCCAGGGCAGGCTTTCCTGCAGCAGGAAGACGACAAGCACGGCGGCGAGCGCGCAGGCCCAGATCGCCAGCCAGGTTTGAACCGGCCGGGGCCTCGCTGTGCTGGCGCTTGCCGTGACCGTCATGCGCCGGCCCCACGACGTTCTATGCCGACGAGAAGATCGATCACCGCCTGCGGCGTGACCTCGCCGATCGGCTTGCCGGTGCCGTTGACCACCGCGAAGGGCTTGCCGGCAGAGACGATATCAGCCGAAAAACTTGATATCTTGGCATCCGGCGCGACCGTGCCGCCGTACTCGGCGCCGTCGCAGGCGCGCATCAGGCTGCGCGCCGATATCACTTTGGCGCGATCGACATCGCGGGTGAATTCGGCGACATAGTCGGTCGCCGGATTGACGACCAGCTCTTCCGGCGTGCCGATCTGGATGACCTCGCCGTCCTTCATGATGGCGATCCGGTCTGCCAGCCGGATGGCCTCGTCGAAATCATGGGTAATGAAGACGATCGTCTTGTGCAGCATGGTCTGCAGCCGCATCAGCTCGTCCTGCATCTCACGGCGGATCAGCGGATCGAGGGCCGAGAACGGCTCGTCGAGGAACCAGATTTCCGGCTTCGTGGCGAGGCTGCGGGCGATGCCGACACGCTGCTGTTGTCCGCCGGAAAGCTCGCGCGGATAGAAATGCTCGCGGCCGCGCAAGCCGACCAGCTCGATCACTTCCCGTGCGCGCGCCTCGCGCGTCGGCCGGTCCTGTCCCTGGATGCCCAAGGGAAAGGCGATGTTCTCCAGTACGTTGAGATGCGGCAGCAAGGCAAAATTCTGGAACACCATGCCCATACGGTGGCGTCGCAGCTCGATCAGCGCGGCATCGGAAATCTTGAGCAGGTCCTTGCCTTCAAACTCGACCTTGCCGTGGGTCGGCTCGATCAGCCGCGACATGCAGCGCACCAGCGTCGACTTGCCTGACCCCGAAAGTCCCATGATGATGAAGATCTCGCCCTGGCGGATTTCGAGATCGACGGCGCGCACCGCCCCAACCAGTCCGGCCGCGGCGATGTCCGTCATGCTGGCCTTGCCGTCGCGCCGGCGGATGAAATTGGCCGCGTCCGCCCCAAACAGCTTCCAGACATTGCGGCAGGCAAGCTTTATCGGGCGTGCATCGTTGCCGGCTTTCGCCGCCTGTTCAATCGTATCGCTCATTCAACCGTCCTTCTGGAATAGGGGATCGAGACCCGGCCCTGAATGGCCGGGTCGTCGCGTTTCCAGTCAGACGGTCACTCGGCCCAGGCTTTCCAGTCGGCTTCGTGGGCGGCGATCCAGGCGGCGGCGACATCTTCCGGCGTCTTGCCTTCGAGATCGATCTCGCCGCTCATCTTGTTGAGCTCGTCGGTATCGACCGTGTAGTTTTTCGCGACCTTGTAGGCGACCGGCCATTTGTCCTTCATGCCGGCCCAGGAATATTTCCAGATCTCGCCATGCGGCTTGCCGCAGTCATATTTGGCATCTGGGTTCACGCCCCATTTCGGGTCGTTGTAGCATTCCGGCGTATAGTCGGGGAATTCGACCCATTCGCCCTTGTATTTGGCCGGCGCCCAATGCGGCGAATAGATCCACAGCATGATCGGCGCCTTGCGCTGATAGGCCGAGTCCAGTTCGGCGAACATCGCCGCATCGGTGCCGGCATGGATGACGGTGAAGGGCAGTTTCAGCGCCTCGACGCGTTCGTCGTCAAAACCTTCCCATGTCACGGGTCCGCCGAGATAACGCCCCTTCGGCGCGGTTTCGGCGGTCGAGAACGCTTCGGCGCATTTCGGGTCTTTCAGCGCCTCCCAGTTAGGCAGGCCGGGGCATTTCTCTTTCATATACTCGGGAAACCACCATTCTTCCTTGGCCTTGGGTCCGAGCTTGCCGAGGCGTTCGGTCTGGCCCGTCGCGTCCGAGGCCTTCATCGCCTCGCCGGCCGTCGTGTCCCAGAATTCCAGGCCGACATCGATGTCGCCATTGGTCAGGCCGGTGGTCAGGCTGGAGAGATAGTCGGCGGTCGGGTACTCGACGGTGTAGCCGAGCTTTTCGAGGATGCCGCCGAGGATCTTGGCGTTCAGATTGACGCTGGTCCAGTCGAACAGCGCGATCTTGATCGGGTCGTTGGATTCCGGCGCTGCCGCATAGGCCGAAGATGTCAGTGCGGCTGCGGCAAGTGTTAAGGCTCCCATTGAGAAACTCGAAATCATGTTCCGAAGTGACATGCTTGTTCTCCTGTCAAGCTCTGGTGAAGTTATCGTTCGTTCCCTTCTTGCGTCTTTTTTTGATTGTGTTGGAAAAGCTGGTCGTTGCGCAAGGGCGTTGGCGCCAGATTGCTGCCGGCGCTGAAGCGGCGCAGAGCGGATGGTGCCCAATTTTGTGAAAATGTGCCGGAGGGGACCGTGTCATGGCTGCCGATGGATTGCCGCCAAGGCAGTCCGCGGATCGATCGCCGGTCTGGCGGCGCTATGAAAGGTGCGAGCCATCAAGGTCCCATGATCTCAGCTGTCGGCCTGGCGAACCCATCTCGCCAGAGCCGTTTCATGGGATGAAATTATATATACCAACATTCATGTCTCGCAACGCGTAATGCCGTCACGGTCATGCAATTCGGACAGGGCACTGCCGCCCGAGTATCCTCACGACATGATCAGGCCGCCATCGACATTGATGGTCTGCCCGGTGATGTAGGCCGCATCGTCGCTGGCGAGAAAGCTGACCAGGCCGGAGACATCCTCGCCGCTGCCGGCGCGGCCCATCGGGATGTTCTTCACCCATTCGGCCATCAGTTCGCCGGGCTTGTAATCGCCCATCAGCTTGCCCCACGCCGCGTCGTTATAGGCCCACATGTCGGTGTCGATGATGCCGGGGCAGATCGCGTTGACGGTGATCTTCTCCTTTGCCACTTCCTTGGCCAGGCTCTGGGTGATGCCGACGACGCCGAATTTCGAGGCCGCATAATGCGGCGTGTAGATAAAGCCCTGCCGCGCCTGGCCGGATGCGGTGTTGATCAGCCGGCCGCCGTCGCCGTGCTTGCGGATGCGCGCGATCGCCTCCTGGCAGCACAGGAACACGCCCTTGGTGTTGACCGCCATCACCTTGTCCCATTCGGCCTCTGTCATCGCCTCGATCCTGGCGATGGTGATGACGCCGGCATTCTGCACGGAGATGTCGACGCGGCCGAACTCTTGCTCGGCCAGGTCATAGAGGGCGACGACCTCGTCCTTCCTGGTCACGTCCATGCGCAGCGATGCGACCCTGGCGCCCGCAGCCTTCAGGTCGGCGGCAACCTCATCGACGCGCGCGTCGATGGCGCTGACGACGACCGCCGCACCTTCCGCGGCGAAGCGCCTGGCCATTGCCGCCCCAATGCCGCCGCTGGCGCCGGTGATGACCGCCGTTTTTCCCTGGAATCGCTTCTGCATCTTTTCTCCTACCAGCAGACGAAGCCGCCATCGACGATCAGGTCGATGCCGGTGACGAAACTCGAGGCGCGGCTGGCCAGGAACACGGTCGGGCCGACCATTTCTTCCGGCGCCGCCATGCGGCCCATCGGCGTGTCGCGCTCGAAGATTTTGACCTGGTCGGCGACCTCAGGTCGCTTGTTCATCGGCGTCAGCGTGTAGCCGGGGCTGACGACATTGACGCGCAGGCCGCGATCGGCCCATTCCATGGCCAGGCTCTTCGACATGTGGATGACCGCGGCCTTCGACGAATTGTAATGCGCCTGTGTCAGGCCGCGATTGACGATCGAGCCCGACATCGAGGCGATGTTGATGATCGAGCCTTTGCGCCGCGTCAGCATGACGCGGGCCTCGGCCTGGCAGGACAGGAATACGCCGCTGACATTGACGTCGTAGAGCTTCTGCCATTTCTCCAGCGACAGCGTCTCGGCCGGCTCAGCTCCGGCGACGCCGGCATTGTTGACGGCGACCGTCAGCGCGCCGAGTTCCTTCTCCGTACGCTCGATCGCGGCCGCGAGATCGGCCTCTGAAGTCACCGTGCCGTTCAGCACCAGCGCCTTGCGGCCCAATGCCGTGATCCGGTGCGCGGTCTCCTCCAGCCCGCCTTTGGAGGCGTGGCCGAAGCAGGCTATGTCGGCGCCGGCCTCGGCCAAGCCGATGGCGATTGCTTGGCCGATGCCGCTGCCGGCGCCTGTAACAAGTGCCACGTCACCATGAAGTTCGAATAGTTTCATCGTCGGTCCCTCTGTTCCAACCGCCGTCCTCCGGAAATAAAGGGGCGCCAACTCTGTTGCTGGCGCCCCGCGCGGTCTGGTGCCCGGGAGGATACCACCTGCTGCGCTTTGTTTCGATGGGCCGTCCTAGCTCGTGGCGAGTTCCATCACGGCGACATTGCTCGCTTCGCTGCGGTCGAGAATGCCGCGTTGCCGGCCGCGGCTCAGCACCAGCACGCGATGCGACAGGCCGAGCACTTCCTCGAGGTCGGAACTCACCACCACCACCGCCATGCCGGAACGGGCAAGGTCGGCGATGACATCATAGATCGCGGCGCGTGCACCGACGTCTATGCCGCGCGTCGGCTCGTCCAGGATGAACACCTTGGGCGGGCGCGACACCCATTTGGCGATGATCACCTTCTGCTGGTTGCCGCCGGAGAGCTTGCTGACCGCCTGGTTCGGCCGGCCCTTGACGCCGAGCCGGCGAATGCCGGCCTCGGCGAATTTCTGCACCGCCTTCGGGAACACCCAGCCATTCGGCGCGACATGGTCGAAATTGCCGATCGCCAGGTTCTCGCCGATCGTCTGGTCGAGCACCACGCCTTGCGCCTTGCGGTCTTCCGGTACGAGAACGACGCCGGCCTTGATCGCCGCCGCCGGGCCGTTGAGATGCAGCGGCTTGCCGGCGACGCGCACCGAACCCGATGAGATCGGATCGGCACCGGCGATCGCCCGCACCAGCTCCGTGCGTCCGGCGCCGATCAGCCCGGCAATGCCGAGGATTTCGCCGGCCCGCACTGAAAAGCTGACATTTTGAAAGCTGCGTTCCGGCGAGGACAGGTTCTCGACTTCGAGCAGCGTGTCGTTGCCCGGCGCCGATACCGTAGGGAACATCCGCTCGACGCTGCGGCCGACCATCTGCTCGACCACGGTGCGGACCGGAATGTCGGCGCGCTCGTGCCGGGCGACGATGCGCCCGTCGCGCATCACCACCACGCGGTCGGCGATTTGGGCGATCTCGTCCAGCCGGTGGCTGATATAGATGAAGGACATGCCTTCCGCCTTGAGCTTGCGGATTTGCTGGAACAGGAGCTCCGTTTCCTCGCCGCCAAGGGCGGCCGTCGGTTCGTCGAAGATCAGCAGCTCGGCATTGAGCGTCAGCGCCTTGGCGATTTCGACCTGCTGCTGGGCGGCGATACGCAGCGTGCGCACTTTGCGCTCGGGCGAGACATCGAGGCCGAGGCGCTTCAACTGGGCCGATGCCCGTGCATTCATTGCCGCGCGGTCGATGCGGCCGCCGCGCATCGGCAGGCGCCCCACATAGACGTTTTCGGCGACCGACAGATCGGGCAAGAGCTTCAGCTCCTGGTGGATCATGCCGATGCCGGCGTCGATCGCCGCGGCAGGATTGGCGGGGGAATAAGGGTTCCCCCGCCAGGTGATGGTGCCGGCATCGGGTTTCGTCGACCCGGCGATGATGTTCGAGACGGTCGACTTGCCGGCGCCGTTTTCGCCAAGCAGCGCCACGACCTCGCCCGGCCGCACCTCGAAGCTCGCATCGGCCAGGACCTGCACCGGCCCGTAGCTCTTGCAGAGGCCGCTGACGACGAGCCCGTTATGGGGGCTGTGCGTATGGCGAGGATCGGTGGACATCGTTGCGCTCGTTGACTGCCGGACTGATCTTAATCAGGGATGCTTGGCGATGAACTGCTCGACATTGTCCTTGGTGGTCAAAGTCGCATCCTGCAGCTGTTCGGCGGGAATGGTCTCGCCGGCCACCAGCTTGATTGCCGCGTCGACGGCAAGCCGGCCCATGCCTTGCGTCTGCTGCGTTGCCGTCACGTCGAAGACGCCGTCCTTCAGTGCTTTAAGCGCCGCCACGTCGCCGTCGAAGCCGGCAACCCAGACCTTATGGCCCGGATTGGCGACCTTTACCGCCTGCGCCGCACCGAGCGCCAGCGCGTCGGCCTGGCCGATGACGATCGACACATCCGGATGCGACTGCAACAGATCCTGCGTCAGCTTGAAGCCTTCGTCCTGGTGCCAGCCTTCGCTCCACAATTCGCCGACCACCTTGATGTCGGGATAGCCCTTCAATGCTTCGCCACAGCCCTTCGAGCGATCGACCTCGGGCGTCGTACCCTTCTGGCCGTGGATGATGATCAACTCGCCCTTGCCGCCGGCCTGCTTGGCGATGTAGTCGCAAACCGCCTTGGCCGATGCCACGCTGTTGGTGGCGATGAAGGTGTCGCCGGGTGCGCCGTCGGCGTTGCGATCGACATTGATCACTGGGATGCCGGCCGCCTTGGCCGTCTTGGTCGGCACGGTGGCGGCGGTGGCGCCGGCTGGAATGTAAATCAGCGCATCGATGTTCTGCGTGATCAGGTCCTGCACCTGGCTGACCTGGGTCGCCGAATCGCCCTTGGCATCGACGGTAACGACCTCGATGCCCTTTTCCTTGCCATAGGCTTCGACGGACTGCTTGATCTGGTTGAAGAAGTCGGCCTGCAGATTGGCGACGGCGAGGCCGAGCTTCTTGGCCTCCTTGGCCGAGGCCATATCGGACAGGCCAAGCAGCGGGATGACGGCCGCGGCGGCAAGCAGCAATGAACGTTTGGTCAGCATGTTATTCCTCCGTTGATGTTCAATCTGTCCTGCCCGCGCATCGCGGCGCCCCTTGGCCGAACAACTCCCAGTTTCGGATCACCGATCCGTTTTCGCCCGAATATCCGGGTGAATCTCATTGAGCCCAATTCTTCATTGTGCCCCATTCTTCATTGTGCTCGGCGCCGCCAGGTGTCGGTGGCCACTGCCAGCGCGATCACCACGCCGATAACCACTTGCTGGATGAAGGGCGAGACACCGAGCAGGTTCAGCCCGTTGCGCAGCACGCCGATGATGAGGACGCCGATGGCGGTGCCGCCGATCGAGCCGACGCCGCCCGACAGGCTGGCGCCACCGATCACTACCGCCGCGATGGTGTCGAGTTCGTAGCCGAGGCCGGAGCTCGGCTGGACGGAATCGAGCCGCGCGGCAAGCACGATGCCGGCGAGACCGGCCAGTACGGCGCAGATCGCATAGACCCAGTTCGTCAGCGACTTGACCGGTATGCCGGACAGCCGGGCGACTTCGGCACTGCCGCCGATTGCGTACAGGCTACGGCCGGTGGCGCGGTAGTTGAGGAAGATCGCGAAAACGACGGCAAGCACGATCATCAGCCCGACGGTGACCGAGAGGAAGCCGAAATGCCGGATGATCGACAGGCTGGTGAACCAGTCGGGAAAGCCGACGATCTGCGAGCCGTCGGTGATCATGTTGGCGAGACCGCGCGCCACCGACATCATCGCCAACGTGGCGATGAAGGGTGGCAGCTTGGTGATCGTGACCAGCAGGCCCGAAACCAGGCCGCAAAGACCGGCGACGACGAGGGCCGCGGCGATGCCGGCGGGCAGGCCGAGATTGAGATAGTCCGGATGGGCGACGAAGCCCATCACCATGGAAGCCAGTGCCAGCACCGAGCCGACGGACAGGTCGATGCCGCCGATCAGAATGACCAGCGTCATGCCGATCGCCATGATGCCGAGCACGGTGACCTGGTCGAGCACGTTGAGGATGTTGCGGACGGTCAGGAACGTGTCGGTGGTCAGCGAGAGCGCCAGGCACAGCAGAACCAGCCCGATCAGCGGACCCATGGTTCCGGCAAAGACAGCTGAAAACCTTGCGCCCGCCGTAGCCTGCGCGCCAGAGCCTGCCTTCAACTCGCTTGCCTTCAAATTGCTTGCGTCGTTGCTCACAGCCACTTTCTCTCCTCCACAGCAATCCGGCACTGCATCACCGGGCCACTTTGCTCACCAGGCTCCTCCCTGTGAACAATTTATCTTTAACATGCAATTTTGTTCAGCTAAACTGTTCGTCGGAAAATTGTCAAGGCCTGCCGCTTCATTCGAGGACGGGTTTGCGCTGTCCGCCGGTTTGCCTTACGCAAGGTCTGCGAAATCTTGGGCATTTCGAAGTCGCCGCATTGGAATTTCATGAGCAGAGCCGGCGGCTGCGGCAAGGCAAACAGATGACGATCGTAGAGAACGAAAGAGCCTCGCGCTTCCCCGACGCCGAACTCAAGGCCCGCGCCGCTTGGCACTATTACGTCGAGGGTCTTACACAGGAACGGATTTCCGAAATTCTCGGCGTCGGCCGCATCAAGGTGCATCGCATTCTCTCCGCCGCCCGCGAAGAGGGGGTCGTCCAGTTTCGCATCCGTGACAGCGTCGTCGAATGCGTGATTTTGGAGGAAAGCTTGAAACAGCGGTTCGGGCTCAGCCAGGCCGTGGTCGTGCCGTCGGCAGCCGACCGAAGCAATGCGCCGCTGATGATCGGCCACGCCGCTGCCGCCTACCTGGCCGACCATGTGAATGCCGGCGATGTCATCGCGCTGGGCTGGGGGCGGACACTGAAATTCGCCATCAATGAATTGCCGCGGCGGCCCATCGCCAGGACGACGGTGGTTTCGATGCTTGGCGGCCTCACCCATGCCCAGCCGCTCAACCCGACAGAAAGCGCCTGGGATTTCGCCGAAAAGATCGGTGCGGAATGCTTCCTGCTGCCGGTGCCGGTCTATGCCGACAGGCCGGAGCAGCGCGACGCCTTCATGAGCCAGCGCAGCGTTCAGGACGTCGTCTTCCGTGCACGCCGGGCAAACATCGCCGTGCTCAGCGTCGGCTCGTTTTCCAACGACAGCCCGATCGCCAATTATGGCTTCATCAAGCCAAGCGAACTCGAGGAATTGCAGGCGGCCGGTGCCGTCGGCGATATTCTGTGTCATTTCATCGACGCCGAGGGCCGCCCGGTCGACCACGAGGTCAACCGCCGCGTCTGCGCCTATCCGCTGCAGGATCTGTCGGATATCCCGAGCATCATCCTGGTGTCGGGAGGCAGCGAGAAGGTTGCGGTGATGCGGGCTGCGCTTGCCAACACCAAGGTATCGGTTCTGATCACCGACGAAGACGCGGCAAAGGGCCTGCTCAACCGCTAGATTTCGCCGAGAGCGCCGAGGCGGGTATGGATATCGCGCGTCGCCTGGTAGAGGTCGCGGTAGATTGCCTTGCGGTCGCGATAGGCGGCGACAAGCCCGTCGACCGGATCGACATGCCTGGTGGGAGCGGCAGCCATTACCTCTGCTGCGGCTTCCGGCGAGGCAAACCAGCCGACAGCCGCTGCCGCCAGCATGGCAGCGCCGAGCGCGGCGGCTTCGTTGACCGGCGAGACCGAGAGCGGCCGCTCGAGCACGCTTGCCATGATCTGCATGAGCAGCGCGCAATTGGTGCCGCCGCCGGCGGCAATCATCGCCGCCGGTCCGCCGGCCTGGGCTTCCATGGCCTCGGTGGCGACGGCCTGCTCGAAGGCGATGCCTTCCAGGACGGCGCGGAAGAGATGCTCCGGCCGGTGGTCCAGCGACAGGCCGACAATGGCGCCGCGCGCCGCACCGTCCCAATAGGGGCTCATGACGCCGGCCCAATAGGGCATGATGAGCAGGCCGTCGCTGCCTGCAGCAACATCCAGCGCAGCCTTCTCCAGCGCTGCCGCCGATGGCGAACCGGTCGTGCGAACGATCCAGTCGACCAGCTGCATGCCCGAGCGCAGCACGGTCTCCAGCATGAAACCGGAGCCGGTCGGCGAGACCAGCGTTCGAAAGGCGTCCGAGGTTTTCACCTTGCCGAAATAGCAGCCACTGACCACGCCGGAGCCGAGCGAGAGATAGCTCTTGCCCTCGCCGTAAACGCCCATGCCGAGGCCCATAGCTTGGCCGTCACCGGCGCCGGCAACAACCGGCGTGCCGGCCTTCAGGTCGGTCAGCTGCGCTATGCTTGCGGAAAGACTGCCGCAGACCACGCCCGGCGCGACCAGCTCGGGCAATTGCTCCAGTTGCAGCCCCGCCGCCGCAACGAGCTCTGGACGCCAAGTGCCTTTCTCAATGTCGAGCAGCCCGAGCGGATCCGCACTTGCGGTGCTGGTGACCAATCGCCCGGTCAGTCGCTGAACGAAGAATCCGTGCACGTCGACCAGCGCCGCTGCCTGGCGAAGCACTTCAGGCTGGTGCTCGGCAAGCCAAGCGATAGCGTAGAGTGCCGGCGTCGGGTCCGGCGGCTTGCCGCTCCAGTCGCGGATCGCTTCGCGGCCGAGTTCGGCCGAAAGCCTGATAACCTGCGGACGGGCGCGTTCGTCCAGCCACAGGATCGCCGGGATGAGTGCTTTGCCGGCGCTGTCCACCAGCGTGAAGGTCTCGCGCTGATGGGCGATACAGATCGCCGCCACCCGCGCAGCGCCGACCGCCTCGGTGACCTGCTTCAATGCGCCAAGCAGCGCCGTCCACCAATGTTCGGCGTCCTGCTCGAAATGACCGGGCTTCGGATTTGAAAGCGGGTACGGCTCGCGCGCCTGGAACAGCTCCTCGCCGTCGCGCGAGAAGGCAATTGCCTTCACGGCCGTGGTCGAGGCGTCGATCCCGATTACGACATCTTCCATCAGGCGGAGATCCGGCGGGGTCAGGCCGCGTTGGTAGCGAACCGTCCGTCTGACTGGTCGAGACGGCGGCGGATCTGGGTTATCACCATCGAATCGTCGGGTACACAATTTTCATAGGTCAGGAAGTCGCCGGTCTTGAGCGGCTTGACCACCTTGGCGCGTTCGGCAAGGCCGAGCGGCAGGGCGCCGCGGGCGCGCGCATCCTCCCAGGTCATGGCGAAGCCGCGATAGTCGTTCTCGCCGATCATGCCGAGAGATTGGCCAACGCCGAGATCGCTCTTGGCAACCGCCACCGCCTCGGCGACCGGATGGTCGAGCGGCTCCATGTCGGCACGCTTGTAGACCACCGCGCGCGCCGCCGACAGCGGCACTTCCAGGCTGGTCAGATGATAGGGCCGGAAGATCGTGAAATAGGGGCCTTGGCCGACCTTGAGGTCGATCATGCGCTCCAGCACACGCGGATGCCGGGTTTCGATGATGCAGAACACGCCGGGCGCCACGCCCTTGCCGATCGAGTAATCGACAACGCCCTTGCGGTGCAGCACGCCGCCATGCTCGCGCGGGCAAAGCACGCTTGCCAGCTCCTCCAGCGTTGCGGTCGGGCCGTGCATGCCCGGCACATCGGGCACCAGGCCGGTCGCATTGGCGATTGCCACCATTTCGATCGCCGTCTTCGAGCCGTCGACGAATTCGACCAGCATGCGCGCATTCATGTTGCGCTCGGCCGCCTCCTTCTCGTAGTCGGCTGGCATGGCGTCGATCTTCAGCGGATTGTTCTTGCCCTTGCCGGCGGCGATGATGTTGAAGCCGAGGCTTTTGGCAAAGCCGATGATCTCCAGCGTGCAGGCGGGCTCGTCGCCGGCGGCACCGGTATAGACGACGCCGGCCTTGCGTGCCTCCTCCTTCAGGAAGCGGCCGATGGTGATGTCGGCCTCGACATTGAGCATGACGATATGCTTGCCGTTCTTCATCACTTCGAGCGCAAACAGCGTGCCGATATTGGGATTGCCCGTTGCGTCGATGATGACGTCGATCCGGCCGGCCGCCGCCAGCGCATGCAAATCTTCGGTCACCGCGATCTTGCCCGCCTCGATGGCGCGGTCGATCGCCGCGGCATTGCCGGCCTGAACGATGTCGGAATGGTCATGGCCAGCGAGCAGCGCCGCGTCGATCGCCGCCTGCGGCCTGACTTCGGAAATGGCGCCGATCCGCATGCCCGGCATCAGCGCGACCTGGACGACGATGTCGGTGCCCATCTGCCCGGCGCCGGCAAGTCCGATAGTGATCGGCCCCTGCTGTTCAGCGCGCTGCAGAAGTTCCGCTGCAAATTGCGGATGGGACATGTCGCTTCCTCCAGTTCCTGACGCGCCGCAGCGTCGAAATCAACGTTTTGAACATTTCTATTTGCAAATGAAAAATATTTCAACCGGCAATTGGACATTGTCGCTCTGCAATCGGCGATGACGATTGGATGAGCGGTCAATCCACACGGCCGTGCCTCCGCAGTCAGAAGGACGCGGCATATTCAGGTTGATTCGGTGCAGCCTTGTGCAGTTCAGCTGCCGATTTCGAAGAAGGGCGCACCGAGCAGGCCGGGAACGACATCGATGCCGAGGCCCGGCCCATCCGGAATGCCCATACGGCTTCCCGAAACCGGCGGCATGTTGGATGCGGTGCGCACCGTCACCCATTCGTGAAAGGCGATGGCGTGCAGCCGGCGCTCCTCCGGCGTCGACAGCGACAGATGCGCCATGGCCGATGTGTCGATCTCGGCGCCGCCAGTGTCCTCGACCGTGATCATGAAGCCGAGGTCGACGGCAAGGTCGCGGATCTGGCGCGTTTTGGTGACGCCGCCAAGGCGTGAGATCTTCAGCGTCAGCCCGTCGGCGGCGCCTTTGCGATGGATGTCGAGCATATCGTCAAGCGAGGCGGCGGATTCGTCGAGCACCATCGGCTTGTCGAGCGAGCGGCGCACCGACAGGCATTCGTCGATCGTCGTGCAGGGCTGCTCGAACGTGTAGTCGATGTTGCGCGTCGCATCGGCGAACTGGCGCGCCTGGTAAGGCGTCCAGCCGGCATTGGCGTCGCAGAAGATGACGGTGCCCTTCGGCACGGCGGCGGCGACGGCTGTGACGCGTTCGATGTCGTCATGGACGTTGCCGCCGACCTTGACTTGCAGCCGATGAAAGCCGTCGTTGACGATGCGCTTGGCGAGTGCGGCCATCGCGTCGACGGTGCCGTGGGTGACGACCTTGTAGAGTTCGGCCGTCTCGCTTTCGCGCCCACCGAGCAGGGTGACCAGCGGCACGTCGGCGGCGCGCGCCGCGAGATCCGAGCATGCCATGTCGAGCGCCGACTTGACGTAGGGATGGCCCTTGAACACCGTGTCCATCAGCCTGTTGATGCTGGCAAGCCCGCGTGGGTCATGGCCGATGAGATGCGGCGCGATCTCGACGACGCCGGCGCGCGTGCCGGCGGCGAAGGCAGGCGAATAGAAGTTGCCGAGCGGCGCCATCTCGCCCCAACCGGTGAGCCCGCTATCGGTGGTGACGGCGACGATCACCGCGTCGAACGCATCGGCGACGCGCCTCTTGGACATGCGGTAAGGCCCATCAACGAAGGGCTGCACGACATGGTAGGCCTTGATGGTTTTGATCTGCACGTTTTCTGTCCGTTGTCTGCGGTATTAAGGGTGGCCCGCCAAGCTTATCGGGCTCGTCACGCGGTTTCTGGCCGGCCGCGGGTCAGGCTTGCACGATCAGCGTCATTTGGGCGGCGTCGCTCCAGCCCGCGCGCATAGGCGAGCAATGCCTCGAAATCGAAATCGATATGCTCCTTGGCGTGGCGCTGGGCAGCGCGCATGTCGCTGCCCTTGAGCAGCCGTACATAGGTCTCGTGAGCATCTTCGGCAGGCACCGGCTCGTTGCGCGCCCGCTGGTGCAGCGCGAAATACATCTGCAGCCGGCTGGTCAGCCGCTGCCACGTCTCGAGCAGCACCGAATTGTCGGCCCATTCGTGGATCAGGCCGTGCAGTTGCAGCGCCGTTTCGATCTGCCGCGTCGTGTCCAGTTCGCGCGTCGCCTGCTTCACCGCCGCATGGCGTCGGTCGAGCTCGTCGAAGTAGCGCTGGTCGCGAAGCGGCCAGGTCCGCGCGATGGCGAATTCGTCGAGCACTTTGTTGAGCGAATAGGCATCATCGATGTCCTTCGCGGTAACGTCGATGACGAAGGTTCCGGCGTAGGGGATGCTGGTCAGGATACCTTCCTGCACCAATTCGCGCATCGCCTCGCGCAGCGGCGCGCGGCTCACCCGCATCTGCTCGGAAATCCTGAGTTCGTTGAGCTTCTGCCCAGGTTCCAACTGGCCGGTCAGGATCGCCCGCCGGAGCAGCGCCACGATCTCGGCGCGTCTTGTCGTGTCGGCGATCGGACTGAAATCCAGCGTTGCCATTCCGGCTGCTCCAGCAAACCGGAAGGAAAAACAGATTGTCGACAATCTTACAAGAGGCGGGTCGTGGATTTCTTGACTTCCGCTTGGTCGGCGGCTTGCGGCGCAGGCAAGGCCGTCAGGCCGCACGGCCGCAAAAACCGACCCCGCTGAACATCACGCCGGCTTCTCGAAGCCGGCGTATGTAGCGCTTTCCCCCAGGAATTGCGTAAGACGGAACCTAGCAAAGCGGCGCCCTTGGCGTGGGAGCCGAGGGCGCCGCGGGACCGGACCTGATGGGGGTTATCAGGTGGCCGGTTTCTCGGGCAGCGGCGAGACCGGCATTCCCGGGCCGATCTTCTGCAGATTGCCGGTAATGACCCGGTCGCCTTCGGCCACGCCGCTCAAGATGGCGACCTGATCGCCATTGGTCGGTCCGAGCGAAACGACACGCTGGTCGACCGTGTTGTCCTTGCCGACGACATAGAGGTATTTGCCGAGCTGGCCTGAGCCGAGTGCCGTCTGCGGTACCATCAGCGCATCGGGCTGCTCTTTGACGTGCAGCCGGACGCGGACATATTGGCCGGGGAGCAGCGTGAACTTGGCGTTGCCGATCGTCGCCCGTGCCGTGATCGTGCCGGTCGAGCGATCGATCGTGTTGTCTATGAAGGTAAGATCGCCCCTCTGGCGCGGTTCCGTTTCACCGGGAAGCAGGACATCGACACTGATCGGTCCTGCGGCCCGGGCTTCCTCGATCTGTGTCAGGTCCGTTTCGCTCGGATTGAAGGTGACGTAGATCGGATCGAGCTGCACCAGCGAATTGAGCACGGTGCCGGCAACGCTGACCAGCGTTCCAACGGAAGCCTGGCTGCGTCCGATGCGTCCCGCGAACGGGGCACGGATTTCGGTATAGCTCAAATTGAGCTCGGCGGTCCGCAAGGCGGCCTGGTTCACGGCGAGCGAAGCCTGAGCCTCACGCAAGGTGCTGGTGCGGTGGTCGAACACGTCCTTGGCGAGATAGCCGCTCTTGGCGAGCTCGCTGCCGCGCCCGAGATTGGAGCGCGCATAGTCGAGTGTTGCCGTGTCGCGCTGGATAAGCGCCTTCGCCTGCTCGAGGGCAGCCTGGAAATCCTCAGGGGCGATCTTGTAGAGAAGGTCGCCCTTCGCAACGTCACTGCCGTCGATGGCGACCTGCTCCTGCAGGTAGCCCGGCACGCGCGCCTGCAGCGTGATGCTGCGGATCGGCTCCACCCGGGCGGCGTAGTCGAGATAGATCGGGATCGTCTTCTTGACGACGCTCACCACCGGCACCGGCATGACGAAGGCTTCCGGCTTGGGTGTTGCCGCCCCGGCTGTGCCGGCGTTGAGGCTGAGGCTGCCCATGTCGAGCAGGTGAACGCTCGCCACCGAAATCGCCCCAAGGGCGACGGCCGTTCCCAGCGCGATTTTCCATTTACGCATGATCAATTCTCCAGTCCTATTCAGCCGCTTCGGCCAGGGGCTCGAAGGCGGGTTCGGCAGTTGGTTGTTCGGTCGCTTCGGAAACCGGTTCGCTCTCGCTGCGGCGCTCGCGCAGTTGCTCGATCACCGCATAGAAGACCGGCACGAACACCAGCGACAGGATCGTCGCCGCGACCATGCCGCCAAAGACGGTGGTGCCGATCGACTGCCGGCTTGCGGCACCCGCACCTGTGGCGAACATCAGCGGCAGCACGCCGAGGATGAAGGCGAAGGCGGTCATCAGGATCGGTCGCAGCCGAAGCCGCGCCGCTTCCATCGCGGCGTCGACGATGCTGAGGCCTTCTTCGCGCCGGCGCCGGGCAAACTCCACGATCAGAATCGCGTTCTTGGCCGCCAGTCCGATCAGCATGACGAAGCCGATCTGCGAATAAACGTCGATCTGCATGCCGCGCAGCCACAGCACGACGAACGCACCGAACAATGCGAGCGGCACCGCCAGCAGCACCATGAACGGCATCGCCCAGCTCTCATACTGCGCGGCCAGGATCAGGAAGACGAAGACGATTGCAAGGCCGAAGACGACGGATGCGATCGATCCTGCCTTGAGCTCCTGATAGGTGATGCCGGTCCATTCGTAGCCGAAATCTCTCGGCAATGCCGTGGCAGCGGCACGCTCCATTGCCGCCACCGCCTGGCCGGACGAAAAGCCGGGGGCGGCGCCGCCATTGATCAGCGCCGACGCATTGTTGTTGTAATGCGGCACGGTCTCGGGGCCGACGATCGGCACAAGCTTGCCCAACGTGCTCAACGGCACCATGCCACCCGACGCATTGCGGACATAGAGCCGCGATATGTCCGCCGGACCGGCGCGAGAGTCCTTGTCGGCCTGGATCGTCACCCGGAAGGTGCGGCCGAACAGGTTGAAATCGTTCACATAGAGCGAGCCGAGATAGATCTGCAGCGTGTTGAAGACGTCCGGCAGGTTGAGCCCGAGCAGCTTCGCCTTGGCGCGATCGAGATCGTAGTTGAACTGTGGCGTCGAGGTCGAGAACGACGAGAACAATTGCTGCGGGTTGAGCTCCGGCTGCTTGCGCGCCTCGGCAATCACGGCTTGCGTCGCATCGTTGAGCGCCACGCTGCCGCGGCCGGTCAGGTCCTCGACCTGGAACTCGAAGCCACCGGTGGTGCCGATGCCCGGGATCGACGGCGGGTCGAAGCTCAGCGCAAAAGCCTCCGGAATTTGCAGCAGCTTGTTGCGCACGTCGGCGACGAGTTTCGAGGCGCTCTGGTCGGGGCCGCGTTCGTCCCATGGCTTCAGGATCGCGAATTCGACCGCCGAGTTCGACTGCGCGGCACTGGTCAGGAAATTCAAGCCGCTGATCGAGCCGACGATGTCGACGCCGGGCGTGTTTTGCAGGATGTCGCGCGCCTTTTGCGCCACCGCATCGGTGCGTTCCAGCGAGGCCCCGTCCGGGAGCTGGATGACGACGAAGAAATAGCCCTGGTCCTCGACCGGAAGGAAGGTCGACGGCAGGCGCTGCCAGACGAAATAGGTCGCGACAAGTCCGGCCGCGAACACGCCGAGCATGATCCAGCGCAGGCGGATGAGAATGCGTACGCCATTCGCATAGGCATGCGCCAGCCGTTCGAAGCCCATGTTGAACCAGCGGAACAGCACGAACTGTGTTTCCGGCCGGTGGCGCAGGAAGGCGGCGCTGAGCGACGGGGTAAGCGTCAGCGAGACGAAGGCCGAGATGCCGAATGAGATCGCCACGGTCAGGGCGAACTGGTTGTAGAGTCGGCCGGACACGCCGGGAATGAAGGCGACCGGCACGAACACGGCCATCAGCACGGCGGTCGTGGCGATGATCGGGCCAGTGACCTCGGCCATCGCCGTGCGCGTGGCGGCCAGAGGTTTGAGGCCGGCCTCAAGTTGGCGTTCGACATTCTCGACGACGACGATGGCGTCGTCGACGACGAGGCCGATCGCCAGCACCATGCCGAGCAGGCTGAGCATGTTCAGCGAGAAGCCAAGCATATGCATGACGGCCAGCGTCGTTACCAGCGACACCGGAATTGCGATCGTCGGGATGATCGTGGTGCGCCAGCTTTGCAGGAAGATGAACACCACGGCGACGACCAGGACCAGCGCTTCGCCGAGCGTGATCAGCACGTCGTGCATTGAGGCCGAAACGAAACGTGTCGTATCGTAATGCATGGCGTAGCTGACGCCCTTCGGGAAACGGCCCGACAGCTCCTGCATCTTGTCCTTGACGCGCTGCTGCAGATCGAGCGCGTTGGAGCCCGGCATCTGGTAGACCGCGAGCACCACCGTCGGGTCCTTGCCGAAGAAGGCCGACGACGAATATTGCAGCGCACCGAGTTCGATGCGGGCAACGTCGCGCAGCCTGACCAACGAGCCGTTGGCGGTATTGGCCCGTACGACGATGTCGCCGAACTCCTTGGGATCGCTCAGCCTGCCGACGGCGTTGACCTGCATCTCGAAGGCAGTGCCGGCCGGAGCCGGTGATTGCCCGATCTTGCCGGCCGCCACCTGGACGTTCTGCTCGGCGACGGCGTTCTGCACGTCGACGGCAGTAATGCCGAGATTGGCGAGCTTGTCGGGGTCGAGCCAAATGCGCATCGAATAGCGCCGCTCGCCGAAGATCTGCACGTCGCCGACGCCGGGCAGGCGCTTCAGCGGATCGACCACCTGCAGATAGGCGAGATTGCTCAGCGCGACCGGATTGACGGAACCGTCCGGCGAGGTGAGGTCGACGATCAGGACGAAGTTCGGGTTCTGCTTCTTGATCGTCACGCCGCCCTGATTGACGATGGCCGGCAGCGAGGAAGCCGCCTGCGAAACGCGGTTCTGGACGTCGACGGCCGCCGTGCTCAGATCGTAGCCGACGTCGAAGGTGATGGTGATCGTCGACGAGCCGTCATTGGAGCTCGACGACGACATATAGATCATGCCTTGGACGCCGTTGATCTGCTGTTCGAGCGGTGTCGTCACCGTGTCGGCGACGACCTGCGCGCTGGCGCCCGGGTAGTGAGCGCTGACCACGACCTGGGGCGGCGTGATGTCGGGAAATTGCGAGACCGGCAGAAGAAAATAAGAGATTCCCCCGGCGAGCACCATGATGATGGCGATCGCCGACGCAAAGATCGGACGATGGATGAAGAAGTTTACCATGAGATGCATGCCTCGCCCGATGCTCTGGCCCGGCCGAAGGCCTTGGCCACCCTGGACAGCCGCCGGCTGCGCGTTGAGCCGGAATCTTCGAGAAAGCCGAAATCTTGCAGGGGACGACGCGGCGCATTGCGGCGCTCGGCCTGCTCGTCCGCCAGCGCACGCAGCATCGCCTCGAAAGACCGCGGGTCGACGCGGTCGGCTTTCATCAGCATGCGGATCATCGGATCCCTCACGACTTCATCGATCGTCAGATCATTGCGCTGCGACATCGAAGCGGCTCCTGGTTTTGGCGATCCGCGGCAAGCCGCGGATCGGGTGTTCTCTTGCTCGCCGGCCGAGGCCGTGAGGTGTGGTTCGTGCCCTTGCCGATCGGGGCGGGGCTGATCGCCGGCACTTGCGAGTTTGACATGATGCAATGCGGGTGTTACAGGTAAGTAACATCGCTAACGTTACAGACCGGTAACACCCTAGTCAAGAGGTGCACCGAGGGAATTTCGGAAACGCAATCACGGAGGTTTTGATGACAGACGGTGTTGTGGAGCGTGTTCGCCCCCGGGACAGGATCCTGGAGACGGCACGGGACATGTTTCACAAGCATGGCATTCGCGGCGTCGGCATCGATGCCATCACCGAGGCTGCCGGCACCAACAAGATGACGCTCTACCGGCATTTCGAGTCCAAGGACGACCTGATCATCGAATGTCTGCGGGCGACCGCCTGCAGCGCTAACGCGATGTGGGAGAAGTTCGAGGCGGAGAATCCGGGCGACAAGCTGGCGCAGCTGCACGCCTGGGTCCGGATGGCGGCCGATTGCCTGATGTCGGATCGCCGCGGTTGCGACATGGCCAACGCCGCCATCGAGCTGAGCGAGGCCGATCATCCGGCAAGGCAAGTGATCAAGGAACTCAAGGAAGCGCAGCGCGAGCGTCTGGTCTCGCTGTGTCGCGATGCGGGTATCGGACAGGCCGAGCTTCTCGCCGATACGCTGTCGCTTCTGCTCGAGGGCGCCCGCGTCAGCCTGCAAAGCGTCGGCGCCGAGGGCCCGAGCGCGCAGTTCGTCCGCATGGCGGAAGGCCTGATCACTTCTTTCAGGGCCAGATAATCTCGCAAGCGGCGAAACGATCCGCGGCGTTTCGATTGCGCGCCGTGCCGCCGGGTGATGTCTCGTCCATCGCGATGTGCCATCTCGCGTCTCCCTTGCCCCAACAGCATTGCTGGCGCGGCGTTGTTTGCTGGTCGTGAGGCAGGATAGGGCCGCTGGCGAACCGGTGAGAGTGACAAGTGTGACAGGATTCTGCCCGACAAGCCGCGGCGAAGCTCAACGATTTGCGGATCAACAGCCGTGTCCGATGCTAGTAACGACCCCAAGCATCGCCCCCTATCCCGGCGCTGGAACAAAAAAAGCCCGCTGCCGGGAGGAGGTGGCAGCGGGCTCGATTTCGAATACGGCACGGGAGGAGGTGTACCGCACTCAGCGTCGGCATCGCATCTGGGAGGAGTAGATGGCCGACACCTGCGAAACTATCAATTGCCCAATGATTCGGCAACCAAAAAAGTTGCATAGGTGATGTGCAGATTTGCGGCATCAACCGAATTTTAACGATCAAGGCCCGAGCGACCATCGCCCCCGCACGACATCACTGCACCGGGACATTTTCCTTGAAGATCAGGCGCGGCTCGATGAATTTCCGCGTTAGATAGGGCGCCGACGAGGCGATCGAGCCGAGCAGGCGAATGACCGACTGTTCGGCGATCAGCCGCGCATTCTGGTCGATGACGACGTCGAGCAGATCGTCGACCAGATAGCCGCGCGTCTCGCGCGTCAGGTCATGGCAGATGAACACCGGCTTCGTCCGCGGCCTGGCTTCGAGCAATGCTTTTGCCACGCCCGAGCGCCCGGCCCCGATACAGTAGATGCCGAGCAGCTCCGGCTCGTTGTGCAGCGCCTTCATGGTCGCGGTATAACTGACCTCCGGCTCGTCGTTGATCTCGACGGCGCTGGTGACGGCCAGGTTGGGGAACTCCTCGCCGAGCACGGAGCGAAAGCCCATCTCGCGTTCCTCATGGCCGCGATAGGAGCGTGATCCGACCACCATCGCCAAATGGCCCTGGCGGCCGCCGAGGAAACGTCCCATCAGCAGCGCCGCGGTGCGGCCGGCCACTCTGTTGTCGATGCCGACATAAGCTGAGCGCGGCGCGCCGGGAACGTCGGAAACCAGCGTGACCAGGCGGATGCCGGCCTCGACGATCTCGCGCAAGATGTTGCGCGTTCTCGGATGGTCGATGGCGATGACGCCGACACCGTTCGCCTTGAGAGAGAGGTTTTCGACGGCCATCTGCAAGGCACTCGGCGAGATGCCGGTGAGCTTGTGGATGCGGCAGGAGGCGACCAGCGGCAGGCGCGCCGCATAATCTTCGATGTGCCTGGCCAGATCGGCCATGAAGGCATTGCTGCCCATCGGCAGGAAGAATTCGAGATGTGCCGGCCGCGAGGGCAACGCGACCTGGTCGACGACCGGCAGATAGCCGAGCTGCTTGGCCGCCTCCATCACGCGCTGCCGGTTGGCGGCACTCGCCCCCGGCCGGTTGTTGAGCACACGGTCGACCGTCGCGGTCGACAGGCCGCAGCTCCTGGCAATATCCGAAACGGTGGCTTTCATGTCGCAACCATGTGGCGATGCGATCCAGTGCCTCGACCATAAGCCCGGCCCGGCTGCTCACCCGGGCCGTTGCGTGCCCTCGGCCAGCGCGTCACGGATCTCCTTGTCCGACATGCCGGTGATGACGCGCTCGACTTCGGCGACGCTGGTCTTCTTCGGGTCGATATCGTCGGCGACCACCTTGCCGCGGCGCATGACGACGATGCGGTCGACCACCTGGAAGACATGATGGATGTTGTGGGCGATGAAGATGCAGGAATGGCCGGAATCGCGGGCACTGCGCACGAAGCTCAGCACCCCTTGCGTTTCGGCGACGCCGAGATTGTTGGTCGGCTCGTCTAGGATGATAAGGTCGCTGTCGAAATGCATGGCGCGCGCAATCGCCACCGCCTGCCGCTCGCCGCCGGAGAGTGAGCCGATCGGCGTCGTCGGCGGGATGTTCTTCGAGATGCCGACCTGCTTGAGCAGGTCACGGGCAACCACGTTCATCGCCTCCTGGTCCATGCGGTTGAGGAAACGCGGCGGCTTGATCGGCTCGCGTCCGAGGAACAGGTTACGGGCGATCGACAGCTGCGTCACCAACGCGGAATCCTGGTAGATCGTCTCGATGCCATGGGCGATGGCGTCGCTGGTACTGCGCAAATTCACCTTCTTGCCACGGATAAAGATGTCGCCGCTGGTCAGCGGGACCGCGCCCGACAGCACCTTGATCAGCGTCGACTTGCCGGCGCCGTTGTCGCCGAGCAGTCCGACGATCTCTCTTTCGTTGACATGGAAATTGGCATCAATCAGCGCCTGCAC
This sequence comes from Mesorhizobium sp. M1027, assembly GCF_040318745.1. Lineage (NCBI taxonomy): Bacteria > Pseudomonadati > Pseudomonadota > Alphaproteobacteria > Hyphomicrobiales > Phyllobacteriaceae > Mesorhizobium > Mesorhizobium sp. M1027. Next base: position 250,646 of record NZ_JAMYMW010000009.1, on the reverse strand, counting down.
GCGCCCATAGGACTTGCGGATGTTCGTCATGCGGATCAGTGGCTCGACCATCGTCTCAAGTCCCTGCCTGATGCCGGCGTTCCAGCCATGAGTGGAGCGCCATCATGCCGAGGATGATGGCGCCGATGAAGATGTTGTAGGCAAGGCCCGGCACACCGATCAGCACGATGCCGTTGCGCATCACGCGCAGGATCAGGATACCGAGCACCGTGCCGATGATTGTACCGCGCCCGCCGGTCAGCGCCGTGCCGCCGATCACCACCATGGCGATGACTTCGAGCTCGTAGCCGGTGCCGCTGTTGGGGTTGGCCGCCGAGGTACGCAGCGAGGAGATGACGCCGGCGAGCGAGGCCAGGATCGACGACAGGATGAACAGGCCGATCTTGACGCCGCTGACATTGACGCCGCGCGCCCTTGCAGCACTCGGGTTGCCGCCGGCCGCCTGGATCCAGTTGCCGGTCCGGCTCTGCGTCAGCACGTAGCCGAGCGCGATTGCGGCGGCGATGAACCAGAACAGCGACATATAGATACGGAACGGCCCGATGAAGAAATCGCCGACCAGGGCTTCCGCCAGCCAGCTGCCCTCGGCGCTCCAGGTCCGCTGCGGAAACCCGCTGGTGACGAACAAAGCGGTGCCGCGCACCACCAGCAGCATGCCAAGCGTCACCAGGAAGGACGGGATCTTGAGCTGCGTCACGAACCAGCCATTGACCAGTCCGATGAAGGCAGCGACCACCAGCGCAACGACGAAGGCGGCTTCGAGCGAGGCGACGCCGCTGTTGGACAAGGTCCACATCAGGACCGGCGAGAAGCCGAACACCGAGCCGACCGAGAGGTCGAATTCGCCTGATGTCATCAACAGCGTCATCGCCAGCGCGATCAGCCCGAGTTCGACCGTGAAGGCCAGCGTGTTCGAGATGTTTTGCGGCGACAGGAAGTCGTGGTTGATGCCCCAGAACACGGCGATCTCGATGACGAGCAGCACGAACGGCCCGAACTCAGGCCGCGCGATCGAGCGTTGGATAAGAGAACGATTTTCCACCTTGGACCCGCGAGGATTGGATTTGGCCGAGACCGCAAGCGGTTCGGCGGAATGATGAGACGGTCACGGCCGCCGAAGCGGCCGTGACCAACTCGATCGCGGACCTATTTGCCGGACAGGATCTTGTCGTATACCGCGGCGGTGTCCTTCTCGTAGAGCGCGCCGGTGATCACGTCGAAGCCTGGCGGGATACCGCTTGCCGCCATGTTGGCGAGCGAGAGCGCGACGTAGCTGGTCGCCTGCGGATCCTGCCACTGCGCGGCATTGACGTAGCCGTTCAGCACTTCCTGAGTGGTGTCGAGCGAGTTGCCCCAGCCGACGACCGGGATTTCGCCCGGCTTGACGCCGACCTGGTCGAACACCCGCTTGATCGAACCGGTGACCAGGTCGCCGAGGCCGATAACCGCCTTGACCTTGGCCCTGTTGGCGGTGAGGTAATCGACCATGCGGTTAATCACTTCGGCCTGGTCGAGCGTCGCTTCGGTGATCTCGTAGGTGATGCCGAGCGGCTCGAACACGCTCTTGATGCCTTCCTCTTCCTGGACGCCATAGGTGGCGCCGGGAATCTCGACCGGCATCCAGACGAAGTCGCCCTTCTTCACAAGGCCCTTGTCGACCAGATACTGCGCCCAGTGCTTGCCGAAGGTGACGTTGTCGCCGCCGACATAGGCATTGAAGTCCGCCTTCGGGTCGGGCGTGTTGAAGTTGATGATCGGGATGTTCGCCGCCCGCGCCTCCTTGACGATCTCGACAAGGCTGCCCGGATCAGGGCTGGTCGTGGTGATGCCGTCGGCCTTGGCGGAAATCGCGGCGCGAATAGCCTCCTGCTGCGACGCCACGTCGCCATTGTGGAACGATGTGTTGACAGTGTTGCCGGTGTCCGCCGCCCATTGCTTGGCCCCGGCAAGGAAGTAGGTCCAGACCGGATCGGCCGGGCCGCCATGCGAAATCCAGTAGAACGTCTTGGCCTGTGCCGCGGCCGGAATGGCCAGCGCCACTACCAAGCCAAGTACAATCAGTCTTAGCCTCGTCAGCATGTGATTTCCTCCCATTTGAACCGAACTCCTCCTCCGACGACGATCACCGCGAAAGGCCGTGCGCGGCCAAAACGGTGGTCGCATTTTGCCAGCGTCGACCTGGGCGCATTAGAGCATTCCCTTTTTCGATCGATGGCAAGCCTCCATCCGCCAATGGACGTTGGCGCAATGCACGACGCCATCAGCAATCCCATCAGATTGCATCAGTTTGGCTGATATTTTCCAGGCGGCCGACGATCGGCCCTGCGACGTCACGCAATGCCGCGCGGCGGCGCGCCGAGCACGGATTGCTCTAGGTCGATAAGCGTCCCGGTCATCAGCCCGGAGGCGTCGCTGAGCAGGAACAGCGTTAGCTGGGCGACTTCGTCCATGGTCAGCAATCGACCAAGCGGCAGGCCGGCGGCGGCGATCTTTGCCCAGTTTTCGCCCTTGCCCAGCGTGCGCGCCTGCATCTCTTGTTCGGCCGGCGTCGCTACCCAGCCCATGTTGATGCCGTTGACGCGGATGCGATCGGAAAGATGCGCGTTGGCAATGTTTCTGGTCAGCGTCGAAAGCGCGCCCTTGGTGGCGGAATAGATGGCAAGGTCCGGCGCACCGCAATGCGCATTCACCGACAGTATGTTGACGATGGCGCCCGCCGCCTGCCGTGTCTTCATGTCGGCTACGGCCGCTTGCATGAGGAAGAACGGCGCGCGCGCATTGACGGAAAACAACCTGTCCCAGTCGTCGATTGTGCCAGTTTCCAGCGAGGCCCGGTCGGTGAGGGCCGCAGCGTTCACCAGACAATCGATGCGGCCGAGTCTTTTGATCGCTTCCGCCATGACAGCTGCAGGCGCGGCCGGATCTCCAAGCTCGGCCTGGATGAAGACGACGGGCCGGCTTGGTCGTGAAAGCTCTTCGGCGATGCGTGCGCCACGCTCGGCATTGCGGCCGACAATGGCGATCCCTTCGCCGCCGCCGGCTGAGGCCAGCCGGGCGATGGTCTCGCCAAGCCCTTGCGTCCCGCCGGTAACGACAAGGGTCTTGCCCTCAAGAGCGACGATCAATGGACTCTCCCGAATGCCGACGAGCAGGTAATTTCCAATCAGAGAATTCTAGATCTATCGGATGTTAGGCTGGGGGACTAGATGAGGTCGGCCCTTGCGAGGTCACGCATCAGATGGCTGGCGCCGTAGGTCCAGTGTGGGCAGTCGGGTGACAGCCGCACGCGGTTGACCAAGGCACCGAACTTCTCCGACGATATGGTGACGATGTCGCCGACCTTGTGGGTAAAGCCCTTGCCTGTTTCGCCGCGATCCTTCGACGGCACGAACATCGTGCCGAGATAGAGCGCCAGCCCGTCCGGGTATTGGTGATGTGGCCCCATGGCGGCGGCGACCAACTCTTCTGGCGAGCGGCTGATCTCGGCCATCGAACTGGCGCCTTCCAGCGAGAATCCATCCTCGCCTTCGACTTTCAACCGTACGATCGCCTGCTTCACGTCGCCGATGGAAAATGTCTCATCGAACAGCCGGATAAAGGGGCCAAGTGCTGCCGAAGCGTTGTTGTCCTTGGCTTTGCCGAGCAGCAGCGCCGAGCGCCCCTCGACGTCGCGCAGATTGATGTCGTTGCCGATCGTCGCCCCGACGATCCTGCCGCTGCTCGCGGCGATCATGGCGATCTCCGGCTCCGGATTGTTCCATGTCGAAACCGGATGCAGGCCGACATCGGCGCCGAAGCCGACCGAGGCCATCGGCTGGCATTTGGTGAAGATCTCGGCATCGGGGCCTATGCCGACTTCCAGATATTGCGACCAGGCGCCGCGCGCAATCAGCTTGGCCTTGATCTCCATCGCTTCCGGCGAGCCGGGCTTGAGCTTCGACAGATCGTGGCCGATCAGCCCGGCGATGTCGGCGCGAATGGCGTCGGCCTTGTCGGCTGAACCGCGCGCCTGCTCCTCGATCACCCGTTCGAGCAGGCTGACGACAAAGGTGACGCCAGACGCCTTGATCGCCTGCAGGTCGACGGGGGACAGCAGGTACGGTTTCCCCGGATCGCGCGCTGTCTCGAAACTGTTGGCCGCAATGGCGTCGAGCGGGCCGATCGGCCGCCCCTTTGCCGAGCGGACGTGTCCTGCCGGATCCGGCAATTCGCAAACGTCGCGTACGGTCGGTGCCACATTTGACGTGATGTCGAAGACCGTGCCGTCACGCACCGTGACCACCAGCGGATGGGAAGCATCGCTCGCCCGGGCGCGGCCCACGAAGAGGCCTTCGGCGGGCAAATGTGTGGCGTTCGTCATGGCTTGTATTTCCTGTTGTCTTGTCCTTCGGCCGCGGCACTTTCAACAAATTCCCGGCAAAGGTCTATCCCGTTTCGAAGGCCAGCTTTGTCAATCTGTTAAGGTCGTCTTGCGCTGCTGGATCGTAATCGATTTCGCCCTGCGCCAATGGCGAGCCGAAAACAGGCTGTCAAATCCATGAAATCGTCATTAGGATTTTCACTGAAAAGCGCAGCCCAGGTGACCCTTGTCCTTACGGTTTTCCGATCCGATCTGGCAAAGGCCGCGGACAGCCACCGCGTTCCAGTCGCTTTGTCCAGCCGGCCGACGCGTCGATGTCGTCATCGTCGGCGGCGGCATCCTGGGGCTGTCGACGGCCTTGCACGCTGCCCGGCTCGGCCTTGCGGTCCAGGTGCTGGAGGCCGGCGAAATTGGCAATGGCGCGTCCGGTCTGAACGGCGGTCAGGTTATTCCTGGCCTGAAATACGATCCGGACTGGCTGCTGGAGCATTTTGGTCTCGAACGCGGTGAGGCGCTCGTCAACTTTGCCGCCTCGACGGCGGACGCCGTTTTCGAAATGATCCGCGACGAAAGACTGGCGGTGCCGTTCGTCCGTAATGGCTGGATCCAGGCCGCACACACCGAGACCGCGCTGAAAGCGGCGGCGAACCGGGATCGGCAGTGGCGGGCGCGGGGCGCCGATGTCCGGTTGCTGAGCGGGACGGAGATCGCGACGATGACCGGCGCGCAAGGCTATCTCGGCGGCTGGCTCGATCGCCGTGCCGGCGTCATCGATCCGCTCGCCTACACGTCGGAGCTGGCGCGCGTCGCTGCAGCGGCAAGCGTGAAGATCGCCGAGCGCCAGAACGTGATGCAGATCAGCAAGAATGCCGGCAATTGGCACGTTGCCACGGAAAGCGGCGCCGAACTCAAGGCCAGGGCGGTCGTTCTGGCGACCAACGCCTATACCGGCGGCCTGCTTCCCGGCCTCGCCGAGACGATCGTCCCGCTGCATTCCTTTCAGATCGCGACAGCGCCGCTATCGTCCAATCTCGCGGCGGCGATCCTGCCGGAGGGGCAAGCGGTTTCGGATTCGCGCCGCATCCTCGTCTATTACCGCAAGAGTGCCGATGGTCGGCTGGTGCTCGGCGGACGCGGCCGCATGGCCTTGCCGAACGGCCCGGCCGACTGGGCGCATCTGGAACGCGCGCTGCTGCGGCTCTACCCGGCGCTGTCCGACGTGGCAATTGAAAAGCGCTGGTTCGGCCGGGTGGCAATGACGCCGGACCATCTCCCGCATATCCACGAGCCAGAGAAGGGTCTGCTGGCGGTGGTTGGCTGCCAGGGCCGCGGCGTTGGCCTGATGACGGCGCTTGGCGAGCGCATCGCCTCCTATCTGTCGAGCGGCGACACCAGGCAATTGCCGTTCCCGATCTCGCCGATCCGGCCGATTCCGTTTCACGCCTTTCGGCAGGTCGGCGTTGCCGCGACCATCGCCTGGTACCGGATGCTGGACGCCTTCGAACGCTGACGTTCATTCCCAAACGTGAAACAGCTTGACAGCTTCACGAATATGAAAAAAGCTTAGTCGATTTCAAATACCATAGGCAGTCGATGTCGACCATCGCCGCAACTCAGTCGCTGCCGGAAACCCGGTCTTCGCCGGGTTTTCGCTTCGCCATGCTGCTGCCCGGCGGGCTCGTCACCTTTCTGCTGATCCTCTTCGCCCTTGGCCTGGTGTTCTTCCTCGCCTTCCGCGGCAATGACGGCTCGCTGCTGGGGGCTGGTTTCACCCTTGCCAATTTCGTCACCGTGGCAACCGATCCGCTGTATTGGACGGTGACATTGCGCTCGCTGGGCATCGCCGGCCTGGTGACGCTGGCAACCGCCGTCACGGCGTATCCTGTCGCCTACTATCTGGCCTTTCATGCTGGGCGGCGACGCGGGCTGCTGTTGCTCCTGCTGACCCTGCCATTCTGGACCAGTTATCTGCTGCGCGTCTTCGCCTGGAAGATCGTGCTTGCCTATAATGGCGTGCTCAACTCGGCGCTGATCGAAAGCGGCATCTGGTCGGAGCCGACATTGGCCTTTCTCAACACACCGGCAGCGGTCGTCGTCACGCTTGCCCACGCTTATGCCCCGTTCGCCATCCTGCCCATCTATGTGGCGCTGGACACGATCCCGAAATCGCTGCTCGAAGCCGCTTCCGATCTCGGCGCAAAACCATTCACCAGCTTCCGCCGCATAGTGCTGCCCAATTCGATGCCGGGCGTGCTGGCAGCGGCCCTCGTCGTCTTCGTGCCGACCGTCGGCGACTATGTCACCCCGGCGTTGGTCGGCGGCCCGGCCAGCACCATGATTGGTACGCTGATCCAGGCCGAGTTCGGCAAGGCAAATGACTGGCCGTTCGGCGCCGCACTCGCCGTCGCCGTCATGCTGGTCATTCTCGCCGTGGTGCTGGTGGTGCGCTTCGCCGACCGCCGATACGGCAGCCGCACATGAACGCGGCGCGTGTCGATGCAAAACAGGGCGGCGGCTGGCTCGGCGCCTATGTCCTTGCCTATTTGATATTCCTGTATTTGCCGATATTGCTGATCCCGCTGTTTTCCTTCAACAATTCAATCCAGGCGGCGTTTCCGCTGCAAGGCTTCACGCTTGAATGGTACGGCACGCTTTACGGCAATTCGGCGCTGTCCGGCGCGCTTGCCACCAGCCTCGTCATCGGCGCAATTGCTGCCACTGGCGCAACACTCTGCGGCGTGACCGTGTCCTATATGGACCTCTACGGCCGCTCGCCGCTGGCCGCCGCGATCAGTGCTATAGCGCGGCTGCCGATCCTCATCCCAGGCGTCATCGTCGGCATATCGCTGCTCATCCTGGTCAACCTCGCCGGCTTTGGGCCGTCGCGCATTGCCATTGTGCTCGGGCATGTATTGGTGGCGCTGCCGACGACGGTGGTGGTCATGCGCAGCCGCTTCGCCGCCATCCCGAAGACCATCCGCGAGGCAGCGCTCGACCTCGGCGCTTCCGACTGGACGACCTTCAGACGGGTGATGCTGCCGCTCAGCCTGCCGGCCATTATTTCGGCGTTCATGCTGGCCTTCCTGACCTCCTTCGACGAGTTCATCGTCGCCTTCTTCCTTGCCGGCACCGAGCCGACGCTGCCGCTTTATATCTGGAGCCAGCTGCGCTTCCCGAGATCGCTGCCGACCGTCATGGCGCTCGGCACTTCGATCCTGGCCGTGTCGTTCCTCATCGCCGCGCTCGCCGAAATGCTGCGCCATCGCGGGCTTGCTGCCACCCGGCGGTCAGCGCCCGCCAACCTGTCAAAACCAGAAGAAACCGAAGGAGGAGAACTGCAATGGCATTCGACCTGAAATCGATAACGGCAAAGACAGCGAAAACCGGACTGGCTGCGTTCGCGCTGGCGCTTGCGTCGACTGTCGCCTTTGCCGGGGACAAGCTGCAATATTTCACGTGGTCGGGCTATGAACTGCCCGACTTCAACAAGAGCTTCCTGGCCGCGCACCCCGATGGTCTCGAAGCTTCGATGTTTGGCGACGACGATGACGCTTTCACCAAGGTCAAGGCCGGCTTCCGCCCCGATGTCGCGCACCCATGCTATGACAAGGTGGCGCGCTGGAACAAGGAAGGCCTGCTGCAGCCGATCGACACCAAGCGCATCAAGAACTGGGATTCGATCTTCCCGGTCTTCAAGAACCTGCCCGACCTGCAGGCCGGCGACGGCAAGGTCTGGATGGTGCCGTGGGACTGGGGCAACACCTCGATCCTCTACCGCACCGATCTGGTGAAGAACCCGGAAGCCAGCTGGAACCTGCTTTGGGATAAGCAATATGCCGGGCGTATGGCGACCATCGATGCCGTCCACGACACACCGGTGGTGGCGGCCCTTCTCGCCGGCGTCAATCCATTCGACATGACACCGGAACAGATGGACAAGGTGGCAGAAAAACTTCGCGAGCAGCGCCCGCTGCTCTCGAACTACACCACCGACATGACCTCGGTCGAACAGGCATTGGCCAGCGGCCAGCTGGTCGCGGCCATGACCTGGAACGCCTCGGCCACCTCGCTGAAGAAGCAGGGCGTGCCCGTCGAGTTCATGAAGCCGAAAGAAGGCATGCTGACCTGGGCTTGCGGCTTCGTCATGCTCAAGGACGCCAAGAACGTCGACCTAGCCTATGACTTCATCAACAGCCGGCTGGAGACGGATTCCGGAAAGTATCTGATCCAGGCCTACGGCTATGGCAGCTCGATCAGCTCGGCTTTCGCCGCCGTGCCGAAGGAGGAGTTGGAGAAATTGCAGCTACCTTCCGATCCCGAGGTGATGCTGAAGACCACGATTTTTACCGGGCCGATGAAACAGAATGACGAACTCGCCAAGATGTTCGAGAAGGTCAAGGCAGGCGGCTGAGTTCGCACTTCCTTCTCCCCTTGCGGGAGAAGTGTCGCCGAAGGCGACGGATGAGGGTGTTCCAGATGGCACAGACGGCACTCCGGCCAACACCCCTCATCCGTCTCGGCACTTCGCGTCGATCCACCTTCTCCCACAAGGGGAGGGAAAACCTTACCAAACAAGGACGAACGAATGGACATGCTGGACGAAGCGGCTGAGAAGCCGAAGGACGACGCCGACGTCAGGGTCGGCCGGCGCGTGCGGGCGCTCAGGCTGGAGCGCAATCTCTCGCTGGCCGAACTCGCCGCTAAAGCCGGCGTCTCGATCGGTGCGCTGAGCCAGATCGAGCGCGGCATGTCATCATTGCGGGTGCGAGTGATCTGGCCGCTTGCCGCCGCCCTCGACATCGAGCCGTCGGCGCTGATTGTTGACGGCAACGATGCCGGCAACGATCTTTATTGCGTGCGCGCCAACAGCCGGCGTCAGATCCCGGTCAAGTCGGAAGGCATCGCCAAGGCGCTGCTGTCGCCGCCGGCCGCCACGCTGACCGGCATGCTGGTGACGGTGGAGGCCGGCGGCGGCACCGCCGAAGCCTACGCCCATGCCGGCCACGAATTCGGCTTCGTCCTGTCGGGTGAGGTCGAACTGGTGGTCGATTCGACCAGATACGGGCTGAAGGCCGGTGACAGCTTCGCCTTCAAGAGCACCTTGCTGCATGCCTTCCGCAATCCCGGCAGCGAGCGCTGCCAGATCCTGTGGGTCAACACCACCAAGCCGTCCGAGGTTCGCGATGGCGCCTGATCCGCTCGTCCGGCTGGACAAGGTCTCCAAGATTTTCCCCGGCGGCATCGTCGGGCTCGACACTGTCGATCTCAATATTTCGCGCGGCGAGTTCCTGACCCTGCTCGGACCGTCCGGCTGCGGCAAGACCACCAGCCTGCGGGTCATCGCTGGTTTCGAAGGCCCGTCGAGCGGCAGGGTCCTGCTCGAAGGGCGCGACATCACGGGGCTCAGGCCCTTCGACCGCCCGGTCAACACCGTATTCCAGGACTACGCGCTGTTTCCGCACATGAACGTCGCCGAAAATGTCGGCTTCGGCTTGTCGCTGCGCAAGCTCGCGGGTGCCGAACAGGCAAAGCGCGTCGGCGCGGCGCTCGACATGGTCGGCCTTGCCGACAAGCTCGGCGCCCGCGTGTCCGAATTGTCGGGTGGCCAGCGCCAGCGCGTCGCGCTTGCCCGCGCCATAGTCTGCGAACCGCGCGTGCTGCTGCTCGACGAGCCGCTGTCGGCGCTCGATGCGCATCTGCGCGAACAGATGCAGGCCGAGTTGAAGCGCCTGCAGTCGCGCCTCGGCACCACTTTCGTCATGGTCACGCATGACCAGACCGAGGCGCTGTCGATCTCTGACCGCATCGTTGTCATGAACAAAGGCCGCATCGAGCAGATCGCGCCGCCGGCGACTCTCTACGACCGGCCCGCCACCAAATTCGTCGCCAGCTTCATCGGCACGATGAACCTTCTGCAGTCGCGCTTTGTCGGCCGCGACGGCGAGCGCTTGCGGTTCGCCGCCGGCGCCCTGCCGCTGGAAGCGGTTTCGGAGACGGGCGAACTGCCTGGCGAGGGCACGGTGCGCACCATCGGCGTGCGTCCGGAGGATCTTTTGGCGACGACCGAGGCCACGGCCGGCACTGTACCGGTGCGGGTGAACAGCATCGTCTTCCACGGCCGCACCTTGCGCCTTCATGCAGAGCTGGGGCAGGGGACACAGGTCGTGATCGACGCGCCACGCCCGACAGAGGGTTTTCAATTCAGCGTCGGCGATGTGGCGCATATCAGCCTGCGCCGCGGCGCCAACTGCCCTATGCTGCCCAGCTAGTCTGATTTTCAACTTCCAGAAAACTGGAGTGTTCCCACATTATCGGCAACGGGGCGCAGACTTCGAATTCCTGCTCGGCAGGGCTTCCTCGACCGCTGAAATCGCGGGTGTTGGCGCGGAAAGCATTCAGCGCCCGTTGCGTTTCCATTTGACGAGTTCTCTGTTTGTTCTAAATTTCTCGGTCGGATACGATTTTGCCGGACGAGAGATCAATTATGAGTGGGCAACCTGCATTCGGAACCCCGAACAACGGCCAGACCTTTTTCCGATGGCAGGGGACCAAGCGACGTTTCGACGACCGCATATTCTTGCCATCTTGGCTGAGAGCGCGGTCGCTGGTCCCTTGGCGCGAAAGGCTATCGCCTTGAATCGAGAGTTAAGGCTGCAAGGCTGGTTTGTTCCGGAGAACCACATCCATATCTCGCTCGTCGGCCTCGGTGACCATGATGGGTATCCGGAAAAGCTGGTTGAAATCGCTCGGCATATCGGCTCGATGATCGTTGCAAAACCGTTCGATATTTCTTTCGATCGCCTGACGGCTTTTGGTGGTGGTTCGCTGGTTCTGCGCAACGGTGACAGCAATCCAGCGCTCCAAGAATTCTGGCGCAATCTCACCCTCTGATTTCCGACAGCCCGCTAAAGCTCTTTCTCACGAAGTCCATTGAACCGCATGTTACGCTGCTTCGTGACGAAGTCCGTGTCCCCAGGATTCGCGAACGGTCGATTGATCCAATTGGCTGGACAGTCCGGGATTTTGTGCTGATCCACAGTGTAATCGGCAAGGGGATTTAGCGCGAGAGCGCACGTTGGCAATTGAACGGCCAAGACGATGCCTTGGCCGGGATGTAGAGGCCCAAGCCGTCGTCATAGCCCGCACGATATTCATCATCCTGACATGGCATGTCAGCTGTCTCGGGATTGACGATGGCAGGCCAGCACGCGACCCGCTACTTCCAATGCGTCTTAACAAGAGGAACCCCATGACGATCACGGAAATTGCCAAGGATTTCACCGAGCTCCTCAAGCAGGGCGATCATCAAGGTGCTGCTGAGAAGTACAATGCCGACGACGTCGCCAGCTACGAAGCCATGGAGGGGCCGATGGCCGTCTCCCGTGGCAAGGAAGCTCTGAAGCAAAAGAACCAGTGGTGGCAAGAGAACAACGAAGTGCATGGCGGTTCGGTCGAGGGCCCATATGTCAACGGCGACCAGTTCGCAGTGCGCTTCAAGTTTGACATAACGCCCAAAGCTACCGGCGAACGTGCCACCATAGATGAGGTTGGTCTGTACACGGTCAAGAACGGCAAGATCACCGAAGAGCGGTTCTACTATTGAGGCCGGAAATACCACCGGCTTCCGGGAGCCGCTGCAAGGTTGAACAATAAGCATGGCGGCCGGAGGATGACCTGGCCGTCTTCGAGAAGCTCAGATCGTTTTGACGTAGCCCGCCAACTGATCCGCCACCGTGCCCCAGCCGTCGTAGAAGCCCATCTCCTCGTGGCTGTTGCGCGTGGCTTCGTCGCGGTGGATGGCGGTCGCGGTGTAGCGCGTCGCCTCGCCCCGCGATTGCAGCGATATGACGGCTGTAATGAATGGGTCGCCTGACGGCCGGTAGCCTGGCAGCAGCGCATCGGTCCACACCAGCCGCTCGTCCTGGACGATCTCGAGGTAGCAGCAACGCCTGTCGTTGACTTGCCTGCCGTCGGGCGACTGCATGCGGGTGCGGAACAGGCCGCCGGGCCGCAGGTCGATCTCGCAATCGGTGATGATCCACGGCTTCGGCGTGAACCATTGGCGGACATGCTCGGGCTTCGTCAAGGCCATCCACAGCAGTTCGCGCGGCGCCTCGATCGACCGTTCGAGCACGAGGTCGAGCTTCGGATCGGGTTGGAACAACGGAGCCATGTTCATCTGTCTTTCTCCTTGAGTTTCAGCACGTAGTCGTCGAACTGGTCGAGACGGCGCTCCCAAGCGCCCGCTGCTCGGCCAGCCAGTTTTCCGCGAGCTTCAGCGGCTCCGGCGCGAGCCGGTAGGTCCTGACGCGGCCTGCCTTCTCCGAATGCACCAGCCCGCAGCCTTCCAAAACCCTGAGATGCTCGATGAAGGATGGCAGGGCCATCTCGAACGGCTGGGCAAGCTCGCTGACCGAGGCGGGGCTTCGGTTCAGTCGCTCGACCACGCGTCGCCGGGTCGGATCGGCGAGCGCCCGGAAAATGCCGTCGACGGGCGGGGGGCTTTCGGTCTGCAGGCTCGTCATAGTCGTTTCCTTGCCTCGGCCATTCCCCGTGACCAGAGTTGGCTTAGAAACACTTAGGGAAATTCCTTACTATTGGCAAGGGCGAAAATCATGGATGCCCGGCAAGGCCGCTGGAAAACTGAGAGGTGCGGTTTTAGGGTGCCGTCAGATTCGACCGGTCCGAGGATCCGTTTTTGACGATCACCATGTATGGCATCACCAATTGCGACACGATCAAGAAGGCCCGTTCCTGGCTGGCGAGCCATGATGTTGCCTATCGCTTTCATGACTACAGGGTCGACGGGCTGGATGCGGATCGGCTGAACGGCTGGTCAGGCAAAGTCGGTTGGGAAATTCTGCTCAACAAGGCGAGCACGACGTTTCGCGAACTGTCGGAGGAGGACAGGATGGGCCTGGATGAAAGGAAGGCCAAGGCGCTGATGCTGGCAAAGCCGACGATGATCAAGCGTCCGGTGCTGGAACTTGGCGATAGGATTCTCGTCGGGTTCAAGCCCGATGTTTATCAGCAGGCGGTTGGCGGGAAGTAGAACCGACCGACCGCGATCCGTCGCGCCCCCCTCTGTCCTGCCCGGCATGCATATTGATCGTATCAGACGCTTGTGGTTTTCCCACGCAAATAGCTCGCCAGCGCGACCGCATTATTATGGGCCTCGTCATGCGCGCCGTAGAGCAGCGTCACCTTGCCCTCACGCAGCAAGGCGCGCAGTTCCGCCACCGCCTCGCCGTTCCGGTCGAGCTCATCCCTGTATCGCCGCTGGAACTCCGCCCAGCGCGCCGGCTCATGGCCAAACCATTTGCGCAACGCGTCGCTTGGCGCGATGTCCCTCAGCCATAGCGTCAGCGCCGCGTCCTGCTTGGCGATGCCGCGCGGCCATATGCGGTCCACCAGCACCCGCTGCCCGTCATCGGGCGCCGGCGGCTCATAGATGCGCTTGACCGCGAGTTCCATTGCCAACCCCGCATGCGTCACAGGCGCGGCTGCGTGCTGGCGCTCTTAAACCCACTCGCCCTTGCGCATCACCGGCACGCGGCTGCTGTCCTTGTGGACGCCGTCTATATCGATCTTGTCCGAGCCGATCATCCAGTCGATGTGGATGAAACTCTTGTTGCCGCCGCGCGCCGCGATCTCGTCCTGGCTGAGCGAGGCGCCGTCGACGAAGCACTTCGAGTAGCACTGGCCAAGCGCGATGTGGCAGGCCGCGTTCTCGTCGAACAGCGTGTTGAAAAACAGCAGCCCGCTCTTGGCGATCGGCGAGGAATGCGGCACCAGCGCCACCTCGCCGAGACGGCGCGCGCCTTCGTCGGTATCGAGCACCTTCTGCAGCACATCCTCACCTTTCGAGGCCTTGGCCTCGACGATGCGGCCCGCCTCGAAACGCACCGCAATGCCGTCGATCAGCGTGCCCTGGTAGGACAGCGGCTTGGTGCTGGTGACATGGCCTTCGACGCGCCTTGCATGCGGCGTGGTGAAAACCTCTTCGGTCGGGATGTTCGGGTTGCAGGTGATGCCGTTCTTGGCGGTCGAGGCGCCGCCCATCCACTCGTGGCCGTCGGCCAGCCCGACGGTCAGGTCGGTGCCGGGGCCGGTGAAATGCAGTGCGTGGAAATTGTGGCCGTTCAGCCATTCGGTGCGGCTCTTCAACGCCGCATTGTGCGCCGTCCAGTTGCCGATCGGGTCTTCGACGTCCACCCGCGAGGCGGCAAAGATGGCATCGGCGAGCTTGGCCACGGCGACGTCTTCGGCATCGTCCGCGAAAACCTGCTTGGCCCACGCCCGATCAGGATAAGCCACAATGTTCCAGTTGATGTCGAAGCTGGTGATCTTCTCCAGCGCCGGCTGATAGGCCATCGAATTCGCCTTATTGGCACGCGCCACCATTGCCGGGTCCTGAGAAGAAAGCAGCGACGGATCCTCGCCGCGCACGGCAAGCCTGGCCGCATTGTTGGCGAAGGCTTTTGCCATGCCTTCATAGAGCCAGCCGGCGGCGCGGTCGAAACCGGCGTCGGCGCCGTAGCGGAAGCGCGCGAGAGTGATCTCGTCGTCGTTGAAGATCGGCGTCACCAGGCCGGCACCTGCCTTGTAGGCGTGCTCGACGATCCGCCGCGTCAGAGGCAGCGCGGCGATAGACGAGGTCAGCACCAGATCCTGACCCGGCTGCAATTGCAGCCCGACCTTGACGGCGACCTCCGCCAGCCTGTCGAGCTTCACCGGGTCGATGGTTGCGGAAACGCCGCGCGAATGTGTGGTCATGATCCTGCCTGCCGTGATTGGGGACTGTGTCTTACATAGACCGGCGCTACCGACCTTTCCACTCTGATGACGCCGGCAGGTCTAGCTGACGCTCTCGAGCGACCTGAACTGCGCCATCGTCGCCTCGATCTCTTCGCGCACCCAGATCTTGAAATCCCTGACCTTGCGGCTTTCGCCCTTGCTGGCCGAGGTCACCAGCCAATAGCCGAGTCCGCTCTGGGCGCCTATGCCGAACGGCGCAACGAGACGGCCGTCGGCCAGCGCGTCTGCGGCCAGCAACTGCCAGCCGAGCATGACGCCGTGACCGGCAATCGCCGATTCCAGGCACAGCATCGGATCTGTGAAGCGCGCGCCTTTCATGAAGGTGACCGGCTCCACCCCGGCCGCTTCGAACCAGCTCTCCCAACTGATCATCGATCTTTCGTCTGTGATCGCACAAGTCAAAGCAAGGTCCTCGATCGATTTCAGCTTGCTGGCGATCACCGGTGCACAGACCGGAAACACCTCTTGCGCCAGCAGCAATTCGGCCCGCCCGCCCGGCCATTTGCCGTCGCCGAGCCGGATGGCGACGTCGATGTCCGAACGATCGAAATCGGCAAGCCGCACCGAGGCATCGATGCGCAGGAGCACGTTCGGATGCCGGGCAAAATGCCGCGATAGCCGCGGCAGCAGCCATTTCGAGGCGAACGCCGGCGCCACCGAAACCACCAGCGTGCACTCCGAGCTTTCATCGGCAAGCGCCACCGCCTGTGCGAGTTCGCGAAACCCGGCGCTGAGCCGCGCGGTAAAGACGGTGCCGAATTCGGTCGCCACCAGGCCAGCTGGCGTCCGGTCGAACAGCGCCCGGCCGAGCTGCTTTTCTGTCCGGTTGATCTGCTGGCTGACGGCGCTGACCGAAACGTTGAGCTCGCCGGCCGCCGCCGCGAGCGAGCCCAGGCGGGCAACGGTTTCCACGGCGCGCAAGCCGCTGAGATGGACGCGGTTCAGAGTAGCCATACAGTTTTTCTAAACTCGAACGGCTGAAATCTCAATTGCCAGACACTGCAGGATGCCGGATTCTAAGTGGGTTACGCAGAGTGACGAGGCAATCTGATGAAGATTTTGTCATGGCTCGGAGCCTTTTCCCCGATCGGAACGCAGCCGCACCGGCATGACAGCGAGGCCACCAGCTGGGTGACCGATCCGCTGTCGCATCCGCTGCTCGACACCATGTCGGAGCGCGAACTCGCCGACATGCCATTCAGGCTGACCGCGCGTCGTACCCGCTACGAGACGGCCTTGACGAGGACCTGCTGCGGCAGAGTCTCCTGAACGAAGCACCTCAGGCGAGCCAGCCGCCGACGGGGCTGCCCAACCCCTTCTGGCCCAACAAAAGGCGGATTGTCTCGGCGGCAGGCGCACTTATTGTGCACCGCGATGAACATCGCTTCGCCCTTGCGCTTGGCAATCGCCGGCATGATCGCCCTGGCCGTCGCCATGGGCATCGGCCGCTTCGTTTATACGCCGATCCTGCCTGGCATGATGGACGAGCTCGGCCTGTCGCCGGCTGATGCCGGCTGGATCGCATCGGCCAACTATCTCGGCTACCTCGTCGGCGCGCTTGCCGCCACCGGCGGCTGGGCGCAAGGCCGCGAGCGCCAGCTGATGCTGGCCGGCCTTGCCGCCACTGCGATCCTCGCCGGGCTGATGGGCCTGACCGGTACCATGGCCGCCTTCCTCCTCATGCGCTTTCTTGCCGGCCTCGCCAGTGCCTTCGTGCTGGTCTTCATGACCAGCATCGTTTTCCGTCATCTCGCCGCGGCCGGGCGAAACGACCTGCAGGCGCTGTATTTCGGCGGTGTCGGTCTCGGCATCGCGGCATCCTCGGGGCTGTTGGCGCTCCTTGTCACCGAACACGCCGGCTGGGCGGCGGGCTGGCTGTGGTCCGCGGCGATTTCGGCCTGCGGCTTTGCCGCCGTCGCCTTGCTCGCCGGCGGCACCTCGGCTGCGAACAGCGTTGCCGGGCCGGAGCCGGCGTTGCCAAAAAACCCTTCACTGGTGAAGGTCATTGTCGCCTACGGCCTGTTCGGCTTCGGCTACATCGTCACGGCGACGTTCCTGGTCGCGATCGTCCGCCAGGGCGGCGGTGGCCGGGTCTTCGAGGCCGTGGTTTGGATGGTCACCGGCCTTGCCGGGTTCCCCTCGGTCTGGCTGTGGCAGAAGCTTACGGCCAGGATCGGGCTTTACGCCACCTATGCCCTTGGGTGCCTGGTCGAGGTGGTTGGGGTCAGCGCCAGTGTCGTCATGGACGGACGCACCGGGCCGCTGCTCGGCGGCCTTCTTGTCGGCGGCACCTTCATCGCCATCACCGCGCTTGGCCTGCAGGCCGGACGGCAGCTTGCCCCGCAAGCACCACGCCGGATGCTGGCGGTGATGACGGCCGCCTTCGGCCTCGGCCAGATCATCGGCCCGATCGTCGCCGGGCTGCTTGCGCAGGCCTCAGGCGACTTTTTCCTTGCCTCGATCGTGGCCGCCGCCGTCCTGCTCGCCTCCGGTGCGATCGCCTGGTCGGCTGCGCCAAAATCGCCATGATTGTGGTCTTGCTCGGCGCCGGGAACCGGGCACGGCATTTTCTTTCCCACTAATGTGTGACTTTATGCCCGCTGAACCCGCTGATTTGCGCATCGACCGAGGATTTCCCCACAGTGTTTGTATCCTTCTTCCCGCAGCCGAAGCTGTTCTTCAGTTCGCTGGCCGTCTGGAGCCTTGCCGCTATCCTGTTCTGGTTTTTCGGTGGCGAACAGCTGGGCGCTGTGTTCGGCTTGCCGCCGGCCGCGGCTGATGCACCGCCCATTATCGGCATCACCGTACTCTGGTCGAACCCGTTTCTGTGGTTCTATCTCTATTTCGCTTTTTGCGTTGCCGTCTTCTATGCATTCTGGAGCTGGTATGCACCGCATCCGTGGCAAAACTGGTCGATATTGATCAGCGCAGTCATCCTGTTCCTCATCTACTTCAATGTGCAGGTCAGTGTAGCGGTCAACGCTTGGTACGGCCCTTTTTATGACTATATCCAGGGACTTATGTCGGGGACTATCAAGTCGACCGCAGGAGAGTTTTATGCCGGACTAGGCAGCTTCGCTTGGCTTGCGCTGGTCGGGATGAACGTGCAGGTGATCAACGCCTTCATTGTCAGTCACTGGATTTTCCGCTGGCGAACGGCGATGAACAATTACTTCATCGAGAACTGGAGCAGGCTTCGCCACATCGAAGGCGCCTCTCAGCGTATCCAGGAAGATACGATGCGGTTCTCGCAGATCATGGAGGATCTGGGCTCGAGCTTTGTTCAGTCGATCATGACCTTGATTGCATTTCTGCCGGTGATGATTCAACTGCAGAGCCACATTAGCGAATTGCCGGTCGTCGGTGCCATCCCCCAGCCATTAGTCTTTGCCGCGCTTGCCTGGTGCCTGTTCGGAACGATTTCGGTTATGGTTGCAGGTCTGAAGTTACCTGGGTTGCAGTTTCGCAACCAACGTGTCGAGGCTGCCTATCGCAAGGAACTCGTCTACGGCGAGGATCATGCGGACAGGGCCCAACCGGCAACCACTTCGGAGTTGTTCGCCAACGTTCGTCACAACTACTTCAGACTGTATTTTCACTATATCTATTTCAATGTGGTCCGTTATACCTATCTGCAAGCCGACGGTATCTTCTCAATGTTGATCCTGGGGCCGTCCTTTGTGGCTCATAAGATAAGTTTCGGGGCGTTTAGCCAGATTTCCAACGCGTTCGGCCGAGTGACCGGATCGCTGCAGTTTCTGCTCACCTCATGGTCGACCATCGTCGAGCTGCAGTCAGTACATAAGCGCCTGCGCGCCTTCGAGGCGACGCTCGAGGGCGAGCCACTGCCCGAAATCGACCAGCGCTATCTGGAGCGTGAGCAAGCCGGCTTGCGCCCTGAAGATCAGCCGGTGAGCTAAAGGGTAGCGGGCGGCGATCCACTTGGGCTCAGCCGCCCACCGCCGCCTGCCTTTCGCCTCGCCGCGAAACATAGTCGCGAAAGCTGATGCACTCGACGTCGGCCTTGACGCAGACCTCGCCGGCAAAGCGTTCCAGCGCGTTCCAGTAGGCGCCGTCATTCATCAACGTGAAGTGAAAGCCGAGCTCCAGCGGAATGCGCTTGCCCTCGTATTGCGCATCGAAGGCGGCGCGAAAGGCGTGGTAGGTCCGGTCGGCGAACGCTTCCGCCATGCTCGGCCGCTCGAAGCCGCCGGAATGCCTGACATAGAGATTGTAATCCATGGCGATCACCCGCCTTGAGCTCGGCCCTTCCGGGATCTGCGGCAGCGAAAAGCGCGTGATGCCGTTGACGGTCGGCGGCTCGACCGGCCCACGCGAAACGCCGCTTGCGTCAAGCAGGAAGCCGGCCGCGGGCAGCGCCTCGTAAAGCGCCCTGTTTGCCGACAGGTAGGGCGCGCGAAACCCGACCACTGCCCTGCCTGCGAAATCGCGCCAACCCTTTGGTTCGGGTGCAATGCCGTTGATCGAATAGGCGTTTTGGAGAATATGCTTGAACGAGCCGAACTCGCTCAGCCAGTCTGCCTTGCTCCAGTCCTTGCCATCGAAATGACCGCAGCCATGGCTGCCGATGTCGTGGCCTTCCCTGGCGGCGAGGTTGATCTGCTCGAGCCGCTCGGCAATTTCCTGTTTGGAGGCGGCAAAGCCGATATTCGATTTGCCGGCCGTTTTGCCCGGCGCGGTGTATTCCTTGCGCGTCTCGGGTGACAGCAGGAACACGCAGGAGACAAAATACGTGAAATGCGCACCGGTGCGCGCGGCCAGCGCCCGGCTGCGCTGCCACTGCGAAATATCGCGGGCGCTGTCGAACGAAATGATGACCGTCTGCTTCGGTTTTGCCGGCGCCGCCGGCGGGTCGGCAAAAGCCGCGCCGGTAGCAAGCGCGGCAATCGAAAACGCAACAACGCGGGACAAACGGGGCAAAGGCATCTGACCGGATCAAGGAATGTAGAAGCACCGCCTACCGGCGAAATATGGCACGGATACGATCGACCTGCGCGGCCGCCGGTGGCGGCGACTGCCTCATGAATGGGCGATTTTCCTGCCGAACCCCTTCCATGCCGGCAAAATTTCGCTAAAACGCGGGCTCATCAACCGCCCCGGCCGGGGGCATGAATGGTTTTGATCCATGTCGGACGACAGTTTTATCCGCGAAGTCAACGAAGAGATTCGTCGCGACCAGGCGCATGCGCTGTGGGACCGTTTCGGTCCCGCCTTGCTCGTATTGGCCGTGCTGGTGGTGCTCGGCACTGCCGCTGTCGTCGGCTACCGCTATTGGGACGAGACCCGCGCCAACCGCTCGGGCGATGCTTTTTCGCAAGCGCTCAAGCTCGCCAATGAGGGCAAGAACGACGAGGCGCTTGCCGCTCTGGAGGCGCTGGAAAAGGACGGCTACGGCGCCTACCCGCTGCTCGCCCGTATGCGCGCGGCAACCGTCAAGGCAGACAAGGGCGACGTCGATGCTGCCGTCAAGGACTTCGACGAGGTCGCCGCCGACACCAAGATCCCTTCCGGCATTCGCGACATGGCGCGGCTCAGGGCTGCGCTGCTGCTGGTCGACCACGGCTCTTTCGCCGATGTCTCCAGCCGCGTCGAGGCGCTCACCGCCGACACCAATACGCTGCGCCATACGGCGCGCGAGGCGCTTGGCCTTGCCGCCTGGAAGGAAGGCAAGGCGGCGGATGCTTTGAAGCTGTTCGACCAGATCGCCGCGGACGACGGCGCCCCGCGCAACACGCGCGAGCGGGCGACGTTGATGTCCGAGCTGATCCGCGGCTCGGGCGGTGTATCGTAACAACGGATGACCTTCAAAGTCGCCATCATCGGCCGACCTAACGTCGGCAAATCGACCCTTTTCAATCGGCTGGTGGGAAGGAAGCTGGCGCTTGTCGACGACACGCCCGGCGTCACCCGCGATCGACGCGTCCATGCCGCAAAGCTCTACGATCTGCATTTCGACGTCGTCGACACTGCCGGTTTCGAGGATGCGGCCGCCTCGACGCTGCCCGGCCGCATGCGCGCCCAGACCGAGATCGCCATCCGCGAGGCCGACCTGATCTTTTTCACGATCGACGCCAAGTCCGGGCTGATGCCCGACGACAAGACTTTCGCCGAGATCGTGCGCAAGTCCGGCAAGCCGGTTGTCGTCGTGGCCAACAAGGCCGAGGCGCGCGGCGCCCAAGGCGGCATGCTGGAGGCATGGGAACTCGGCCTTGGCGAGCCGATCCCGGTCTCGGCCGAACATGGCCAGGGCCTGCCCGATTTGCGCGATGCGGTGATCGCCGCACTGGGCGAGGCGCGCGCCTTCGGCGAGGACGAAGAGGCCAGCGAGGAGGAGATCGCCGCCAGCGAGGTGCTGATCGGCGAAGACATCACCGACCCGGACGCCGAGCCGAGCTATGACGATACCAAGCCGATGCGCATCGCCGTCGTCGGCCGTCCCAACGCCGGCAAGTCGACGCTGATCAACGCGCTGATCGGCGAGGAGCGGCTGCTGACCGGCCCTGAGGCCGGCATCACTCGCGATTCCATCTCGGTCGACTGGGACTGGCATGGCCGCCGGCTAAAACTGTTCGATACCGCCGGTATGCGCCGCAAGGCCAGGATCCACGAAAAGCTCGAGGTGATGTCGGTGCAGGACGGCTTGCGCGCCATCCGCTTTGCCGAGATCGTCATCATCGTGCTCGACGCGACTATTCCCTTCGAGAAGCAGGATCTGCAGATCGCCGACCTGATCATCCGCGAGGGCCGTGCCCCGGTGATCGCCTTCAACAAATGGGACCTTGTCGATCATCCCCAGGAGCTGCTGGCCGAGCTGCGCGAAAAAACCGAGCGGCTTCTTCCCCAGGCGCGCGGCATGCAGGCGGTGCCGGTGTCAGCCGAGACCGGGCGCGGGCTCGACAAGCTGATGGATGCTGTCATCAGGACGCATCGAGTTTGGAACAGCCGCGTCTCAACCGGCAAGCTCAACCGCTGGCTGGAGGGCATTCTGGCGCATCATCCGCCACCCGCGGTTGCCGGACGCCGGCTGAAGATCAAATATGTCACCCAGGCCAAGACGCGGCCGCCCGGCTTCGTCGTCTCCTGCTCACGCCCCGATGCGATGCCGCAATCCTATGTCCGCTATCTCTCGAACAGCCTGCGCGAGGCTTTCGACATGCCCGGCGTGCCGATCCGCATCGCCTTGCGCACCTCGGACAACCCGTTCGCCAGCAGGGCAAAGAAGCGCCGCTGAGCTGCGGGTCCTCTGGGCGCCAGCATCAGGCTACGCTCCGCAGGCCGCTCGCGGGCAGCGCCTGCACATTTTCGGGGAGGCGATTCCACCGACACCTGCAGCAGGATGTTGGCAAGCCGCGCCGCTACCGGGTCGGGCTCGGCCTCCTTGCGATGCAGGAACAGCGCCATCTTGGGCAAGGCGGGCAGCCCGGCGATCTCCGGCGTCATCGCCCTGAGGGTGGCCGGCGCGAGTGGGGGCCGCCTCTGCACCTAATGGGCGGTGTAAGCTCCGTCCACCAGATGGTAGCTGCCAGTGATAAAGCTGGCCTGGTCGGACAAGAGGAAGCATACAAGAGCCGCTACCTCTTCCGGTTTCCCGCGCCTGCCCATCGGCTGAAGACCTGCCATGCGCCGGCTGGCTAATGCCTCCATTTGCTCCGATAAAAGAGGCGTTTCGATCCAGCCGGGGCCGACTACATTGATCCGGATGCCCATCCTGGCATATTCGATCGCCGCAACTTTGGTTAATCCAACGACCCCGTGTTTCGCTGCCGTGTAAGCGGACGCAGTCGGCAAGCCGACGGAACCGAGAACGGAGGACATGTTCACGATGGCGCCTCCGCCTCGATCCAGCATCGCGGCGATTTCGTACTTCATGCTGTAGAAAACGCCATTTAGATTGACGTTTATCAGCTTGTGCCAGTTGTCGAGCGGATAGTCTGCCGTTGCTTTTCGAATGCCGTCGATACCTGCATTGTTTACCGCCATATCCAGTCCGCCGCATTTCTGGACAGTGAACTCGATCAGCCTTTCCACGGCTGCCGCATCCGTGACATCTACCGCAAAGTCGTAGGCCCTGCCGCCTTGCGAGCTTATTTCGGCGGCTCTGCAGTGCGCGGCCTCGGCATCAAGGTCGGCGACAACAATCTCGGCTCCTTCTTGCGCGAGTTGCCGTGAAACAGCCGCCCCTATTCCGGAGCCTGCGCCGGTCACAATCGCGACTTTACCATGGAAGTCAGGCTTCATCGTCTCTGTCCTATGCCAATTTTGACATAACCGAACAGAGGCAGACGGTTATCGCAAGAAGTTTCGCTCCAATTCGCTTGTCAATCCTGTGAATTCATTTTGCCACCACACAGCGAGACTTGGCGCGCAGGCCTTGGAATGGTAGAGACGAGGGCGGCGGTAGATGACCAGTTTCCTAGCAGGTACAAATGGAAGAACACCACATTGCGCGCCGGGGGCTCGTGCTGGGTAGTCTGGCTCTGATGGTCTCCGGATGTACGTCGATTTCATCCGCGTTCGGACCAAGGCGTGGCCTGAATCCTCGTTACCGACGACAGCACGTGCGGTACGAGGGAAACGAGCCGGCCGGAACGATCGTCGTCGATACTTCGCGACGCTTTCTCTATGCCGTCGAGACGGACGGGTGGGCGACGCGCTACGGCGTTGGCGTCGGCGAGCAGGGACTTTCGTTCAAGGGTACAGCGACCGTCGGCCGCAAGGCGGACTGGCCGTCGTGGACACCCACCGCCAGCATGATGCAGCGCAAGCCGCGCCTGGTGAAGTATGCAGGGGGGGTCCCTGGCGGACCAAACAACCCGCTTGGTGCGCGTGCCCTTTATCTCTATCAAGACGGGCGCGACACCCACTTCCGGATACATGGTACAAACGAGCCATGGACGATAGGCACAGCGGTATCGAACGGGTGCATCCGTATGATAAATGACGACGTCATTGACCTCTACGACCGTACTCCGTTGGGCACGACGGTGGTGGTTGTTTGATGGTGGGAGGCCTGATCTCCGTTGGATGGTGAACCCTGCCAGCACGTCACCGCAAAGGTGCCGCCGGCAACTGGGTGCCAACTGTGTCATTTCTGCACTAGGCGTTGGTGTAGATCGCAGCTAACTTGGTGGGGCTGCATATCGTTTTAGTTGTGGCGATTCTATAGGCTATTCCGCCCCCGGGGAAAGGATTGCTTGATGAACAGGATATTGGTTGCAATGGTTGCTGTGCTCGCCGTTGCCAGCCTGAGCGGCTGCGCGAACGACTGGATCGGCAAAGGAAAGGGTAAGGCTCCGGCACCCGCTCCGGTAGAGGAACCAGTGATTAAGTAAGGACCGGCTTGTATGGGGAAGGGGTGCCAAGCCCTTCCCCATACATACGCAGCCGGGGCTTTGGCCGGCTTCATGGCGTACGGCGCGGTTGGCGGGCATGGGCCGTTATTAGGTCTGTGCATTGTGAAGTTCGGGAATGGACGCGGCGATGACGCTTGTAAGTAGCCGTCTCTTGCTTGTGGCGTTGGTGGCCCTCCCGGCAGCGGCATGTCAGACGAAAGACCTGCCGCCCCAGCCGAATTTCGTATCTTATGCCGATGGCGGAGCTGCGCCTAAAAAAAACGACGAGCGGTACTTCATCGAGTTCCGCTCCCGCTACGCCCTAAGCTACGGCCACACCTACGCAGTTTTTGGGCGCCTGGACCGGGCCGGGAGAATGATCGATCCCCAAGTCGCGGGCCTTCACCCGGCTTCGAACAGTGCGGTTCCCTATGTTCTGGGCCATATCGTGCCGGTGCCAGCCGAAACCGGGTGGAGCGACGGTGATCTGGAAGAACCATACAGATCCGCAAGCTGGCGAATCATATTGACCCGGGCCGAATACGACAAAGTCGTTGCCTACATCCGCAAGCTGCAGGCGAGCTCGCATGTCTGGCAGGCGACGGTCTTGAACTGCAACGGCTTCGTGGCGGACATCGCTCATTCCATGGGATATAAGACTCCCGCCATTCAGCTCCGGCCGCAACAATTCATAACCGAGCTTCGGGAGATGAATACATAACCAAGATTCGAGGGATGAATGGGACCGAATGCGATCGGTACTGCCCCTCCGGCTTTCGCGTGTGCGGACTAACTCGGAGAGGATCGCTGCGCCTGAAGGTAGGCCGGTGACGAAATCGAGGCGATGGGTGAAGTGGCCATACTCAGGGGCAGCTGCTACAGTCGCGATCGCAGAAAGGGCGCTGGTGACCTGAAGTGACCATTGCTTTAGCCTCACTTGGCGAGATCATATGGGTGATCGGCATCGTCGCTTGGTACGTGATCCGGTATCCCTTCGAGCGCCGGGCAAGGCGCGTGCGAATAGTAGCTGGCGGCCGCTCAAGTTCCGACACCGTCGGGCTTGCATCGGCTCTCCTTGGCCTGGCGATCCTGCCTGGCTTCTATGTCGCCACCGGCATCCCCGCAGCGGCTGATCATCCGGCCAGCGTGTGGTCGGTGGCGCTCGGAACCATCATCTTCTGCTCGGCGCTGTGGATTTTTCGCTTATCCCACAAGGAACTTGGCCGTAACTGGTCGATTACGCTCGAGATTCGCGAACGGCATGAACTGGTCAGCGCCGGGCCATATGCCTTGGTCCGTCACCCTATGTACACCTCTTTCCTGCTTATGGGGCTCGGCCAGCTCTTTCTGCTGCCGAACTGGGTTGCGGGCATATCGGGTTTGGTTGGTTTCGCAGTCCTTTTCCTGCTGAGAGTGGATAAGGAAGAGCGTATGATGCTGGAGAATTTAGGCTCGCAATACCGTGTCTATATGGAAAGGACCAAGCGAATATTCCCTTATCTTTATTAGAGGTCGTTTTATGCGAGGCCGAGCCCTGAAGCTTTCCGCGCCCCGGCGCCTTGTTGGCGATCTGATGAGGTTTTCGATCGGCGTGCCACGGGTCGCGGTGCAGCGTCAGATGAATCTCGGCCCACTCGTAAGGGCTAGAATGGCGCAGCAGACCAGGCCCTCGTGGACCGCGATCTTCCTGAAAGGGTATGCGCTTCTTGCCCTAGAGACCCCGGAGTTGCGGCGCGCCTATGTCAAGTTGCCCTGGCCGCAGCTTTACGAGTATCCGGCAAGCGTAGCCTCGATTGCCCACGAGCGCGAGTATGATGGCGAGCCGGCCGTTCTGCTGAGCTGCATCAAATGCCCGGAGCGCTACTCCATCACGGAACTTGAGCGATCCATCCACGCGGCTCGATCACGGCCGATCCAGGAGGTCCCGGAGTTTCGGCGTGCCTTGCGGATGGCAGGTGCGCCCGCGCCAGTCAGGTGGCTGCTTATGTGGCTAGGGTTGAACATCGCCCGGCAAAGGGCAAATTACTTCGGTACCTTCCAACTGTCCGTCTATTCTGGTCTCGGTGCGGAATCACTCAACCCGCTGACACCACTGACCACCCTTCTAAACTACGGTCCGATCGGCAAAGACGGATCGGTGAATGTCCGCATCCACTACGATCACCGGGTCATGGATGGAGCGAACGTCGCACGAGCACTGGAGAGATTCGAAAAGATTCTGAACGGCACTGTCGCCAATGAAGTGGTGCTGCTCGGTCAAGGTGTTTCCGCTCCTGCAAGACAGAGGAACGCGACGTGATTTCGCACGGTGAATTCCGGCCAGCTATCGTCGTGATTGGCGGCTCGGGTGGAATTGGCCGGGCGATTGCGAGCGTCGCTGCAAGGGAGCGCGGTGCGGTTGTGCTGGTTGCCCGCTCGCCTGAGGGTTTGGCCGCCGCGGCGTCTGAGGTTAGGGAGGCGGGCGGCGAGGCATTCACGCTCGAGTTGGATCTCGTGGCAGGCGATGCGCCAACGCGCCTGGAGGGCTTTCTGTCCGCACACGGCCTAGTCTGTGATGTCCTGGTCAACAGCGCCGGCTATGGCCTGCGGGGCGCGACGACGGCGCTGCCTGTTGATGGTCAACTCGGCATCATCGATCTCAATATACATTCCCTTACAGAACTGACCCTTCATTTTCTGCCGGGAATGGTGGCGCGCCGACGGGGCGGGGTGCTCAATCTCAGTTCCGTGGCCGGGTTCGTTCCCGGGCCTTATATGGCTCTGTACTTCGCTAGCAAAGCTTTCGTGCGCTTCTTCTCAGAGGCGCTTCACCAGGAATTGCGCCGAACCGGTGTGACGGTCACATGCGTTGCACCAGGCCCGGTGTCCACGGAGTTTCTCGCAAGATCAGGCGCCAATCAGACGGTGCTCTTCAACATCTTGCCCAAGGTGGATCCGAAGTATGTGGCCGAACAGGCGTGGCGAGCGTTCAAATCCGGTCGTCGCCTCGTCGTACCGGGAATCTCGGGTAAGTTGGCTGCCCTCGCGGCAGCGCTCCTGCCTTCCGCGGCGCTGCTGCCCCTGGTCGGCCGGCTGCAGCGCGGCGGCAATGATCAATGTCCTTGCGGTTCAGGTATGAAGTTCAAGAAATGCTGCGGTACCCGCCAGATTCAGCTACGCCGGGGCCCTCGGGGAATTATCCCCTGACCGGACCAGCACGTCACCGAAAAACCTCATTGAAACAAGAGACCGCTCGCCGATGACGGGCGTTAAGTAAGCATGTTGGTAGCATAGAGGCGAGGCTTTCGACATGCCCGGCGCGCCGATCCGCATCGCTTGCGCACCTCGGACACCTGTTCGCCAGCAGGGGGAGATTGGCCGTTCCCTCCGCTTTTAGCCAAGCTCCGACGCCGAAAGACGGGTGGGACGGCGAAGCTGCTAATCTCCCCCTCGAGCGGCCCTCGAGGGGGAGATATCCGGCAGGACAGAGGGGCGCGCGAGGGATCGCCAGCATTACTGCTTCTTCGACTGACTAAGTTATGGAGCGCCCTGCGGCCCTTTCGGCTCGTCTGCGCTAAGCCGCTTTTCTCAGACCATCCGCGTCGCCACTTCCCGGCAACGCTTCCAGTGCTGCCTGCAGCAGGATGTCGCCAAGCCGCGCCGCTATCGGGTCGGGCTCGGCCTCCTTGCGATGCAGGAACAGCGCCATCTTGGGCAAGGCGGGAAGCCCGGCGATCTCCGGCGTCATCGCCCTGACGCTGGCCGGCAGGCCGATATCGGTGCGGATCGTCAGTCCGAGCCCCGCGGCGACGGCTGCCCAGATGCCGCCAAGACTCGGGCTGGAGAAGGCCATCCGCCATGCCAGGCCGGCGCGGTCCAGCGTCTCGGTCGCCACGCTGCGCAGCAGGCACGGCGCTTCGAGCGCCACCAGCGGCAACGGCTCGCCATCGCGCAGGCAGGTCTCGATCTGTTTTGCCGGGCCGATCCAGCGCATCTGGACGTCGGCGACATGCCGGCTGTAGGGCAGCGTCGCGCCATTGTGCCAGGCAAGCGCGATATCGAGGCTGCCCGAAAGGATCCTTTCGGCAAGCTCATGGCTGCGTGCGATCCTGGCCTCGATCTTGACCTTGGGATGGGCGCGGGCGAAGCGCCCGAGCACCTCCGGCAGCACCGCCTCGCCGAAATCCTCCTGTAGCCCAAGCCGCACCCAACCCTCCAGCTCGACATCGTGGATGGCGGACGCGGCCTCGTCATTGAGCTCGATCAGCCGGCGCGCGTAGCCGAGCATGGTCTCGCCCGCGTCCGTCAGCGCCAGGCCACGCCCAGATTTGCGGAAGATCGGCGTCGCCGCCTGCTCCTCCAGTTTCTTCAATTGCGCACTGATTGCCGAGGTCGAGCGGCCAAGCCGGTCGGCGGCCTTGGCGAAGCTGCCCAGCTCCATGCCGGTAACGAAGCTGCGCAGAACGTCGAGATCGAATGTCACACGTCGCATAGCGATAATCCTGATATTTGGGACATTACGTGAAAAACTTCCTGATTTTCAGTACGAAGTTATGGCGGTAGAGACAGCGCGTCAAGAACCGAACGCAACCAGCCCATGCAGGAGCTGAACCATGTCCGCTGTCGCCACACGAGCAGATTGCAAACCGCGTCGCCCGGCCGCCGTTACCAGCCTGTCAGAGCAGGCGGCGCTTCGACCCAATCATCGCTGGAAGGTGCTGGGCATCGGCGTCGCCGCCAATGCCTGCTTCTCCGCGACATTCTCCGGCATTCCGGCCACGGCCGTGTTCCTGCGCTCGGGCTATCATCTCTCCAATGGCGAGCTCGGTCTGGCGCTTGGCCTTCTCGGCTTGGGCGTGGCGCTGAGCGAGTTGCCGTGGGGGCTGCTGACCGATCGCTGGGGCGACCGCCGCGTGCTGCTGACCGGGCTCGGCGCAACCGCGGTGTGGCTGCTCGTCATGGCCGCGCTGGTCGTGCCGTCGCCAACCCAAATTCCCGGCGTCGCGCTTCTCGCCGCTGCCCTGCTGGTCACCGGATTGCTCGGCGGCAGCGTCAACGGCTCCAGCGGCCGCGCCATCATGGCCTGGTTCGGCGAAGGCGAGCGTGGCTTTGCCATGAGCATCAGGCAGACGGCGGTGCCGCTTGGCGGCGGGCTTGGCGCGCTGGTACTGCCGTCGCTCGCTTCGGCCCATGGCTTCACGGCGGTCTTCGGACTTCTGGCGGCTGCATCCGCCGTCTCGACCTCACTCGCCTGGCGCTGGCTGCATCAGCCGCCGGCGCACGACCATGCCCATTCGAGCAGCGCGGCAAAGCCGGCCGGCCCCGCGCCGCTGCGCAACCCGGCCGTCTGGCGCATCGCGACAGCCATCGGCCTGCTGTGCTTCCCACAGGTGGCCGTGCTCACCTTTGCTTCCGTCTTCCTGCATGATTTTGCCGGCAGGGGAACAGCCGTGATCAGCGCCAGCCTGGCTGCCGTGCAGGTCGGCGCCATGGTCATGCGCGTCTGGAGCGGCCGCTACACCGACCGTCACGGCAACCGCCGGTCGTTCCTGCGTCTGTGCAGCATGCTGAGCGTGGCCGCCTTCACCGTGCTTGCGGCGCTCGTCTTGTTTTCGGGCCAATACTTGTCAGGCCAAGCGCCGATGCTGTCGCCGGCGATCGTTGCGATGCTCGTCGTGGCCGGCATCTGCGTCTCCTCCTGGCACGGCGTCGCCTACACCGAGCTTGCGACGCTGGCCGGCGCCAGCCAGGCCGGAACGGCGCTCGGCCTTGCCAATAGCCTGGTCTTCATTGCCTTCTTCCTGGTGCCGATCGCCATTCCCGGGCTTCTCGTGCTCTGCTCGTGGGCAGGCGTCTGGCTGGGTGCGGCTATTTGCGCGCTGATCGCCTGGCCGATCTTTCTTCCGCCAACGGACAGCCGCAAAAGCGCCTGACTTCGACACGAGATGGGAAAATAACGTTCTAAGCTGTTAACGCCCCATCAAGGTTAATGCATCATTGTAGCTCTCCAGTGGGGTCCGTTGCGTTTCTGGAGAGTTCCGTGCATCGACGTGTTTTGACGCGGCTTGTCGCCGCCGCCGGTGAGAAAAAGCGTTCCTTCCTGTCTCCGTTTATTATTGGCCTTGGCATCTGGATCGGCTTTCCGAGTGTCGTTGCCTATCAGGACATGACAAGCCTGGTCTCCGGTCTTGAGGCGCCGAGCGTCCGCTGGAACGCCTATGTCGAGAAATCCGTCGCCGGCTCCGTTCACGCCGCCGAAATGCCCTTCCTCGATTCCAGCAGCACCGGCTCGCTCTCCGGCTCCGGCGTCCAACTGCCCGGCATCGGCTCCGTCTCGTTTCGCGGCAAGGGCGGCATCGCCGGCACCACGCCGGACGAGAACCGCATCACGCGTGCCGACAAGAAGGGCCGCATCATCCAGGTCTCGCCCGTCTCGCCGCCGAAGAACTTCAACGCCGGCTCGATCTTTGAGCGAACCTCCTCGCTGCTGCGCCCAAGCATGGACAGCGGCCTGAGGATGGCCTTCGCCAAGCCAGAGATCAAAGGCAAGGAAATCCAGATCGCCGCCTCCTTCCACACGCGCGTCGACAAGAAGCCGGATTCCGGCGTGCCGGCGATGCTTGCCGCGCTGGTCAACAACGATCATCCCGACGTGCTGGCGACCGCCTATGCCTCGTCGGCCCCCGATTACGCCAAGGCGTCGCCTTTCGAGGCCTTGCTGCAGGACGAGGACCCGAATGATGGCCGCTTCATTCCGCCGCTGAGCAAGGGCGATCATTCTTGGATGCAGACGCCGCTGCCGGCGAGCGTCTTTTCCAAACCGGAGCAGGCCTGTCTCGCCAACGGCATCTACTTCGAGGCGCGCGGCGAGTCCGTGCGCGGCCAGGCCGCCGTCGCCCAGGTCATCCTCAACCGTGTCCGCAACCCGGCCTATCCCAACTCGATCTGCGGCGTCGTCTACCAGAACGACAACTGGTTCAACCGCTGTCAGTTTTCCTTCGCCTGCGACGGCAGGAAGAAGCGGATCGACAACCCCGCTGCCTACAAGACCGCCCAGGATGTCGCCATGGCCGTCACAGCCGGCAAGATCTTCATTCCGGAAGTCGGCTCGTCGACCCATTATTACGCCAACTACGTCCATCCGGGCTGGGCGCGGACGATGCAGAAAATGACCAGGATCGGCCTGCATATCTTCTACCGCACCTATGGCGGCGGCTGGAGCTAAGTGCTCTGGCGGCCCTTGCATCTCTCCCGCGAGAGCGGCCGATGGAAGACGCATCGCTGTGGGGATTCGGCCGCAGCCCGCCGGAGACCGCGTCGGGCACGATGTCGCACCCAGGCAAGTAGCTGATTCATAACGAAAAAATACTTGAGCTCGAAGGTCCGCCCGTGGCTTGACGGGCGCGGACCCTCTAACTATGTTGCCGGCGACTTTAAGAAGCGGACGGACGGTAACGGTCTGACCGGGCAGGGGGGTTGCGTGGCCGACAAGAATGGGCCAGACGGAACCGGCAAAACCGGCCGCGGCAAGCAGCATGAAGCCGACATCCGCGACGACGATCTTGAGCGCCGCCGGCGCGACCTTGAAGCATCGCTTGCGACAAGGCGGCCGGATCGGCTCGAGGGGAAAGACGACGCGAAAGCGGGTAGTGTGGCCGGATACGGCCAGGCGCTCAAGCTGTCCAGCGAGTTCATCGCCGGGATAGTGGTCGGTGCGGCTCTCGGCTGGTTTATCGATCGCGTGGCGGGGACATCGCCGTGGGGTCTGATAGTCGGGCTGCTGCTGGGTTTTGGCGCCGGCGTGCTCAATGTCCTGCGGTCAGCCGGGCTTGTGTCGGAATTCGGAACGGGCGACAAACCGCGCGATCCGAAAGAATGAATTGAGGCGCCGCATGCCGGCGCATTGAACAGAATGCTGAAGCCGTCTGCGGCTTTGATGGGGATTTAAAGTGGCTGCTGACAAGGTCGATCCGATCCACCAGTTCCAGATCCATCCGATAATTCCGATTCACATCGGCGGCTACGACCTGTCTTTCACCAATTCGGCTCTGTTCATGCTTGCGACGGTTGCCGTCGCGGCGGCGTTTCTCTATCTCAGCACATCAAGCCGCAGCCTCGTTCCGGGCCGCCTTCAGTCGGTCTCGGAAATGGCCTACGAATTTGTCGGCAATATGCTGAGGGACGCCGCGGGCACGCAGGGCATGAGGTTCTTCCCGTTCGTGTTCTCGCTGTTCATGTTCGTGCTTGTCGCCAACCTGCTTGGCCTGTTCCCGTATTTCTTCACCGTCACCAGCCACATCATCGTCACTTTCGGCCTCGCCGCGCTGGTGATAGGAACGGTCGTCGTCTACGGCTTCACCAAGCACGGCCTTGGTTTCCTGAAGCTGTTCGTCCCGCATGGCGTGCCGGTCTACCTGCTGCCGCTGGTGGTGCTGATCGAGGTGATTTCCTTCGTCTCGCGTCCAGTCAGCCTGTCGGTTCGTCTGTTCGCCAACATGCTCGCCGGTCACATCACGCTGAAAGTGTTCTCGGGTTTTGTCGTCAGCCTGAGCGCGCTCGGCGCGGTCGGCGTGGCGGGCTCGGTTCTGCCGCTGGCGATGGCCGTGGCGCTGACGGCGCTTGAGTTGCTGGTCGCGTTCCTGCAGGCCTACGTCTTTGCGGTGCTGACCTGCATGTATCTCAACGACGCCCTGCATCCCGGGCACTAACTAGGTTCCGGCATTGCCGCCGGATCGAATTTGCAACGGAATTTTAGATCCAAAGGAGTTGAACAAATGGACGCAGAAGCAGCAAAGTACATCGGCGCCGGCATCGCATGCCTCGGCATGGGCGGCGCGGGCGTTGGCCTCGGCAACATCTTCGGCAGCTATCTGGCGGGCGCGCTGCGCAATCCGTCGGCCGCCGACGGCCAGTTCGGCCGTCTGATTTTCGGCTTCGCCGTGACCGAAGCGCTGGGTATTTTCTCGCTTCTCATCGCGCTTCTCGCCCTGTTCGGCTGAATATTTGTTCGGCTGAACATTGGGAAGAATTGAACAGGCAGGCCGCGATCCTGCGGCGGGCCTGAATTTCGGGGATAGTCCATGTTCGTGACATCTGCCTTTGCGCAAGAGTCCGCGCCAGCCGCAGCGGAAGGCGACACGCACGCCGCCACCGGCGTGCCTGCCGAGGCGCACGGCACGTTCCCGCCATTCAATCCGGCAACGTACCCGTCACAGCTGGTGTGGCTGGCAATCACTTTCGGGCTGTTCTACCTCTTCTTGAAACGGGTAGTGATGCCGCGCGTTGGCGGCATCATCGACGTTCGCAACGACCGCATCACGCAGGATCTCGATCATGCTGCCCGGCTGAAAAGCGAGGCCGATGCCGCCGTTGCCGCCTATGAGCAGGAATTGGCGGAAGCCAAGGGCAAGGCCAATGCGATCGGCCAGCAGGCCAACGATGCGGCCAAGGCGGAAGCCGAAGCTGCCCGCAAGACGATCGAGGCAGCGCTTGACCAGAAGCTTGGCGAGGCCGAGGCGCGTATTTCTTCCATCAAGGCCAATGCCATGAAGGAAGTCGGCACGATCGCCGAGGACACCGCTTCGGCCATCGTCGAGGCGCTTGTCGGCGGCAAGGCCAGCAAGGCTGAAATCGCGGCCGCGGTCAAATCCGTGGCCGGGTGAGGAGCGCATCATGGACGCCACATCTCTCGCGACGCTTTGGGCAACGGTTGCCCTCGTAATCTTCCTCGGCATCGCCATCTACATCAAGGTGCCGGGCATGATCGCCAAGGCGCTCGATGCGCGAGCCGACAAGATCAGCTCCGAGCTCGAGGAGGCGCGCCGGTTGCGCGAAGAGGCACAGCAGCTGCTTGGCCAATACCAGCGCAAGCGCAAGGAAGCCGAGCAGGAGGCGGCGGCCATCGTTGCCGCCGCCAAGCGTGAAGCCGACATGCTTGCCGCCGAGGCGCACAAGAAGACCGAGGACTATGTCGCCCGGCGCACCGCCTTGGCCGAGCAGAAGATCGGCCAGGCCGAGCGCGAAGCGATCGGCGAAGTGCGCGCCAGCGCTGTCGACATCGCAGTCGAAGCCGCGCGCGCGCTGCTGGCCGGCAAGATCGACGCCAAGGCCGGCGCCGACCTGTTCAACGCCTCCCTGCAGGATTTGAAGTCGAAACTGAATTAAGCGACTTCGTCGCGAAATTCATCGAAAGCCGCCTGGGAAACCCGGCGGCTTTTTTGTTGGCGAAAGCGGCAGAGCGCATAATCTCCCCCCTTGAGGGGGAGATGTCGCCAAAGGCGACAGAGGGGGTCGGTACGTCCTGGCGCGACGCCACTGGGACGAAAGAGAACGTTGGCGCTTCACGCGAGGCGACCCCCTCTGGCCTGCCGACCATCTCCCCATCGAGGGTCCCTCGAGGGGGATGACGCCTGGCCGAATCGCTCAATCCAAACCCGAAAAAACCTCTTCCTCCAGCACCTCGGTGCCGCCGAACCGGAAGGGCGCGAAGGAGGCGCGGTGCAGCCGCGCCACCGGCCCGTGCAGATCGATCGCCGTGCGATGGCGCACAGTGGCGTAGCCCATATGCAGTTCGAAACCGTAACGCGCATGATGGCTGCCGCAGCCGCACATCATGCGGTCGCGCAACACCTTGGCGACGATCGAGGCTGCGGCGATCGACTGCGAGCGCTGGTCGCCCTTGATCAGCGCTTTGCCCTCGCAGGGCAGGCCGGGCGGCACGTCGCGGCCGTCGGCCAGTGCCAGCTTCGGCCGGATTGACAGGCCGGCCACTGCACGGCGCATCGCCTCCAGGCTGGCCTTGAGAATGTTGGAGGCATCGATGCCTTCGGCACTGACCGAGGCCATCGACACGGCGAGTGCGGAGCCGAGGATTTTCATGAACAGCGCCTCACGCTGCAAATGCGTCAGCCGCTTGGAATCATCGAGACCGTCGGGGATGTTGGCGGGATCGAGCACCACCGCTGCCGCCACCACCGGCCCGGCGAGTGGGCCGCGGCCGGCCTCGTCCATCCCCGCCACCGGCCAAAGGCCTTCGGCCATCGCTCTCGTCTCGAACGAGAAGTCGGGTTTCTCGACGACTTCGAAGAGAAGCGGAGAATCGGAACGCGGGCGAGCCATGGTGCGGCGAGGTTCGCATCGGCTCCGATTCTCCGCAAGTCCCCTCCGGGTCGGGCGGGGCACCGGACTAGGAGGGGGCTACCGTCTGCAAGCCCGGGGACAGGACAGGCCGGACGGGATTTTTCGCCTGCTGCGGCCGCTTCAAAGCGGCTGGCGCGAGACGCTTTGTCACAGCAGCATCAGCTGCTCGGTTGCCTTGGCAGCGGGGACGAACTGGTCGGTCCTGAGCGAGCGCCGTTCGGCATTGAGGCCGAGCCGTTTGGCGGCGATCTCGAAACGCCGGCCGATCTGCCAGGCATAGGGGCCGGAGCCTTTCATGCGCTTGCCCCATTCCGAATCGTAGTCCTTGCCGTCGCGCATCGAACGGATCAGCGACATGACGTGGCGATAGCGGTCGGGATAGTGGCGCAGCAGCCAGTCCTTGAAGATCGGCGCGACCTCCAGCGGCAGGCGCAGAAGCACATAGCCGGCTTCACGCGCGCCCGCTGCCTGCGCCGAATCGAGGATGCGCTCCATTTCCGGGTCGGTCAGTCCGGGGATGATCGGCGCGACCATCACCGAGGCCGGAATGCCGGCGTCCGAAAGCTGTCTGATCGCCTCCAGCCGCTTGGTCGGCGTCGACGCGCGCGGCTCCATCGTTCTGGCCAGCATCCTGTCCAATGTCGTCACCGACAGCGCCACCTTGGCCAACCCGCGCTCGGCCATGCGCGACAGAATGTCGATATCGCGGGTCACCAGTGCCGATTTGGTGACGATGCCGACCGGATGGCCGCGCGCCTCCAGCACTTCGAGGATCTCGCGCATGATCCGGTATTGCTTCTCTATCGGCTGATAGGGATCGGTGTTGGTGCCTATGGCGATGGTGCGCGGCTGGTAATTATCCCTGGACAATTCCTTGTCGAGCAACCGCGCTGCATCCGGCTTGGCAAACAGCTTCGATTCGAAATCCAGCCCCGGCGACAAGCCCATGAAGCTGTGCGTCGGCCGCGCGAAACAATAGACGCAGCCATGTTCGCAGCCGCGATAGGGATTGATCGAGCGGTCGAAGGAGATATCGGGCGATTCGTTGCGGGTGATGATGGTGCGCGGCTTCTCGACCTGTACCTCGGTCCTGAAGGGCGGCAGCTCCTCCAGCGAATTCCAGCCGTCATCGAACACATGCCGGCTGACCGGCTCGAAACGGCCGGACGGATTGATGCCCGCCGACCTGCCGCGATTGCGGTCCGGACGGACGCGCATGCCGCTCTGCTCGATCATCGCATTCGCCATCTCGGCCCTGCCAGCGCCGAAGGCGGCAATGTCGGCACGCACGATCTGTTCCATTTTGGCCCTTTCCCAGCGACTGTCCGCCCGCTGTCGAATCGCTCTGCTCATGAATGTATTCCTATCGCATCGACGAGAACAAAGCAAGAACTTTCTCGCGGCGCGCCGCAAAAACTGGCGCTGCCCACCGCTTTCCGCTATTGGGCTAAACATGCTCAGCGTCCTGATCGAAACCCTGAATGACGAGGAGGGCCTTGCCCGCACGCTCGCCTCGCTGATCGGCGGCGCGGTCGAGGGCGTGGTGCGCGACGTTCTCGTCTGCGACACCGGCTCGACCGATCAGACGCACCGCGTCGCCGAACATGCCGGCTGCCACTATGTCAGCGGCGGCATTGCTGTCGGCATCAGGCAGGCCAAGGGCGACTGGCTGCTCTTGCTGGAACCGGGCGCGCGGCTGGGGGAGGGCTGGATCGACGAGGTCGTCGCCCATACCGCCAGGCAAACCATGGCGGCGCGATTTTCGCGGGCACGCGGCAGCCGCGCGCCCTTCCTGTCACGCGTCTTTGCCGGAAATCGCGCTCTCGCCGAAGGCTTGGTGATCAGCAAGCGTCAGGCCGCCGCGCTGTCTAAGAGCGCCCGCAGCGCCGAAGCGATCGCCCGCGGCTTAGCGACCAGGAGGCTCCACGCCGAGATCTGGGTGGCGCCGCGGAAGTGACGGCTTACCATCCCGGCCTAGGGAATGCCGCCCAAGCAATTTTCTGGCGGGTCGTCGCTTATTGTGCATTGCACAAAATCTGGCCGGGGGTTACCATTCCATGCGAAACGGGCGAATGGGTTTGGGGTGTGCCGGAGCGGCGGCGACGACTGTCGTCGATGCTGTTCCCTCGACATTTGAGGACCCCGATGACCCTTTCAAGCCCCGACAAGTCCGGCGCTGCAAGCCTCGAGGCGATCGCACGCAACGGCGGTACGCTGCGCCGCATCGCCGCCCGCATCCCGACCTATCTTTCCGACCTTCGCGAGAATCCGGCATGGCTGCCGATGTTCATGCTGGCCCGCACCATGCCGGCGCGGCGCCTGCACTGGCGCGGCGCAAAGCCCGTTCCGCCGGCGCGCAATGTCGGTGAAACGATGTTCGCCGGCGTCGACCGCGATGCCGTCGTCGGCGCGCTGCGCACAGAAGGGCTCTATTCGGGCCTGATGCTGCCGGCCGCCATTCATGAGGAGATCGCCCGCTTCGCCGAGCGCACGCCATGCTTCGGCAATTTCGACCGCCGGCTGGAATTCCTGCCCGAAAAACACGCCGATGCCGAAAAGCATTTCGGCCGCCCGCTGCTCAGCGGTCACTGTTTCGAACGGGTCCTCGACTGCAACGCTGCGGTCGCCGTGCAGCGCGATCCGCTGCTTCTCGATATCGCAGCGCACTATCTCGGCAGCCAGGCCAAGCTGATCACCACCCGCGTCTGGTGGAGCTTTCCGACCGGTGGCGTCTCGGACGCCGACAAGAACATGGCCTCGCTCGGCAAATACCATTTCGACCTCGATGACTGGCGCATGCTGAAGTTCTTTTTCTACCTGGTGCCGGTCGACGCCGACACCGGGCCGCATGTCTATGTCCGCGGCTCCCACAACCGCCGCATCCTGAAGCACCAGCTGACGCTGCTGGTTGGCCATTCGGCGGAAGAGGTGTTGGGCGTGTACGGCGAGCAGAGCCCGGTCACGCTGACCGGGCCGGCCGGCCTCGGCTTTGTCGAGGACCCGTTCGGCTTCCATATGGGCACCGTGCCGACGCGCACCCCGCGGCTGATGATGGAGGTTGGCTTCGGCGTGTCGCCGCCCTCGCGCCGCCGTTTTCACGGCGAGCCGGTCATTCGCTAAACCGAGGTCGCTCGGCTGACACCTTGGCCCGCCTCAGCCGCGCCGCAAATGCTCGTCCAGCCGCGGCATGATCTCGACGAAGTTGCAGGGCATGTGCCGATAGTCGAGCTGCGGCTTCAAGATGCCGTCCCAGGCGTCCTTGCAGGCGCCGGGCGAGCCCGGCAGCACGAAGACGAAGGTGGCGTTGACGACGCCGCCGGTTGCCCGGCTCTGGATCGTCGAAGTGCCGATCTTGTCGTAGGAGATGCGGTGGAACACTTCGGAAAAGCCGTCCATGCGCTTTTCGAAGATCGGCTCCAGCGCTTCCGGCGTCACGTCGCGGCCGGTGAAGCCGGTGCCGCCGGTGGTGATGACGACATCGATCGCTTCGTCCCTTGACCACCCCAGGACCTTGTCGCGGATCTTGTCGCGGTCGTCGGTGACGATGTGGCGGGCGGCGAGGATGTGGCCGGCCTCGGCAATACGGTCGGCCAGCGTCTGCCCGGATTTGTCGTCGGCGAGGCTGCGCGTATCGGAAACGGTCAGTACCGCGATGCGCACGGGAACAAAGGGGCGGCTCACGTCAATCCTGGCCATGGGCCTCAGCCTCCGATGTCATGCTTCGCGTCGCTGCGACAAACCAGTCTGGATGGCGGCCGCGAATATCGACGGCCGCGCGCTTGGCCACGTTGCCGGTCTCGAACAGCCCGAAGCAGGTGGCGCCGGAACCCGACATCCTGGCAAAACCGGCTCCGGCCTTGTTAAGCACGGAAAGCGCCTTGCCGATGGCGGGCTGGATTGCACGCGCCGCAGGCTCGAGATCGTTGCGGGTGATCTCCAGCCAGTTGCGGATGCTGTGGAAGTCGAGGCTGTGCGGCAGCGGCGGCAGCCCCGCATTGTCGCGGCCGCCAAGCGCCTCGAACACGTCGGCCGTCGAGACGGCAGTGCCGGGATTGACGAGCACCAAACCCAGCGCCGGGAAACCCGGCACGAGCGTCAGCTCGTCGCCGACGCCGCGGGCTATCAGCGGCTTGGCAGCGAGGCACATCGGCACGTCGGCGCCGAGCGAAAGGCCGATCCGCGCCAGTTCGGCATCGCCGACATCAAGTCCCCAGGTCTGGACCAGGGCGCGCAGCACAGCCGCCGCGTCGCTCGATCCGCCGCCGACACCGGACGCGACCGGCAGGTTCTTTTCGAGCCGGATGGCGACAGCCGGCGCGTGTTGGGAACCGGCCTCGCGACGCAGTGCGTCGCGCGCTCTCACCACCAGATTATTGTCGTCGACCGGCACCGCGGAGGCGTATTTGCCGGACACGGAAAACCCATCGCTGTCGGCAAGTTCTGTCTCGATGCGGTCGCCGAAGCGCGTGAACACAGCCAGGCTTTCGATCATGTGATAACCGTCGGCGCGCCGGCCGGTGACGTGCAGCGCGAGATTTATCTTGGCGTGCGCATGCAATCCCCGGACGCTGGTCTCGGCGTTCACTGGCCCGGCCGCGAGGGGGACGACGGTCAATCCTTGGCCAGACGGTATTCGCCGGTCTTCGGATCCTTGACCAGTGTTCCCATGGTGCCGTTGGCCGTCTGCTTTTCGGCCCGACGTACCTTGGCGGTCACCCGCTCGGCTTCCCT
The DNA here is from genome assembly GCF_040318745.1 of Mesorhizobium sp. M1027. Taxonomy (NCBI): domain Bacteria; kingdom Pseudomonadati; phylum Pseudomonadota; class Alphaproteobacteria; order Hyphomicrobiales; family Phyllobacteriaceae; genus Mesorhizobium; species Mesorhizobium sp. M1027. The sequence goes on along the minus strand of NZ_JAMYMW010000009.1, from coordinate 210,266 downwards.
GACGAAGGAGCGGTAGCCGAAATAGGCGGCAATGCCGACGACGGCGAAGAAAATGATCTGCGGCATGTCAAACTCCTCCCTCGCAAGGCCGGCAAGGCCGCCGGTCGGGTCGGTTGATGATTTATGCTAGACGCTTTCACCAGCTTTTCAAAGCCCGAAGCGCGCCCACAGCGCGCGCTCTTCCGCCGCATCGATGACGCCGCTTGCCGCGGCGGCAGCGATATCGGGCGCCGAAAAGCTCGAGCCGAACAGGCCGAAGCGGCCGAACAGGCCGCGCGGCGCGGTGATCAGCTTGAGCTGGGTTTTCGGCCCGAAACGGCTCTTCAGCACGCTGCGCATATCGCCGAGCGCATCGACCAGCCCGAGTTCAAGCCCCTTCTTGGCCGTCCAGAACAGGCCTGTGAACAGGTCGGGATCGTCCTTGAGCTTGCTGCCGCGCCTGTCCTTGACGAGGTCGATGAAGGTCTCGTGGACCTCCAGTTGCAGCGCCTTCAGGCGCTCGACGTCCTCCTTCTTTTCCGGTTTGAACGGGTCGAGCACCGCCTTGTTCTGGCCGGCGGTGTGGACGCGGCGCTCGACGCCGATCTTCTTCAACAGCTCCGGAAAGCCGAACGAGGCCGACACCACGCCGATCGAGCCGACGATGGAGGACGGGTCGGCAAAGATCTCGTCGCCCGCGACCGCAATCATGTAGCCGCCCGATGCGGCCACGTCCTCGACGAAAACCAGGACTTTCTTGTTCTTCTCGCTCGCCAGGTCGCGGATGCGCCTGAAGATCAGCCGCGACTGCACCGGCGAGCCCCCTGGCGAATTGATCGAGATGGCGACCGCCGGCGCATCGAAGGAAAACAGCTTTTCGAGAAGAGCGGCGGTGGAAGCGAGCGACAGGCTCGGCCGGAACTGGCCGCCGCCGGGCATGATCGGGCCGTGCAGCCGGATGACCGGAATGGTGACGACGGTGGAGCGCCAGGATTTCGGCAGCAGGCGGTTGAAAAGGCGTTTCACGAGAGGGCGGTCTCCGGTCGATTTGCTTGAGGCATGTAGGAATTCGCCGGCCAACGGCAATGCCGTCACCCCGGCAATCAGAATGGATCAGTCTCCGAACAGCGACGCCAGCCCGTTATTGATCAGCTCCGCCCGTTCCGAAGGGCCATTGCCTGAGTAGGCATGCAGCATCAGCGGCGGCCGGATCGACAGTTTGCCGCGTGCGCCGAGTGCCGCCCGGACGACGATGCGGATCGCCGCCGCTTCGGGGCGAGGATGGACGGCCAGCATCTCGGCGTCGCCGAAGCGGCCGGCAACGGCATCGAGGATGGCGCCGAGCTGTTCCGGCCGGGCGATGACGGCCAGCCCGCCACCCGGCCTGACCACCGCGGCCGCGCTGCGGATCCAGCTGTCGAACAATCCATCCTCCGAGACATGTGCGGCTTTTCTCAGCGGATCGGGCGTCGCGCGATCCTCGGCGGCATTGAACGGCGGGTTCATGATGACGAAATCGAAGCTGTTGTCCTCGAGGCCGGCGGCCGTTCGCGCCCGGCCCGACAGCGCGACATCGGCGACGAGCACCGAGGCGCGGTCGCTGAGATGCGCATTGCCGGGATGGGCAAGCGTGGTGGTGGCGAAGGCCGCCATTTCCGGGGAACGCTCGACAAGCACGGCCGCGGCAGCGGGGCATCGCGACAGCACCGCCAAGCCGGCGGCACCGGCACCCGCGCCAAAGTCGGCCAGCCGCCCGGCAAAGGAGGACGGCACGGCAGCCGCCAGCATCATCGCATCCATGCCGGCGCGGTGGCCCGCCTTTCTCGGCTGTACCAGCCAGAAGCGACCACGATGGAAGGCATCGACCGTGTGAGCCGGCATGTTCGGGACAAGGGCAGCGGGCGACGCGGACATTATTTTTGGCGGATCTCGTTGGCGATGCCGGCATCCGTCAGGATGCGCCGTGCCGCATCGGCCTTGTCGGCGTCCACCATGACACGGCGGGGCAGGATGCCGATCGAGCCGTCGAGCACGCTCATGTTCTGGTCGGCGACGAAATAGCCGATACCGGCATCGCGCATCAGCGATTCGACAAACGAAATGATGACAGCATCGTTGGTGCGGATGAGCTCTATCATCGGATGAAACTCGCAGTTTGCGGCGTTGATGTAAACGTAGGCGTGATCATGTACCAGAGCCGGCGCGCCAATTCGCCTCTTGCCGCACCGGTGGGTGACACCCTAGAGTCTGTCCAGGGACCATGTTGCCGTCGTGCATATCGAGGTTGGGAGTTTTGCCGTGGGTGTCGTTCTCAACATTGAAAACGGGAAGCGCGAAGCCGCCTCGATAAAGGACCTCATCGACCTGACCGCGGCCGACATGGGGCGCGTCAACAAATTGATCCTGTCGAAGGCCGGCTCCGATGTCGAGATGATCCCGGAGATCGCCAACCATCTGATCTCATCCGGCGGCAAACGGCTGCGGCCGATGCTGACGCTTGCCGCCGCCCAGATGTTCGGCTATTCCGGCGACGGCCATGTCAAGCTCGCCACATCGGTCGAATTCATGCACACCGCGACACTTCTCCACGACGACGTTGTCGACGAAAGCGGCATGCGGCGCGGCAAGAAGACGGCGCGCATGATCTGGGGCAACCAGGCCAGTGTTCTGGTCGGCGATTTCCTGCTCGGCCAGGCCTTTCGCATGATGGTCGATGTCGCCTCGCTGGAAGCGCTCGACATCCTGTCGAGTGCGGCCTCGGTGATCGCCGAAGGCGAGGTGATGCAGCTTGCCGCCGCCAAGAACCTCGAAACCACCGAGGACGAGCACTTCGCCGTGATCAAGGCCAAGACTGCGGCGCTGTTCTCAGCCGCCGCCGAGGTCGGCCCTGTCATCGCCCAGGCGACGCGCAACGATCGCGCAGCACTCCGCTCCTACGGCATGAATCTCGGCCTTGCTTTCCAGCTGATCGACGACGCGCTGGATTATGGCGGCACCAGCAAGGATCTCGGCAAGAATGTCGGCGACGATTTCCGCGAAGGCAAGGTAACGCTGCCGGTGATCCTCGCCTATCGGCGCGGCACCAAGGCCGAGCGCAGCTTCTGGAAACGCGCCATCGAGGACAATGCCGCCGACGATGCCGGGCTGGAAAAGGCAATCGGCCTGATGCTCCGCCACGGGGCGATTGCCGACACCATCGGGCGCGCCCGCCATTTCGGCGAAATCGCCCGTGACGCGCTGGCGCCGCTCGAAGCGACGCCGCAGAAGTCTGCACTGATCGACGTCATCGATTTCTGCATCAGCCGGGTGAATTGACAGGCGTCGGCGCCGCGACGCCGGGGAGGGGCCGTTCTCATCGCGCCTTTGCCGAAAGAACCATTGCTGCGAGCAGGCTGACGACGATGCCCGCCGCCGCGAACCAGAAGGCGACGCGGATGCCGTCGGCGACGGCAATTTTCAACGCATCGCCGGACAATTCGCCGATTTGGCTGTTCGCAATCGCGATCAGCACGGCCATGCCGATGGCGTTGCCGACATTGAGTGTCGTCGAAGCCATGCCCGAGGCGACGCCTTGCTGATCATGGGCAACGCCGGAAGCGGCGGCAATCCACATTGCGGTCCAGACGATGCCTTGTCCGACGCCGGAGACGATCAGGCCGGGTACGAGGGACAGATAGCTGCTCTCCGCGGTTGCGCCTGATACCATCAATGCAGTGCCGACCGCGCCGACGATCATGCCGCCGACCAGCGTGCTGCGCGTGGAAAAGCGCGTCGCCAGACGCTCGCCGGCTTGCGTGCCGGCGGCGATGGCGACCGACGGCACGAGAAAGGCGAGGCCCGTCTGCAAGGCAGTGAAACCGTGCACGTTCTGCAGCAGCACGGTGAGGAAGTAGGGCAGCGCTCCGAAAGTCGCCATGTAGAGGAAGGTTATCGTCATGCCGGCGACGAGGCTGCGGTTGTAAAACAGGCGCAGCGGCATCAGCGGATCGGCGCTCTTCGCCTCGATCATCGTGAAGGCGATCAGGAAGAATGCCGCCAGTGCTGCGCTGACGATAATTGCGGTCGATCCCCAGCCATATTCAGGCCCCTGAACCAGGGTGAAGACAAGCAGCGTCGCCCCGGCGGTGACGGTCAATGCGCCCGGCAGATCGAAGCTACGGTGCTCGTGCCGCTTGCGATCGCGCGGGATGATGGCGAAAGCCGCGATGATGGCGATCCCGGCCAGCAGCACGTTGACGTAGAAGACCGACGGCCAGCCAAAGGCGCTGGTCAGAAACCCGCCGGCAAGCGAACCGAACGTCAGGCCGCTGGCGCCTGCGCCGCCCCAGACGGCGAGCGCCCGGTTGCGTTCCGGTCCTTCGGCGAACAGACGGTTGATCAGCGACAGCGTCGCCGGAAACAGGAATGCGGCGCCGATGCCTTGGACCGCGCGTGCCGCAATGATGATTTCCGGTGACCATGCCAGGCCGCCGACAAGCGAAGAAAGCGCGTAGAGCCAGAGTGCGAAGATGAAGACGCGGCGCTGGCCGATCAGGTCGGCGGCCCGGCCGCCGAACAGCAGGAAGCCGCCGGTAAAGACCGTGTAGGCGCTCACCACCCATTGCAGGGTCTGACCGGAAAATCCGAGGCCGGCGCCGATCTCCGGCAGCGCCACGAAGACGATGTTGAGGTCGAGCGAGATGATGAGCTGCGCGAAGGCGAGCAGCGCCAGCGTTACGCCGCGCTTCACACCGGTCGTCCCTTGCGCTGCGATTGCGCCGAGCGGCGCGCGTTGATCCAGTGAACTCATGTCGGTCTCCTTGTCGACTATTATTTAATGATCGACAAAGAATCGGGATTTGCAATCCGAAGTCAAGAGGATTATTTGTTGATCGACAAAAATTGGAGGTCGCAATGGCGGGAAGGCCAAGGGAGTTCGACCGCGACCAGGCGCTGGAGAAAGCCCGGGACGCTTTCTGGAGACGTGGCTACGAGGGCACCTCGATGGCCGATCTCGTTTCGGCGCTTGGCCTCGCATCGGCGCGCATCTATGCCGCCTTCGGCTCGAAGGAGGATCTGTTTCGCGAAGCGGTGGCACTTTACGAGGCCAATGAGGGCGGCTTTGCCACGCGCGCGCTGCAGGAAGAACCAAACGTCCGGCGCGTCATCGAGCGCATGCTTCGCGACGCCGTCGAAATCTATACGCGGCCGGGGCAGCCGCAGGGCTGCATGGTGGTGACGGCCGCCACCAATTGCGCCGTCGAAAACGACGCCGTGCAGCAATGGCTGGCGGAGCACCGGCTGGCGCGTACCGCATCGATCGTCGAGCGGTTGAAGCAAGCGCTGCGCGATGGCGAATTGAAGCCGGGTACCGACGCCGAGACGTTGGGTGATTATTACGCCACGCTGATGCACGGCCTTTCGGTGCAGGCACGCGACGGCGTGCCGAAAAAGCGGCTGCACGATCTTGTCACCGTCGCCATGCAGGCGCTCGACGCAAGCCTTTCGCAAACGTCCTGAGTTCCAGGCCGTGACGCCGGTTTCCCATTGTCGGATTGTCGCAATGCGGTCGTACGACCTCTTTCGGCATGGTTTATTAGTTGCTTGACCCGATTGTGAATTCGGGCCGGGTTGAAGCGTGACCCCAAAAAGGCCATGCTTTACCTGTAAAGATCGAGTCTACGGCGATCCCGCTGACGCGGAGATGGCGTTTGGCTGAAAGGGATATGATGCGGCAAGGATATGCGCGCTGGCTGACGGGGCTGGCAATCGCGACGGGCATGGCGATCTCGGCTTTGCCGGCGCATGCCAGACAGACCGCCGAGCCGGTCAGGATCACATCCTTCTCGGGAGCCTATCTCGCGGCGCGGATTGCCGAAGGCGACAACGACCTCGACAGCGCCATTTCCTATTACAAGCAGGCGCTTGCGTTCGATCCGAACGATACGGGACTGCAGCAAAGCCTGATGCTGTCGCTGATCGCGCAGGGGCGCTTCGACGAGTCCCTGGTCTATGCCGACAAGCTCAAGGCGATTCCCGACGTCGAGCGCTTCTCGCGCCTGGCGCTGGCCATCGATACCTTCCACAAGAAGGATTTCTCCAAGGCCGAATACTGGCTCAAGCTTTCGCTCGAATCCGATCTCGACCGGCTGATCTCCGGCGTCATGACCGGCTGGGCCAAGCAAGGTGAGGGCGACGCCGGCGAGGCCATGGCTTCCATCGACAAGCTGCAGGGCCCCGACTGGTTCAGCCCGTTCAAGTCGTTCCACCGTGCCTTGATTGCCGACGCCTCAGGCCTGCCCGACAGGGCGGATGCGCTCTACACCGCCACCCTGCAAGACACGGCCGCTGGCGGTGCGGCCCCCGAAACGTGGATGCGCAACGCGCAGGCCTACGCCTCTTTCCTCGCCCGCAGAGGCGACAAGGCCAAGGCGCTGTCGGTGCTCGACAAGGCCGAGGCGTTTGCGCCCGGCAAGGTCGAGATTGCAGCGCTTCGCGACAAGATCAACAAGGGCGAGAAGATCGAACCATTCGTTGCCGGTCCGTCGGACGGCGCCTCGGAGATCCTGCTCGATCTCGCCACCGCGCTCAACCGCGGCGGGGGCGAGCCGTTCGTGCGGCTCTATCTGCGATATGCCCTGGCGCTGCGGCCCGGCAACGACGCGGCGCTCGTTCAGCTTGCCGCCGTCGCCGAGCAGTTGAAAGACGGCGAGGGCGCCATCGCGCTCTATCGCCGCATTCCCGCCGGCTCGCCGCTGAAGGAGCTTTCGGACCTGCAGCTTGGCCTCAACCTTGCCGATCTCGACCGCAATGACGAGGCGATCGCTCACCTCAAGGCCATCGTCGATGCGCATCCAGACGACATGCGCGCCTATCTGGCGCTCGGCGGCGTCTATTCCGCGAAGGAGGATTTCCGCTCCGCCGCCAATCTTTACGACAAGGCAGTCGAGGTGCTGAAGACGCCGACCGCCGCCAACTGGAACATCTTCTACCAGCGCGGCATCGCCTATGAGCGGCTGAAGGAATGGCCGAAGGCCGAGCCGAATTTCCGCAAGGCGCTGGAGCTCTACCCCGACCAGCCGCAGGTCCTGAACTATCTCGGCTATTCCTGGGTCGACAAGAACATGAACCTCAAGGAAGGCCTCGCGATGATCCAGAAGGCCGTCGACCTGAGGCCGAGCGACGGCTACATCGTCGACTCGCTGGGCTGGGCCTATTACCGCCTTGGCCAGTTCGACGACGCGGTGCGCGAAATGGAACGCGCCGTTTCGTTGAAGCCGGAGGATCCGGTGCTCAACGATCACCTCGGCGACGCCTACTGGCGCGTCGGCCGCAAACTGGAAGCCACCTTCCAGTGGAACCAGGCCCGCGACCTGAAGCCGGACCCGGATGTGCTTGCCGCCTTGCAGCAAAAGCTGATGAAGGGCCTGCCGCCGATCGAATCCAACACGGCGCAGGAAACCCCCAAGGTGAAGGCCGAGCCGGCGCCCGCCCCGAAGGGGTGACCCCATCGCCTTGACGGTCGCGGAGCGGCACTCTACGAGGTGCCGCATCCAGCCGGAGGCCGCCGTGACCGTTGATATCCCTGCCCACATGCATCCCAGCCGCTCGTTCCAGGGGCTGATCCTGACTTTGCATAATTACTGGGCGGACTATGGCTGCGTCGTCCTCCAGCCTTACGACATGGAAGTCGGCGCCGGCACATTCCATCCGGCCACGACATTGCGCGCGCTCGGCCCAAAACGCTGGAACGCGGCCTATGTCCAGCCGTCGCGCCGCCCCAAGGACGGCCGCTATGGCGAGAACCCGAACCGGCTGCAGCACTATTACCAATACCAGGTGATCCTGAAGCCCAACCCGCCCAATCTGCAGGAGCTTTATCTCGGCTCGCTGGCCGCGATCGGCATCGATCCGCTGCTGCACGACATCCGCTTCGTCGAGGACGACTGGGAAAGCCCGACGCTGGGCGCCTGGGGGCTGGGCTGGGAGTGCTGGTGCGACGGCATGGAGGTGTCGCAGTTCACCTATTTCCAGCAGGTCTGCGGTATCGAATGCGCACCTGTAGCGGGCGAGCTCACTTACGGGCTGGAGCGGCTGGCCATGTATGTGCAGGGCGTCGACAATGTCTACGACCTCAATTTCAACGGCCGCGAAGGCGCCGACAAGGTGACCTATGGCGACGTCTTCCTGCAGGCCGAGCAGGAATATTCGCGCCACAATTTCGAATTCGCCAATACCGCGATGCTGCTGCGTCATTTCGAAGACGCCGAAGCCGAGTGCAAGGCGCTGCTACAAGCCGGCGCGCCTATCTCCTCCCTTGAGGGGGAGATGCCCGCGAAGCGGGCAGAGGGGGTCATCTCAGAAGGCACCTCAAGTCAAGCATCGAGCACTGTGCGGGCGACCCTTCCCGGCCCTTCGGGCCACCCTCCCCTCAAGGGGGAGGGTTATCACCGCATGGTCTTCCCAGCCTACGACCAGTGCATCAAGGCCAGCCACGTCTTCAACCTGCTCGACGCACGCGGCGTCATTTCGGTCACCGAGCGCCAGAGTTACATCTTGCGGGTGCGCAATCTGGCCAAGGCCTGCGGCGAGGCGTTTCTGCTGACGCAGGCGGGCGGAATGGCGGCTTAACCGCTGCACACTTTTGCGCGACATGCACATTAGCTCCAGGCGATTTCGACAGGAGCGCTGATTGGCAACGTACCTTGGCCGCTTGCACCGGCTATTGTCCGCAGCGCTTGCCTGACGCCGGGCATCGAGAACGTGCCATGCACCTGTGCTGTAAAACAGGCGCTGAGCGCGAGGATCTGCAGGAATGTCGATGCCGTTTTCATTCGTTTAGCCAATAGTTCTCTGCCTGAGCGTTGGTCGCTTCAGCGCTGCGTTCGGTTCATGGAAATCTTTGACCCAAGGACGGGCGGACCGCTTCGTGTCCGACAGGCGGCTGAATTTTCTCGGAAATCGCGGTTGGATGCCTTGATCGTGCTGGCCCGATCTTGCTGGGAAGGGTGACAGCGGCCGGCCGAGTTGCTATGCCCCGCCCGGACCATTTGCCGCGTGAGCACAATCAATGCCCGACCTGCTCCTAGAACTCCGTTCGGAAGAGATTCCTGCTCGTATGCAGAGGAAAGCTGCCGGCGACCTGAAGAAGCTGCTGACCGACCGTCTGGTCGAAGCCGGGCTGACCTATGAGGCGGCGCGCGAATATTGGACGCCGCGCCGGCTGACGCTCGACATCCGCGGCCTGACCGCCCGCTCGAAGGACATCAGCGAGGAGATCAAGGGCCCCTCGACCAAGGCGCCCGAGCAGGCGGTGCAAGGTTTTCTGCGCAAGGCCGGCCTTGCCTCGATTGCCGACGCGCATGTTCATTCCGATCCGAAGAAGGGCGACTTCTATGTCGCCCATATTGCCAGGCCGGGCAGGCCGGCCGAGCAGATCATCGCCGAGCTGGTGCCGGGCATCATCCGCAACTTCCCCTGGCCGAAATCGATGCGCTGGGGGCCGGCTTCGGCCAAGCCCGGCTCGTTGCGCTGGGTGCGGCCATTGCAATCGATCCTGTGCACCTTCGGCCCGGAAACCGAGGAGCCGGTTGTGGTCGAGTTCGAGATCGACGGCATCCGCTCGGGCAACGTCACCTACGGCCACCGTTTCCATGCGCCGGGCGCCATCACGGTGCGCCGCTTCGACGATTATGTCGCTAAGCTTGAGGCGGCCAAGGTCGTGCTCGACGCCGACAGGCGCAAGGAGATCATTCTTGCCGATGCCAGGAACCTCGCCTTCGCCAGCGGGCTCGACCTCGTCGAGGACGAGGGGCTGCTGGAGGAAGTGTCGGGCCTGGTCGAATGGCCTGTCGTGCTGATGGGCGAATTCGAGCAGGATTTTCTGACCATTCCGGCCGAGGTGATCAGGCTCACCATCCGCGCCAACCAGAAGTGTTTTGTGACGCGGCCGCACGGTGTCGGCGAAAACCTCTCCAACCGCTTTATCCTGACCGCCAACATAGAGGCCAAGGACGGCGGCAAGGAGATCGCCCACGGCAACGGCAAGGTGGTGCGCGCGCGCCTGTCCGACGCGCTCTATTTCTGGAAGACCGATCAGGGCGACCTGCCGGATCTCGACCAGTTGCAGGCATCGGCGGAAAAATTCGGGCTCGATCTGAACAAACCGCTCGACCAGCGCATGGCCCGCCTCGACCATCTCGGCGTCACCTTCCACGCCAAGCTCGGCACGCAGGGCGAGCGGGTGGAGCGCATCAAGCGGCTGGCGGAAGAACTGGCGCCGGTCGTGGTGCGCGCAATCTCCCCCCTTGAGGGGGAGATGGCCGGCAGGCCAGAGGGGGTCGCTTCGGCTGGCGCGACGCGATCTGGCCTTTCGAAGAAAGAGGAAGTCGGCGCTCCACGCGAGACGACCCCCTCTGTCGCCTTCGGCGACATCTCCCCCTCAAGGGGGGAGATTACCGCGCTGGCGCGTCGCGCTGCCATTCTGGCCAAGGCCGATCTCACCACCGAAGTCGTCGGCGAATTCCCGGAACTGCAAGGCGCCATGGGCCGCAAATACGCGCTGCTGCAGGGCGAGCATCCGTCGGTCGCCGCGGCGATCGAGGAGCATTATAAGCCGCAAGGCCCGTCCGATAACGTGCCGACCGATCCGGTTTCGATCGCAGTAGCGCTTGCCGACAAGCTGGATACGCTGGTTGGATTCTGGGCGATTGATGAAAAGCCGACGGGATCGAAGGACCCTTATGCGCTGCGGAGAGCGGCCCTGGGGGTAACGAGGATACTGATTGAGAACGGGATTAGGTTGTCCCTGAAATCTGTGGCCAATGTCGCGTCCGAAAATATTGCGGATCACATACGCGATCCCGAACTCGACCGACAGTTCGAAATTGCTGCGGAGCTAGAGCAGCAACTCGGGGGAGATTCGCTTACCGATCTCGTCATCGAACGCGATTCCGCAATCTCAAACAACACCTTTGAGCGTTCTGGAGAGAGGCAGCAGCAAGAGATCAACAACCTCCTGTCCTTCTTCCACGATCGCCTAAAGGTCTATCTCCGCGACCAGGGCGCGAGGCATGATCTGATCGACGCGGTGTTGGCGGCAGGTTCGCGCCCAATCTCCCCCCTAGAGGGGGAGATGTCGGCGAAGCCGACAGAGGGGGGCGCTGTCCCGCCAGCCTCTCATTCTGTCGCGCCCCCCTCTGCCCTGCTGGGCATCTCCCCCTCTAGGGGGGAGATTGGCCTATCGCAAAACGACGATCTCCTGCAGATCGTCCGCCGTGTCGAAGCGCTCGGCTCATTCCTTGATACTGAGGACGGCAGGAACCTGCTTGCCGGTACCAAGCGCGCCGCCAACATTCTCACCGCCGAGGAGAAGAAGAAAACGACGATCGCCGACCATGTTGAGCCGGCTCTGTTCCGGGAGGACGCCGAAAAAACCTTGTTTGCGGCGGTGAATCAGGCCGAGAGGCAAGCCAGCGAAGCAATTCAAAACGAAGACTTTTCCGCCGCCATGCTGGCGCTTAGCGTGTTGCGCGAGCCGGTTGATTCATTCTTTGAGAAAGTCCTGGTAAACGATGAGGACCAGGCCGTGCGTGCCAATCGCCTGGCATTGCTCGCCCGCATCCGCGCGGCGACCGACCGGGTCGCGGATTTCTCCAAGATAGCCGGCTGACGTCCGGGAAAAATCATCGCTTGTGGCGCTATTTCGGCTGGTCGGGAGCTGCTAGCGGCGCAGGCTGCTGCGCAGCTGGTTCAGGGGTTTTGCTGGCGACCTTTGGGTCGGCCTTGCTGTCCGCGGCGGGCGCGGCAGCGGTGGCCGGCGCGGCTTTGGGCGCGGGCGTTGCAAAGGCATCGCCGACGATACCGCCGCGAATGATCATCGGACTTCCGTCGAAGCCATGACTCGGCTGGCTCGGGATTGCCGCGACCTTTTCATCGGCGACGTTTTCATTGACGTCAGGCAACTTCTCGCCGAGCGCGACGATCGACGGTGTTTTCGCCCGTTCGAGCGCGCCGGCATTTACAACCGAAGGCGTCGCCGTCGTTTGCCCGAGAAAAACGAGCGACGAGGCCTGTGCCGTGCCGGCCATAAACGCCAGACCAAGCGCTCCAAGGATACGCATCGAAAGCATGATAATTCCCCTTGCCCAACAAGGCGGCACCCTAGCCGAGGGCAGTTGATGCCGGCTTGCGGGGAAACATAGCATTTTAGCGATTTGCGATTCGCCTACGCCCGGACTTGCTCCGTCGGCGTCAGCGTATTAGGCACCCGCATCCGTGAGGTGACGACAGTGGCTGAAATTCGTGCCGTCGGCGAGGCGATGGAAAGGGCGTTGGCGCTGCTCGAGAGCGGCGATGTCGTCGCCATCCCGACCGAGACCGTCTATGGGCTGGCCGGCGACGCGACCAACGGCGTTGCCGTGGCCCGCATCTTCGAAGCCAAGGGCCGCCCTCGCTTCAACCCGCTGATCGCCCATATAGCCGACCCGGCGATGGCCGAGCGCATCGCGCTGTTCGATCCGCTGTCGGAAAGATTGGCGCACGCATTCTGGCCGGGGCCGCTGACCCTGGTGCTGCCGCAACGGCCCGGCAACGGCATTCATCCGCTGGTCACCGCCGGTCTGGAAACGATCGCGCTGCGCATGCCGAAAGGCTTTGGCGGCGAGCTGATCGCCAGGTTCGGCCGCGCGCTGGCGGCGCCAAGCGCCAATTCCTCGGGCAGGATCAGCGCCACGACGGCCGAGGCCGTGGCCGCCGATCTCGGTCCCCGGATCAAGCTTGTGGTCGACGGCGGCGCGACGCCGGTCGGGCTGGAATCGACCATTGTCAAGGTCGAAGCTGGAAAGCTGCGGCTGCTGCGGCCGGGCGGCATTGCCGCCGAAGAGATCGAAGCAGTGGCCGGGACAAAGTTGCTGCGCGGCGCTTCGGGCATCGAGGCGCCCGGCATGCTCGCCTCGCACTATGCGCCAGGTGCGGCAGTGCGGCTCAATGCTGCGAAGGTCGCGCCGGGCGAAGCCTTGCTGGCCTTCGGCCGCCGCCGTGCCGAAGGCTGGCGCGATGCAGCCGCACTGCGCAATTTGTCGGAGACCGGCGACCTGCGCGAGGCGGCAAGCAATCTCTTCGCCCATCTGCAGGATCTCGATGGCAGCGGCGCCAAAACCATCGCCGTCGAGCCGATCCCGTTCGACGGGCTGGGCGAGGCGATCAATGACCGGCTTTCGCGCGCCGCCGCCCCGCGTGACAAGATCGCCCCGCGTGACAAGATGGATTGAGCACCATAGTTTCCACCCATGAACGACATTTCCCCCGATCTCGACCCCGCCGTCATCGCGCGCTTTGCGGCAATCGTCGGCGATAAATATGCGCTGCGCGATCAGCAGGACATCGCACCTTACCTCACCGAGCGGCGCGGACTTTGGCACGGCAGGACGGCGCTGGTGCTGAGGCCGGGGAGCGTCGAGGAGGTCAGCCGCATCATGCGGCTGGCAACCGAAACCGGCACGCCCATCGTGCCGCAAAGCGGCAACACCGGGCTGGTCGGCGCCCAGGTGCCGGACGCATCCGGCCGCGAGATCGTGCTGTCGCTGTCGCGGCTGAACCGCATCCGCGAGATCGATACGCTGTCCAACACGGTGACGGTCGAAACCGGCGTCATCCTGCAGACGCTGCAGGAAGCGGCCGATGCCGCCGACCGGCTGTTTCCGCTGTCGCTTGCCGCGCAAGGCTCCTGCCAGATCGGCGGCAATCTCTCCTCCAACGCCGGCGGCACCGGCGTGCTTGCCTACGGCAATGCGCGCGAGCTGTGCCTCGGCGTCGAAGTGGTGCTGCCGACCGGTGAAGTGTTCGACGATCTGCGCAAGCTGAAAAAAGACAATACCGGCTACGATCTGAAGAACCTGTTCGTCGGCGCCGAGGGTACGCTCGGCATCATTACCGCCGCCGTGCTCAAGCTGTTCCCCAAGCCCAAGGGGCGCGAGGTGGCGTTTGCCGGCCTGTCATCGCCGGAGGCGGCATTGTCGCTGTTCAGCCTGGCGATGGACCGTGCAGGGGCAGCGCTCACCGCCTTCGAGCTGATCGGCCAGAGGCCCTACGACTTCACGCTTGCCCACGCACAAGGCGTGGTGCGGCCGCTTGCCGGCGATTGGCCGTGGTATGTGCTGATGCAGATCTCGTCGGGCCGTTCGGCCGACGATGCAAGGGCGCTGATCGAGGAGGTGCTGGAGGCAGGCCTCGAGCAAGCGATCGTCGGCGATGCGGTGATCGCGGCAAGCATGGCCCAGGGCGATGCGTTCTGGAATTTCCGGGAGGTGCTGCCCGAGGCGCAGAAACCGGAAGGTGCCTCGATCAAGCACGACATCTCGGTGCCGGTGGCGTCAATCCCGCCCTTCATTGAAAAGGCCGCCGGCGCCGTGCAATCGGTCAGTCCCGGCGCGCGCGTCGTCTGCTTCGGCCACATGGGCGACGGCAACCTGCACTATAACATCTCCCGGCCGGCCGACGGCGATGACGAGGCGTTTCTCGGCCTTTACCACGTCATGAACAAGGCCGTGCACGACGTTGTGCGCGCGTTTCATGGCTCGATCTCGGCCGAGCACGGCATCGGCCAGTTGAAGCGGGACGAATTGATCGCGACGGCGCCGCCGATGGCGATCGAGCTGATGCGCAGGGTGAAGGCCGCCTTCGATCCGGCCGGCATCATGAATCCGGGTAAGGTTATCTGATCCTTTCGCCGGCCTGCGCCGGTTGGCATTCCGATAACCATCCGCCCCGGATCAGCAAAATTTAACCGACTTTCTTAAGCGCGAGGATAAGAAGCCCGCGCTAATGTTTCTCCACAAACGAGGCTGGGAAAACCGGCCCGGAGAACCGGAAACACCGGCTCTCAGGAGAAACAGGAAAGGCACGATATGAACACTGGACTGAAGCCAGTCTGGGCCGGGCGCAATATGCGTCTCGACCCATTCCGCCTGCCGCAGGTGGTGAGCTACGCCACCCGCGACGACTATGGCGACGTTACCTTCACCATCGACCAGCGCGGCGCGGTTATCCGCCGCACGCTGGAGATGAGCGGCGTGCCGGCGATCATCGCTCTGCCCGCCAACGCGTTTCGCGGCGTCGCCGCCCGCGCGATGGAGGATCCGGATGGCAATGTCACAGTGACGCTTGAGCTTCTGCACAATGATCCGATGCTGTCGGTGCCGCTGCTGGTCGCCGACGATCTCGACGACGTCGCCGCCGACTGGCGCGCCTGGGCCGACGCCTACCGCCTGCCGATGCTGCTGATCGAGGCCGACGGCATCGCCCGCACGCTGGAAGAATCGCTCGGCGCCGCCATCAAGGCGCTGCCGGCGCAGGACCGCCGCAAGGGTCGCGTCTCGACCATGCGCCGCCCGCGCTTCCTCGCCCGCCGCCGCGCCGGCGACCTCGGCCTCAGGCTGGTCATCGGCGGCGAAGAGCTTATTTCGCGGGAATAGCTAAACCAGCGGCTTCAGCGCCACCCAGACCGCGCCGCCGATCAGGCCGAGGAAGATCAGCCAGCCGACCTGGTTGTTCGATCTGAACAGCCTCAGGCACTGGTCCGGATCGTCGATGTCGAGCACGCCGATCTGCCGCGCCAGATTCGCGCCGGCGGCGATCAGCCCGGCAAGTGCAGGCACCGGTGCCTGTGCCGAGGCAAAGGCGATGGCGAAGCAGACCAGCGCTCCGCCATAAAGCCCGGCCAGCCAGACCTTGGTATTGTCGCCGAACAGGCGCGCCGTCGAGCGCACGCCGACGATGGCGTCGTCTTCCTTGTCCTGATGCGCATAGATCGTGTCATAGCCGATCACCCACAGGATCGAGCCGATATAGAGCATGATTGCTGGCCCATCGAGATCGCCGAACTCGACCGCCCATCCCATCAGCGCTCCCCAGGAAAAGGCAAGGCCGAGAACGAGTTGCGGCCAATTGGTGTACCGCTTCATGAACGGGTAGACGGCGACGATGACCAGCGAGCCGATGCCGAGCAAGATGGCGAAGCTGTTGAACTGCAAAAGCACGGCAAGGCCGACCAGTGCCTGCACGACAACAAACATCCAGGCCTGCCGGCGCGTGACCTTGCCGGCCGGCAACGGCCGCGAGCGCGTGCGTTCCACCTGGTTGTCGATGTCCTCGTCGACCAAATCATTGTAGGTGCAGCCGGCGCCGCGCATGGCGAACGCGCCAAGAAAAAACAGCAGCAGATACCACGGCGACGGCAGCAGAGAGAGAAGCGGGTCCGTCGGACGCGGATAGGCGCTCGCGGCAAGCGCAGCCGACCACCAGCATGGCCACAGCAGCAATTGCCAGCCGATCGGCCGGTCCCACCGGGCAAGCTGCGCATAGGGCCACAACCGCCGCGGCAGCACGCGATAGACCCAGTGGCCGCTCGGCGCATCGGCGACGCGGCCCTGGGCCGCTTTCGACTGGACGGTTTCCATTTTGCTGGAGTGGCAGCAGAGGCGAATGCCGTCAAGCGTCAAGCAGCCCCCGCACGCTCGCCACGCGCAATCGGCGCTTCGGCAGCCAAATGTCTTGACCCGTCGCGCGCGGCGCAATAGCGCAGTCCTGGTCGTGAAATGGCAAGGAATCTGGGCATGCGTGTTTTGCTGATCGGCTCCGGCGGACGAGAGCATGCGCTTGCCTGGAAGATCGCGGCGTCGCCGCTGCTGACCAAACTCTACGCGGCGCCCGGCAATCCGGGGATCGGCCACGAAGCCGAACTGGTGAGGCTCGATACTGCCGATCACGCAGCGGTGGTCCGGTTTTGCCGCGAGAATGAAATAGGCCTCGTCGTGGTCGGGCCGGAAGGGCCGCTGGTCGCCGGCATTGCCGACGACCTGCGCGCCGAGGGCATCCGCGTCTTCGGACCGTCAAAGGCAGCGGCACGGCTGGAAGGCTCGAAAGGTTTCACCAAAGACCTCTGCGCCAAATACGGCATCCCGACCGCCGCCTATGGCCGCTTCGACGATCTGGCTTCGGCCAGGACCTATGTCGAGAAGACGGGTGCGCCGATCGTCATCAAGGCCGACGGCCTCGCTGCCGGCAAGGGCGTCACCGTCGCCATGACGCTTGACGAGGCGCTGGCCGCGCTCGACGCCTGTTTTGACGGCTCCTTCGGCCAGGCCGGCGCGGAAGTGGTGGTCGAGGAGTTTCTCGTCGGCGAAGAAGCAAGTTTCTTCTGCCTGTGCGACGGCACCACCGCGCTGCCCTTCGGCACCGCGCAGGACCACAAGCGCCTCAGTGACGGCGACACCGGCCCGAACACCGGCGGTATGGGCGCCTATTCGCCGGCCCCGGTGATGACGCCGGAAATGATCGACCGAACCATGCGCGAGATCGTCGAGCCGACCATGCGCGGCATGGCTGAAACAGGCGCGCCGTTTTCCGGCGTGCTGTTCGCCGGGCTGATGATCACTGACAGCGGGCCGAAGCTGATCGAATACAATACCCGTTTCGGCGACCCGGAATGCCAGGTGCTGATGATGCGGCTGAAGGACGATCTGCTCGTCCTGCTCAACGCAGCCGCCGACGGCCAGCTGGCGCATACTTCGGTGCGCTGGCGCGACGAGGCGGCGCTCACCGTGGTGATGGCAGCCAGGGGTTATCCCGGCACGCCGGAAAGGGGCTCGGTCATCCGCGGCGTCGAGGCGGCGGCGGGTGAGGGCGTCGAGATATTTCATGCCGGCACCGCCATCAACGGCGGCGCACTCGTCGCCAATGGCGGTCGCGTGCTCAACATCACGGCGACCGGCCGCACCGTCGGCGAGGCGCAGAAGAAGGCTTACGCCGCGCTCGACCGGATCGACTGGCCGCAAGGCTTTTGCCGCCGCGACATTGGCTGGCTGGCGGTGGCGCGCGAGCAGGCGAACTGATGCTTCGGGCTGCCTTCGGCCTCAGCGCAAGCCGTGGTCGAATTCGGTCGAGACGCTGCTGACCGCATCGGCGGTGGAGACAAATCCTGGCACCGATGCCGCACGCTTTTCGTTTCGCGTCCAGGCGACATATTCGGCAATCCCGCGCAGAAGGCCCGGCGCCGCCTTCGCCGCAGGCATTTGAAAGCCGCTGCTGAACCTGGCCAGGCGCGCCCTGAATACCGCGACCATCTCCTCGACGCTTGCTGGCGTCACGCTGGCGTAAGTGATGGTGCCGCCGGCGAGCCCCGCCTCGCGTGAGAGCGGCACCGGTATCGAGGTGAGATAATCCGGCTGCACGTCGATCAGGCCGCCGAACGGCCACTGCGCGCGCAATTCCGTGGCGTTCATCGGCGCGGCGCTGACGTCGATATCGTTGGGTGTGCCCGCGACCCTGTAAGGGCAGCGGAACCGGCCGCAGTTTGCTCGCGCCGAAAACTGCCAGAGCGCATAACCCTGCCAGTTGCCCATCGGAAAATGCACGCCGATGTCTGGCTTGTAGCGCGCATACCACAGCGGCAGCCGCGACAGCAGCTGGTATTTGTATCTGTTGTCGGCGATGTGCCGGGCGGTCGTTCCATTGGTGTAGAGCACCGGAAAGCGGCCGAGCCGCCGATGCACCTGACGGACGAATTCTTCGGCGTCGTCCAGCGACATCCACTGCGTCGGGTCGTCGTCCTCGATGTCGAGGGCAAGCAGGTCGTCCGGCCCGGGTTCGGCGAACTCGATGAAATGATTGGCCTGGCCGACCGGGTTGCCGGGGCGGGCGAGGTGATAGGCGCCCCATTTCAAGCCAAGCGCCTTGGCCACAACCTTGCGCGTCTGGAACAGCTCACGCGCCACCGCATGGCGCTTCCAAAGCGTCTTGCACAGCCGCACCTCGGTCTCGTCGCCGAAACAGAAATAGGGTGGCGGCATTCCGTCGGATGCCTTGTTGATGAAGCCGACAAGACGCTTGTCGGTGGCAAGCCTGGTCCAGTCGATGGAATTGTATTCGTAGGCGTCGACGACCAGCGCCCGGTCGGCATCCTTCCAAGGTTCGGAGAAATCCGAGGCCTTTGCCGGCGTCAGCGCCAGGGTCATCGCGGCCGCGACAACGAGAAGCGCTGAGCGGACAAGGGGGCGCGCCGGCGTTTTCAAACAGCAGATCCTTGCTGGCCAAAGCCAAATCCTGAACCGCCATGGTTAAGGAAATGCTTCGGGTGCCGAGTGGGCGAGTTGGAGCGCTGGCGAAGCGATCCTTGGTGCTCCTCAAGAGCAAAGCGATGGTTGCGATTGTCAGCCAAATAGCTTCAACGCTGTTGCTATGGGCAGGAACAGTGATAGCGGGCGGCTCTGAAACGAGGTGAAGCCATGCCTGCGATAATACGCGACCGCCTGGTCATCCTTGGCATCGACAATCAACGCGAAGGCTGCTGGGGCAGCGCTAACGCTACGTCGTAGCGCATCCACGATCAGCGCCGACCCGACCCGCCGCCGCTGGTATCGGGCATCGACGGCCAGCCTGCCGACCAATATCGCGGGCAGAACCGGGTAGCGTGGCAGATGTTTTGTCTGTTCGTCAGGCAAGGACGCGATTGGTATGCTCGACGCCGCCAAAGTGTAATATCCGGCGATCGCGCCGCCATCGCGATCCACGGCAACGAAGCAATTGCCGACTCGGCGTTTGACATCCTGGCTGGCTTGCTCCCGAATGTAGCGGTCGAGCGCCGGTACCCCGCAGCTGAACGCCTTGCGATCATGCGATCCGCCGAGCGGTTCGATAATGACGGCGAAAGTCACCGGGTTTCGACGACCAGCCGTTTGTGGGCGTCGGCAGCTTTGCGCAGTGCCTCATTAGGCTCGGGCGGATTGAGAATCGCCTCCATCATGGCGCGCTGATCTTCGATGGAGATACGCATGATGGTGGTGTTCTCGATAGTACGCTGCGCCGCCTCTTGAGCGGCGGCGACCACGAAGTCGCTGACGCTGCGGCCCTGGATTTCGGCGGCACGTTTCACCACGTCCAGCATATCCGGCGAAATACGGGCTTCGAGACGGGCGGTGCGGGTCTGTTGGTTTGGCATTATCGTCACCCCTGATGCTACCTTGTACGGGAAATAGCCGTACAAATCAAGTGCGTCGTCCGGCTCTAAATAATTTTGCAGACGAGCCAGCAACTGCAAAATCCGCGTGACAAAGTTTGACGTTTACGCAAAACGAAGGTGGACGGGGAGCGTCGGCACGGATCTTGAGTTGACCTGCCGGACTGAGGAGAGCCGGACAGAGGAGGAGCGAGCGCCATGTATCGGGCACCGGTCGAGGAGATCGCCTTCACCCTGAAGCATGTCGCCGGCTTGAAGCCGGCGCTCGATATCGGCATCTTTGGCGAACTCGGCGAGGACCTCGTCGACGCCATTCTGGCCGAGGCCGGCCGCTTCGCCAGTGAGGAGGTGGCGCCGCTCTACAAGATCGGCGACCAGCAAGGCGCGGTGCTCGACGGCGCTGCCGTCACCACCCCGCCCGGCTGGAAGGAACTTTATCGCCGCTGGATCGGCGGCGGCTGGAATGCGCTGTCCGCGCCTGAAGCGTATGGCGGCCAGGCGCTGCCGGCCATGCTCGGCGTCGCCGCGCTCGAAATGTGGAACTCCGCCTCGATGGCGTTCGGCATCGCCCCGACGCTGACCATGGGCGCGGTCGAAGCACTCGACAAACATGGCTCGCAGGCACTCAAGGCCAGATATCTGGAAAAGCTGGTCTCCGGCGAATGGATGGGCACCATGAACCTGACCGAGCCGCAGGCAGGGTCGGACCTGAATGCCTTGCGAACCCGCGCCGAACCGGCCGGCGACGGCACCTACCGCATCTTCGGGCAAAAGATCTTCATCACCTATGGCGAGCACGATTTCACCGACAACATCATCCATCTGGTGCTGGCGCGGCTGCCGGACGCGCCAGCCGGCACACGCGGCCTGTCGTTGTTCCTGGTGCCGAAATTCCTGGTCGGAGACGATGGCGCGCTGGGCGCACGCAACGACGTCTTCTGCTCCGGGCTGGAGCACAAACTGGGCATCCACGCTTCGCCGACCTGCACGATGATTTATGGCGATGGCTTCGAAGGCACCGCGCCCGGCGCGATCGGCTGGCTGGTCGGCGGGGAGAACAAGGGCCTCGCCTGCATGTTCACCATGATGAACAATGCGCGCCTTGCCGTCGGCATTCAGGGTGTCGCGGTCGCTGAGGCGGCGACGCAGAAGGCGCTCGCCTATGCAAACGACCGCCGGCAAGGCAAGGCGGCGAGCTATCGCGGTGCCGGCATGGCGCCGATCGTGCATCACCCCGACATCCAGCGCAGTCTTCTGACCATGAAGGCGCTGACCCAGATTGCCCGCGCCATCTGCTATTCCTGCGCCCACGCCATCGATCTCGCGTCGCGGAGCGAGGATGCAAAGCACTGGCAGGAGCGCGCCAATCTGTTGACGCCGCTGGCCAAGGCCTTTTCGACCGACGTCGGCGTCGAGGTCGCCTCGCTTGGGCTGCAGGTGCATGGCGGCATGGGATTCATCGAGGAGACAGGGGCAGCGGCGCTTTATCGCGACGCGCGCATTGCACCCATTTACGAAGGCACCAATGGCATCCAGGCGATCGATCTGGTGACGCGCAAGCTGCCGCTCGGCGGCGGTCAGCATGTGCATGGCTACATCGCCGAGCTCAAGGCCGTCGCCGATGCGGTGCGAGCGTCGAACCTTGAAGGCTTCGGCCGCACCGCCGATCGCCTCGACCAGGCGCTTGATGACCTGTCACAGGCGAGCCGTTCCCTGCAAGACCTGCAGGCCGAAGGCCGTCCGGACGAGGCGTTGGCGGGCGCCACACCTTATCTCAGGCTGATCTCGCTTGCCGCCGGCGGCGCCTATCTGGCGCGCGGCGCGCTTGCCGACCAAAGCCGCATCGCGCTGTGTCGGTTCTTCGCCGAGAACCTGCTTGGCGAAGTGGGCGCGCTCAAGGAGCACGTCGTCGGCGGCGCCGACAGCCTTGCCGTTGCCGGCAAAGCGCTGATTTCAGCCTGACGTTCGCACGCGCCGAAATTCACAAAGGCCCGAAATTCACAAAGGACCAATCCGTGACAGACCACATCCTCGTCGAACGCCGGGGTGCCATCCAGATCATCCGCATCAATCGTCCGGACAAGAAGAACGCCCTGACCCGCGCCATGTACGCGACGATGTCGGCGGCTCTTGCCGGCGGCGACGCCGATCCGGCAATCCGCGTCCATGTCTTTCTCGGCGTGCCCGGTGCTTTCTCGTCCGGTAACGACCTTGCCGATTTCATGGTCGTCGCCTCGGGCGGCGAAGGCGGTACCGAAGTCTGGGATTTCCTGATGGCGCTGGCCAAGGTGGAAAAGCCGATGGTTTCCGGCGTCGACGGCATTGCGGTCGGTATCGGCACCACGCTCAACCTGCATTGCGACCTGACCTTCGCCACGCCGCGCACAATGTTCCGGACGCCCTTCGTCGATCTCGGCCTTGTGCCGGAGGCAGGATCGAGCCTGCTCGCACCGCAGATCCTTGGCCGGCAAGGCGCCTTCGCGCTGCTTGGCCTCGGCGAGGGCTTTTCGGCCGAGCGCGCCAAGGCCGCCGGGCTGATCTACGAGGTGGTCGAGGAAGAGGCACTCGAAGCATCGGTATTGGCGGCCGCGGGCCAGATCTCGGCCAAACCGCCGCAAGCGCTAAGGATCGCGCGCGACCTGATGCGCGGCTCGCGCGACGACGTTGTCGAACGCATCGGCAAGGAAAGCCACCATTTCCGCGAGCGGCTCACATCCGATGAGGCCCGCGCCGCCTTGACGGCCTTCATGACCAGGAAAAAGGCCTAGACCGTCCGGCCTTGTCTCGCATCGTGGACCCGCCGGCAGCAACCGGCGGGCGGTTTCGCCATGCTCTCTTTGTCACATCGCCATTTTTTGTCACATCGCCATTTTTTTACATTCGGCCTCGGCCTTTGCCGAAGACGTGTCGATCATGAATGTCTTGCCTTTGGCGTCGGTCATCAACATCATGCAATGCTTGATCGGTTTCGCCATTTTCATCATTTCGGCGCTCATCTTCGCGTCTGGCATCATGGTGCCCATATGCCCATCGGGCATGATCGCCATGACCTCCCCACCCTTCATCATCGTCATTGTCCCCATCGCCTCCTCCGCAAAGGCCTGCGAAGCGAAAAGGCCGACGAGACCGGCTATCGTGACCAACCTGAGTGAATGCATTGCTTCCTCCTGAATTTGCGCCAGCGGCGCGTTGAGCCCTTTCCTGGTTCGTTGCGGCACGCTGGAACGTTTCACGCACACGAGATCGTGATCGTGGGATTGGAAACGCCAGGTCTCTATAGCCCGGCATGGGTCGCGCAGGAGCCTGATCTCCTGTGTCTCGATGCGACTTACATGGTCTGCGGCCAGCGCTGCGCGGCGTGCATGACGGTGAGGATTTCGACAGTTTCGCCGTCGATGCGACAAGGGACGATATACGGCACATCGACCAAGACGAGTTCCCGTGTCCCCTTGATGCGCCCGATGCGCCCCATCGCCGGCTGTTCGGTGAGATGTTCCGCCGCCGTTACGATACGCGCAATGATCCTCGCGGCCGCCTCGGGATTGTCTTTCTCAACATGCGTGCCGATTTCATCAAGCCGCCGCAACGCCCGCTTGGCCCAGCGGATTCGCTTATGGCTCATGCCTGGCGGGTGGATTTAACGTATTTTCTAACGACAGCCTCTACGTCGCTGGCACCCGCAAAATCGCCTTGCGAGGCTTCAGCCAATCCGGCCTCTGTCTCGGCGAGTTGCCATTCCTCACGGGCTACAAAATCCTCGATGGCCTTCGCAGCCACATAGGAGCGCGAGCGGTCGAGCTTCTCGGCAAGCTGGTCTAGCCGGTCTGCAGTTTCGTCACGAACGCGCACGGTAAAAGCCGTCATGGCCACATTCCTCTGGTTCACTATGATTATTAGTGAACCAAAGTGTTCGTCAAGGATTGCCGCATCGTCCTCTACGGATAAAGCCTCACCTTGTCCCAGCCGCCCTCGGCGTTGCGCGAAAAGACGACACGGTCGTGCAGCCGGAACGGACGGTCGTGCCAGAACTCGATGGTCTGCGGCACGATGCGGAAGCCCGACCAGTGTTTTGGCCGCGGGATGTCGCCGATCGCGTGGCGCGCCGTATATTCGGCGACCGCCTTTTCCAGCGCGAAGCGGCTTTCCAGCGGCCGCGACTGCTTGGACGCCCACGCGCCGATGCGGCTGCCGCGCGGGCGCGTCGCGTAATAGGCATCGGCTTCGGCGTCGGTGACGATCTCCACCGGGCCGCGCGCCCGCACCTGCCGGCGCAGCGATTTCCAGTGGAAGCACATCGCCGCTTTCATGCTGCCCAGGATCTCACGGCCCTTGGCGCTCTCGAAATTCGTGTAGAAGACAAAGCCGCCCTCATCGAACCCCTTGAGCAGCACCATGCGCACATTCGGCATGCCCTCGGCATCGACCGTCGCCAGTGCCACGCTGTTGGGGTCGTTGATCTCGCTCTTCGTCGCGTCGTCGAGCCACGCCGCAAAAAGCCGGAACGGTTCCGCCGCCTCGGTAAAGTCACCGCTTGTTAACCCGGTTTCGCTCATAGTTTTCTCAAATTTATCGCCGGCTGGGGAGATTGCCGATTGTCGCGTATCGCGCAAGCTTTTGACAGTGGGCAATGGAGCGCTATCGCTTCGGCCAGCGCCAAAGCCATGATCGTGACAATCATCCTGCCGCTTACCGCCTGTGGCGGGGGCGGCTTCAGTCTGGAGCAGGCGGAGGTCGACCGCTCGATACTCACCTCGAGCACGCCGGCCTCGGTCACGCCGCTCGATCAGGACCGCGCCTCCGACCAGGCCACGATCCGCAACGCCGTGTCCTCCGCCGACGTCGAGCAACTGGCCGGGCAGGCCATTCCGTGGGCGAATGCCGATACCGGCTCGCGCGGCTCCATCACCGAGCTCGCGGAATTCAGGGCTAACGGCGAGACATGCCGTCGCTTCACCGCTTCACGCGAGAGCTTCGACGGCGTCGCGCTGTTCAAAGGCGAAGTATGCCTGGCCGGCGGCAGCGCCTGGCGAATGCAGGATTTCAAGGCGCTCTGATTTTCCGCCGGAGACATAGTGGTAAGCCACTGGAATTTCTTCCTATGCAAGCGCATATAGGAGGCGATCATGGAACCACTCCTTCTCCAGGGCAGTAAGCATGCGCGACCCCTATGAGGTGCTGGGCGTTGCCAAGAACGCATCGGCCAAGGACATAAAATCGGCGTACCGAAAGCTCGCCAAGAAGTATCATCCGGACCAGAATCCGGATCCCAAGGCAAAGGAGCGTTTTGCCGCCGCCAACCAGGCTTACGAGATCGTCGGCGACGAGAAGAACCGGGCGGCTTTCGATCGC
This sequence comes from Mesorhizobium sp. M1027, assembly GCF_040318745.1. Classification (NCBI taxonomy): domain Bacteria; kingdom Pseudomonadati; phylum Pseudomonadota; class Alphaproteobacteria; order Hyphomicrobiales; family Phyllobacteriaceae; genus Mesorhizobium; species Mesorhizobium sp. M1027. The sequence goes on along the minus strand of NZ_JAMYMW010000009.1, from coordinate 184,945 downwards.
GGTGAGATCGACGCCGAAGGCAAACCGCGGTTCCAGGGTTTCGAGAGTGCGGCCGGCGGCGCCGATCCTTTCGCCGGTTTCCGCCGGCAGCAAGGGCCGGGCGGCGCGCATTTCGAATTCCGCACCGGCCGTCCCGGCGGTGATCCGTTCGACGGCAACAGCGACATCTTCAGCCAGATCTTCGGCGATGCTTTCAGCCAGCAGCGCGGAGCCGGCATGGGCGCCGGCCGCCGGATGCCGACCGCAGCCGACCTCAACGTCACGCTGGACGTGACCATCGAGGAGGCCGCAACCGCCGAGAAAGTGACGGCGATGTTCCCCGACGGCCGCAAGGTGGCGGTCAAGCTGCCGGCCTATGTCGAGGACGGTCAGACCATCCGGTTGAAAGGCCAGGGTGAGCAAGGACCGGGGCAGCCGGGCGATGCACTGGTCAAGATCCGTTTCCGCCGGCACCCGCGCTACCGCGTCGAGGGCCGCGACCTGCATGTCGACCTGCCGGTGGAACTGGCCGATGCGGTGCATGGCGCCAAGGTGGCGGTCGAAACCCCGACCGGCAGGATTGCGGTCAACGTCCCCCCTTGGTCGAGCTCGGACAAGGTTCTGCGGCTGAAGGGCAGGGGCCTGCCGGAAAAGGCCGGCGGTCACGGCGACCTCTACGCGCACGTGCGGCTGATGCTGCCGGAAGGCGGCGACGCCGAGCTAGAGGCGCTGATGCGCCGGCGAAAGGGCTGATGGTCGAAAAGGCTGGCGCTTGACGTCGTAAGCGGGCGTGAGTGGTTTCATGCCGTCGGTTATCGACATGAAACGAGCAACCAGCGCCACTGGGCTGGCCGACCACAACTCGCGATCGGCCATGCTCTAGCGTCTATCAGTCGCCAAGTCTTCCCCCGCGGTGCCCCATCATCATTCGGGACGCGTACATTGTGGGCGAGCTTTTGCCCGGTAGATTCGCGTCAAGAACAATCTGCTCGACGAAACCCTGATTCACTTCAATCTCCACGCATTTGTCGAGCTTATCAACGATCCAGACGGCGTATCCTTCACTCTCCTTGGATTTATAGTTGGAGTCGTCTTCAGGAATATCTGCCTCCGGATTTGCTGGAATTAACATTACCTTGGGCTTCGGGAGATCATAAGTATGACCCTCGTAGGCATATCCAAATATTACACCGCAACTAAGTATTTCTTTATCACCATTTGCCGGGTTTATATCAATCGCCCCAAGCATAAGCATAAACCTATTTACGATCGAATTAACAAACACATAACTGCTATTGTTAGGTGGGGTTTTACTAAGATATTTCTTAAACCGTAAAATTCTTTTGTCATCAGGATCGCCGTCATCAAGTATCTTTGCTATTATTATAGAATGATTCTTGTATTTTCCTGTTATTGGCTCCAATGTCTTTTTCTTTTTGCTGGATATAGGAAGACCAAGACCAGGTATTCCATAGAGGCGCACTTGTGTGGCGTTAAATGCTCCATGGGGATCTTTCGTGGTGTAAGTCGGTCGATGAAAATCGTCGCTCATGTTGTTACCCTCCGTTGCAATCACCAATTCATAAAATTTCCCGCCACCTGAAATTCTCTTCGAAGCTTGCCGCTATGGCCGGGCGGATGCGGTCGGACACTTCGATGATGGTGGAGGCTGCGACTGCGAATGTGAGATGATCGGCATCGAGGCGTGTCCACGCGCGCGCAAGCCCAAGCGCGACATCGTCGCGCGCCTTGATTAGCTCGGTCTTAAAAAGGAACGGACGGGCCCGGAATGCATCGCCCGTGAAGTCGGAGATGTGCCGCATGTCGGCTTCGCCAACCTGCCTGATGTCGAAGCCAAGCAGGCGCTCGTCGGCCAAGCCCTGCCGCACCAGGCCGGCATGGTAGAGATCGACCAGAGTATCGAACACCGCTCCCGTGAATGGGCGAGACCGGTCATGAATTTCTTCGGTCACTTCCGTCATCTTGCGCGAGTTACTGGCAAGGCGGATCTGGCGGTCGCCCGTCAGTTCGGCGATGCGGTTGAGCTCGTTGAGGACAAGCAGGTTTGCCTGGCTGTGCCGTAACAATCGATCCATCCCGCTGTCGAAATGCAGGAACGAAAGCAGCGAAATAAGATCGGCGTTGGCTTCGTGGAACGGCCCGAAGTCGCCGTCCTGCAGGCCTTGCGTGGGCACTCCGAAGAGAGAAAAGAGTATGGCGTGACCCATTTCGTGCGCGATCACGTCGAAGTTGAGGGCGTACGGATGGCCGCGCCCGTCGGCTCCACGCTCGCGGCCAAGCTCCAGATATCCAAACCCCGATTGCGCATTCTCCCAGTCAAGCCAGGGAATGATCTCAAGCCGCTCGTATGTTTCGGCGAAGTACCAGACAATCGGCTTGCCCAGATAGCTTTCCCAGATGTCCAGCACCCGGCTCGCGGCCGCGAACGCATGCGCTGCCAGGAACTGGCGCGACTGAAGAGAGAGGTGGTCGAAATGACCATCAAGGCCGGGTTCGGCTGGTGGGAAATACGCGCCAACAAAGGGCGGCAGGTAAGGATACTCGTACGGCTGCTTGTCCAGCACGGGATCACGCACGTATATGCGATGATCCTCCGGGCCCGGATGGATCAAACCAGGCGATGTTGAAATCCAGACCGCCTCGGGTTTCTCGTACCCAGAAACGTGAGGCGCTTGTGGGTATAGCAGGAAGCGCGTTCCAGCCGACATCCCCGCCCGACCGGCGACATCGAGCGCGTTCAACTGCGCGGCCCCTCTCATAGTCGGCAACACTAGCACGAAGCCTGCACTTCGTAAATTGCACCAGGTATCACCGGCAACTCTGTCGTCAGATTGCTAAGCCGGCGTCCTCCAAATCCTGGACAAACGCGACCGTCATTCTGAAATTCTTCAATTCCGCCGGCACCAATGCCTTTTCTCTCATAAGTTGCAGAGCCGACAGTGCGTCGCGTTTCTTTTGCTGAACGAAAGCTCCTGCGAGAATTTGCCGGCAGGCTTCGATATCATGGTCACCGGCTTCCGGTAATGTCTCGCGGACCATTCGCGACAGCGTACGTTCCCTAAAATTGAGGTTCCGGGCCGTATTCCCAAGCTTTCCTGACAAATCGGTGGAGATCAGGTTCCGCCTCCAAGCGGCGCGGACGGTTATTCGCAAATCAACCAAAGCGTGCGTTAGTGGCGAAAAATTCACCGCCTTCGGACCGTACAGCACTGCCACTGCGTCATCAGGCAGGAAAGCGAAGCGGCGATACCATCGATAGATAAGGCCAACGCCGTGCATGTACGGGTAAAGCTCGGCGGCTCGCAAGGCTCCCATGCTTCCCGCACCAATTACCGGGATGGCCTGGCTGATCGCCCACAGTATCTCCTTGTGCCTCACTGCCGGCTCAGCCTGGAAAGCGCCGTCTATGATGACAATTGCAGCCGGGTCATAACGCTGCACCGCGGCTATGATCGAGCCTTGTACCGCGGGCGCCAGGCAGATCACGTCGGCCACCTGCTGTGCCTCTGGATGCGATAGCGTGGGGCCGGTGAAAACGAGCCGAGGTCGCATCCGGTCACTCCACTAAAGGGTACAATTGCGGGATAACTATCCTGACGGCCGACAGTCGGTTCCAAGGGCTGGTGTTGAGGCGGATCAGATACACCGCGCTGATTCCGCTTTCCTCCAGTCGTGCGAGAAGGCTGCCACGCAAGGTCTGCCCGCTCGCCGCTCGATCGGCAGGCTGGCGGGCGAAACTCACGTCCTTGCGGCCGCCGGTGATCAGCTGGCGGTGCGCCTCGATAAGCTGCCAGTCGGGATATTTCGGATAAGACGCCCGGGTCATGTCGTCGCGCGCACCCGAGATCGCCGCAAGCCGCGCCTGCGCCGCCTCATGGATCGCTTGGACGGCAGCTGCCGCCGGATCGAATGCAGCGGCCGAGCCGTCGGCCGGCAGATGGAGCAATGCCGTCTCTCGAGGATTGCTCTCCATCAGATGGCACCAAATCACAGGCAGGCCAACAGGCGACGGCGCGAGCCAAAGGCCGACGATCATGTCTTTTCGTGCGAGTTCATCCAATAAAGCCAAGACCCTTGCGTCATCGATGGTCGCTGGATCGATTCGCTGGTGTTGCAGAAAACCATGCGTCTTGAGAGCGCGGGCGATCGCATCGCGTTCGACGCATTCCAATATGCCGTGTGTGATGGCGTCTGCTTCATCAAGCGCGGCCGCCAGTCCGGTTGTGGTTGGCGTGAAAATTCCGTCACAGGGGCTGGGCGGTACGAGATAGGCCGTGTGCACCAATTCCAGCGGAACGAAGTCGCGGCCGCCGCCCAGCAGGTTCTCCGCCTCCATCCAAGCGATTTTTCGGCCGCGCCAATCAGCAGGGGCGGGCTCTCGCAGCCACGTCTCAAATCGCCCGTAGGGTATGCCGAGTAAAGTGGCCGAAGCGTAAGCTGCATCAAGATATTCGATGCGCTCGGCGAAAAAGCTCTCAGCGGATTCCAAAATGGCCGATATGGCAGCGCGAGCCAGGCTGGCACCCTTTCCCTGCGCGACCGCGTTTGAAAACGAGAACGGCCTCGTTGCCTGCACGACCGGGATGCCGACACGGTCCAGGCCGGTAATGTCCGCAATACGGGTGATGCCCAACGCTTGTCGCATCGACATCAGATACGTCAGCGCTTCGTCTGCCGGAGGACCAAGGCGCTCATATTGTTCCACTATCGGCTGGCCCGCAGTTCCGGCTCAGGGTTGACGATCAGCGGTTCGCCGGGCTCAACCGATTTCCTTGCCGCTTCGATACGGTCGTTGTAGCTCCGAAGCAGGACGGGCGAGAGATTTGACACGCTGAGCGTCTCGTAGGCCGCGATGAGGATGGGCACGGCATTTTGCTCGGCTGCAGTATTGAGGCTCTTCTCAAGGGCAGCTGCCACCTGGCCAGCTGCCGCGCCGTCAAGGACGAGAAGTTGTGCAATTCGCCGATGTAGTTCCGCCAGCCAATATCGACTGCCACCCGCCTCGGCCTGCGCCACCGCCGAATGAAGCAGGGCAAGCGCGCCACTGATCTCACCCGAGCGCGCGAGAAGTTCCGCCAGCATGCCGCAATAGACGGGCTCGTCCTCAGGTGTCTGCACTTGTCCATGCAGGCCGAGGGCCTCACGCATCTTGTCCTTGCCCCGCTCGAGGTGGCCAGCGTTGCCATCGCACCAGCCCTCGAAGATTTGTGCCGAGACGACTAGCGAAGGCAGGTGATGAAGCGCGGTCAGCTGCCGCAGATCCTCAATCACGTCACGCAACGAAGCGAAGTCGCGGCGATAGCAACTCAGCATCGCGCCGTTGATACAGGCATGCGCGATGCTGCTGACATGGCCAGTCTGCTGAGCCCAGCGGCGGGCCTCCGACATGGAGCGGAGAGCGCTCGTTGCACGTCCCGAGAACCACAGCGACAGTGCACGATGCGCCAAGCCGCACACGCGCGCGTCGTGCCCCCCAAAACGCGTGGCATTCGCGTGCCCCTGGCCCACGTCATAGTGCGGCAATCCAGCATCAACCGCGGCTATGCATCCACCATGGTCTCCGCGATTGAAATCGACTGCCCACAAGCAGTGCCTAGCCTGAAGCTGAATCTCGGGGTCGTTAACCTCCTTTAGATCACTGACGACGGCCTGCGCCCGCTCGCCATCAACGACCGAACCCGTGAACCACCAACCCCAATAGATCGGGAACCACTTGGCGCGCTCCGCTATCGGCCGACGCCGTGCGATATTTACGCCTTCGTCGTAGAGCCTGCGGGCGTGCTCGGAATTTGGCCCTTCGACAGCGGTCAATATCGGCCCGAGCGCCACCATCGCCGAGAGCCGCAGCGCATCCCGTTTGTCATGATCAGAAACCTGCCCGCAAAGCGCAATGGCATGCTCGAGCAGCTGCCTTGCCTCAGCCATAGCCGAGCGGGACGAGCTTTCCATGCCGGCATTGACGAACTCGCCGATCGCTTCGTCAAGCAGGCCACCTCGCTCAGCATGATCGGCAAGAGCTGCCGTTGTTAGCCAGCCAACGAGGCTGCGGTTGCCACTAGCCACCGCATAAAGACGCTGATGCAGGGTCCGGCGCCGTTTCCGTAGTGTTCCACTATAGATCGTTTCTTGGATAAGCGCATGCCGAAACGCGTACACTGTTGCTGCTGCATGCCTGGCGCGTACGAAGCCAGCCTCGGCCAGGGCATTGAGCGCCGCAGAGATTGTGCCCGGGTCAAATTCCGGCAAGAGCGCCGACAGCAAGTCCAGGCTGAATCTGTTGCCGGCGACGGCGGCCGCGCGCGCCACCTCGCGGGCGCGGCCGAGAGGCTCGAGCCGGGCGTCCAACACTGTTTCCAACACCGCCGCGCGGCCGAGCGAAACACCCTGTGGCAGGTGCTCAGTACCGCTAGCGGCATTCTCCGCCATCCATTGGCAAACCTCCTCGATGAACAGGGGTACACCGCCGGTGACGCGCTCGACCAACTCTATCAGGTCAGGCGCGGGCGCTCGCTTGCCCTGAGGCCACATCGTCGCGATTGCCCGCAAGGTGTCGGCATGCTCAAGGGGAGCGAGCAGGACATGCTTGCTTTTTTCATCCAGCCAGTCGCCAGATCCCGGCCTCGTCGTTGCGATCAAGAGCACGGGGCAACTAGGAACCAGTTTTGCAAGTTCACCCAGCAGTTGCTTCGACGTAAGGTCGATCCAGTGAATATCCTCAGCGATCAAGATCACTGGGCCACTGGCGCACGTTGCTTGTAACGCATGGCGCGCAGCCCAACCGGCTTTCTCTCGGATCACTTCCGGATCCATCTCATGGAAACCGGACCTCGCGCCTTCCACGCCGAGCAGAAAAGAAAAGATGTCGACGACTTCGGCGTCGTGAATGTCATGTGCTGCGAACACCTCTGCTACAAGCGCAGGGGTGAGTGCACGCTCGCCGTCGTCGAAATTGCCCAGCATCGCCTGCCGCAGTGGATACAGCGTCGAACGCGAGTCGCCTGGCATACATTGGAAGAGGAGCAACCTGTTGCGTTGGAAGCGCGTTCGCCGGCGCACCTCGTGTAGGATGCGCGACTTGCCAATGCCGGCCTCGCCCTCGATCACTACGACTTGGCCACGTCCCGAAACGGCCTCATTCCAACATTCGTGGATCAGCTCGGCCTCATCCGTACGGTCGACCAAGGGGCTGGTGAGGCGTCCGAACGCGGAGAAACGGTCTACCCCCCGCTTGTGACTCAGCGCCTGCCAGACCTGCTCGGGTTGCGCGAAGCCTTTGATGACGTGAGAACCGTAGAAGCTAAATACGTGTGAGCGCCGTGCCAGATTGCGCGTCTCGTTGCACACGACGACGGTATCCGGCCGGGCAATTGCCTGCAGCCTGGTTGCCAGCGCAAATGCAGGGCCGGTTACCGTGTCCTGCGCTACAGCGGTGTCGCCCTTCAGGATTAGCGTCATCGAGGTCGCCACGCCTACCCTTACATGCAGGTCGCTCCTCCCTTTCTCCGCGGCAAGGAGCTTGCACGCCCTGACGATCCCAAGCCCGGCGCTGATCGTCAGCGACGCCGCATCCTTCGCACCCAGATCGACTGGGAACACAGCGACGCCGCCGTCGCCGACCTCGACCGTCACGGTTCCGGAGCACGATACAATCGCTTCCTTGGCGGCCATTTGAAACGCCAAGATAAGTTCCTCAAAATCTTCGATGCCGAGCAGGCCCAGCAGCTCGGTGGAGCCTACGAGATCGTAGCAAAGAGCGGTTAGTATGCGCCGTTCGTGACGGGTCTCGACACCGTCATCCATCAACCCTTTGCCGATCGGAAGGCGCGAGCCAGTCCCCGCCTTCGGAACATCAACTCGGCTCTTATGCGACATGTCACCCTCGCTGACAGGGCATACTATCAAAAGTATGACAGAGCACAAATTACTGAGCGGCGATCGCCGGAAGGTGCGACGGCTGCTCAGGACCTCTCGCCTGTGGGTTGGCGGACTCAACGTCAAATTTTTTGTCCAAAGGCAGACATTCGACGGCCTAAGCCCAGACGTCCGCTCCCGGCGCACCGCAAAGCGGTCGTCCACGGCCCAAAGTATGGAAGTTGGCTCGGCGTCATGAGCGTGACTTCGGCCGCTGGCCAACGAAACTTCTGCCAAAGGGTCATCTTCCGCCGTGACACCGATCCTGGCGTCGGATTTTTCCACTGGCCCACGACTGCAAGGTCAAAGCACTACAGCGTCCTTTGCGCGCCCAAAGGACGCGCGGCGCTGTTGAGCAACCGCTTTGTCCCCCGAACTGTCCGCTTTGAACGCTTGAAGGGGCACTGTGGCTGTGCGATAGGCACTCCACAAAGTAGAGAACCTTGCGGAGAGCGCTGACATGGCGGGTGGACGGGGCCTTATGGCCGGCAAGCGCGGCCTTATCCTTGGCATCGCCAACAATCGCTCGATCGCTTACGGCATCGCCAAGGCCTGTGTCGATCACGGCGCCGAGATCGCGCTGACCTATCAGGGCGAGGCGTTCAAGAAACGTGTCGAGCCGCTTGCCGCGGAACTGGGCGCGCATGTCGCCGGCCATTGCGACGTGACCGACCCGGCCAGCCTCGATGCGGTGTTCGCCGATATCGCCAGCCATTGGGGCAAGCTCGATTTCCTCGTCCACGCCATCGCCTTTTCCGACAAGGACGAGCTGACCGGCCGCTATGTCGAGACGACGCGCGACAATTTCCTGCGTACCATGGATATTTCGGTCTATTCCTTCACCACCATCGCCAAACGTGCCGAGGCGCTGATGACCGACGGCGGCTCGCTGCTGACGCTGACCTATTATGGCGCGGAAAAGGTGATGCCGCACTACAACGTCATGGGTGTCGCCAAGGCGGCACTCGAAGCCAGCGTGCGCTATCTGGCCGTCGACCTCGGCGCCAAGAAGATCCGTGTCAACGCGATCTCCGCCGGCCCGATCAAGACGCTTGCCGCATCCGGCATCGGCGATTTCCGCTATATCCTGAAATGGAACGAATACAATTCGCCGTTGAAGCAGACGGTCACGCAGGAGGAGGTTGGCGATTCCGGCGTCTATTTCCTGTCAGACCTTTCGCGCGGCGTCACCGGCGAGATCCATCATGTCGATTCCGGCTATCATGTCGTCGGTATGAAGGCCGTTGACGCGCCGGATATTTCGACGGTCAAGGACTGACGCCACCGCCTGACCTCTTCCGGAAGACCTGATGTACCCGCTCGTCTATATCGTGCGCCACGGCCAGACGGCGTGGAACGCCGAGGCCCGGCTGCAGGGGCAGGCCGATACCGACCTCAACGAGCTTGGCCGCGAGCAGGCTAGCCACAACGGGCGCAGGCTGGCCGAACTCATCGACAAGCCCGAAGATTTCGACTTTGTCGCCAGCCCGATGCGGCGCACGCGCGAGACGATGGAGCGCCTGCGCGCGGCGATGAAGCTCGATCCGCACGCCTATCGTACCGAGCCGCTGCTCGTGGAATTGAGCTTTGGCGACTGGCAGGGTTTCACCTTTGCCGAACTCGAGGCGAACAATCCCGGTTCGACCAGGCGACGCCGCCTCGATAAATGGAATTTCCAGCCGCCCGGCGAGGGCGCCGAAAGCTACCAGATGCTGCTCGAACGGGTGAAGCCGTGGTTCGACGCGCTCGATCGCCAGACGGTCTGCGTGACCCATGGTGGCGTCATGCGCGTAATGTTCCGCTTGGTACTGGGGATGTCCGAACAAGATGCGGTCAGCATGGACGTGCCGCAGGACCGCGTGCTCAGACTGGACGGCCGGCGCCTGGAGTGCCTTTGAGACCGATGACGCAGCGTATGTTGAGATCAGGTCGGGCCGGCATCAGCTGAGTGTCGACGCGTCCTACTCGGTCGATCCGGTGTCCGGTAGTTCCATATCGGTGACGACATTCTCGCCATTCGTCACGTCATAGGCGAGGACGATGTCCATGCCTGGCTTCAGCGCATCGAGGTCGGTTTCGGCGTTCAGCTTGTAGGACTTGCCGTCGTCCAGCGTCAGCGTCAGCGCATCCTTGTCGACCTTCTTGATCAGGCCTTCGGTCTGGCCGGCGAAGGCGGCGGTGGAGATCAACAGCGTGGCGGCAACAGCGCCAATCAGGATACGCATCATCGTCCTCTTTAATCATTGCCGGTACAGCGGCTCGGTCCAACGGAACGGAACTGAGCAGAAACCAATCGAATGTGTCAAAACTAAATCCGCCGGATCACAGTTTGACCACTGTGGAAAACGCCAATAGAAGGCAGGCGACAGCGCCGCGCGTTCTCCTGGACGCGCAAGGAACGCTGTAGCACTTTTGATTTTGTGCATGATCCTTTCCGAAAATCGCTCCGATTTTCGGGGTTATGCGCTAGGCCGGCTCCGACGCCGGCAGGGCTGGTTCCATGTCGCACAACACGTTCGGCCATCTTTTCCGCGTCACCACCTGGGGCGAAAGCCACGGGCCAGCGCTGGGCTGCGTCGTCGACGGCTGTCCGCCAGGCATCCGCTTCACGCGCGACGAGATCCAGGCCGAACTCGACAAGCGCCGCCCCGGCCAGTCACGTTTTGTGACGCAACGTCGCGAACCGGATGAGGTGAAGGTCCTGTCCGGCTTCATCCTCGATGAGGACGGCGAGACGATGATCACCACCGGCACGCCGGTGTCGATGCTGATCGAGAATGTCGACCAGCGCTCGAAGGATTATGGCGACATCGCCCGCCAGTTCCGGCCGGGCCATGCCGATTACACTTACGAGGTCAAATACGGCCTGCGCGATTACCGCGGCGGCGGCCGCTCCTCGGCGCGTGAGACGGCGGCGCGGGTGGCGGCCGGAGCGCTTGCCCGCAAGGTCGTGCCCGGCATGGTGGTGCGCGGCGCGCTGGTGTCGATGGGCGATAAATCGATCGATCGCGCCAATTGGAACTGGAATTTCGTCGGCGACGCCGAAAACCCGTTCTTCACGCCTGATCCGGCGTCCGTCGCCGTCTTCACCAAATATCTGGACGGCATCCGCAAGGCGGGCTCCTCGGTCGGTGCGGTCATCGAGATCGTCGCCGACGGCGTTCCGGCGGGGCTTGGCGCGCCGATCTATGCCAAGCTCGACCAGGACATCGCCGCCGGCCTGATGTCGATCAACGCCGTCAAGGGTGTCGAGATCGGCAACGGTTTCGAGGCCGCCCGCATCACCGGCGAGGAGAATGCCGATGAGATGCGCATGGGCAATGACGGCAAGCCGGTCTTCCTGTCCAACAATGCCGGCGGCATCCTCGGCGGCATCTCGACCGGCCAGGCGATCGTCGCGCGTTTCGCCGTCAAGCCGACCTCGTCGATCCTGACGCCGCGAAAGTCGATCGACAAGGACGGTAGCGACGTCGAGATCATGACCAAGGGCCGGCACGATCCATGCGTCGGCATCCGCGCCGTACCGATCGGCGAGGCGATGGTTGCCTGTGCCATTGCCGATCATTATCTGCGTCATCGGGGACAAACGGGAAGGGAGTAGGGAGTAGAGTAGGGGAGCAGGTTACGCAGCTCCCACGACAGCATTTTTTCCTTTTCTCTACTCCCGTACTGCCCTACTCCCCTATTCCCTGCGAGCGAAGCGAGCACTTATGCCTTACGACCAGAAGAAAATCGTCGAAGCCCTGCGCGCCTTCGAGCGCGGCGAGATCGTCGTCGTTATGGACGATGACGGCCGCGAGAACGAGGGCGACCTGATCGTAGCCGCCGTCCATTGCACGCCGGAAAAGATGGCGTTCATCGTTCGCAACACGTCGGGTATCGTCTGCACGCCGATGCCGCGCGAGGAAGCCAAGCGGCTCAACCTGTCGCCGATGGTCGCCGACAATGATTCGGCCCACACCACCGCCTTCACCGTCAGCGTCGATTTCAAGCACGGCACCACGACGGGCATTTCAGCGGACGACCGCACACTGACGGTGCGTAATCTCGCCAATGGCAATGTCGGCGCCTCCGATTTCGTCCGGCCCGGCCACATCTTTCCGCTGATCGCGCGCGAAGGCGGCGTGCTGATGCGTTCGGGCCATACCGAGGCCGCTGTCGACCTCTGCAAGCTCGCCGGCCTGCCGCCGGTCGGCGTCATTTCCGAGCTGGTCAACGATGACGGCACCGTCATGCGTGGCCCGCAGGTGCAGGCCTTCGCCGGAAAGCACGGGTTGAAGCAGATCTCGGTTGCCGACCTCATCGCCTACCGGCAGCGCAAGGAAACGCTGGTCGAGCGTGTCGCCTGTTCCGACATCGAGACGGCAGGCGGCAAGGCACAGGTCTTCACCTACACGCTGCCCTGGGATTCGATGCATCATGTAGCGATCGTCTTCGGCGACATCCGCGACGGCGATGAGGTGCCGGTGCGCCTTCATTCCGAGGACGTGGTCAGCGACGTGTTCGGCACCAGCCACAGACTGGACGCCATCATGAAGACGATGGGCGAGCGTAAGCGCGGCGTCATCGTCTATCTGCGCGAAGGCTCGGTCGGCGTCGCCCATCAGGAGCGCAAGCGCCCGGCTGCCGGCGACCGCGAGGATCACGAAGAGGCTCGCCGCCGCGAAAACGAATGGCGCGAGATCGGCCTCGGCGCGCAAATCCTCAAGGATCTCGGCATTTCCTCGATCAATCTGATCGCCTCGCGCGAGCGCCATTATGTCGGCCTCGAAGGTTTTGGCATCCACATCGCCAACACCGAGATTCTTTAGGCCATTCTCACGGTGCTGGTATGCGTCCGGCCCCGGCTCGGGGCCGGACGCACCGGAAACTATTCCGCAGCGACCGCAGCTGCGTCGCATGCAGCCATGTCGCAGTCCGGCGCGGCAAGGCTGCGCTGGCCGGCGAGCACGATGACCAGCGCGATTGTGCCCGATGCCACCGATACCCAGAACCCGTTCTGCGCGCCGAAAGCGTCCACCACCCAGCCGGCGGCGAACGAGCCGAGCGCCATGCCAATGCCGATGCCGGTCATCACCCAGGTCACGCCTTCGGTCAGCACCGCCTCCGGCACGCGGCGCTCGATCAGGCCAAATGCCGTGATGAAGGTCGGCGAGATCGCCACGCCGCTGACGAAGACGGCCAGTGCCAGCAGCGGCACCGTGTCGGCGACGAGCAGCGGCAGCGTGGTAAGCGCAATGATGGCGATTGCGATGGCAAGCTGAATCTGCAGCGGCACTTTCAGGTTCAGGGCGCCGATGACGATGCCGACGGCGAACGATCCGAGCGCGTAGACGCCGATGACGAAGCTGGCGGCGCCTGGCTGGCCAAGCTCCTTGGTGATCGCCACCGTGCTCACCTCCGTGGTGGCGAAGGTCGCGCCGATGAAGATCAGGGCCAAGGTGATGATCTGGACCGGCCGCAGGCGGATTGCCGAGCCGCCTGAACCATGTTCCACCGGTCGGGCTCGCGGTTCGGTCGAGCGCTGCAGGATGAAGGCCGTCGAACCGAAGGCGAGGAACAATGTGCTCGCGAGCACTCCCGCTTCCGGGAAAAGCGCGACGCTCAGCCCTACCGACAGCGATGCGCCGGCGATGTACACCAGTTCGTCCGCCGCCGACTCGAAGGCGAACGCCGTGTTCAGCTCGGGGCGGTTGCGAAAAATCTCGGTCCAGCGTGCGCGCACCATTGCCGGGATGCTGGGCATGACGGCGGCGAGCAGCGCCGAGACGAATAGCGTCCATATCGGCCAATGCTGATTGGCCGCTGCAATCAGGATCGCGAAAGCGAGCGTGGAAATCATGGTGGTCGGCACCACAATCCGCGTCTGGCCGAGGCGGTCCACCAGTCGCGATACCTGCGGGGCGACGAAAGCGTTGGCCAGCGCATATGTCGCGGAAACGGCACCGGCCAGCCAGTATTGGCCATCGGTCTGCGACAGCATTGCGACGATCCCGATCGGAGCCATGGCCATCGGCAGCCGGGCAACGAACCCGGCGGCAGCAAAGCCCTTGGCGCCCGGCGCGCGAAAGATCTGGGAATAGGGATTTTGCATGGTCTGGCTCCTCGACAACGGCCGGTTCGGCGATTACATACGTAGCGTATGAGTTTAAATAGATCATACGTGGCGTATGTCAATTGGCATGCGAAGCGTATGTTAATAGGGCCAGTGCATGCACAAACCACGCAAGGAGATGATTGCCGAGACCCGCGCCAAACTGATTGCCGCGGCGCGCCAGGCCTTCGGCACGCTCGGCTATGCCGAAGCCTCGATGGATAACTTCACGGCATCGGCCGGGCTGACGCGCGGTGCGCTCTATCATCACTTCGGCGACAAGAAGGGCCTGCTCCAGGCGGTTATCGCCGAGATCGACGCCGAAATGGCAGCCCGGCTGAAGGTCGTTTCGGCCAAGCCGGACAATCTCTGGCAGGGCTTTGTCGACGAATGCACCGCCTATATCGAGATGGCGCTGGAGCCGGAGATCCAGCGTATCGTGCTTCGCGACGGGCCGGCGGTGCTCGGCGATCCATCGCAATGGCCAAGCCAGAGCACATGCATCCGCTCGATGACAGAGAGCCTGCAAAGACTGAGCGACGAGGGGACAATTCTCGCCGTCGATCCCGAAGCCGCGGCAAGGCTGGTCAGCGGCGCCTCGCTGCATGCGGCGCAGTGGATCGCAAATTCGAACGATCCCGAAGCGACGTCGAAGAAGGCAGTGAAGGCGTTCAAGGTTCTTCTGGAGGGGCTGCTCAATCGCACCGGCAGGCTGCATCAACCTGATCGACCGTCAGCGATGCAGCCCGAGGTTGACCGATCACCGGCCTGAGATCATCTTTTCGCCAATCCCAGGCGGCTCGCGGTGGGCTCGGCCGACGCCGGTTGCCTAAACCCTGTTGAACATCGCGTCACCAGCGCGCGAAAACATGGCCAAAGCGGTAAGGCGCGCCTATATCGGGGCATGGTCACGAGACTTTACACGCATCCGATTTTCCTCGAGCACATAACACCGCCCGGTCATCCGGAGCGGCCGGACCGTCTGCGCGTCATAGAGCGTGTGCTTGACGACGAGGCCTTCGCGGCGCTCGATCGCGTCCAGGCGCCTGAAGGCGACGAGGCAACCATTCTCTACGCGCATCCGCCCGAATTCGTCGAACGTGTCCGTGCAGCGATACCGGACACCGGCATCGCCCGTATCGACGCCGATACCACCGCCAGCCCGAAGAGCTGGCAGGCTGCCGTGACCGCGATCGGAGCTGCCAACGCCGCGGTCGATGACGTCTTCACCGGCCGTGCCGAGAACGTCTTCGTCGCCGCACGGCCGCCCGGCCATCATGCCGAAAAGACCACCTCCATGGGTTTTTGCCTGTTCAACACCGCGGCGATCGCGGCACGCTACGCGCAGAAGAACCATGGCGCCGGCCGTGTCGCCGTCGTCGACTGGGATGTGCATCACGGCAACGGCACGCAGGACATCTTCTGGGACGATCCGTCGGTGCTCTATTGCTCGACACACCAGATGCCGCTTTACCCGGGAACCGGCGCCGCGAGCGAAACCGGCGCCGGCAACATCGTCAACGCGCCGCTGGCGCCGCAGAGCGGCAGCGATGTTTTCCGTGACGCCTTTCTGTCACGCATCCTGCCGGCGCTCGACAATTTTGCGCCCGATCTCATCATCATCTCCGCCGGTTTCGACGCCCACCACCGCGATCCGCTGGCCGAGATCAACCTGACCGAGGATGATTTCGACTGGGCGACCGGCCAGTTGCTCGAACGAGCCGGTCGCCATAGCCGCAACCGGCTCGTCAGCGTTCTCGAGGGCGGCTACGATCTGCAGGGATTGGCATTTTCGGTCGCCGCCCATGTCGGGCGGCTGATGAAGGGATAGATGATGGCTGGTGAGACCAACGAGGACGTCAAGGCGATGAGCTTCGAGCAGGCGCTCGAGGCGCTGGAACGGATCGTCGACGATCTGGAGCGCGGCGACGTGCCGCTCGACCAGTCGATCCGCATTTACGAGCGCGGCGAGGCGCTGAAGGCGCATTGCGACCGGCTGCTGAAAGCGGCCGAGGACAAGGTCGAGAAAATCAGGCTGTCGCGTGACGGCAAGCCGGTGGGGACAGAGCCGCTGGATGCGGACTGAGGCGCGGCCTCGAACGACGATTGTGCTTACCGGCTTTGGACATCATCACGATTGAGGGTAAAACTCATCCCGTTTGAAACGGCTCCAGGACGAGAGGAGATTGCGAACGATGTGCAGAAACATCAAAACCCTGTTCAATTTCGATCCGCCGGCAACCAATGACGAGGTCCGCGATGCCGCACTTCAGTTTGTCCGCAAGCTGAGCGGAACGACACGGCCGTCGAAACAGAACCAGCATGCGTTCGACCATGCCGTCGAGGCCATTGCCGCCTCGGCGCGTGAATTGCTCGACAGCCTCGAGACGACGCAGCATCCGCGCAATCGCGAAGAGGTGGCGGCCAAGGCGAAGGCCAAATCTGCACTTCGCTTCGCCTGAGGGGACCGCGTGAGCTTCTTTCCCGGAAACGATCCGCAGATGGGCGATGCCTTCGCCAGCGATCAGATCGAACTGATGGTCATTCCGAATGCCAAGGACATCGGCGGATTTCAGGTTCGCCGCGCCTTGCCGACGGCCAGGCGCCGGCTGGTCGGACCCTTCATCTTCTTCGACCGCATGGGTCCAGCCGTTCTGCGGGCCGGCCAGGCGCTCGACGTGCGCCCGCATCCGCATATCGGCCTGTCGACGGTGACTTACCTGTTCGACGGCAAGATCAGGCACCGCGATTCGCTCGGCACCGAGATGGTGATCCAGCCCGGCGACGTGAATTTGATGACCGCCGGCCGCGGCATCGTCCATTCGGAGCGCACGCCGGAAGAACTGCGCGGCTTGCCGATGTCGGTTTCCGGCCTGCAGACATGGCTGGCGCTGCCGGACGGCAAGGAAGAGGTCGCGCCGGTCTTCGAAAACACCGCGGCCCTGCGCCTGCCCGAAATCGATGCAGAGGGTGTCAGCGGCCGTATCGTCATCGGTGCATTGTCCGGGCTGCGCTCCCCGGTCGCCACCGCTTCGGACACGCTCTATGCCGATCTCAGGTTGGCGCCGGGTGCCAGCGTGAAGATCCCGGCCGACGCCGAGGAGCGCGCCATCTATACGCTGGCAGGCGAGGTTTCGATATCCGGTGACCGCTTCCCGGCCGAGCGGCTGCTGGTTTTCCGGCCCGGCGATGAGATCGTTGTTTCATCGGAGGGCGGCGCCCATTTCATGCTGTTTGGCGGCGCTTCGCTCGGTTCGAAACGTTATATCTGGTGGAATTTCGTATCGTCCTCAAAGGAACGCATCGAGCAGGCGAAAGAAGAATGGAAGACGGGCCGCTTCGATATCGTTCCTGGAGACGAGCAAGAGTTCATCCCGCTGCCCGAAAGCTGATGCGCGTTACCGCCACATTTACATTCGCCGGCCAGCGGCATATTTCACGATGAACAGAAAATCTGACCAGGCTCGCAAACAGTGAACGCAAAGCCCGATACGCCGCTTCTCGACAAGGTCCGCGTCCCAGCCGATTTGCGCACGCTTGCCGAAGCCGACCTGCCGCAGCTGGCGTCAGAGCTTCGCGCCGAACTGATCGACGTCGTTTCCCACACCGGCGGCCATCTCGGCGCCGGCCTCGGCGTGGTCGAACTGACTGTCGCGCTGCACTACGTCTTCAACACGCCGGACGACCGGCTGATCTGGGACGTCGGCCACCAGGCCTATCCGCACAAGATCCTGACCGGCCGCCGCGACCGCATCCGCACGCTGCGGCAGGAGGGCGGCCTGTCCGGCTTCACGCGTCGCGTCGAGAGCGAATACGATCCGTTTGGCGCAGCCCACTCCTCAACCTCGATTTCAGCCGGCCTCGGCATGGCGATGGCGCGCGATCTGTCCGATGGCCGCAACAATGTCATTGCCGTCATCGGCGACGGCGCCATGTCGGCCGGCATGGCCTACGAGGCGATGAACAATGCCGGCGCACTCGATGCCCGGCTGATCGTCATCTTGAACGACAACGACATGTCGATCGCCCCGCCGACCGGTGCGATGAGCGCCTATCTGGCGCGGCTCGCCTCAGGCAAGACCTATCTTGGGTTGCGCGATTTCGGCAAGAAGCTGACGTCCTATCTTGGCGAGCGCGCCGATCGCGCCATCAAGCGCGCGGTCGAGCACGCGCGCGGTTACGTCACCGGCGGCACGCTGTTCGAGGAGATGGGTTTCTACCACATCGGTCCGATCGACGGTCACAACCTCGAGCACCTGATCCCGGTGCTGAAGAACGTCCGCGACAATGCCGACGGCCCGGTGCTGATCCATGTCGTGACCCAGAAGGGCAAGGGCTACGCCCCGGCCGAGGCCGCGGCCGACAAATATCATGGCGTCAACAAATTCGACGTCATCACCGGCGCCCAGGCCAAGGCGCCCGCCAATGCGCCGAGCTATACGAAGGTGTTTGCCGAAAGTCTGATCCAGGAGGCCCGAGAGGACGACCGCATCGTCGCCATCACCGCCGCCATGCCGAACGGCACCGGGCTTGACCTGTTCGGCGAAGCGTTTCCGGCGAGGACCTTCGATGTCGGCATCGCCGAGCAGCATGCGGTTACCTTCGCCGCCGGCCTTGCCACGGAAGGCTTCAAGCCTTTCGCCGCGATCTACTCGACCTTTCTCCAGCGCGCCTACGACCAGGTCGTCCACGACGTGGCGATCCAGAAATTGCCGGTGCGCTTTCCGATCGACCGCGCCGGCTTCGTCGGCGCCGATGGTGCCACCCATTGCGGCGCCTTCGACACGACCTTCCTGGCGACGCTGCCCGGTTTCGTCGTCATGGCCGCGGCCGATGAGGCCGAGCTGCGCCACATGGTACGCACCGCTGCAAGCTTCGATGACGGCCCGATCGCCTTCCGCTACCCGCGCGGCAACGGCGTTGGCGTCGAGATGCCGCAACGAGGCTCGGTATTGGAGATCGGCAAGGGCCGGATCGTCAGGGAAGGCACCAAGGTTGCGCTGCTTTCCTTCGGCACCAGGCTGCAGGATTGCCTTGCCGCGGCCGAGGAGCTTGGCGCGGCCGGGCTTTCGACCACGGTCGCCGATGCCCGTTTTGCCAAGCCGCTCGACGAGGACCTGATCCGGCGGCTGGCCCGTTCGCACGAGATCCTGGTGACGGTGGAAGAGGGCGCGGTCGGCGGCTTCGCCAGCCATGTGCTGCAGTTCCTGGCCCATGAAGGGCTGCTGGAGAGCGGCTTGAAGGTGCGCCCGCTCGTGCTGCCCGACGCCTTCGTCGACCATGCCAAGCCGGAAAAGATGTATGCCGATGCCGGGCTGGACAGCGCCGGCATCGTGCGCACAGTGTTCGTGGCGTTGGGGCATACCGCGCAGGCCCAGCGCGCCTAGTTTTTAGACGCATTTCCCGCGACGCCGAAGCGATTCAACTTGGCTGCAAGATGCCGGTCTGAATCAAAATCTCAACTGCTTGAATCAAATTGCCGGCGAACAGTCGTAACATGCTGTTTACGCTGCTGTTTCCGGCCGCGCACGCAGGTGTCCGGCGACAGCAGCGACGGTCTGACGCCGGCCGTCGAACGGCGGGTTTCGCGGAAGATATTCTAAAGCATGATCCCGAAGAGACTTTAGAAACTAGAACCACATATCCCGCACGCAGCGACCATCTCTCGGCAAATCCTCGAATGTATCGAGACCATCGAAATGGTCGATCGGGAGATCGGCGACGGCCTCGGGCGGCGCAAGCCTCACATTGACGGCGATGCGGTAGCGCCCAGCCGCATCGGGATGCAAACCGCGCCAGGCCAGGACGCAAGCGCACGTTGGACAGAAGAGAATCTCAAGTGAAGGATGAGCCTTTCCGACGCGACTATAGGCGCTTACGGGCCCGGCAAGGCGGATGCGTTCGTCGACAAAATCGTACGCCCAGAGCGTGCCGTAGCGACGGCAAAGTGTGCAGTTGCAGGCAGTTACCGAACCGGGATCGCCCTCCAGGGTCCAGCGGGCGGCACCGCAGTGGCAGGTTCCCGTCAGCATTTCCTCCTCCGCGTTTCGACCGCAAAACGGCATCTCGTTCTTAGCATCGCGTCGCGCCTGGCGCGAGGTTCGACTGGTAGCGGAGCGGCTTGATGCGTTCACCGCTTTTCCAGCCATGCCTTGTCTCATCGCCAATATCCTTGCCATCATCGTTGGCATTCGCCATGAAGGCCGATGACTTCCCTTCCGCCAGCCAGCATACGCCAGAGGCTCGACGAATTGCTCGTCCAGCGCGGCCTGTTTGCCAGCCGCTCGCGTGCCCGCGATGCCGTGGGGCGCGGCACCGTGACGGTCGATGGCATCGTCGCCCGCAAGCCAAGCCAGGCCGTTCTGCCTGAGTGCAACATCGTCGTTGATGATCCGGCGCAAGGTTACGTGTCGCGCGCCGCACTGAAGCTGAAGGCTGGTCTCGACCATTTCGGCCTCGACCCCACCGGCAGCGAAGCCCTCGATGTCGGCGCCTCGACCGGCGGCTTCACGCAGGTGCTGCTCGAACGCGGCGCGGCGCATGTCACGGCGATCGATGTCGGGCACGGCCAGATGCACTCCGACATTGCCGGCGATCCGCGCGTGACGGTAATTGAGGGCCTGAATGCGCGCGAACTGTCGGCAGCCGATCTCGGCGGCCGTGTGCCGGATTTCGTCGTCTCGGACGTCAGCTTCATCTCGCTGAAACTGGCGCTGCCGCCGGCGCTTGCCTTGGCCGGGAACGGCGCAAAGGCTGTGTTTCTGGTCAAGCCGCAGTTCGAGGCCGGCCGCGAGGCGATCGGCAAGGGCGGGCTGCTGAAGGACCCCTATGATGCGGCGCGTATTGCCGGCCTGATGCAGGACTGGCTCGATGCCATTCCCGGCTGGCGCTCGCTAGGGCTGCACCTGTCGCCGATAGAGGGCGGTGACGGCAACCGCGAGTTCCTGCTCGGCGGCATCAAGGACGTCGAGACCCAG
Source organism: Mesorhizobium sp. M1027 (assembly GCF_040318745.1). Lineage (NCBI taxonomy): Bacteria > Pseudomonadati > Pseudomonadota > Alphaproteobacteria > Hyphomicrobiales > Phyllobacteriaceae > Mesorhizobium > Mesorhizobium sp. M1027. The sequence goes on along the minus strand of NZ_JAMYMW010000009.1, from coordinate 163,963 downwards.
AAGCGATGAGCACCCGTTTCACGATCGCAAGGTTGGGCTCGCAGGGCGACGGCATCGCCGAGACGGAAACCGGCGAGGTTTTCATTCCGTTCGCGCTGCCGGAAGAGATCGTCACCGCCGCGCGGGAGAAAGATCGCGCCACCTTGATGTCGGTCCTTGAGGCTTCGCCGTTGCGGGTCGATCCGCCGTGCCGGCATTTCGGCGCGTGCGGCGGCTGCGCCGTTCAGCATCTCGAGACAGAAGCCTATCACCGGTGGAAGCGCGAAAAGGTCGTGCATGCGCTGAAGAGCAAGGGCATCGCTTGCGATGTCGGCGCGCTGGTGCCGTGCTCGCCGCACACGCGCCGCCGCGTCGTCTTCACCGCCCGGCGGAGCGAGGCGGGAATGCAGTTCGGCTTTGTTCGCGCGCTGTCATCCGAGATCATCTCGATCGAGGAATGCCCGATCTCGCTGCCGCAGATCGTCGCTGCGCTCGACCGTTTGAGGATGCTTGCCGGGCTGATCTGCACCACGACCAAATCGTTCCACATGGCGGTAACGGTGACCGGTTCCGGCCTTGATGTCGCGGTTCACGATTCCGGCAAGCTCGGCGAGAACCAGCGCCGCGTCGCGTCCAACTTCGTCATCGCCGAGGGGCTAGCCAGGCTGTCGGTCGACGGCGAGATCATTATCGAACCAAAGAAACCGGTCGTCCTGTTTGATGGCGTCACCGTCGCACTGCCTCCGGGCGCTTTCCTGCAGGCGACCGAGGCTGCCGAACAGGCGATGGCCAACATTGTCGGCCAGCATTTCGCGCGCGCCAAAAAGGTCGCCGATCTCTTCGCCGGCTGCGGCAGCTTCGCGCTGCGCCTGGCCGCAAGATCTGAGGTTCACGCGGTGGAAGGCGATGCGGCAGCACTCGCGGCGCTCGACCGGGCATTCCGTTTCGCCAGCGGCCTGAAGCGGGTGACCGGCGAACGTCGCGACCTGTTCCGGAGGCCGCTCACATTCAAGGAGTTGAATGCCTTTGACGGCGTAGTCTTCGACCCGCCCCGCGCCGGCGCCGAGGATCAGTCGAAGCAGATCGCGCGCTCCGACGTGCCGCTCGTCGCCGCGGTGTCCTGCAATCCGGCAACGCTGGCGCGGGATCTTCGCATCCTCCTCGATGGCGGTTACGCCTTGAAGAGCGTAACCCCGATCGACCAGTTCCTGTGGTCGCCACATGTCGAGGCAGTGGCATTGCTGGAGAGGCCCAAGAGAAGGCGCTAGTCTAGCTGCATTTATCGGGCGTGAAATGCGCACTAAAGAAGCGCATTTGAGCGTACGCCGGTCAAATATTTTAGGAAATTTATAGTGGCCCAAGCCTTTGGCATTTCGGCATCCCGCTGCGGCGAGGAGCGGACGCCGTTTCTCTCGTCGAAGCGGGTGGCTGAACTGCTCGGGGTCACTATGACCGAACTGGCGGGCCTGAGCGGCATCGCCCGCAACACGTTGCCGCTAAGACCGGAGCGCGCAAGGTCGACGCCGCATTGAGCCCCATCATTCGTATTCTGCGACGGCCGGCGAGATGACCGGCGATCAAGTGCGTGCAGCAATCTGGTTCAAACATCAGCCGATCCCGGCTGGGTGGGAAAGACCGCCTATGATCTGGTTCGCGAAGGCAAGACGGATAAGGTTCTCGCTTACCTGAAGGCCGCTCGTTCCGGTATCTATGCCTGAACGGCGCGCCTTCATGCCATGCTGGGTAGCCATAAACTGCTATGCTTCTTGCACGCCGTCATATCCAGCCGCCCGCGCTGCCGTGACGAACTTACGATCAAAAGTCGCGAAGCCAACGCAGTGAGCAGATTTGCCCAGATGCAGCGCATCAGCGAAATCCAATCCCCTTTCCGAGAGGTCGAGCGCGGACGACACGACCGTCCCGTCTTCCACCTCTACCGTAGGGAGCCCGCTAAACGCCCGTAGCGTGCGGGCGATTTCGAGCGGTGCCAAACCGTAGGCGCTGCGCAACTCCCACTCGACCTCCAGGATTACCGTGACGGCGACAAAGACTGGCTGGCTATCGATCAACGCGCGGGCGCGGGAAGACTGAGTCGGGTGATCGTCCGTCAGGTAGCGGACGATCAGGTTGGTATCAATCGCGAGCATGGCGCCGCCGCGCTTCGGCGAGCACGCCCGCGTCCATTTCTTCCAACGTCTTCGGCCTGCCGCTATAGCGCAGCGATCCAAACACGTCCTCTGGCCGCGTCTCGGCGAAGACTGGCGCGGGCTTCAGTAGCACTCCCTCTGGGGTATCTTCGACCAGAAGGCGTGTGCCGGCGTCCCATTCTCTCCGTTTCCGGATCGAACTGGGCAGGATGACCTGTCCCTTGGTCGAGACGGTGGTCACGAGCTTTTCCGCGGCAGCCATGATGGCGCTCCTCTGGATGTAAGACGAACGTAAGATAAGTGAAGATCGCGCCCAGTTCAAGGCTCGAATAGCTCAATGGGACGACAGGACGGACAGGGTGTTCGAAGCCGGCCGCATCAAACCCTGGTGCCGCCGACCGTCATCTGGTTCATCCTGAGATGCGGCTGGCCGACGCCGACCGGCACGCCCTGTCCGGCCTTGCCGCACATGCCGATGCCGGTGTCGAGCTTCATGTCGTTACCGATCATCGCCACACGATGCATGGCATCCGGCCCGTTGCCGATCAGCATGGCGCCCTTGATCGGCTGCGTTACCTTGCCGTTCTCGATCATGTAGGCCTCGGTGCAGCCGAACACGAACTTGCCCGAAGTGATGTCGACCTGGCCGCCGCCGAACGACACGGCATAGATGCCGTTCTTGACCGAGGCAATGATTTCCTCCGGCTCCATGTCGCCTGCGGTCATGTAGGTATTGGTCATGCGCGGCATCGGCTCGTGTGCGTAACCTTGGCGCCGCCCGTTGCCGGTGGCTTTCATGCCCATCAGACGCGCGTTCTGGCGGTCCTGCATGTAACCGACCAGCTTGCCATCATCGATCAACACGTTGTGGGCAGAAGGCGTGCCTTCATCGTCGACGGTCAGCGAACCACGCCGTTCGGGAATGGTGCCGTCGTCGACGACGGTGACGCCTTTCGCCGCCACCTGCTGGCCAAGCAGGCCGGCGAAGGCAGATGTCTTCTTGCGGTTGAAATCGCCTTCCAGCCCGTGGCCGACGGCCTCGTGCAGCATGACGCCCGGCCAGCCGCTCGACAGCACGATGTCGAAAGTGCCGGCAGGCGCGGGAACCGCTTCGAGATTGACCAGTGCTTGCCGCAGCGCCTCCTTGGCCGCATGCTTCCAGCTGTCCTCGATCAGGAACTCGCCAAAATCCTTGCGCCCGCCCATGCCGTAGGAGCCGCTCTCCTGGCGGTCACCGTCGCCGACCACCACCGACACGTTGATCCTGACCAGCGGGCGGATGTCGCGGACCATCTGGCCATCAGCGCGCACGATCTCGACATGCTGCCAGGAGGCGGCGAGCGACGCCGTCACCTGTCGGACGCGCGAATCCTCGGCCCTTAGCCAGGCATCGATTTCCTGGAGCAGCTTGGCCTTGGTCTCGAAGGAAGGTGAGGGGATAGGGTTTCCGTCGCCGTAGAGATGGCGGTTGGTGCGGGCGGGAGCCGCAGCAAGCGTGCCGGAATAGCCGCTCTTCACCGTCGAAACCGCATCGGCGGCGCGCAGCAGCGAGGCTTCGGAGAGATCACTGGAATGGGCGTAGCCGCTGGCCTCGCCGGCGACTGCGCGCAGGCCGAAACCCTGGTCGGTGTTGAAATTGGCGGTCTTCAGCTTGCCATTGTCGAACATCAGCGCTTCGCTTTCGCTGTATTCGAGAAACAGTTCACCGTCGTCGGCGCCGTTTATAGTCTCGGCGACGATCTGTTTGATGCGATCGTCGGAAATGTCGAATTGGCCGATCAGGCTGTTCATGGCGCTGGCCTCTTGAGAAGTGATTTTACGGCATGTAGGCGCCTGGGCGCCGTTCGGCAACTTCACGGCGGAACACCACGACCTAAGTCAAGCGGCGTGCCATCATGATTTCGTCGATCTCCCTGCCTTCATGAAGAAAGCCGGCCGGTATGCAGCCTATATCGTGAAAACCTTCTCGTTGATAGAATCGTATGGCCGCTGGATTTTCAGCACTTACAGCCAGCTCGACCTGCCTTATGCCCAATGCTCGGGCGTGATCGAGCAGCAGATTGAGCATCTTGACGGCGTATCCGCCGCCACGCTCGCTGCCGCGCAAATAGACCATGACGATCGTCGCGCGGTGCGCCATCCTGCTGGCCGGCTGGCGCATCAGGCCCATTATGCCGACAGGTTCCCCGCTCCGAAAGCTGACGACGACCAGGTTGTTCGTCAGGCGCCGCCGCCATTCCTCGTCGGGAAGTTGCTCCCATTCCGCTGCGCTGCTGGCGAAGGCTTCGGGCGCAGCGCGCAAAGCCTCCAGGCGAATTCGCTTGAATATCTCGAAGTCGTCCGCATCGAGCAGTTTCAGCGTCAACGTGCAGCCTCAAGGCAGGGCGGCAAAGCCGTCGGCGAAACCCTTGAGGTCGACGGGAATGCCGATACCCTCTTCCGGCGTCTGGAAGACGATGAAGGTGGCGGACGTACCGGTCTTCAGCGTGTCGAGCAGCGGCTTTTCCAGGATGACCTCGGCGTAGCAGCCGTCCTGGAAACAGCGCACGAAATAGGCGCGGCCGATATCCTTGCCGTCGACATTGAGGCCGAGCCCGTTGGGCAACAGCACGCCGAGCGGCGCCAGCACGCGAAGGATTTCGGCCTTATTGTCGGCTGTACGCAGCACGACTACGGAAAGACCCATTTCCGGGCGGTCCTCGGCGACGACGTTCTGCATCATCACGCATTGTTCGGACGTAGCACCGGCCGGCGTATCGCAGATGATCGACCACGCCCCATGCGTCGACTTCACGGTGCCGCTTGGCTGCGCGGCATTGGCCAAGCCGGCGCCGGGCAAGGCTATTGCGGCGGCAACAAGGATGACCTTCGCCAAGGTTCTCGAAAGCCAAGGGTTCATGACGGCTCCATTGCGAATCACGGCACTTTAAGCCGCACTAAACCCAAGTAAAGGACGAGACCCCGGCGATCTGCCCCGACACAGGCGACAATGCGCTTTTCCGCGCCAATTTCGCCCTAATTGCGACGGTTCCGCGCGCCGCGCGGCTCATTCTACTCGGATGTCGCTCTGGTGATTCGCGGCGAGCCGTCACCGCACGAAGCCAGCGCCGCGCTTGCGCGCAAAAATGCCGCACGGGTTCCGGCGCTCCTTTCTTGCGGAGGCAAATAGAGTATGGTTTGAACCAGCCTTGAATTGTCCGGGATTCCCGTCCCGGCATTGTTCGACATTCTTGCGGTCCGATCGCGAGGAACTGGGAGATGACGAGGGCGATGAGAAAATTCCTGGCAACCGCCAAAATCGTAGCTAGTGCCGCCGCCACGTTGTTTGCCGCTGCATCGGCTCGTGCAGCCCAGCCCCAACCTTGGGAAACCAGTTTTCAGCCTCCGGCGACCGACATTATGAGGCAGATCGAGTGGTTCGGGAACTACTCGTTCGCGTTCATCATTGTGATCACCGCCTTGGTGCTTTTCCTGATCGCCTACTGCATTTTGCGGTTCCGGGCGAGCGTCAACCCGACCCCGTCGCGCACCAGCCACAACACGCTGATCGAGGTCATCTGGACTGTCGGTCCCGTCGTCATCCTGCTCTGTCTCGCCATTCCCTCGTTCCAGCTGCTGACCGCGCAGTACACGCCGCCGGAAGAAGCCAAGCTGACCGTCAAGGCGACCGGAAATCAGTGGAACTGGGACTACGAATACCAGGTCGACAATACGCTTTCCTTCAATTCCGCGATCCTTCAGGATGCCGACAGGGCTGCTGCCGGCAAGGAAGATCGCGCCGCGTATCCGCGCCTGCTCGCCGTCGACAATGAGATGGTGGTGCCGGTCAACACCATGACCCGGGTGCTGGTGACGGCGACCGACGTCATTCACGCGTTTGCCATGCCGTCCTTCGGCATCAAGACCGATGCGGTGCCGGGCCGCATCAACGAGGTATGGTTCAAGGCCGACAAGGAAGGCCTCTATTATGGCCAGTGCTCGGAACTCTGCGGCAAGGACCACGCCTTCATGCCGATCGCTATTCGCGTCGTCTCCGATGCGCAATACAAGACCTGGCTGGCGGCAGCCAAGACCGACCTTCCCGGCGCCAACAAGGCGCTGATGGCCGAGGTCGATGGCACGAACAAGGTAGCGGCCGCCGGCAACTGATGCCGCGACCAGAAAAGATTCAGGGAACGGAGCCGATCATGGCAGACGCTGCAGTTCACGACGACCACGACCACAAGCCGTATCATGGCTGGGTCCGGTGGGTGTATTCGACCAACCACAAGGACATTGGCACGCTTTATCTGATCTTCGCGATCATGGCGGGCTGCATCGGTGGGGCCTTGTCGGTCGTCATGCGCATGGAATTGCAGGAGCCGGGCATCCAGATATTCACTGGCCTGGCGCAGATGGTCTACGGCATGAATGGTGACGCCGCCATCGACGGCGGCAAGAGCATGTACAATGCTTTCACCACCGCGCATGCGCTGATCATGATCTTCTTCATGGTGATGCCGGCGCTGATAGGCGGTTTTGCCAACTGGATGGTGCCGATCATGATCGGCGCGCCGGACATGGCCTTCCCGCGCATGAACAACGTCTCGTTCTGGCTGCTGCCGCCGGCTTTCATCCTGCTGATTATCTCGGCCTTCGTCCCGAGTGCGCCCGGCGCCTACGGCGTCGGCGGCGGCTGGACGCTTTATCCGCCGCTATCGACATCGGGCCAGCCCGGACCGGCCATGGACCTGGCGATCCTTTCAATCCACATCGCCGGCGCCTCCTCGATTCTTGGCGCCATCAACTTCATCACCACCATCTTCAACATGCGCGCGCCCGGCATGACCATGCACAAGATGCCGCTGTTCGCCTGGTCGGTGTTGATCACCGCCTTCCTGCTGCTTCTGTCGCTTCCAGTGTTGGCTGGCGGCATCACCATGCTGTTGACCGACCGTAATTTCGGCACCACCTTCTTCGCCCCGGACGGCGGCGGCGATCCGATCCTGTTCCAGCACCTGTTCTGGTTCTTCGGCCATCCGGAGGTCTACATTCTGATCCTCCCGGGTTTCGGCATCATCAGCCACATCATCTCGACCTTTTCGAGGAAGCCGGTGTTCGGCTATCTAGGCATGGCCTATGCGATGGTTGCCATCGGCGCGGTGGGCTTCATCGTCTGGGCCCACCACATGTACACGACGGGCCTGTCGCTCGACACCCAGCGCTATTTCGTCTTTGCCACCATGGTCATCGCGGTGCCGACGGGTGTGAAGATCTTCTCGTGGATCGCCACCATGTGGGGCGGGTCGATTTCGCTCAAGACGCCGATGCTGTGGGCGATCGGCTTCATCTTCCTGTTCACTGTTGGCGGCGTCACCGGCGTGCAGCTGGCCAATGCCGGCCTCGACCGCCCGCTGCACGACACCTATTTCGTGGTCGCGCACTTCCACTACGTGTTGTCGCTGGGCGCGGTCTTCGCCATCTTCGCCGGCTGGTACTACTGGTTCCCGAAAATGACCGGCTACATGTATTCGCCGGTGATCGCCAACACCCACTTCTGGGTCACTTTCGTCGGCGTCAACCTGGTCTTTTTCCCGCAGCACTTCCTCGGTCTTTCCGGTATGCCGCGTCGCTATATCGACTATCCGGATGCCTTCGCCGGCTGGAATATGGTGTCGTCCTACGGCTCGTACATCTCGGCTGTCGGCGTCGTCATCTTCCTGTTCGGCGTCTTCGAGGCGTTCCAGAAGAAGCGTGTCGCCGGCGCCAATCCTTGGGGCGAGGGTGCGACCACGCTGGAATGGCAACTGCCTTCGCCGCCGCCGTTCCACCAGTGGGAACAGTTGCCGAAGATCAAGTAGGCGGTTGCCTCCTTTAATACGGAACCGCCGGCCGACCGGCGGTTTTGGCCAACGGAATGATGGACTTTAAGTACGCATGGCCCTTGCCGAAGACAGACTGATTGACGAGCCAGGCTTCCGCATGTCGGAAGCGACGGCGGGCGATTTTTTCGCCCTGCTGAAGCCGCGCGTCATGTCGCTGGTGGTGTTCACCGCGTTTGTCGGCATGGTCGCCGCCCCGGTAACCATCAATCCGCTGCTGGCGGTGATCGCGATCCTGGCTATTGCCATTGGAGCTGGCGCGTCCGGTGCGCTCAACATGTGGTACGACGCAGACATCGATGCGGTGATGACGCGCACCGCCGGCCGTCCCGTGCCGGCCGGCCGCATCCGGCCAGGCGAGGCATTGAGTTTCGGGCTGGTGCTGTCGGTTCTGTCGGTGATGACGCTCGGCGTGCTGGTCAACTGGTTGGCCGCATCGCTTCTGGCCTTCACCATCTTTTTCTATGCCGTCATCTATACGATGTGGCTGAAGCGCTGGACGCCGCAGAACATCGTCATCGGCGGTGCTGCCGGCGCCATTCCGCCGGTCATCGGCTGGGCGGCGGTAACCGGATCGGTCAGCCTCGAAAGCTTGGTGCTGTTCCTGATCATCTTCCTGTGGACGCCGCCGCATTTCTGGGCGCTCGCGCTGTTCAAGTCGGAGGACTACGCCAAGGCAGGCATTCCGATGATGCCGAATGTCGCCGGCCATCCCGCGACCAGGCGCCAGATCTTTGCCTATGCGCTGGTCCTCGCGCCGGTTGGCGTGCTGCCATGGGTTCTTGGCTTCACTACGCCGGCCTATGGCATCGTTGCGTTGCTGCTCGGCGTCGGCTTCCTATGGTATGCGTGGAAGGTGCTGCAAATGGCCGATGACGACAGGGCGATGAAGCCGGCCAAGGCCTTGTTCGGCTATTCGCTGCTTTATCTCTTCGCCATCTTCGCCACCTACCTTGGCGATTGCGTCGTCGCGCGCGCGCTGACCGTCGGCGGAGCATGAGCATGGCCGAAAAGAAGCTTGAACTGGTCACGCTGACCGAACGTCAGCAGAAGGCGCGCCGCAATCGCTCGGCCGCAATCGGTTTCGCGCTGGCGGCGCTGGTCGTCATATTCTACGTCGCGACCATCGTGAAATTTGGCCACAGTTTCCCTGGCTCGATGTGAGCTGACGATGACCAGGCAAACAGTCACCGATCCTACGAAGAAGAATACGAACCGCGTCGTCGCTGCCGTCTGCATCGCGTTCTTCGGCGGCATGATCGGCATGGCTTACGCCGCAGTGCCGCTCTATGCGATGTTCTGCCAGGCGACAGGCTACGGCGGCACCGTCAAACGGGCGACCCAGCAATATGCCGATCGGGTGCTCGACCGCGACATCACCATCCGCTTTGATGCCAACACCGCCGGCGTTCCCTGGCAATTCCAGCCGGTCGACCGCTCGATCACCATCAAGATCGGCGAGACCGCCGAGGCGCATTTCAGCGCGACGAACAAATTCAGCCGGCCCATCACCGGACGCGCCACCTTCAACGTGCAGCCGGAACTGGCTGGGCCTTACTTCAACAAGGTCGAGTGTTTCTGCTTCACCGACACGACGCTGAAGCCGGGCGAGACGCTGGACATGCCGGTCGTGTTCTATGTCGATCCCGACATCGTCAACGCGCCGGAATTGAAGGATTTGAGGACGATTACCCTGTCCTACACGATGTTCCCGGTCGACAAGACCAAGCCGGTCGCATCATCGGTGCCGGCCGACGGCCGCCGCAACAAGATTTCAGATACCGAAGCAAGCCTCGGGGGTTGATATGGCAGACGCACACGCAAAACCACAGCATGACTATCATCTCGTCGACCCGAGCCCGTGGCCTTTCCTGGGCTCCGTCGGGGCACTGGTGACCGCGATCGGCGGCGTCTGTTACATGCAGTATCTCAAGGGCGGCGATTTCCCGATCTTCGGTTTCAATATTGCCAATCCGTGGCTGTTCTTCATTGGCCTTTTGATCGTCATCTACACGATGTTCGCTTGGTGGTCCGACACCATCAAGGAGGCGCATGAGGGTCGCCACACCCGCGTCGTGTCGCTGCATCTGCGCTACGGCATGATCATGTTCATTGCCTCCGAGGTGATGTTCTTCGTCGCCTGGTTCTGGGCCTTCTTCGACGCCAGCCTGTTTCCGGGCGAGGTCCATCAATACGCCCGCACCGCCTTCACCGGCGGCGTCTGGCCGCCCAAGGGCATCGAAGTTCTCGACCCCTTCCATCTGCCGCTCTACAACACCGTCATCCTGCTTCTGTCGGGGACCACGGTGACATGGGCGCATCACTCGCTCATCCACGGCGACCGCAAAGGCCTGATCAATGGCTTGGTGCTGACCGTCGGCCTCGGCATGCTGTTCACCATGGTGCAGGCCTACGAGTACATGCACGCGCCGTTCGGCTTCAGGGATTCGATCTACGGCGCCACCTTCTTCATGGCGACCGGCTTCCACGGCTTCCACGTCATCATCGGCACGATCTTCCTGTTGGTCTGCCTGATCCGCGCCATGAAGGGCGACTTCACGCCCAAGCAGCATTTCGGCTTCGAGGCCGCCGCCTGGTACTGGCACTTCGTCGACGTGGTGTGGCTGTTCCTGTTTGCCTCGATCTACGTCTGGGCATCGAACGGCGCGATGATCGAACCGCATTGAGATCGACCTGAGGAAGTCGACAAGGCGGCTGCGGCGACGTGGCCGCCTTATCTTTTGCGGCAAATGCTCCTAGGATGATCCGATGAGCGACGACAAGGCGATCTGGCCACCAATCGACCCGATCTCGGCCGGCCTGCATGGCCGCTGCCCGCGCTGCGGCGAGGGCAAGCTGTTTTCTGGATTCCTCACGGTTGGCAATCGCTGCACCAATTGCGGCCTCGATTATTCCTTCGCCGATGCCGGCGACGGGCCGGCGGTGTTCGTTATCCTGATCATCGGCTTCATCGTCGTCGGCCTGGCGTTGTGGACGGAGGTGACGCTCAATCCGCCGCTCTGGCTGCATCTGTTGCTGTGGATTCCGCTGACGCTGGTGCTTTGCCTGGCGGCGCTCCGGCTGATCAAGGGCGTGCTGCTGACGCTGCAATACCGCAACAAGGCGGCCGAGGGCCGACTGGACCGCGGCGAATGAGCGAGGCATCAGGTTTGGTGGCCGGCCGGTCGCGGCCCAAGCGCGCATTGGCGCTCGGCCTGGGTATCATCGTGTTTTTGATCCTGCTGGCGCTCGGCACCTGGCAGGTTCAGCGCCTGCACTGGAAAGAGGGCCTTCTCGAGACGATAGACCAGCGCACGCATTCGGCGCCCGTGCCATTGGCCGAGGTCGAAAAGCGGTTTGCTGCCACCCGCGACGTGGACTACACGCCGGTAACGGTGACCGGCACTTTCCTGCATCAAGGCGAGCGGCATTTCCTCGCCACCTGGGAAGGCCAGTCCGGTTTCGATGTCTTCACGCCGCTGCAACTCGACGATGGCCGTTTCGTACTGATCAACCGCGGCTTCGTGCCTTACGATTTCAAGGACCCAGCCAAGCGGCCGCAGGGGCAGGTAACGGGCGAAGTGACGGTGACGGGGCTCGCCCGCAACCCGCTGCCGGCCAGGCCCTCGATGATGCTTCCCGACAATGATCCGCAGAAGAACATCTTCTACTGGAAGGATCGTGATGCGATGGCCTCGAGCGCCGGCCTGCCGGCAGGTGCGGCGCTGGTGCCGATCTTCATCGATGCGAACGCCACGCCCAACCCCGGCGGGCTGCCGGTCGGCGGCGTCACCGTCATCGACCTGCCGAACAGCCATCTGCAATATGCGATAACCTGGTACGGCCTTGCCGCCGCCCTTGCCGGTGTCCTTATCTCCTGGCTCCGCCGCCCGGCGAAAGACCAATGATCGCCGCCACTACCCTTGACAGGGCAGGGCCGCGCACCTCATTTCGCGCCTAGAGCTCAGAAGTCACAGTCCGATCAACCGGCCTACAATCAGCGTAAGATGCAATCATGCTTCACACAAAGCCACCGCTGACCATCCGGCTTTGCCAGCCGCGCGGTTTCTGTGCCGGCGTCGACCGTGCCATCCAGATCGTCGTGCTGGCGCTGAAGAAATACGGCGCGCCGGTCTATGTCCGCCACGAGATCGTGCACAACCGCTACGTCGTCGAAGGGCTGCAAAGCCTCGGCGCGGTGTTCATCGAGGAGCTCTCCGAAATCCCGCCCGAGCATCGCCAGAGCCCGGTCGTCTTTTCGGCGCATGGCGTGCCGAAATCGGTGCCGGCCGACGCCCAGTCGCGCAACCTCTTCTATCTCGACGCGACTTGTCCGCTGGTTTCGAAAGTCCACAAGCAGGCAATGCGCCATCAGCGGCTTGGCCGCCACGTGCTTTTGATCGGCCATGCTGGGCATCCCGAGGTGATCGGCACAATGGGCCAGTTGCCGGATGGCGCGGTCACTCTGATCGAGACCGAAGCCGACGCCGCAAGCTTCGTGCCTGCAGACCCGCAGGCGCTCGGCTTCGTGACCCAGACGACGCTGTCGGTCGAGGACACCGCCGGTATCATTCGCGCCCTGCAGCAGCGTTTTCCCGAGCTGCACGCGCCGGCGGCGGAATCGATCTGTTATGCCACCACCAATCGCCAGGAAGCGGTCAAGGAAACAGCGGCCGGCGCCGATCTCTTCCTCGTTGTCGGCGCACCTAACTCCTCCAACTCGCGGCGCCTGGTCGAAGTGGCCGAGCGCGCTGGCGCCTCGATGTCGCTTCTCGTGCAGCGCGCGTCCGAAATTCCGTGGAATGAGATTGCCGGCATTTCGACGCTCGGCCTGTCGGCGGGCGCCTCGGCGCCGGAGATCATCGTCGACGAGATCGTCGATGCGTTCAGGCAGCGCTTCGACGTGACCATCGAGCTGGCCGTAACGGCGACGGAGACGGAGGACTTTCCGGTGATGCGGGTGTTGCGCGATGTCGAACTGACGGCTGCCGACATGGCCTTCGTCAACGGGGCCGCGTAACAACGATGGCGGTCTATACCGACGTCAACGAGGGCGAGCTCGGCGCATTCCTCAAGAACTATCCGGTCGGCGACCTCCTGTCCTACAAGGGCATCGCCGAAGGCACCGAAAACTCGAATTTTCTGCTGCACACCAGCAGCGGCTCCTACATCCTGACGCTTTACGAGAAGCGCGTCGACAAGGCTGACCTGCCGTTCTTTCTCGGCCTTATGGCTCACCTCGCCAGAAAGGGCATTTCGTGTCCGCTCCCGGTCACCGCACATGATGGCGGTGTGATCGGAACACTTGCCGGTCGGCCGGCGGTCATCATCACCTTTCTCGAAGGCCTGTCGCTGCGGCGGCCGACGGCTGCGCATTGCGGCGAGGTCGGCAAGGCGCTGGCGGCACTGCATCTCGCCGGCGCGGATTTTCCGATGACCCGCCCCAACGCGCTTGCCATCGATGGCTGGCGCAAGCTGTGGAATGCCGCCCGCGCCCGCGCCGACGAGGTCGAGCCGGGACTGGCGGCCGAGGTCGATGCCGATTTCGCCGATTTCGAGCGGAACTGGCCGGACGGTCTGCCGCAAGGCATCATCCATGCCGATCTTTTCCCGGACAATGTGTTCTTCCTCGGCGAGAAACTGTCCGGGCTGATCGACTTCTATTTCGCCTGCAACGACCTCTACGCCTATGACGTTGCCACGTGCCTGAACGCCTGGTGCTTCGAGAAGGATTTTTCCTTCAATCTGACCAAGGGCACGGCGCTGCTTGCCGGCTACCAAAGCGTGCGGCCGTTGAGCAGTGACGAGAAAGCTGCGCTGCCGATGCTGGCGCGCGGCTCGGCGCTGCGCTTCATGCTGACCCGGCTCTACGACTGGCTGACGGTTCCGGACGGCGGGCTGGTGATGAAACGCGACCCGACCGAGTATATTCGCCGGATGCGCTTCCACCGGGCGATCAACTCTCCTTCCGAATATGGACTGACATGACCAAGCGCGTTGAAATCTTCACCGATGGTGCCTGTTCGGGCAATCCCGGGCCTGGCGGCTGGGGCGCAATCCTGCGCTTCAACGGCGCCATCAAGGAGCTCCATGGTGGCGAGGCTCTGACCACCAACAACCGCATGGAGTTGTTGGCGGCGATCTCGGCGCTCAACGCGCTCAAGGAGCCTTGCGTCGTCGACCTTTATACCGACAGCAACTACGTCAAGGACGGCATTTTCGGTTGGATCGATGGCTGGAAGCGCAACGGCTGGAAGACCGCCGCCCGGCAGCCGGTGAAGAATGCCGAGCTGTGGCAGCAGCTCGACGCGGCGCGCAACCGCCATCAGGTCACCTGGCATTGGGTCAAGGGCCATGCCGGCCATCCTGAGAACGAGCGCGCCGACGAATTGGCGCGGCTCGGCATGGCGCCATTCAAGACGAAGTCGGCGAAACCCGTGCTCGCGTCCGAGCCGCCGAAGGAAGGCACCCAGTCCAGGCAATCGGCGGCCAAGAAGGTTCGGCGCTCGACCCAGAGTTATTGATCCGGTTGAACTGGCGTGTCAGCGGATCAGGAGGGCGGTGCCGAACAGTCCGATGGCAAACACCGTATGCGACACAAGATTGAGGGCGCGGACCTGCATCGGATTGGGCCGCTTCGAAGCGGCCCAGCCGGCGCCCATGCCGGGCGCCAGCAGAAACCACCCGGCGCCGACGGTGACGATGCCGAGGATAAAGGCCGGCAGGAAGGTCGGCGCGGTGAGCCAGGCCGTCCCGGCCAGCACGACCAGTATGATGCCGTAGACGATGCCGACAGCATAATGAAAGGCCCAGCCAAGTACTGATTCATGCGGGTAGGGCGAGGCCTTGCCAATGTCGTCATGGAAGACCTTGCCTTCCCGGAGATGCCAGACCCAGCGGCCGACCAGCCCCCAGTTCGGCCGCGGTTGGGCAAAGGCCTTGCTCAGGAAAATCGCCCAGACATCCATAAGCGCGGTTGCGCCGATGCCGATCGCGACGCTGCGCCACAAGATGTCAGACATAATCGAGGTCCCCAAAAGCAAGCAGTCCCGAAGGGCCGACACATGGCCCCGAAAACCGGGTCGGCTTTCGGAAGGATCATGCGCCGATGCAAAAGTCAGCGTCCTTTGGACGTTGAGCGCTAGAAGGCGCCCCGCCGCCGTCCCAGGCCTAAGCTGTCGCCAGGACGGAAAGCTGTCCGAGAATGTGAGCCGCACCGGACTCATCGACGCCGGGCTTTGTCTCGACATTGAGTGCGGTGACCTTGCCGTCCTCGACGATCATCGAAAAACGCTTCGAGCGCAGCCCCATGCCGCCGCTGGAGAGGTCGGCGTCGAGGCCGACCGATTTGGCGAAATCGCCATTGCCATCGGCAAGATAAAGGATTTTGCCTTCACCGCCGCTGAAGCGGGCCCAAGCCCCCATGACGTGAACATCGTTGACCGAGACAACGGCGATAGTGTCGACGCCGCGCGCCAGGATGGCGTCGTAATTGTCCAGGTAGCCGGGCAGATGATTGTTGCTGCAGGTCGGCGTGAAAGCGCCTGGAACGCCAAACAGCACCACCGTCTTTCCTGAGAATATCTCGCCCGTCGTGATCGGCTTTGCACCGTCGGCGGTCATTGTCTTGAAGGTCGCATCGGGCAGTTTGTCGCCAACGGAGATCGTCATGATGGTCCTCGTTTGGAAATGGAAGGGAGTGTCCTTGCGATAGCGAATTAAGGCGCGCCCGGCAACCGTCCAGACGTTGGCATCACGGGAATGGCAACAGGCCTTCGACCGCGCCTGCGGCACTTGTCAGTGTGTAGTGCAGGCCGCCATCGGTTGGCGTTGTCGACGGCCTGTCGAGGATCGGCACAGTAAAGATCAGCTTGCCATCCTTTACACTGCGTGCCGGGGCACCGAACATGTAATCGCGTTCGCCGGCAACGAAGAAGTCGGCGCGCTCGGGGCTGCCCGGAAAGCTCGCTTCGACAATCAGCGTTTCGTGGTCGCCCGGCAGTACGTTTATGCCGAAATCGGGCGTTGCCGTGGCGGGCAGGGTGGCAAGGCCTGCCTTGACCAGTGCCGCGTCCTCGGCGTTGTCCGGATCGGCGCCGGGATCGACGGTCAGTCTTGTTTGCACCGGGATGCAGATGGTTTCGCAGATGCCGAGGAAAATGTCCGCATCGATGACGGCCGGCTGGCCGGGCGCGGCAAGCGTAAACGTCACCGGTAACGAAACCGGGTGGTCGTAGCCGGCCCATTTGCCATAGCCGTCATCGTGGCGCTGCGGCGGCGGAAACGAAAGCGTCGCGTCGGCAATGTTGGTGCTGGCCGAGACGTCGATCTGTGGCGGCACGCCCGCATCGCCCGGATCGCGCCAATAGGTTTTCCAGCCGGGCTTCAGCGCAATGTCGAGGACGCCCTGGAGACGTCCGGCCTCGTCGGCTTTGCCGCTTGTTACCAGCCGCACCCTGCCGCCTTCGCTGTTGTACCAGGCCGACGAGGAGGCTGAGGCGGGGAAGCCGGTCGCCGATCCAATGGCCACACCAAGCAGCAGGATTTTCAAGCTTTGCATGGCGATGATTTGATCGTCCGTTGATGGCCGCGCAATGATTTCATGACGCCGCCGGCATCATATTTGCGTGACCTTCGGCTTTTGAGCCTGATCAAATCGGGCGCCGCCCATCTTTTCGACGCCCCGGAAACGCGTTACGCTGTGGCCATGGATTTGTTGCGCCATAAAAGGACGGCCGCAGGACCCGGCTTTCTCGACGATCAGTTCCTGATTGCCATGCCCGGCATGAAGGACGACCGCTTCACGCGCTCTGTCATCTACATTTGCGCGCACAGCGACGAAGGTGCGATGGGGCTGATCATCAACCAGACGCAGCAGATGCTGTTTCCGGACCTGCTCGTGCAACTTGGCATCATGAATGAGATGGAGGCGATCCGTCTGCCGGCGCCGGCGCGCGACTTTGTCGTGCGCAATGGCGGACCGGTGGATCGCAGCCGCGGCTTCGTTCTACATTCGGGCGACTACCGGGTGGAATCCTCGCTCGCCGTGTCCGACGACGTCTGCCTGACCGCGACCGTCGACATTTTGCGCGCCATCTCCTCCGGCCGCGGACCCCGGCGGGCGCTGATGGCTCTCGGCTATGCCGGCTGGGGTGCGGGCCAGCTTGAAAACGAGATCGCCGAGAATGGATGGCTGACTTGCCCGGCAAGTGCCGAGCTTCTGTTCGACGCCGACATCGACCGCAAATACGACCGGATCCTTGCCTCGATCGGCATCGATCTCGCGCATCTCAGCCTGGCTGCCGGTCACGCCTGAGCCCTCATCACGTCCCAGAAACTTGTCACGCTTGAGTGAGCGGATACTGTTCCTTCAGCGTCTTCAGCACCTGGTCGCCGGGCATCGGCGCGCCGAACATGAAGCTCTGCACGTATTCGCAGCCCATCTGCCGTAGCTCCAGCGCATCGCTTTCGTCCGAAATGCCTTCGGCAACGACCGACAGGCCGAGCTCATGCGCCATGTTGACCATCGATTTGAGCAGCACCGCGCGTTTCGGCGTCGCGTCGTCGACGAAGCTCTTGTCGATCTTGATGGTGTCGAATGGAAAGCGCGTCAGATAGGCCAGCGATGAGTAGCCGGTGCCGAAATCGTCCAGCGACAGGCCAATGCCAAGCTGCTTCAGCTTGGTCAGCACATGGGCGGTCTGCTCGGGATTGTCCATCACCAGCGATTCGGTGAGTTCGAGCCGGAAGCAGCGCGGTTTCAGGTTGGCTCGCGCGATCACCGAGCGGACGTCGCTGACCAGGTCGCGGCGGATGAGCTGACGGCTGGACAGATTGACCGAGACCGACAGCGGCGCATCGCCGATCTGCTTTTGCCATCCGGCCAGGTCTTCGGCAGCCTGCTGCATGGCGAACAGCCCAAGCTGCACGATCAGGCCGCAGTTTTCGGCAACCGGAATGAAATCCGCCGGCGGGATCATGCCGCGCCGCGGATGGTCCCAGCGCAGCAACGCTTCGAAGCCGGCAACGCTGCCGTCCTCCAGCCGCACGATCGGCTGATAGGCAAGCGTGAATTCGCGTCGCTCGATGGCGCGGCGCAGGTCGGACTCGAACTGCAGCCGGTCGGTGCCGACGGTGCGGAAGGCGGGCCGGAACGGCTCGATCCTGTCGCCGCCGAAGCGCTTGGCCTGATGCATGGCAAGCTCGGCATCCTTGACCATGTCCTCGGCCGAGGTCTGCGTGGACGTCCAGGTGATCAGACCGATCGAGGCGGTCAGCACGATCTCGCGCTTGGCGAAGGTGATCGGGTTGTTGATGGCGTGCTTGATGGCATCGGCAATGGCCGCGATGCGAGCCGGATCCTGCTCCGACAAAAGCATCAGCGCGAACTGGTCGCCGGCAAAGCGCGACAGCGAATCCTTCGGCTTGAGCAGCCGGTGCAGCCGCCGCGCTATGGTCAAAAGGATGGTATCGCCGGCCGAGATGCCGAGCCCGTCATTGACCTGCTTGAAGCGATCGATGTCGATGACGAAGACGGTCGGGCGCACCTTCTCTTCGGTGCGGGCGATCGAAATGATCGCCTCCAGCCGGTTCATGAACAGCTCGCGGTTGGGCAAGCCGGTCAGATTGTCGTGCACGGCGTCGTGCAGCAGCCGTTCCTCGGACTTCTTCTGCTCCGTCACGTCGACCATGGTGCCGACGCAGCGGATGACCTCGCCGTCCGAGCCGATCACCGGCCGGGCGCGCAGCGCAAACCAGTGATAGTGCCCGTCGGCGCCGCGCAGGCGGAAGTTTTGCGACACCCGGCCACGCCGGTGCTCGAGCACCACGTCGAGCGTCGTGCGAAACGTGTCGCGGTCGTCGGCATGCAGCACCGGCAGCCAGTTGCGGGCGGGACCGCCGAGACTGTTGGGAGCAAGGCCGAGCTGAATGCTGACGTCGGGACGAGTGACGACCCGGTCGCGCAGCACGTCCCAGTCCCACACAGTATCGCCCGATCCGGCAACCGCCAGCGCCTGCCGCTCGAGATCGGAGAACAGGCCCTGATGCAGGGCGCCGCCAGCAAAAGCGTGCTGCATCACCGTGAAGCCGATCAGCAGGATGATGAGGATCAGCCCGCCGCCCAGCGCCGGCTGGGCGATATCGTTGTCCAGCATGCCGGTGATCGCCATCCACGATCCGCATAGCCACAGCAGAACCATCACCCAACTGGGCACGAGCATGATGGCGCGGTCGTAACCGCGGATACCGAGGAAGATGATCAGGCCGAGCCCGGTCAGTGCGGTGGCGGCGAAGGACAGCCTGGCAATGCCGGCGGCAACCGCCGGATCGATGATGGCGACGCCGGCGATCAGCACCAGCCCGAGAATCCAGACCAGCGCGCCGTAGCTGAAATGGCCGTGCCACCGGTTGAGGTTGAGATAGGCAAACAGGAACACCACGAAGGTCGCCGCAAGCGCCACCTCCGTTCCGGCGCGCCACATCTGCTCGTTGCCCGGGGATATTTCTATGATCTTGTTAAGAAAGCCGAAATCGACGCAGATATACGCAAGCACCGCCCAGGCAAGGGCCGCCGTCGCCGGGAACATCGAGGTCCCCTTGACGACGAAAAGAATGGTCAGGAACAGCGCCAGCAGGCCGGCGATGCCGATGACGATGCCACGAAACAGCGTGTAGGAATTGACCGAGTCCTTGTAGGATTCAGGATCCCACAGATAGACCTGCGGCAGCTTGGGCGAGGCGAGCTCGGCGATGAAGGTGATCACCGTTCCGGGGTTCAACGTCACCCGGAACACGTCGGCGTCGGGGCTGGTCTGGCGGTCGAGCGCAAAGCCTTCGCTGGGCGTGATCGCAGCGATACGGGTCGAGCCGAGATCCGGCCAAAACAGGCCGGAATTCACCAGCCGGAAATGCGGTGCGACAATCAGCCTGTCGAGCTGCTGGTCGGTGGTGTTAGCGAGCGCGAACACCGCCCAGTCGCCGGTCGAGCGCGCGTCATTGGCCTCGACCTCGATGCGCCGTACGATGCCGTCCGGGCCGGGTGCCGTCGAGACCTGGAAATTCTCGCCCTGGTTGCGGTAGATTGCGACGGCACCCGAAAGGTCGAGCGCCACGTCGTCGCGGGCGATCTTGATCGGTTCGACCGCAAACGCCGACGATGCCGCGCAGAGCGTGACGATTGCCGCCAGCATAAAGGCAAGCAGCGACCCGTTGCGCAGAAAATTCGTCAAAAATCAGTCCTTTGTTCCAACGCCCGGCGGATCGTCCGCGATTCGGGCGTATAGGTAATGGTCCTGCCAGATGCCGTTGATCCTGAGATAGGATCGTAGCAGTCCTTCGCGCCGGAATCCGGCTTTTTCAAGCACGCGGATCGACCGGGCATTATCGGGGATACAGGCAGCTTCGATCCGGTGCAACCGCAGCGTTTCGAAGGCGAAACGCGTCACCACCTTGACGGCATCGGTCATCAGCCCGCGTCCGCTGAAGCGCTCGCCGATCCAGTAGCCGATATGGCCGCTTTGGGCGACCCCGTGGCGGATATTGCCGAGGGTGATACCGCCGGCCAGCTTGCCGCTGCTTTTCTCGAAGATGAAGAAGGCGATCGCCGTCCCCTGCGCGTAGTCCTCGCGGTAGCGGCCGATACGGTGCCGCCACGCCGTGCGGTCGAGCTCGTCAGGGGTCCATCGCGGCTCCCACGGCTCGAGGAAGGCGCGGCTTTCACTGCGCAGCACCGACCACTCGCGATAGTCGTTGGTCAGCGGCACGCGCAGCGTGACCAGCTCGCCCTTCAGTGCCGGCAGGTCGCGGCGAAAGAAAGGGAGCGCGAACACGATGCTCGAATGGGCTTAGACGGCAAGCTTACGGGCAGTGGTCTGCGTGCCCGAAAGCGAATCGAGGATCGCCTCGTAGGGCGCGAGCGTACCCACCGGCCCGACAGCTGTAAGCGTCGGCTTGGTCGAAAAAAGCCGGGACGACAGATCCGTCAGCCGCTCGACAGTCAACGCCGACAGGCGCTCCATCAGCTCTTCCTTGGCGATCGGCCTGCCGAACAGAAGCAACTGCCTGGCGATCTGCGAGGCGCGGCTGGCCGGGCTCTCGGCCGACATGATCAGCCCGGCGCGGTACTGGGCACGCGCCCGGTCAAGCTCCTCCTGCAGGATGTTTTCGCCGGCCTTTTGCAGCTCGTCGATGATCACAGGCACCAGCTCGGCAATATCGCTTTGTCCGGTCGCGGCATGGACCCCGAAGACGCCGGTGTCGGAAAAACCCCAATGGAAGGCATAGACCGAATAGCACAGGCCGCGTTTTTCGCGGACTTCCTGGAAAAGTCGCGACGACATGCCGCCGCCCAGGATCATCGACAGGACCTGGGAGGCATAGAAATCGCGGACGTGATAGGCGCGGCCCTCGAAACCCAGCACGATCTGGGCGTCCATCAGGTCGCGGTCCTCGCGAAAATCGCCGCCGACATACTGCGCATATTGCGGGATGGTGCCGTCGGCCTTGCCGCGGAAGCTGCCGAGCCGCTTTTCGACCTCCCGCACGAAATCGTCGTGCTTGATATCGCCGGCCGCCACCATCACCATGTTCTCGGCACCGTACTGTCGCTCGATGAAGTCGTGCAACTGCTTCGAAGTGAAGGATTTGACGGTTTCCGGCGTGCCGAGAATCGAGCGGCCGATAGTCTGGTGGCGAAAGGCGGTCTCGGTAAAGTGATCGAAAACGACGTCGTCGGGC
The DNA here is from genome assembly GCF_040318745.1 of Mesorhizobium sp. M1027. Taxonomy (NCBI): domain Bacteria; kingdom Pseudomonadati; phylum Pseudomonadota; class Alphaproteobacteria; order Hyphomicrobiales; family Phyllobacteriaceae; genus Mesorhizobium; species Mesorhizobium sp. M1027. Next base: position 142,239 of record NZ_JAMYMW010000009.1, on the reverse strand, counting down.
GTATCGTGCGCGGCGCCGATCTCCTGCAAAATCACATGCTGCTCTCGTTCCAACTCCTGCGGATCGAATTCGGAGTCCTGCAGGATGTCGGAAAGAATATCGACCGCCAGCGGCACGTCGTCGCTAAGAACCCTTGCATAATAGGAGGTCGTCTCGACGCTGGTGGCGGCATTGATCTCACCGCCGACGTCCTCGATCTCCGAGGCAATCTCGAAGGCGCTTCGCCGCCTGGTGCCCTTGAAAGCCATGTGCTCGAGCAAGTGCGCCATTCCGTGCTCTTCGTCACGCTCGTTGCGTGCGCCCGACTTGACCCAGGCGCCAAGGGCAACAGATTCGAGGCTTGGAAGGGTTTCGGTGGCGACTGTCAGGCCGTTCGACAGACGGCTTACCTCAACACCCATATGGCAATTACTCCCTAACGCGCCGCCCGCGTGTGGCGGCAGAGATAATCTTCCACCATTTTCAGGTCGGATGGAAGTACCGTGTATTTTTCCTCGGCGCTCATCAACCCGCCTAGCCATGCAGGCAGGGCAGGCGACACGCCGCTGGCGGCTTCGACGGCGGCGGGAAACTTTGCCGGGTGCGCAGTGCCCAGCACCACCATCGGCACCTCACCCGCAGCCTTGCCGGCGGCCACATGCACGGCCGCGGCCGTATGCGGGTCGAGCAGATAGCCGCTCGCCGCTAGTGTGGTGCGGATAGTGGCGGCGACCTCGTCCATGGTGGCGCGGCCGGCGTCGAATTCGGAGCGGATCTTGGCGATTTCGCCAGCCTCGATGGTGAAGGCGCCGGACTGCTTGAGCCCGTTCATGTAGCGCCGCACGGTCGAGGCATCGCGGCCGGACGCTTCGAACAGCAAGCGTTCGAAGTTCGAAGACACCTGGATGTCCATCGAGGGCGACGTGGTCGAAAAAACCCCCTTCATGCGGTATTCGCCGGTCGCCAGCGTGCGCGCCAGAATATCGTTGTCGTTGGTGGCGATGATCAGCCGTTCGATCGGCAGCCCCATCTTCTTGGCGGCATAGCCGGCAAAGATGTCGCCGAAATTGCCGGTCGGCACGGTGAAGGAAACCGGTCTGTCGGGCGCGCCGAGCGACAGCGCGGAGGAGAAATAATAGACGATCTGGGCCATGATGCGGGCCCAGTTGATCGAATTGACGCCCGACAGCGATACCCGGTCGCGAAAACCGTGGTCGTTGAACATGTCCTTCACCAGGCCCTGGCAGTCATCGAAATTACCTTCGATCGCCAACGCATGGACGTTTGCGGCGGTCGAGGTCGTCATCTGCCGCTGCTGTACCGGCGAGACGCGGCCATGCGGGAAAAGCACGAAGATGTCGGTGCGGTTGCGCCCGGCAAAGGCATCGATGGCGGCCCCTCCGGTGTCGCCGGAGGTGGCGCCGACAATGGTGGCGCGCTGGTCGCGCTCGGCCAGCACATAGTCCATCAGCCGTGCAAGAAGCTGCATCGCCACGTCCTTGAACGCGAGCGTCGGGCCATGGAAGAGCTCGAGCACGAAGCTGTTCGGCCCGGTCTGCACCAGCGGGCAGACGGCCTCATGGCGGAAGCTCGCATAGGCTTCGCGCACCAGCCGTTCGAACACCGGCGCCGCGATCTCGCCGCCGAGGAACGGCGACAGCACCCGGATGGCAAGATCGGGATACGCAAGGCCGCGCATGGCGCGGATCTCGGCTGCGGAAAAATGCGGCCAGGCGCTCGGCAGGTAGAGCCCGCCGTCGCGCGCCAGTCCGGCCAGCACCGCGTCGGAAAATCCCAGCGCGGGCGCTTCCCCGCGGGTACTCACATATTGCATCGTTACGGTTCCATTGCTGCCGGGAATTTTGGCCCGCCGCGAGGTGGTGGATTTCTGCGCTGGCTCAGTCGCATTTTTGCCGCGCGGTTGATATACGTCACCGGCTTTGCGAGAGGGAAGTGCAGTTCATGGCGTTTCATTCATTCAACGGTCGTTTTGTCGCGGGTCTGGGGCTCGCCGGCTTTATGCTTGCCGCCGCAGGCTGCCAATCGAGCGACAATGGTATTCTCGGCTTCGGCAAGAAGGACACGACGCCGCCACCGCCACCCGATCCCAAGGTGCTTTCCAGCCAGCTGCAGGCCTATTGCCCGAAAGTGACGTTGCGTGACGGCACCGCTTTCTTCAATACCTACGCCAAGAGCGGTCCGAAGCCGAAGAAAAAAACCGATGTTGCCGCCGAGGAAGCCGCGCAGCCGGCAGCGGACGCGGCTGGCGTCGATCAGCCGGACGATTCCGCCAAGATCATCTATCAGGCTTCGATCACCGATGTGACCCGCGACTGCAGCCGCGCCAACGGCTCCTTGTCGATGAAGATAGCCGTCGCCGGCAAGGTCGTGCCTGGCCCGATGTTCACCCCCGGGACCATCACCATGCCGATCCGCATCGCGGTGATGCACGGCACCGAAGTTCTCTATTCGCAGCTTCACTCCTATCAGGTCCAGGTTACCGATCCTTCGAGTGCCACGCAGTTCGTCTTCACCGATTCCAACGTCGTCGTTCCGGAGCCGACGGCGAAGGACTACCAGGCATATGCCGGGTATGACGAGGGCGCTCCGAAAGTAGCGACAGACAAGCCGAGGAAGAAGAAAGCCGCCGCGACCAACTAAGCCGCTGCATTCGCGCCACGGCGGCTGGAGGCGGCCTCTCACGCGTCCGCCGACCATTCCGACAGCGCGGCGATCACGCTTTTCAGTTCCGCCCAGCGGCGGATGACCGTTTCCGCGCCGGCCTCGGTCAGCGCATCGGCGTGGCCGGGATAGCTGTGCGCCGCGCCGGTAAAGCCGATGACACGCATTCCCGCCGTCTTGGCGCCGGTGACGCCATGCACCGAATCCTCGATGACAAAGGTGTTCGCAGGACCGGCCTTGAGCTTTTCCGCGGCGAACCGAAACACGTCCGGCGCCGGCTTGGTTTTCCCGGTCGGGGTTTCCAGCGAGGAAAAGATCCGGCCGGCAAAGAACGGCAAAAGCTGCACCTTCTCCAGCATGAATTCGATCCGCTCAGAACGCGAATTCGAACAGACGCAGCGCGGCACTGCTACCGCGGCGACAGCTTCGTGCGCTCCGTCGATGGCACGCACGTCGCTGCGCAGCCTACGATCGACAAGCTGTTCCTCCTTGTCGATCAGGGAGGCCTGGAACGGGATCCGGGACTTTTCCTCGACCCGCATCATGATGTCCTTGAAAGTCAGCCCGGCATAGACCTCGGAAATCTCCTCGGCCGATATCTCGTAGCCGGCCGAGGTCAAAAGCTCGGCATCGATACGCGCGGCGATGATTTCGGAATCGACGAGCACGCCGTCGCAATCGAAGATGACAAGATCTGGCTGGGGCATGGTGATCCGGGAAGCGGGATGAGGGGAATGCCGAGAGGGCCTTTGGTCAAAACGGCTCAGGCGGCGCGGCATACACCAACAGGCCGGGCTTCGCAAATTCGGCGTGCTGCTTCACTGAATATTTACGCTGATCGGTAACCATAACGGACAGTAAACAGTAACGCGTGCCTTGGGTGTCACAATGTCTGCCGTGCGTCTTCTCGACGACCTTTCCGATGCTCCCCAGCAATCCGAGTGGCTGGATACGATCCTGAAGGGCGACTGCGTCGCCGCGCTCGAACGGCTGCCGGAAAAGTCGATCGACGTGATCTTTGCCGATCCGCCTTACAATCTGCAGCTCGATGGCGATCTGCATCGGCCCGACCAATCCAAGGTCGATGCCGTCGACGACCATTGGGACCAGTTCGACAGTTTTGAGGCCTACGACGCCTTCACCCGCGCCTGGCTGCTAGCGGCGCGCCGCGTGTTGAAGCCCAACGGCACGATCTGGGTCATCGGCTCCTACCACAATATTTTCAGGGTCGGCGCCAAGATGCAGGACCTGGGCTTCTGGATCCTCAACGACGTCGTCTGGCGCAAGACCAATCCAATGCCCAATTTCCGTGGCCGCCGTTTCCAGAACGCGCATGAGACGATGATCTGGGCATCGCGCGACCAAAAGGGCAAGGGTTACACATTCAACTACGAGGCGCTGAAGGCGTCGAATGACGACATTCAGATGCGTTCCGACTGGCTATTTCCGATCTGCACCGGCGGCGAGCGTCTGAAGAACGACAATGGTGACAAATTGCATCCGACGCAGAAGCCGGAAGCGTTGCTTGCCCGCGTCATGACGGCATCGACCAGGCCGGGCGACATCGTGCTCGACCCCTTCTTCGGTTCAGGTACCACCGGGGCTGTGGCCAAGCGGCTTGGCCGCCACTTCGTCGGCATCGAGCGTGAGCAGGCCTATATCGATGCCGCCATGGAACGTATCGATGCGGTCCGGCCGCTGGAAGGCGCCAATTTGACGGTGCTGACCGGCAAGCGGGCTGAGCCGCGCGTCGCATTCGTCACGCTTCTCGACAATGGCTTGGTGGCGCCCGGCGCCACGCTCTACGACGCCAAGAAGCGCTGGGCGGCAAAAGTGCGTGCCGATGGCACGCTGGCGATCGGCGACAGTGCCGGGTCGATCCACAAGATCGGCGCACACGTGCAGGGGCTGGACGCTTGCAACGGATGGACCTTCTGGCATTATGAGCGCAGCGGCGGCCTGACCCCAATCGACGAGCTTCGCCGCATTGCCCGCCTGGGCATGGAGCGGGCAGGGGCCTGAGGCTCCAAGCTGCGACAGATCGGTTATGCGAAGGCTCACCCAACCTCTGGAAGCGATTCAAATCACACTTTGATCCCAAGGCGCTCAAGGTCCGCCCTGAGCGTCTTTGCATCGGTGAACAGCACAGCCTGCCAACCGGCCGCCTTGGCACCGTCGACATTCTTCTGGCTGTCGTCGATGAACAGCGTGGCTGCCGGATCGAGGCCGAACGCGGCGACGTGGTGATCGTAGATGGCGCGATCCGGCTTGATCTGGCGGATGTCGCCCGACACGGTCACGCCGCGCGGCCTATTGAGGAAATCGAACCGCTCGCGGGCCTCGGCAAGCGTATCGGCCGCGAAATTGGTCAGCATCGTCACGTCGTGGCCGCTCTCGATCAGCCCGATCATGATGGCGACGCTGTCCTCATAGGCATGAGGCACCATCTCGTGCCAGTGCCGGCGGAAATTGCGGATGTTTTCGGCATGGTCGGGATATTGAGCGATCGCCAGCGCTTCGGCCTCTTCCCAACTGCGGCCGCGATCCTGCTCGATGTTCCAGTCGTGCGTGCAGACATTGTCGAAGAACCATTTCCGTTCGTCGGGATCGGGGATCAAGCGGCTGAACGGCAGGTTCGGATCATAGTGGATCAGCACTTTGCCGATGTCGAAAACGATGTGCCGGATTTCGGACATTCTTCTCTCTTTCAATGCGGCCGCTGCTTCTTCGTCGCGCCCGGTATCGCCGCTTCGATTACCTTTTTCATGACGCTCGGCAGCGCCTCCCCGGAAATTTCATGGGCCAGCGACCAGAAATGCCCGGCCGGGCCGACGCTGTCGGTCTCCGCCTTGAACACGTCGAGTTCAAGCGCAAAATGGGTAAAGATATGGCCGATGCGTCCGGCCTGCCGCCAGTCACCGGGGAACGGGGCTGCCGCCGCCGTGGTGGCGCCATCGATCCGCGCGGTCCAGCCGGTCGTCGGCACTTCGGTCATGCCGCCCAGCAGGCCTTTATCCGCGCGCTTTCGCAAAAGGATGGCGCCGTCGCCCCTGACTGCGACGAAGGCGGCGCCGCGGCGCAAGGGTTTCTCGGCCTTGGGCAGGCGGACCGGAAAGCGCTCGGGACCGCCCGAGATTGTGGCGCTGCAATCCTGCCTGACGGGGCAGAGCATGCAGCGGGGCCGGCGCGGCGTGCAGATCGTCGCGCCCAGGTCCATCATCGCCTGCGCGAAGTCGCCGGGCCTTGTCGGGGGAACCATGCGTTCGACCTGGCCGCGTATCTCGCCCTTGGCGTCGCCCAGAGGCGTGGCGATCGAATACAGCCGTGAGACGACCCGTTCGACATTGCCGTCGACGACCGCGGCTGGTCGGTCGAAGGCGATCGCCGCGATCGCCGCCGCCGTATAGGCGCCGATGCCGGGCAGTTCCCTCAAGCCGGACTCGCTGTCCGGAAAGCGGCCGCCTTGCCGCGCGACGAGATCGGCGCAGGCTTTGAGGTTACGGGCGCGGGAATAATAGCCGAGCCCGGCCCAGGCCTTCATGACGTCTTCGGTCGGTGCCGCCGCCAGTGCCTCGACAGTTGGCCATTTCTGCACGAAAGCCCGGAAATAGGATTTTACCGCCTCGACCGTGGTTTGCTGCAGCATCACTTCGGAAAGCCAGACGAGATAGGGATCGGGCTGGGCGCCGCCCGCCAGCGCACGCGGCGGAACGCGCCACGGCAGCTCGCGGTGATGCGCGTCGTACCAGCCAAGCAGCCGGAACGCGATCTCGCCATTGTCTCCGGATACGGCCTTGCGGGTCTGGTCGTGCAGTGCCATTGATCGAGGGTCGGCCCTAATCCACTGGTGCTGAAGCTGGAGAACGCACATGGCAGGGAAAAGGCCCTTCGGCAATCCCGTTCCGGTGAGCGATCTCGCAACCGAGATCCTCGACCCGGTGCTGCGCAAGCGGGCCGGCATGTCGATCGGGCTGGTCCAGTCGTGGGAAGAGATTGCCGGACCGCGGCTTGCCGGCCGCTCGCGCCCGGAAAAGATCCAGTGGCCGCGCCGCATGCACGAGGACGATCCGTTCGAGCCGGCCGTGCTGGTAATTGCCTGCGAGGGTGTGGCGGCACTGCATCTGCAGCACGAGACCGGCGAGATCATCAACCGGGTCAATGCGTTTCTCGGTTTCAATGCGATCGGCCGGATCAGGATCGTGCAGAAGCCGGTAATGGCGGGCAAGGAAAAGCCGACACCCAGTTTGCGGCCGCTGACCGTGGCGGAGAAGGCGAAGCTGTCGGGCACTGTCGGTTTGATCGAGGACGACGGGCTGCGCGCCTCATTGGAGCGCCTTGGCGCCACCATTCTTGGTCAAAAGAAGCCGTGATCTCGCGCTATCGTGATGGTATGCCCGGATTTGGCGATTGGAATAGGGGCGGTAATGCCTTAATTCGCGCCAACTCTCGCTTTTTGTAGCCTTTGCATTGCAAAATCCAACTATTGCCAGGTGATTCGTATGATTCGTTCCTTGTCCCGCAGACACCTTTTGACTTCGCTGGCCGCAATACCAGCGGCGGCCCTGCTTGCCGCCTGCAGCGACTCGGGCGAGAAAGCCGAGGCGCAGGATGTGAAACCTGCGGCTCCGGCGGAACCTGCGAAGCCGGCCGCTCCGGCCGCCGCCAAAGCGCCTGAAGCTCAGGGCACGGTGGATATGGCAGCCTTGTTGAAGCCCGGCGCGCTGCCCGATATGCAGCTCGGCAAGGACGATGCAAAGGTCACTATCGTCGAATATGCATCGATGACCTGCCCGCATTGCGCGCATTTCGCCGAGACCACTTTTCCGGAGCTGAAGACGAAATATATCGACACCGGCAAGGCCCGTTACATCCTGCGCGAGTTTCCGTTCGATCCCAGCGCCGAGGCCGGTTTCATGCTGGCGCGCTGCTCCAAGGACAACTATTTCCCGATGGTCGACGTTCTGTTCAGGCAGCAGGCCAACTGGGTTGGTGTGAACAATACCAAGGACGCACTGCTGCAAATCGCCAAGCTTGCCGGTTTTACACAGGAGTCCTTCGAGGCCTGCTTGACGGACCAGAAACTTCTAGACGATGTGAGATCCGTCCAGAAGCGCGGCGCCGACGAATTCAAGGTCGATTCCACACCGACCTTTTTTATCAACGGAAAGACCTACAAAGGGGCGATGTCGATTGCGGAAATGTCGGCCATCATCGACCCTCTGCTCTGACGTTTCGGCAGCGCCGAAGCGGCATCGCTTCGGCGTGCGCACTTCTTTGTTTTGCCGCGGGTTCTCCTTGCAAAACCCCGGAACAGTGTTGCGAAACTTGGCTATGGGCCGGCGCGAATGAAGTTCTCGCGCCTTCGCCTGCTCGGCTTCAAATCCTTCGTAGAACCCGGCGAGTTCGTCATCGAACGCGGCCTGACCGGCATCGTCGGGCCGAATGGCTGCGGCAAGTCGAACCTGGTCGAGGCGCTGCGCTGGGTTATGGGCGAAAGCTCCTACAAGAACATGCGTGCGTCCGGCATGGACGACGTCATCTTTTCCGGTTCCGGAACACGACCGGCCCGCAACACCGCTGAAGTCACGCTTTTTCTCGACAACAGCGACCGTAGCGCGCCCTCGGCCTTCAATGATGCAGACGAGTTGCAGGTTTCGCGCCGCATCGAACGCGAGGCGGGTTCGCTCTACCGCATCAACGGCAAGGAAGCCCGCGCCAAGGATGTGCAGCTGCTCTTCGCCGACCAGTCGACCGGCGCGCGTTCGCCGTCGATGGTCGGGCAGGGCCGCATCGGCGAGCTGATCCAGGCAAAGCCGCAGGCGCGGCGCGCGCTGCTGGAAGAGGCAGCCGGAATTTCCGGCCTGCACACACGGCGCCACGAAGCCGAGCTGCGGCTGAAGGCGGCGGAACAGAACCTCGAAAGGCTGGACGACGTCGTCGGCGAGCTGGAAAGCCAGATCGAAAGCCTGAAACGCCAGGCCCGCCAAGCCTCGCGCTTCAAGAACCTGTCGGCCGACATCCGCAAGGCCGAAGCGACGCTGCTGCATCTTCGCTGGACGCTGGCCAAGACGCAGGAAGGCGAAGCGCGTTCGGCGCTGGCGATTGCCACCGCGCTGGTCGGCGACCGTGCCGCCGCCCAGATGGCTGCCGCCAGGGAACAAGGCATCAACGCCCACCGGCTGCCGGACCTGCGCGATGCCGAAGCCGCTGCCGCCGCAGCCTTCCAGCGTCTGTCGATCGCCAAGGCGCAGATCGAGGAAGAGGCAGGCCGCATCCGCGCCCGCCAGGCAGAGCTCGACCGCCGACTGCAACAGCTTGATGGCGACCTTGCCCGCGAGGAGCGCATGGTCCGCGACAATGCCGATATCCTCGAACGTCTCGCCGCCGAAGAAGCCGTGCTCAACGTCGAAAACGCCGGCGCCGCCGAGCGCGAGGCCAGCACCCGCGCGGCTGTCGAGCAGGCGGCATCGACGCTTGCCTCGAGCGAGGCCAGGCTCGCCGCGCTGACCGCCGAACGGGCCGAGGCCGCCGCCTCGCGCAACCAGATCGAACGGACGCTGCGCGACGCCGCTGAGCGCCGCGACCGCTTTGCCCGCCAGCTCGCCGATGTCGACCGCGAATTGTCGGAGATTGTCTCCAGGGTCGCCGGCCTGCCCGATCCCGCCGAGAAGCGGCTGCTGGTCGAACAGGCGCTGGCACTGCTCGAAGGGGCCGAGGCCGCAGCGATTGCAGCCGAACGGGCGGTCGCCGAGGCGCGTGCGGGCGAAGGTGCTGCCCGCCCACCAGTTCAGGACGCAAAAGCCGAGCTGGCGCGGATCGAAACCGAGGCCCGCACGCTTGCCAAGATCCTCAATGCTGCGAGCGGCGACTTGTTTCCCTCGGTACTGGAGCAGATCAGCGTCGAGCGCGGCTACGAGACGGCGCTGGGTGCCGCACTTGGCGAAGATCTCGACGTGCCGCTCGACCGCAGCGCGCCGGTGCATTGGGGCCAGAGCGAAATCCAGCCCGGCGACGCCGCGTTGCCCGAAGGCATAAAGAGCCTCGCCAGCGTGGTGCGCGCGCCGGCGCAGCTGGCCCGCCGGCTGGCCCAGATCGGCATTGTCGAAGCCGCCGACGGAAGAAGGCTGCAGACGCTGCTTGCTCCCGGGCAGCGATTGGTCAGCCGCGAAGGCGCGCTGTGGCGCTGGGACGGCTTTACCGCCAGCGCCGATGCGCCGACCGCTGCCGCGCAGCGGCTGGCGCAGAAAAACCGGCTGGCCGAACTCGACGCCGAAGCCGTCCATGCCACCCGCATCCTGCGCGACGCCGAACAGGCTCTTGCCCGGGCCGAACAGGTGCTTGCCCAGGCGAGCGAAGCCGAACGCTCCGCTCGACAGGCCGGGCGCGACGCCCAGCACGGGCTGGACGCCGCTCGCAATGCGCTGGCCGAGGCCGAAAAGGCCGGCGGCGAACTGTCGAGCCGGCGTGCAGCACTTGACGAGGCGCGCGCCCGCATTGTCGACAGCCATGAGGAAACGGCGACAGCATTCGTCGAGGCGGAAATGCTGCTGCAGGACGCGCCCGATCTCGGCGATCTGCAGTCGCAACTCGACCAGTCGGCCGCCAACGTCGCCCGCGACCGCGCCGCCCTTGCCGATGCGCGCGCCGTTCACGAGGGCCTGAAGCGGGAAGCCGAGGCACGTGCGCGCCGGCTCGACGCCATCGGCGCGGAACGGCGCAACTGGGTGGAGCGCGCCGAAAACGCGTCGACGCAGATCGCAGCGCTCGGCGAACGCAAGGCCGAGGCCGAGGCCGAGCGCGAGCGGCTGGCCGACGCCCCCGACGAGATCGACGCCAAGCGGCGCGCCTTGCTGTCGCAGCTCGCCGAGGCCGAAAGCCTGCGCAAGGCTGCCGGCGACCGCTTGCAGGAAGCGGAGAACCGGCAGTCCGAGCTGGACAAGGCTGCGACCGCTGCCATCCAATCGCTCGCCGAAGCGCGCGAAACGCGTGTTCGCGCCGAAGAGCGGCTGACCGCCGCCGACGAGCGTCGGCTGGAAGTCGAAGCGCGCATCCAGGAAACGCTGAACACGCCGCCGCATCTGGTGATCCGCCACACCGGCCTCGAACCCGACAGCCCGATGCCCGAAATGGCCGAGATCGAGCGTCAGCTCGACCGGCTGAAGGTCGAGCGCGAACGGTTGGGCGCCGTCAATTTGCGCGCCGAGGAAGAGCAGAAGGAACTGTCGGACCGGCTGGAGACCATCGTCTCCGAACGCGACGACATCATCGAGGCGATCCGGAAGCTGCGGCAGGCGATCCACAGCCTGAACCGTGAAGGCCGCGAGCGGCTGCTCGCTGCCTTCGAGGTGGTCAACGGCCATTTTCAACGGCTGTTTTCGCATCTGTTCGGCGGCGGCACCGCCGAGCTGCAACTGATCGAGTCCGACGATCCGCTCGAAGCCGGGCTCGAGATCCTGGCGCGACCGCCCGGCAAGAAGCCGCAGACGATGACGCTGCTGTCGGGCGGCGAGCAGGCGTTGACGGCGATGTCGCTGATCTTCGCCGTGTTCCTGACCAATCCGGCGCCGATCTGCGTGCTCGACGAAGTCGACGCGCCGCTCGACGACCACAATGTCGAACGCTTCTGCAATCTGATGGACGAAATGGCCGCAACCACCGAAACGCGCTTCGTCATCATCACACACAACCCGATCACCATGGCGCGCATGGACCGGCTGTTCGGGGTAACCATGGCCGAGCAAGGCGTCAGCCAACTGGTGTCGGTTGACCTGCAGGCGGCCGAAGCCATGCGCGAGGCAAGCTGACGCATCAGCTTAATGGTGGTCTCCACCTCGGCTTTCGACTATAGCACGACGAAATGGGCCGGATCTGCCGCTCCAGATACCGGCCCGGCTATGCGCGTGGAGAAGCTTGTTGCCTATACTTGTCACCGGTGCCGCGGGGTTCATTGGCAGTCACGTTTGCCACTATCTGCTCGACCGGGGACAAGCGGTCGTCGGCGTCGACAACATGAACGACTATTACGACCTGGCGCTCAAAAAGGGGCGGCTTGCCCGCCTTCTGCCCCGCAAGGATTTTTCGTTCCACCAGCTCGATATTGCCGAACAGGGCGCGCTTGCGGCTGCTCTGGCCGGGCAAGGCATCGTCAGGATCGTGCATCTCGCCGCGCAGGCCGGTGTGCGTCACTCACTCGACAATCCGCGGCTCTATGTCCGCTCCAATGTCATGGGCCACCTCGAAGTGCTCGAATTCTGTCGCGCCGAGCCGGCATTCGAGCATCTGGTCTATGCCTCGTCGAGCTCGGTGTATGGCGGCAACCGCAGCGTGCCGTTCAGCGAAGCCGATCAGGTCGACAAGCCCGTTTCGCTCTACGCCGCCACCAAGAAAACCGATGAGTTGATGAGCCACACCTACGCCCATCTGTTCGGCATATCGCAGACCGGCCTGCGGTTTTTCACGGTCTATGGTCCCTGGGGCCGCCCCGACATGGCCTATTGGATGTTCACCCGGGCGATGCTCGAGGGCAAACCGATCCGGGTTTTCAACAATGGCGAAATGTGGCGCGATTTCACCTACATAGACGATGTGGTTAAGGCGGTCGTCGCCGTGCTCGACAAGCCGCCGGCAGCCGACGTTCCGCCGAACAGGCTCTACAATGTCGGCAACAACCGGCCGGTGCGTCTGGGCGACTTCATCGACATTCTGGAAAGGCTGCTCAAGGTCAAGGCAATCCGCCACAACGAGCCGATGCAGGCGAGCGACGTCGAGAAGACTTACGCCGACATGAGCGCGCTGGAGCGGGATTTCGGCTTCAGGCCTAGCGTTTCGATAGAGGACGGGCTGAAGAAGTTTGTCGACTGGTACCGGCCATACTCGAAGCAGTGATTTGCACCACTCGCCGTGACGCCTTCAAGCGGGACACCTGGAGTGGGCACAAGCCGGTCCGCAAAAGCATCGTTTTGTCCTAACATCCTGTTAACCACATGCTCGCTGAAAGGTATCCGATTAACCTTTGAGGCGCTTATGACGGCTATGTTTCGTGGCTTGCTGTTCAATATGAGCTGTGTGGATGTGCGGATTCGGGGGCTATTTCGGTTCAGTCCGGGATGCGGAAGCTTTGCTTGCGCGCATGACGTCCGCGATCGCCCATCGCGGACCGGATGAACAAGGCAAATTCGTAGCGCCCGAGGCTGGACTCGGGCATGCGCGGCTGTCGGTGATCGGAATTGGTGATGGCCAGCAGCCGATGTCCGACGAAACCGGCAATTTGACGATTGCGTTCAACGGCGAGATTTTCAATTACGTGGAATTGCGCGAAGGGCTGCTGGCCAAAGGCCGACGCTTCCGCACGTCGAGCGACACCGAGGTTCTCCTGCAGCTGTATGAGGAAATGGGCGAAGACTGCCTCCCGCTCCTGAACGGTGATTTCGCCTTCGCGATTTGGGATAGCCGGCGGCGGCGGATGGTGCTTGCAAGAGACCGCATGGGTGTTAGGCCGCTGTTCTACACCAGCAAGGACGGGGTGGTCTACTTTGCGTCCGAGATAAAAGCCCTGCTGAAGGTACCCGGCATCTCTGCCGAAATCGATCCGATTGCACTCGACCAGATCTTTACGCTTTGGGCGCCGATCGCGCCACGCACGGCTTTCCGGGATATCCACGAGCTGGAGCCGGCAAGCGTAATGATCGCGACCGAGGGGCAAGTGACGGTCAAACCATACTGGCATCTGGACTATCCTCATCGAGATGCGCCATCGAAGATCACCAATGAGGACGACGCGGCCGAGGAACTGCGGACCTTGTTGACCGACGCGGTGAGGCTTCGCATGCGCGCCGACGTGCCGGTCGGTTCTTACCTTTCGGGCGGGCTCGATTCATCCCTCGTTTCGGCACTCGCGGCCGGCATGACTCCTCTTAAGCTGCAGACATTTTCCGTAACGTTCGACAGCGGCGAGCATGACGAAAGCGCCTTCCAGACCGAAATGGCGTCAGCACTTGGCACGCGCCATCGAACCATAGCCTGTCGTGCCGGTGATATCGCCGGCGTGTTTCCCGAAGTCATCCGCTTTACCGAGCGGCCGATCATCCGCACCGCCCCGGCCCCCCTCTATCAACTGTCCGGCCTCGTTCGCCAGGCCGGTTTGAAAGTGGTGCTGACAGGCGAAGGCGCCGACGAAGTCTTTGCCGGCTATGATGTCTTCAAGGAAGCGCGGGTTCGCCGTTTCTGCGGACGACAGCCGGCATCGCGCATAAGACCACAGCTGTTCCGGAAGCTTTATCCCTATCTGCCAGGTCTGCAGCAGCAGTCCGTAGAGTACCTGGCCGCGTTCTTCGGCACCGGCAGCGCAGCCCTGGACGATCCGCTGTTCTCGCATCGGCCGCGTTTCAAGACCACATCAGCGGCCAAGATGTTTTTCTCCGGTGACCTGCGTGCGACATTGAAGGGCTACGACGCAGCCGAGGAACTGGCCGGCCGGTTGCCTGAGGCGTTTTCCCGGTGGCATCCGCTGCATCAAGCGCAATATCTCGAAACCCGCTTTCTCCTGCCGGGCTACATCCTCTCCAGCCAGGGCGATCGCATGGCCATGGCGCATGGTATCGAAGGGCGTTTCCCCTTCCTTGACCATCGCTTGGTGGAGTTTGCGGCAAGACTTCCGCCGGAGATGAAGCTCAAGGGACTGGTGGAAAAACACATACTGCGCAAAGTTGCCAAGCACCTGCTTCCGACGGCCATCAGCGAGCGCACCAAACAGCCTTACCGGGCGCCGGAAGCCCGCTCCTTCGTTGGACCCGGAGAACTGGACTACATACGCGACTCGTTGAGCGAGGCAAGCATCGCCGCCGGAGGACTATTCAACGCCAAGGCGGTGGCGAACCTGCACGAGAAATGCCGCTTGCAGCCCGCGTCCGGATTCCGCGACAATGCGGCTTTCGTCGGCATTTTGTCGACGCAGCTGTGGCAGAAGATTTTCACCGGCGAAAAGGTCGGTGCAGCACGAGCGGCCTGAGAAATCGAGGGAATGAAAAATCATGGTAGCAATCAAGGACAAGGTCAAAACCTTTATCGTCGACAACTTCTTGTTCGGCGACACGTCCTACGAGCTTGCGGACTCCGCGTCACTGATCGAAAACGGCATCATCGATTCGACGGCCGTGTTGGAGCTCGTGGCATTTATAGAGGATGATTTCGGCATAGCGATGGTCGATGCCGACATCGTACCGGCCAATCTGGATTCGATTGACCGCATCTCAGCCTTCATCAAGGCAAAAGCAGAAGCGCTGGCAGCGTAGGCGCCATCGGCGAGGAGCGTCCGTGCGAATCGAACATTTTCTGACGGCGAAAGCCGCTGCCGATCCAGCCAAAACGGCATTGATCACCGAGCACAAAAGGCTGTGCTACGAAGAGCTGGACGATCTCTCGAGCCGCCTGGCCGCCGCCCTTTTCATGAATGGCGTCAGGCGCGACGACCGGGTCCTGATCTTCATGGACAATTGCTGGGAGGCTGCGGTTTCGATTTTCGCGGTTCTTAAAGCAGGCGCGACTTTCAGTCCGATCAACGCATCCACTAAGGCCGAAAAGCTGGCCTACATTATCACCGATTGCGATGCGGCCGCGATTCTCACTCAAGCAAAACTGATGCCCGTGGTCGCGGAGGCGTCAAGATACTCCGGCAAGACCGGTATCTTCGTGGCTTCCACCGTTGCTGCCGATAACCAATGCCCGGCAGGAGCCACATCCCTGGCGGATTGCTTGACGTTTCAAGCCGGGGAGATTGACCATCGCGGCATTGACGTCGATCTTGCGATGTTGATCTACACCTCGGGCTCGACCGGCCGGCCCAAGGGTGTGATGATGACGCACCGCAATTGCGACGCGGCGGCCGACTCCATCACCACTTATCTGCGCAACTCGCCCGACGACATCATCTTGAATGTTCTGCCGCTCGCCTTCGACTACGGCCTCTATCAGTTGCTGATGGCCGTCAGGCTCGGCGCCACGCTCGTGCTCGAGAAGTCCTTCGCTTTTCCCCAGGCGGTCTTTGAACGCATCCGCCAGGAACGAGTCACCGGGCTTCCGCTCGTGCCCACGATGGCAGCGATGATCCTGCAGATGCGTGATCTGGCGCCGGGCTTCCTGCCCAGCCTTCGCTATATTTCCAACACGGCGGCTGCCTTGCCGCCCTCTCACATAGAACGCCTTCGGTTCCTTTTCCCCGGTGTCAGGCTCTATTCGATGTATGGCCTGACGGAATGCAAGCGCTGCACCTATCTGCCGCCCGAGGAGCTCGACCGCCGGCCGGGCTCGGTCGGAATAGCCATTCCGAACACCGAAGCCTTTGTCGTCGACGACCACGGGCAACGGGTGCCGCCGGGCGTAGCAGGCGAGCTGATCATTCGCGGGCCGCACGTCATGCAGGGTTATTGGCGAAACGAAGCTGCGACAGCACGAGCCCTGCGCCCGGGTCCGAACCCTTGGGAGAAGGTTCTCTACACCGGCGATCTGTTCAGGGCCGATGAGGAGGGCTTCCTTTATTTCGTCGGCCGCAAGGACGACATCATAAAGTCGCGGGGGGAGAAGGTGGCGCCCAAGGAAGTGGAAGCCGTGCTTCACGCTCATCCGGGCATCGCGGAAGCGGTGGTTGTCGGTGTGCCGGATCCCGTGCTCGGGCATTCGATCGGCGCAGTTATCGTACGGTCCGACCCGGCGCTTAGCGAAAAGGATATCATCCGTCACTGTGCACGCCACCTTGAGGACTTCATGGTCCCCAAGGTCATCGAGTTCCGCCGGGAACTGCCGAAGACTGATACCGGCAAGGTCAGCCGTCGGCTTGCGGCAGAAACCATGGAGGCCGCGCAATGAATGTTCGCCCGACCGAGGATGCGCGGACCTTTCTGACGCAGGCTCTGGCAATCGACCTGATCACCGAAACGGACCGTATCGTAACGGCCTTGCGCCAGCAGTTGCGCGGGCTTCGCAAGCGGGGCCTTGTGCTCGGTCTTTCGGGCGGGATCGATTCGAGCGTGTCGGTCGCGTTGGCGGCACGAGCCGTCGGGCCCAAGAATGTGCTTTGCCTGTTCATGCCGGAAAGCGATTCCGATCCTGAAAGCCTGCGGCTCGGCCGCCTCGTCGCCGAAACTTTCGGTGTCGAGGCTGTGACGGAGGATATAGGGCCGATCCTGCGCGCAATGGGCTGCTACAAGCGTCGCGACGCCTTCATCCGCGAAGTGGTCCCGGAATACGGCGAAGGCTGGGCCTCGAAGATCGTCATCGCGAACGCGCTCGAGGGCGGGGGTTACAACATCTCATCCCTGGTGGTGCAGGATCCGGACGGCAAGCAGACGAAACTGAGAATGCCGCTGCCTGTCTATCTCGGCGTCGTCGCCGCTACCAATATGAAACAACGCACCCGCAAGCAGATTGAATACTATCACGCCGACCGCCTGAATTTCGCCGTTCTTGGAACACCGAACCGGCTGGAATACGATCAGGGTTTCTTCGTGAAGAACGGTGACGGCGCCGCGGACGTCAAGCCGATCGCCCATCTCTATAAAACGCAGGTCTATGCGCTTGCGGCCCATCTCGGTGTTCCGGAGGAAATCCTTAACCGGCCTCCGACCACCGATACCTACTCGCTGGCGCAGACCCAGGAGGAGTTTTACTTCTCGCTTCCTTATGACCGCATGGATCTGTGCCTTTACGGTCTCAACAACGGCGTGGCGGCTGAGGTAGTGGGGCAGGCGGCGGGGTTGGCCGCCACACAAGTGGAAAGCGTCTGGGCCGATATCATCGCCAAACGCAGGGCGACGCGTTATCTGCACCAGCGTCCGCAACTCGTTGATGTCGTCGAGGAAATCGGCACCTGACAAACAGGTAGAGCGGTGTGCACGGTTCGATTTGCATGCATCCCGCTCTAGCTGAAACGGGTGCCGATCAGCCGGCTCCATTGCTCGCCCGCAAGCCCGTTCAGGAAAACTTGCGAGTTCTTCATGGCGTCCAACAGCTCTGTATCACGTGAATGCACCACCGTTGAAGCAACGGTCAGGAAAGCGATCCGTCGTCCAAGCATCGCCTCTAGAAGTGCAGGTTGAACACGTCCGCGCAGGCCGCTGACGCCGCGCGCGGCGGCATGATCGATCAGGCAGTCTATCACGGAGCCCGCCTGGCCGGGCAGGGCGAGGATCTGCAGCACGCGGCCAATTTCATACTTCCGTGCGTAATAGGCGAAAGCGCCGACATTGGTGCCGACTGGCGACGTCACGCAAACGTAGACAAGCTCGCCCAGATCCGGCTTTTGTGCGGCATCGGTCAGGATGTGGTTGAGTTGGTCTTCCGTCCATTCCGGGCGTAGCGCGAAACGCGCGATAAACGGCTCGATTAGCTTGGCAAATGTGTGGCTGTCGATTTCGGACATGCGAAATCCCCCGTGACCTGCCCCGTCCGCCGCCACACCCGACCAGCGTCGTTCGCTGGACGTCATCCTCCTGCAATAGAATCGGTCGACGGCACGCGCCAACGGATTGAGCACTCGGGCAAGCTCCATGCGATTGGCGGAAAGGCTGAGCATGAAGGTCGCTGGCCGCATCACACGCACCCAGTCGAGGCTGTATTGCGGCAGGACCACGCCGCGCAGCCGGGTCCACAATTTCACCGAGATATCGTTGGCCGTCTCGCTGAAGGAGATGTCCTGCGGACCATCCAGGTAAGCTTTCAGCAAGCGGGCGCCGGCCAGCGGGTCGTGCTCATGGTCCTCGACCATGAGCGAGCTACAGATGGCGGCGCGTACTTGACGGCCGTTGAACGTCATCGGCAACACATGAACACCGACAAACCCGGAGACACGACCGGCGTCGTTGACGTGGACAAGCGACCGGAGGCTATCTCCGCAACCGGGCGCATCCAGATAAAACCGTTTCATGTATTCCACGAGAGAGGCCGGCGCTTCGGTCCTTTCCTTCAGCAGGACGCGTTGAAACATGTTCGCGACTGCTGGGAGATCGGCGCCTTGCAAGGCGCGAATGACGCTCAAGCCCGGCTCCCGCCACCAAAGTTCCACCCACCGAGCTTCCGGGCCAAGGCGACACGAGGCACGAGAACATCGGGCGCGCGTTCCAATTCGGCGCCCATGAAGCCGTGGAACCTCGGCCAGTTGCGATCGCCCGGGTGACCGAACGGAATGCTGAATTGCTGCGGCAAGGTGAACCCTTTGCTTGACCGACGAAAAACCGGCGTCATTGCTGCTAGCAGATTCAGGTAAACCGATATTAAAGTCGTTGCTTTGAATGGTAGCGAACCTGGTTGTCCGGGCTCATACCTGGGCATCAGCAATTTTGGTTCCTGGCGGACTCCATACGACCGGCGTGAGTTGCGTGCTCCACGTCGAACCGTTGCGGCTAGCCAAAGTTTCGTGCGGCGGCTCTTGACTGGGAGCGCGGGCGGAATACGGTGAGGACAAATACCGGCTCTGGCCGCCGGGCGGCAAGAATGCCTCGTATGCCTCGCCTTGCGGCGGTGGCTGCGGGGCATTGTCATTTTGAGGCTTTGCTTGAAACGGCATATCGAGATCGGCATTCTCTATTCGCGGTCCGGCAACTACCGGCTGGTGTCCGACTCCTGCCGCGCGGGCGCGGTGAACGCCATCGCGGACGTCAATGCCGATCCCGCTGTCCCCTTCGAATTCGTCCCGGTTGAGCGCGACCCGCAGGGCAACATCGATCGGTATGCAAGCGGCTGCGCGGACATTCTCGCCAACAGTGGCGCGCGTCACATCATTGGCTGCGTCACCTCGTGGAGCCGCAAGGAGGTCATTCCAATCCTGGAAAGGGCAGGCGGCACGCTGTGGTACGCCTGCCCGTACGAAGGCTTCGAAGCCAACGAGCACGTCGTCTATACGCACGCCTGCCCCAATCAGCATCTCGTACCGCTGCTTGCCTATGTCGTGCCTCGTTTCGGCGCCGACGGCTTCCTGCTCGGTTCCAACTACATCTGGGGTTGGGAGACCAACCGTGTGGCGCGCGACCTGATTGCGGACGCCGGCGGCAAGGTGCTGGGCGAACGCTATCTGCCACTCGGCGAGGTCGACGTTGCGCGGCTGATCGCGGAGGTACAGGCGACGAGACCTGATTTCATTCTGAACAATCTCATCGGCCCTTCGTCCTATGCCTTTATCGCCGCCTATGCCGAGCTTGGCCGGCGCGACCCGCATTTCAGGCCGGAGCGTTGCCCGATCCTGTCCTGCAATCTCACGGAATGCGAATTGCCGGCGCTCAACGGGGCAGGCGATGGCCATCTTTCGGTTGGGCCCTATTTTCACGACATCTCAGGCGCGGATCGCGGAGCGGCTTCAGTGTCTTCCGTTATGCCTGCCTCATCCTTCGAGGCGGCGGCTTATGCCTCGGTGCGTACGCTCGCAGAGATACTCACCCGCAACCCCGGTGCACAATGGATGGACCTTCCCAAGGTCTTTGCCGGAACATCATTTCGAACGCCGCTGGGCGACATCGCCATCGACCCGCAAACCCAGCATGCTACGTTGCCGGTGCAGATCGGACGTATCGATGGAACATCGTTCAAAACGGTCACGCTGACGAAGGGCGTGGCACCCGATCCCTACCTTTCCCGCTATGACCGGACGGAGACGTTCGGGCGGCCACGCCTGCGGGTGGTGTCGTGAGCAAGATGGCGCGTATCCCGAACCTTGGAGGTGCCAGGGCTTTTGTCCTGCATCGTCCACATCCGACCGTGCAGGCGATCACAAGGCAATTGTCGGCCATCGGCCTTGAGGCGATTGGCTTCTGGCCGGAACTGCCGGCCGAAGCCTTGGCGGCGGACTTCGTCTTCTTCGACGTCGACCTCGGCTTTGACGAGCAATTTCCGTGGAAGCCGGGCGAGGCCCCGATGCCGCTGATAGCGCTGATCGGCTCCGAGGCGCCGGGGCGTGTCGAATGGGCACTGTCGCACAAGGCCGATGCCCAATTGCTGAAACCGGTCGGCAATGCCGGCGTCTATAGCGCGCTTTTGATCGCAAGGCAGAGTTTCGAGGCGCGCAAGCTTCTGGCCGGCGAGATCGCCTCGCTTCGTCAGCGGGTCGCGGAGCGCCAGACCATAGTACGCGCGGTGGAGGCCTTGTCGAAGGGCGCCGAGGACGGCCGTGCCTATGCGCAGCTCCGCTCGCTGGCGATGAGCTGGCAAATCAGCGTCGAGGAAGCCGCGCGCAGGATCGTGGCGATGACACAAGAAGAAGGCGACGATGACCAATCCGATCGCGCCTGAGCTTTCAGCTGCCGGGCGTATGCCAGCCAAGCCTCGCGCCGGCGTTTGGCGACGTCTGCTAAAACGGCCTCTCGCTTTGCTCGGCCTCGGGATTATTGCCCTTGTCTTGGCCGGCGCCATTCTTGCACCGTGGCTGACAGGCTACGATCCGAACGAGCAGATGTTCGACGGGCTCACGCTTGAAGGCGCGCCACTGCCGCCGGGAGCCCAGTTCTGGCTAGGCACCGACCTGCTTGGCCGCGACCTGCTGACGCGTCTCCTATTCGGCGCGCGCACGTCGCTGATCATCGGCATCGTCGCCAATGGCGTGGCGCTTCTGATCGGCACGCTGGTCGGCATCACCGCCGGCTATTTCCGCGGCTGGATCGGCAGCGCGCTTATGCGCTTCACCGATTTGATGATGGCTTTCCCGGCGCTGCTGCTCGCCATCTGCCTGGCGGCGGTGCTCCAGCCGAGCCTGTGGATCGTCGCCATGGTGATCGCATTGGTGAACTGGGTGCAGACCGCCCGCGTCATCTATACCGAGACAAGTTCGCTCTCCGAGCGCGAGTTCATCGATGCCGAGCGCACCATCGGCGCAAGCGCTCCACGTATCCTGTTTCGCCATATCCTGCCCCACCTTTTGCCGACAATCATCGTCTGGGGCACGCTCGGCATCTCGACGACGGTACTTCTGGAAGCGACGCTCAGCTATCTCGGCATCGGCGTGCAACCGCCGACTGCTTCCTGGGGCAACATCATCTTCGAAAATCAAACCTATTTTCAGGCAGCGCCCTGGCTTGTTTTCTTTCCGGGTGCGGCGATCCTGGCGCTGGCGCTAGCCTTTAACCTGGTCGGCGACGCGCTGCGCGACATCCTCGATCCGACGCAAAGGGGGCGGGCATGATCGCCTATCTCGGCCGCCGCGTTGTCCAGTCGGTTCTCATCTTGCTCGGCGTCTCCCTGATCACCTTTGCGCTGCTCTATCTGCTGCCCGCCGATCCTGTCCGCCAGATCGCCGGCCGCAGCGCAACGCCCGAGACGGTCGAGAGCATCCGCCGGCAGCTCGGTCTCGACCAGCCCTTTGTCGTCCAGTACTGGCACTACCTGACCAGCCTTCTCAGCGGTGATCTGGGGCGCTCCTACATTCAGCGTTCGGAGGTCACGGAGCTTATCGTCTCGCGGCTGCCGGCAAGCCTGCTGCTGATGGTCGGCGCCATTGCTTGCGAAGTCATGATCGGGCTGACGATGGGCCTCATCGCCGCCATCAAGCGTGGCACCGCCACCGACCAGTCGCTGATGGTCGCCTCCTTCGTCGGCGTCTCGGCACCGCAGTTCGTCGTCGGCCTGCTGCTGCTTTATGTATTCGCGGTGCAGCTCGGCTGGTTCCCGATCGGCGGTTACGGCACCTGGCGTCATCTGGTGCTGCCGTCGCTGACCATGGGAATTCTTGGCGCCGGCTGGTACGCCCGCATGATGCGCTCGTCGATGATCGACGTGCTGCGCCAGGATTACGTGCGTACCGCGCGTGCCAAGGGTCTTGCACGCAGCGCCATTATCTTCCGGCACGCGCTGCCCAACGCCATCCTGCCGGTCATCGCCATGATCGGCATCGACATCGGCATCTTCATGGGCGGCATCGTGGTTGTCGAAAGCGTGTTCGGCTGGCCAGGCATCGGCCAGCTAGCCTGGCAGGCCATTCAGCGCATCGACATTCCGATCATCATGGGAGTCACCCTGGTTTCGGCCTTTGCCATCGTGCTCGGCAATCTCCTGGCCGACACTGTCGCACCGTTCATCGATCCGCGCATCAAGCTCAGATGAAAACCAAAAAATCAGAGAAAGGGAACATGACATGAGAAAATATCTGATATCCACCGTGGCAGCATCGGCGCTTGCGCTGGTGCTTGGCATGACGAGCGTACGCGCCGAAGACATTGTCGATCCGAATGCCAAGCAGGGCGGCGCGATCACCATCACCTACAAGGACGACGTCGCCACGCTCGATCCGGCCATCGGCTATGACTGGCAGAACTGGTCGATGATCAAGAGCCTGTTCGACGGGCTGATGGACTACGAGCCGGGCACCACCAACCTGCGGCCCGACCTTGCCGAGAGCTACGAGATTGCGCCTGATGGCAAGACCTTCGCCTTCAAGCTGCGCCATGGAGTGAAATTCCACAACGGCCGCGAGATGACCGCCGACGACGTGAAATATTCGCTCGACCGGGTCACCAATCCAAAGACACAGAGCCCGGGTGCCGGCTTCTTCGGCTCGATCAAAGGCTATGACGATGTCGCTGCCGGCAAGGCGGAAAGCCTGGCCGGCATAACCGTCGTCGATCCCTACACGATCAAGTTCGAGCTGACCCGGCCCGACGCCACCTTCCTGCATGTCATGGCGATCAACTTCTCGCACGTCGTGCCGAAGGAAGAGGTCGAAAAATACGGCGCGGACTTCGGCAAGCATCCGGTCGGAACCGGGGCCTTCAAGCTCGCCGAATGGACGCTCGGCCAGCGCGTGGTCTTCGAGCGCAACCCGGATTACTGGCACAAAGGTCTGCCGCATCTCGACAAGATCACCTTTGAGATCGGCCAGGAGCCGATCGTGGCGCTGCTGCGGCTGCAGAAAGGCGAGATCGACGTTCCCGGTGACGGCATTCCCCCGGCGAAATTCCAGGAGGTGATGGCCGATCCCGAGCAGAAGGCCCGTGTCGTCGAGGGCGGCCAGTTGCACACCGGCTATATCACCATGAATACCACCATGGCGCCCTTCGACAATGTGAAGGTACGGCAGGCGGTCAACATGGCGATCAACAAGGACCGCATCGTCCAGCTGATCAACAACCGTGCGGTGCCGGCCAATCAGCCGTTGCCGCCGTCGATGCCTGGCTACGACAAGGAATTCAAGGGCTATCCCTATGACGTGAGCAAGGCCAAGGCTTTGCTTGCCGAGGCCGGGCATCCCGACGGATTTGACACGCAGTTGTTTGCCATGAACACCGATCCCAACCCGCGCATCGCGCAGGCCATTCAGCAGGATCTGGCGGCGGTCGGCATCAAGGCCAGTATCCAGTCGCTCGCGCAGGCCAACGTCATCGCCGCCGGCGGCGACAAGGCCGGTGCGCCGATGATCTGGTCCGGCGGCATGGCCTGGATCGCCGACTTCCCCGATCCGTCGAACTTCTACGGACCGATCCTCGGCTGCGCTGGTGCCGTCCCGGGCGGCTGGAACTGGTCGTGGTATTGCAACAAGGAGCTCGACGCCAAGGCAGCCGAAGCCGACTCCATCGTCGACCCGGCCAAGGCTGGCGAACGGGCCAAGATGTGGAGCGAGATCTACGGCAAGATCATGGAAGACGCGCCCTGGGCACCGGTGTTCAACGAGCAGCGTTTCACCATGAAATCAGCCCGCATGGGTGGCGCCGACAACCTCTATGTCGACCCGGTCCACATCCCGATCAACTACGACAATGTGTATGTGACCGATGTGCAATAACTGCGACTACACCATCCACGGGCGCCACCATCATTTCGGCTGGGACAATTCCTTTGTCCCGGCCGAACGAGTGGTGCCAGGGTCGACGATCGAGTTCCAGTGCCTGGACTCGTCCGGCGGGCAGCTGACGATGGAGAGCACCGTCGACGACGTTGCTGTGCTCGATTTTGCCAAGGTGAACCCGGTCACTGGGCCGATCTATGTCGACGGGGCGGAGCCGGGCGACGCCCTGAAAATCACTATCGAGGCGTTCAAGCCGTCCGGCTTCGGGTGGACGGCAAATATCCCGGGATTCGGTCTGTTGGCGGATGACTTCACTCAACCGGCACTGAATATCTGGAAGTACGACGCCGCCTCGCTCGAACCGGCGCTGTTCGGCAAGAGCGGCCGGGTGCCGCTCAAGCCCTTCGCCGGCACCATCGGCAATGCCCCGGCTGAGCCGGGTCTGCATTCGGTGGTCCCGCCGCGGCGCGTGGGCGGCAATCTGGACATACGCGATCTCGCTGCCGGCACGGTGCTCTACCTGCCCGTAGAGGTCGCGGGAGCGTTGTTCTCGGTCGGCGACACGCACGCCGCGCAAGGCGACGGCGAGGTCTGCGGCACGGCAATCGAGAGCCCCATGAATGCCGTGCTGACGCTCGATCTGGTCAAGGATGCCCGGCTGCGGACGCCGCGTTTCACAACGCCCGGTCCGGTGTCGCGGCATCTCGACGCCAAGGGTTATGAGGTGACAACCGGTATCGGGCCGGATCTGATGGACGGCGCCAGGAGCGCCGTCTCCCAGATGATCGACCTGCTCTCCGGCCGCTACGGCATGGATCCGGTAGATGCCTATATGCTCGTCTCGGTTTGCGGTGACCTGCGCATCAGCGAGATCGTCGACATGCCCAACTGGGTGGTTTCGTTCTACTTCCCCCGCTGCGTCTTTGAATGAACGTGGAGGACATCAAACGATCCGGGCAGGCCGCCGCGGAGAGTGGCTCCATTAGGACGGTACTCAGCGTCTCAGGTCTGAGCGTCGCCGTGCGTGGCGAGGAGGGCGAGCGCGACGTCGTTTCCGACCTGACATTCGGCCTGATGCGCGGCGAAACGCTTTGCATTGCCGGCGAGTCCGGTTCCGGCAAGTCGATGACGGCGCTGGCCATCATGGGCTTGCTGCCGCAGCCGGCGGCACGCATCAGATCAGGCTCCATCCGGCTCGGCGATCAGGATCTCGCGGCTCTCAGCGAGAGCGGCATGCGCCGCATCCGCGGCAACCGTATTGCAATGATCTTTCAGGAACCGATGACATCGCTCAATCCGGTTCTGTCCATCGGCCGTCAGCTCACGGAGGCGATCGAGGCACACACCTCGCTGTCGCGCTCCGACTCGCGGCTGAGGGCGCTCGAGGCGCTGAAGGCAGTCCGAATTCCGGATGCCGAACGGCGGCTCGAGCACTATCCGCACGAACTCTCAGGCGGCATGCGTCAGCGCGTGATGATTGCCATGGCTCTGGCCCTGAACCCGGATGTGCTGATCGCCGATGAGCCGACGACCGCCCTCGATGTCACGGTTCAGGGCGAGGTGCTGGAGCTGCTGCGCGACCTGCAGCGCGAGTACGGCACCAGTGTTATCCTGATCACGCACGACATGGGCGTCGTCGCCGAGATGGCGGACCGCGTCATTGTCATGCGCGACGGCCGGATGGTCGAGCAGGGCAGGGCGGCTGACATCTTCAATCGCCCGCAGGCCGACTATACGCGCGAGCTTCTGGCCGCCGTGCCGCGTATCGGCGGCGGACGGATGGCCGAAGACCGACAAGATGCCGCCAACATGCCGGCCGAGCTTGTATATGTCGGCGATCTTCACGTCCGCTTCGACCTGCGTGGCGGCTTCTTCGGCCGCGTTGACCGCAGGGTGCACGCGGTCGAAGGTGTCAGTTTCTCGATCGCGCCGCACGAAACCCTGTCGCTGGTCGGCGAATCGGGCTGCGGCAAGTCGACGACGGCCAAGGCGATCGCCGGGCTGGTGCCCTACATCGGCAGCATTTCAATCGGCGGCCAGGACTTGTCCGCACTCAGCCGAAAGGAGCGCAAGGCTGTCCGCCGCAATGTGCAGATGATCTTTCAGGATCCCTTCGCGTCCCTCGACCCGCGTATGCGAGTAGGCGATCTCGTCGCCGAGCCTCTGCTGATCCACGGCCTTGGCGACAGAGAGCAACGGCGTGCCCAGATCGCCGCCCTGTTCGAACGCGTGGGCCTCTCCGCTGACCAGATGGAGCGCTATCCCCACGAATTCTCCGGCGGCCAGCGCCAGCGAATCTGCATTGCAAGGGCGCTGGCGCTGCGACCGAAGCTGATCATTGCCGACGAGAGCGTCTCTGCTCTCGACGTGTCGGTGCAAGCGCGCGTGTTAAGACTGCTGAAGGAACTGCAGCGCGAATTTGGCGTCGCGTATCTCTTCATCTCGCACGACATGGCGGTGGTAGAAAACATCTCGGATCGCGTGGCGGTAATGTATCTGGGGCAGATCGTCGAGATGGGCACCCGCGACCAGATCTTCTCCAACCCGTGCCATCCTTACACAAAGCGGCTGATCGAAGCCGTTCCGGTTCCCGATCCGGGCCGGCGCCGCGCCCGGTTCGCCCGTTTGGACAGCGAAATTCCAAGCGCTGTGCGGCGCATCGGTGAGGAGCCCCGGAAACTCAAGCTCGAAGATGTTGGCGACGGCCACCTCGTCGCTACTTGATCGAACTTAGGCTGCCTCGTCCAGCCAATCCCGCAGAGGCTCGGGGACAGCTGCATATGTGATGTTCGAGCGGCGGAAAACGATCGGCGCTAGCGCTGCCGCGGCAGCGCCGTTCGGCGATGCCGAGTTGGCAAGATCACGAGTTTACATCTGACATGTTAGCATGCTATCGCTAAGTGCACATTGATTTCAACGGAGATCGCATTGGCTTCCCGCTTTGGTCTTTCGGTTGCCCTGACCACACCCTTCGACCCGTCGGGGAAGATAGCGCTCGCGCCGATGATCGCGCTTGCCCGAGCCTGCCTTGGCGCCGGCTGCAGCAGTGTGACGCTGTTCGGTACCACCGGCGAAGGAGCCTCGGTCGGGACCGACGAGCGGCGGATCGTCACCGAAGCCATGCTGGCGGCCGGTATTCCGGCACATCAGCTCGTTGCCGGAGTGCTGGTCGATGCCGCTGAAGATGCCGCCGATCAGGCCCGGCACGCTTTGCAGCGCGGCGTTCGCAACATTCTGCTCGCCCCGCCGAGCTACTTCAAGAATGTCGGCGAGGACGGGCTATTCGGATGGTTTTCCGCCGTCTTCGCCGCACTCGGTCCGCTGGCGCGCGACGTGCTCCTCTATAACATCCCCTCAGTCACCATGGTGCCGCTCCCGCTTGGGCTGATCGGCCGGCTGCGCACCGCTTTTCCCGCCGCGGTGGCCGGGGTGAAGGATTCCGGTGGGGACTGGAGCTACAGTGAGGCGCTGCTTGAAGCGCACGGCGATCTGGTGATCCTCATCGGCGACGAACGGCATCTGGCGAGAAGCGTGCGCCGCGGCGGACAGGGTGCGATTTCCGGCATGGCTAATTTTGTTACCGGCGAAATCCGCGCAATGGTCGAAGAGGGCCGCGACGACTCACGCGTCGAGGACTTCGTGCTCGAATTGCTCAAATACCCGGTCACGCCGGCGGTGAAGGTCATGGTCGCGCGCAAGATCGGCGACGAGCGCTGGCTGGCGGTTCGCCCGCCCCTGGAGGCGATCGGCCCGCAAGGACAGCGGCAGCTTGCTGCTGCATACGACAGGCTGTTTGCGACAGAGGCGGCCTGACCGACAAGGCCGGGCTGACCGACAAGGAAGCGAGCTGAAGTGGAAGACGGCAGCGAACCGATCACTCTCCGGGAGAAAGCCTATGCCAGCTTCACGCGGCATTTGCTGGCCCGTGATCTGCGGCCGGGGCAATTCGTGTCACAGCGCGAACTGGTCGCTTTCACCGGACTGCCGCTGGGTGCCATTCGCGAGATCGTTCCGCGTCTCGAGGCTGAGGGACTGCTGACCACCATCCCGCAGCGCGGCATGCAGATCGCGCATATCGACATCAATCTGATCCGCGAGGCGTTTCAGTTTCGGTTGTTCATGGAACGCGAGGCAGTGGCGCTATTCACGACCAGCGCTTCTGATGCCGAACTTGCCCGCATGCGGCGCGAACATGAGGAGATGTTGGCTCAAGCTCTGGGACAGGCGCCGACGCCGGAAATGGAGGCCAAGGCCCAGAACATCGACTGGGCCATGCACGACACCTTCATCAATGCGCTCGGCAACGAGATTATCGCCAAGGCCTACCTGGTCAACTCGGTGAAAATCCGGCTGATCCACCAGGAGCGTTTCCGCATCGACGGACGTGTGGTGCCGGTGATGCGCGAACATTTGGCTGTCATCGAAGCTATGGAGAGCCGCAATCCGCAAAAGGCGGTTGAAGCGATCAGTCTGCATATCGACAATGCGCGCCGGCTGGCGCTCCAGATCTGAGGAAATATAGCCGCGCCGCGGGTTCGCGGCGCATCCACAACGACAGCAACCGGGAGGAAGAAATGTCGTCCAATCTGTTCAACCCAACCAGGAGGCAACTCCTTGCCGGAACCGCAGCGCTAACCGCTGCCGGCCTTGTGGGGCTTCGCCCCGGCTTTGCCGCAGGCGTCGACTGGAAACGCTTTGCCGGGACGACGCTTGACGTCAATCTGGTGAAAAGCCCGCGCAGCGACACTATCCTGAAATATCTTGCCGAGTTCGAGGAACTGACCGGCATCAAGGTCAATGCCGAGGCGACGCCCGAGCAGCAGCAGCGCCAGAAGACGGTGATCGAGTTGAGCTCGGGCAAGCCGAGCTTCGATGTCGTGCATCTGAGCTACCACGTGCAGAAGCGCCAGTTCGAGAAGGGCGGCTGGCTGGCCGACATCGCCGGCTATCTCGCCGACCCGTCGCTCACCGATCCGGCGCTGGTCGAAAGCGACTTCGCCGAAGCCGGCATGCTGTTTGCCAAGGACGGCCAGGGCGTGCTGCGCTCGCTACCCTTCTCGGTGGACTACTGGATCCTCTACTGGAACAAGGAGCTGTTCGAGGCCAAGGGCCTCAAATACCCCGAGGCCTTCGAGCAACTGGTGGCCGCCGCCGAAGCGCTGACCGACCCCTCGACCAATACATACGGCTTCGTCGCCCGCGGGCTCAAGAACGCAAACACGCCGGTGTGGACGTCGCTGATGCTCGGCTACGACATGACGCCGCTCGATGACAAGGGCAAGCTGCGCACCGAGGCTCCCGAGGCGGTCGAGGCTGCCGCGCTCTATCAAAGATTGATGACCAAGTCCGCCCCTCCGGGCGTCACGGGGTTCAATTGGGCCGAAGCACAGTCTGCCTTCCTGCAGGGCAAGATCGGCATGTGGTTCGACGGTGTGGGTTTTGCGCCGCCGATGGAAAACCCGGAAAAGTCGCGGGTGGTCGGCAAAGTCGGTTACGGCGTCATGCCCAAGGGTCCCAAGGCGCATGCCTCGGGCACCTTCGGCGACGGGATTGGCGTTACCGCCGCCAGCGAGAAAAAGGAGGCTGCCTATCTGTTCTGCCAGTGGGCGGTATCGCCAGCCATGGGTGCACGGCTGTTGCAGGCCGGCGCCGGTGTTCCGTTCCGCAAATCAGTGCTGGAGGATCCCAAGGTGCGCGAAGGCGTCACCATGCCGGCAAGCTGGCTCGATGCCGTGGTCGGCTCGGGCAATATCAGCCGGCTGGCGCTGCCGGTCATCATCCCCGTCACCGAATTCCGCGACATCTATGGCGTGGCGCTGACCAACATGATTGCCGGCGCCGATCCCGCCGCGGAGCTGAAGAAGGCCACCGAGCAGTTCCAGCCGGTTCTCGACAGGAGCGAGCAGGGCTGATGTCGGCCACCACCCCAGAACAGACCGGGGTGACGATGCCGGTTATCGACGGGAGCCAGACCATCCGGCTGGCTCCCAACTACTGGCCTTTCGTTGTCCCCGCACTCGTCGTCGTCGGCGCCGTCATCGTCTTCCCCTGGGCTTTCACCCTGTGGATGAGCGTCAACCGCTGGACGCTCGGCCAGTCGCGGAGCTTTGCCGGGATGGAAAACTATCTCCGCCTGGCCAGCGACCCACGTTTCTGGGAATCCCTTGTTCATACGTTGACCTACACCTTCCTCTCGGTTGCAGCGCCGATGCTGCTGGGCACTCTGGCCGCCCTGATTTTCGACGCCAGGTTTCCGCTGCGAGGCTTGCTGCGCGGCGTCTTCGTCATGCCGATGATGGCGACACCCGTTGCCGTGGCACTGGTTTGGACCATGATGTTCCATCCTCAGCTTGGCGTGCTCAACTACCTGCTGTCGCTGGTCGGCATCCCGGCTCAGGAATGGATATTCAACGCCAACACGGTCATCCCGTCGCTGGTTGCGGTCGAGACCTGGCAGTGGACGCCGCTGGTCATGCTGATCGTGCTCGGCGGGCTCGCCTCGGTGCCGCGCGAGCCCTTCGAAAGCGCCGAGATCGACGGCGCCAATGCCTGGCAGCAATTCCGCTATCTCACTCTGCCGATGATCGCGCCGTTCCTGATGATCGCGGTCATCATCCGGACCATCGATGCGTTGAAGAGCTTCGACATCATCTACGCGATGACCCAGGGCGGCCCGGGCACGGCGTCGGAGACCATCAACATCTATCTCTACAACACCGCCTTCTCCTACTACGATATTGGCTACGGTTCGGCCATGGCCGTGGTGTTCTTCGTCGTCATCGTGGCCCTGTCTTTTGTCCTGCTGATGCTGCGCCAACGCTCGCAGTGGATCGATACGGAGGGCAAATAGATGAGTTCACGGCTGCTCAACCAGATCGGTCTGTTTTTCGCTGCCCTGGTTTTCGTCTCGCCGGCGATCCTGTTCTTCCTCTGGATGATCTCGTTGTCGCTGAAATTCGAAATCGATAACGGTGCCTATCCGCCGATCCTTATCCCCGAACGTTTCGCCTGGTCGAACTATGTGAAAGTGTTCGAGGAGAACAATTTCCTGCTGTATCTCTGGAATTCGGTTCTGGTCACCGGCACGGCGACCTTGCTGGCGCTGTTGATCGGCGTACCGGCCGGTTATGGCATCGCACGGCTCAAGGCTGAACGATCGGCGGTCGTCATCATGATCGCCCGCATGACGCCCGGACTATCCTATCTCATCCCGCTGTTTCTGCTGTTTCAATGGATCGGGATCCTCGGCACGCTCTGGCCGCAGATCATCATCCACCTGGTGGTGACGGTGCCGATCGTGGTCTGGGTGATGATCGGCTATTTCGAGACCACGCCGATGGAACTGGAGGAGGCGGCCAACATCGACGGCGCCAGCTCCTGGCAGGTTTTCCGGCTGGTTGCCCTGCCCATCGCCAAGCCGGGCATCGTCGTCGCCTTCATCCTGTCCGTGATCTTCTCGTGGAACAATTTCGTTTTCGGCGTGGTGCTCGCCAGCCGTGAGACGCGCACACTCCCGGTCGCCGTCTACAACATGCTGTCCTACGAGCAGGTCAGCTGGGGGCCGCTCGCCGCGGCGGCGCTGGTG
The DNA here is from genome assembly GCF_040318745.1 of Mesorhizobium sp. M1027. Classification (NCBI taxonomy): domain Bacteria; kingdom Pseudomonadati; phylum Pseudomonadota; class Alphaproteobacteria; order Hyphomicrobiales; family Phyllobacteriaceae; genus Mesorhizobium; species Mesorhizobium sp. M1027. The sequence goes on along the minus strand of NZ_JAMYMW010000009.1, from coordinate 110,242 downwards.
GTGACGCTGCCGGTGCTGATCCTGACCATGTTCGCGCAAAGGCAGATCGTCGCGGGGCTGACCGCCGGCGCCGTCAAGGGCGGCTGAGGACGCGGCCTGACATCACCCTTTTCCAGGAAAGATCCAATGGCATCGGTAACAATCAACAACGTGCAGAAGGCCTTCGGGGCCACCAAGATCATTCACGACGTCAGCGTCGACATCGCCGACGGCGAATTCGTCATCCTGGTCGGTCCGTCGGGATGCGGAAAATCGACGCTGCTGCGCATGATCGCAGGCCTTGAAACGATCTCCGGCGGAAAGATCGCCATCGGCGAACGCATGGTCAACAATCTGCGCGCGCGGGACCGGAACATCGCCATGGTGTTTCAGAATTATGCGCTCTATCCGCATATGACTGTTGCCGACAATATGGGCTTTGCCCTCAAGATCAAGAAAGCCGATCCGGCCGACACCGCTGGCCGGGTCCGGAAGGCAGCCGGCATTCTTGGCCTGGAAAAGTTGCTTGACCGCTATCCGCGCCAGCTTTCTGGCGGCCAGCGTCAGCGCGTTGCCATGGGCCGCGCGATCGTACGCGACCCACAGGTCTTCCTGTTCGACGAGCCGCTCTCCAACCTCGATGCCAAATTGCGCGTCCAGATGCGCGGCGAGATCAAGGCCCTGCACCAGCGGCTGGGTACTACGACGATCTATGTCACGCACGACCAGATCGAGGCCATGACCATGGCCGACAAGATCGTCGTGCTGCATGACGGCCTAGTCGAGCAGATCGGCGCGCCGCTGGACCTCTACGACCGTCCGGCCAACCTCTTCGTTGCCGGTTTCATAGGCTCGCCCGCCATGAACTTCATTGCCGGCCGCATCGAGGAGGGCGTGTTCCGCAGCGCCGGCGGGTTGATCCTGCCGTTGCCGGAAGGCGCCCGGCCGAAGGATGCCGCGGGACGCGAACTCGTCTACGGCATTCGACCGGAACATATCCGGGCAACCGGGCAGGGCGTGCCGGGCACGATCACGCTTCTCGAGGCGACCGGCTCGGAAATCTTCGCCAGGGTCGATTGCTCCGGTGAAGAAATCTCCTGCCTCTTCCGAGAAAGGCTTGCGCTCAAGCAAGGCGAAGGGGTGCGGATCGAAATCGATCGCGCATGTGCGCATCTGTTCAACGCAGCAACCGGTCGGCGCATCTGACTCGGTGGTTGGTGAATGCGTGGTTGGCCTTAGGTCGGCAATGCGAATTCACCGGCGAGTTCGATGGCGCGGCCTTCGCGGGCCGATCTCTCGGCGGCAAGACCCATGACGACAGCCCACCAGCCGTCTCGCAAGGTCACTTCCACTTTGCCTTGTCCGCGCACCGCAGCGGTGAAGCGAGCGTGCTCGAAAAAGGTCGAACCGTTATGGTCGCCTGCCTCGAGCAGCCGGGGGTCGACGGGAATCTCCAGCAGTCGTGGTCCAGGCGGATCGCGCGGGCTGACGATCAACTGGGGCACTGGCGCAGGGCCAAGGTGGGTCGGCCAGAAACGGCCTGGTCCGGGCACCAGACATTCGATCTTTCCGTCGCCGCCGACAGCGCAGAGTTCCTCCTGGTAGCGGCTGCCCTCGGCAAACATGCACAGTTCCAGCATGGCGCGCGCGCCGCTCGCGAAATCAACCAGCACATAGCCATGGTCAAGGATATCCGGCCTCTCACCGCCATAGCGTTCGTCGAGATGGTTTACGGCCTGTCCAGCGCTCGCCATCACACGGACGGGATCCGATTCAAGGATCAGCCGCATCAGGTCGAAGAAGTGGCAGCACTTCTCGACGAACGTGCCGCCGGTGTTGCGGTTGAAGCGGTTCCAGTCGCCGACTTTGGCCAGAAACGGGAAGCGGTGCTCGCGGACCGTCAGCATGCGGATGCCGCCGGTGGCGTGGCGCGCCTGCTCGATGAATGCGGCGACGGGCGGCATATAGCGGTATTCCATGGCCACCCAGACAAGCGGAAGCCGTGCTTTCAACACCGCGATTCGCCCCTCGTCGGCGGCCGCGGTGAAGAGCGGCTTTTCCACCAGCACCGGCAGTGGTCGAAGTGCGGCGATCTCCTCCATCTGACTGAGGTGATGGTGGTTGGGGCTGGCAATCAAGATGCAGTCCACCTCGTCCATCGCCAGCAGCTCGGCGATCGATGCCGCCGATCGCGCGCCCGACGCCGTCGTCAGCGACGCCGCCAACATGCCGGGGTCCGGCTCGAAGATCGCGGCCACATGCGCGTCGGGCAACAGAGCGATGTTGCGGATATGCTCGCGGCCCATCATGCCGCAGCCGATGATGCCGTAGCCGATCGATGATCTGGTCACGCTGCGTCTTGCTCCGGCCTATCTGAAACGTGTGACGTACCGCGCCGCGCCCGGATCGAACCAGCTGCGGGAATATTCCGCGCTGGCGCCATCGCCAGCCCAGGCGATACGTTCTATGAAACCCACGACCGTCCCCGGCGGTGGCCTGAACTCGAGCGGGGCCCAGTCCGGCACAGGCGCGACGGCGACATGGTCTTCGGCGCGAACGATCGAAAAGCCGAGCGCGAGCCGGTAGTGGAGATAGAGGGATTCAGACAGGTCCTCGCGCTTGAGCCGCTCGGCGCGGCTGACGTCCAGCCAGATCTCCTCGACCGCGGCAGGCTCTCCGTCGAGCCGCCGCAGCCGGCGTATACGATGGGCTTCGCCGGCGCTGCCGAATTGCGGCAGGTCGGCTGGCTTGGGCAGTCGCTCGACGGATAGCACGTCGGCGCTCGGCAGGCCGCCGCCACCGATACGCTCCAGGCGAAAGAAAGCATAGATCCCGAGCAAGTCGCCGCGCGCCCGCACATAGTTACCCGAGCCCTGGATGCGGTCGAGAAGGCCCTTTTCGGTCAAATCTGCCAGCGCCCGCCTGAGCGTGCCGACGGCAATCCCGAGGCTCGCGGCCATCGCGCGCTCGGGCGGCAGCCGCGCCCCGTCGGCCAGCCGTCCGGCCGCGATTTCGCGGATCAGCATTTCGCTGGTCTGCAAGTGCACAGGCAGGGGGCCGCGCATCTGGTTGGATCGGTGGCCGGGGTCCGCCCTTGTCAAATGCATCCGGTGTTCCAATCGCATCCCGGTTTCGGGTTTGGCTCCAAAATTGATACAGTATTGATCTACACAAAAACGAATGCTACGCAAGCCCCATTCGCAGCTCCTGAGGTCATTGAAGAGTGGCCCGGACGTCTTTTCTGAAGAGTAGCAATGAGCATCGTCCCAATCACCTCGCCGGATCTCGAAGCTGCCGAAGTCTCGTGGTTCGCCGCACTCTGCTCGGACGACTATCGATATCTCGGCGTTCCGGACGGCGCGCTGCGCTCAAGCTGGGCGCATTGCTCCGAGATCGTGAAGACGTCCGAGGAACTCGGTTTCCGCAACATCTTGTGTCCGTCGTCCTATCAGGTCGGGCAGGACACGCTGAGCTTCGTTGCCGGCTGTGCGCCGATCACCTCGAAGATCAATCTGCTTGCCGCTGTACGTTGCGGCGAGATGCAGCCAATCATGCTGGCGCGCACGATTGCGACGCTGGATCACATGCTGGAAGGCCGGCTGACGGTAAACATCATTTCGTCGGACTTTCCGGGCGAGACAGCCGACAGCGCCTACCGCTATCAGCGTTCGCGCGAGGTGGTGCAGATACTGCGCCAGGCCTGGACCAGAGATAACATCGATTTCGAGGGCGAGGTCTATCGTTTCAAGGGGCTCTCGACGGCACCGGCGAAGCCCTATCAGCAAAATGGCGGTCCGCTGCTCTATTTCGGCGGTTATTCGCCCGACGCGCTCGAGCTTTGCGCCGAACAGTGCGACGTCTACCTGATGTGGCCGGAAACCAGGGTGGAACTTGCCGGCCGCATGAAAGCCGTCCACGAACGCGCCGAGCACCATGGGCGGACGCTCGACTACGGCCTGCGCGTCCACATGATCGTGCGCGACACCGAGGCCGAGGCAAAGGAATATGCCCGGGAGCTGGTTTCGAAGCTGGATGACGAGCAGGGCAGGGCGATCCGCGAGCGCGCGCTCGACGCCCGATCGCTCGGCGTATCGCACCAGGCCAGGAACCGCCAGATCGCCGATGCCGAGGGCTATGTCGAGCCGCATCTGTGGACGGGCGTCGGGCGGGCGCGCTCTGGTTGCGGCTCGGCGCTGGTGGGCTCGACCGATCAGGTTCTGTCGGAAATCGAGGCGTATATGAAGATGGGGATCCGCGCCTTCATCTTTTCCGGCTACCCGCATCTCGACGAGGCGCGCCATTTCGGCACCAAGGTGCTGCCCCAGCTCAAGACATGCTCGCTCCCGCACGCCTATGGCCGGGTGCCGGAACGGATCCCTGCGACACCACTGGGAACGGGGGAGCGCCGCTGATGGAGCATGTCGTGTGCGATCGACGCCTTTTGCGCAATGCCTTCGGGCGTTTCGCCACCGGCGTCACGGTCGTCACCACCGGCACGGCCGACGGCCCGGTCGCAATCACTGCCAACAGCTTCTCATCCGTGTCGCTCGACCCGCCGCTGGTGCTCTGGTCAATCGGCCGCCACTCGCGCCGGTTCGAAGCCTTCGCCAATTCCGCGCACTACGCCATTCACGTGCTGGCGGAAGATCAAATCGATCTGTGCTGGCGTTTTTCGAAGTCGGGGACGGACTTTGCCGATCTTGACCTGTCGTGGAGCGAGCACGGCGTGCCATTGCTGCCGCGCGCGCTGGCGCGGTTCGAATGCAGCGTCGCCGACCGTTTCCCGGCTGGCGACCATATGATCCTGCTTGGACGTGTCCTTGAACTGGAGACGCAAGAGGGTTTGCCGCTGCTCTTTGCTGGCGGCAAGTCGCGCGCTCAAGAGACCAGTTGATGACCGCCGGCGCCGCTCCGGGCTGGTGCCGTCGACTGGCGCACCACGAGATTGCAGGCAAGCTCGACGCGGCGCGGCGGCGACCCCGAATGGGCCATATCGTCGAGCAGCAGGCTAAGTGCTGCCGATCCGATCTCGCGCATGGGAATGTGCATCGCCGTCAGCGGCGGGTTGCAGAAGGCAGCGAGCGGCAAGTCGTCCATACCGACCACGGACACATCGCCAGGCACCGAATATCCGGCCTCCTGGACGCCGGCGATGGCACCAAACGCCAGGCTGTCGCCGGCCGTCAGCACGGCGGTGAAATCGAGGCCGCGGGCCGCGATGCGCTCGGTCACGGCTCTGCTCGCAAGTTCCGGCAGCCAGTCCTGCACCTCGACCACGAAGTCCTCGAAGCCGGCAATGCCGGCCGTGATCAGCGCGTCGCGCCAACCTTCATAGCGTCGCTCGATTGTGCGCCGGCCACGCCGCATCAGGAACAGGATGCGGCGGTGGCCAAGGCCGATCAGATGCTGCGCGGCAAGCATGGCGGCAGAGCGATTGCAGGGCGTCACGCTCGAATGGCGCATCGAGGGATCGTCGCCGTTGACGAGCACGATCGGCTTGGCGAAGCCGGCTGTCAGCGTCAGCACATCGTCATCGTCCAGCGTCAGAAACAGGCAACCGGCGACACTGTCGTCGCGCTCGGATTCACGCAGCAGCGCGATTTCGTCCTCGGGCGCCGAAACCGGCCGGGTCACCAGTTCGACGCCCAGCAACCGGGCGCGCTCGTTGAGCCCGTCAAGGACATGATAGGTGAACTGATTGCGGGCACTGTCCACCATTGCCACGCTGCTTGCGGCCAGGATGACCTTGCGGCCGGCAACCGAGGCGGGAATGGCGTAGTTCATCGACTTCGCTATTTCGATGATCCTGGTGCGAAGCTCATCCCTCACGCCGCCGACGCCGCTCAGCGCACGGGAGGCGGTGCTGACCGACACGCCGCAACGCGCCGCGATCTCCTCAAGTCGAATGCGGCGGCTGGGGCGGCCGCGCTTGCCCTGGATGTTCATCCGCTCCGTCATCTCCAGCAAAGTCATCCGATTAATGCAAAAAATTTTCAGATTGCGCAAGAAAAATGGCTGTGAAACAGTTCTGATGAAGCGGGAGAAACGGGAGGAGTGATGCCGCTATCGGCCGAACGCCTGAATTCCGCGCTTGCCAGCCTCGTGGCGGGCATGACCGGCTTGCGTCATGACGGGCGCTTCCATGAGCCGAATCTCGACGGCACGCCGGGCGACTATGTCAGCTTCGACAGCTGGGAATGGCCGCAAGGCGTCGGGCTCTACGGGCTGGTTCGGCTGTGGGCGCAGACCGGCGACGATCGGCTGCTGCAGACGGTCGAGGCGTGGTACGATCGACGCATCGCTGCCGGTCTCCCGGCGATGAACGTCAACACCACCGCGCCTCTGCTGGCGCTAAGCGAATTGTGGCGACGCCGGCGCCAGCCGCGCTTCGAGCCGGTGCTGCGCGAATGGGCCGAGCAGGTAGTCATCGCCTTGCCGCGGACGCCCGAAGGCGGTTTCCAGCATGATGTTTCGGACCGGGTCAACGACGACGAATTGTGGGACGACACGCTGTTCATGGTGGCGCTGTTCCTCGCATCCTACGGCCAGGCTGCCGGCCAGCGCCGCTTCGTCGAGGAAGCGGAACGGCAATTCCTGGTTCACGCCCGTTATCTTGCCGATCCGGCATCAGGGCTGTGGTTCCACGGCTGGACGTTCGCGGGCCGGCACAATTTCGCCCGCGCGCTTTGGGCGAGAGGCAATGCCTGGATTACCGTCGGTATCCTGGAACTGGTGGAGTTCGCCGAAGTTGCGCCTTCGGTTCGGGCCTATCTGCTCGGCGTGCTGGAGACGCAGATCAACGCCCTGCTCGAGGTGCAGGCGAGTTCGGGCGCCTGGCACACTCTGCTCGACGACCCGACGTCTTACGAGGAGATTTCTGCCACGGCCGGCTTCGGCTACGGCTTGATGAAAGCCGCGCGGCTTGGAATCGGCTCGACAGAGTGCCGTGCCGCCGGGCTCCGTGCCTTGGAAGCCGTGGTGGCGAACATCGATGACAAAGGTGTGGTTGCGAACGTGTCCTATGGCACACGCATGGGCGCCGACCTGCAGTTCTATCGCGATATACCCATCCATCCGACGGGCTACGGGCAGGCGCTGGCCATTCTGTGCCTGACCGAAGGGGCGCGGCATCTGCAGTCGAAGGTGGAGGCGGCATGATGCGGACGCTCTATGGCGCGTCGCCGGCCGATATTGCCGGCATGGACACGGACCGGCTGAGGGCCGAGTTCCTCGTCGACGGCTTGTTCCGGCCCGGCGCGATCGAATTCGTCTACACCCATGTCGACCGCATGATCGTCGGTGGCGCGGTGCCGCTGGCCAACCCGCTGGCATTCGGCAACGGGGCCGAAGTCGGCACCCCGCTCTTCTTTGACGCGCGCGAGATGGGCATCGCCAATCTCGGCGGCGATGGCGCGGTCGCGGTGGACGGCCGGCGCTTTCACGTGGCTAGCCGCGACATCGTCTATGTCGGACGCGGAGCGCGTGAGGTGACGCTGGAGAGCGACGATCCGGAGAGGCCGGCACGCTTCTACATGAACTCGGTGCCAGCCGGCGTCGATATTGCGCATCGGCTTATCGTCAGCAGCGAAGCCAAGCCGCTTGTGCTCGGCGATGAGGCCCGTGCGAACAGGCGTACGTTGCGTATGTACATCCATCCCGAAGTGGCCCCGTCCTGCCTCTTGCTGATGGGGATCACCGACCTCGCGCCGGGCAGTGTGTGGAACACCATGCCGCCGCATCTGCATGAGAGGCGCATGGAAGCTTATTGCTACTTCGACCTCGCCGAGACCGACCGTGTGGTCCATCTGATGGGCCGGCCTGACGAGACGCGCCACCTGATGGTCGCTGAGGGCGACGTCGTCCTGTCGCCCGCCTGGTCTATCCATATGGGTGCCGGCACCGGCCCCTATGCTTTCGTCTGGGGCATGACCGGCGAGAACCAGGCCTATACCGATGTCGATCCAGTTGCCGTGAAGGATTTGCGATGAGCGAGGCCGCGCAAGGCGTTCGGACGGACTTTACGCTGCGCCGGCCGCTCACGGCCGGGCAGCCTATCGTCTATTGGCGGCTCGGGTCCATCGCCGAGCAGCGCTACGACGTGGCCGACCAGCCCATGCAAGGCGAGATGGATCCCTTCTTCTTTCTGACCAAGCACAAGAATTTTATTCCGCATGAATATCCGTGCCGCACGCAGTTCGCAGCGGAACGACGCGGCAAGCGACCACAGGTCAGCGCCGAATTCGGCGCCGAGCGCACCTGGCTGCCCTTCGCCTCACCGCGCATCGACCTGTCGGGCTTCTGGTTTCGGCCGACGGTGCTTGGAACCTGGGCCGAGACCACTATCGAGGCGGCCTCGACTGGCGAGGCGCTGGTGCGGCTGCGCACATGCGGCGGCGCCATACTCTTTGCCAACGGTGGGGAAGCCGGCTGGATGGCGCCCTACGGCCGCAATCTTGAAATTGCCGAGCATTTCAAGATCGCGCTGAAGGCCGGCCGTAACGACATTCGCGTGTGGTTCGACGATCTCGCCGAGCGCGACGCCCGCTACTATTTCCAGCTCGACTATCTATCCGGTCCCGCTGCTTCGGTGGCACTGCCGATCGAAGTCGAGAGCGGCGTTGCCGATGCGATGGAAGCAGCCCTCGACGACATGCATTTCGAGCGTCCCGCCTATGACGGCGGCGAGGTGGCTCTGGTCACCGGCGTGGCCCTGCCGCGCGACGCGCAAGTCGAGGTCGAGATCGAGGGCGATTTCATGTCGATCGAGGCGCCGGTGCGCTTCGCCTTCGATCTGCCGGCGGGCAAGGCGCGGCTGCCGATCGCCGATACCGAGCAGCTGCCGGCCGACTTTCGTCATTTCAAGGTGACGCTGAAGGTCGCCGACCATGCCGTATCGCGTGTTTTCGGCGTCGAGATATGCCACGCGCGCCGTCAGGGCGATGCGCCGGAAACGCTTACCGCGCGTATAGATGAAGCCCTGCGCGAGGTCGCAGGTCACGCCGAGGCCGACACCGTGCGCGCGCTGGCGCGCCTGGCGATCGGACAGCAGGGCGCCGAGACCGACGCCATGATCGCCGGCACGCTGCCGGCGATCGAGGATTGTCACGATTGCGCCGACTTCATCCTGGTGCCGCTGCTGTGGTGCCGCATGGCCTATGGCGATCGGCTGGAAGCGAGCCTGCGTGCGCGCGTCGACAACGCCATCCTCGGCTATCGCTACTGGATGGACGAGCCCGGCAATGATGTACAGTGGTACTTCTCCGAGAACCACGCGCTGCTCTTCCACACCGCCGCCTATATTGCTGGGGGCCTGTTGCCTGATGTGCGGTTCGTGCGGTCGGGCCGCCTTGGCCGCGAACAGTCCGCGGCTGGAGCCGCGCGTGTACGCGCCTGGCTCGACCATTTCGAGGCATGGGAGATGGCCGAGTTCAACTCGGCGCCTTATTTCCCGATCGACCTCAAGGGCCTGTGCGCGCTCTACGCGCTGGCCCCGGACAAGGACATCGCCGAACGTGCCGGCAAGGCAATCATACGCCTGCTTGAAATCGTCGCGCGCTCGGCGCACCGCGGCATCCTCACCGGGGCGCAGGGCCGCTCCTATGAGCACACGCTGCGCGCCGCGCGTTCCCTGGAATTGTCCGGCATCTGCCGCATGCTTTGGGGCAAGGGCAATTACGGCATGCGCTTTCACGCGCTGCCGCAGCTGGCACTCTGTCTGCGGGATCACGATTTGAGCGTTCCGGATGGGTTGGCTGCAATTGCTTCCCTCACCGACGATACGGCGTGGGAATGGACTTTCGCGCAGGGACAAGACCGCTTCGCGCGGCTCTACCACTACAAGACGCGCAACCACGCGATGGGCAGCGCCGCTGGCTACCGCTGGAACCAATGGGGCTATCAGGAAACCGTCATTCACGCCCGGCTGGGCAAGAATCCGGATGCGCAGATCTGGATCAACCACCCCGGCGAAGTGCTGCAGTCGGGATATGGCAGACCATCATATTGGGGCGGCTCAGGCACTTTGCCCAGGCTTCACCAATACCGCGACCTGGCCATAGTCAGCTTCTCCTGCTCGGATGAACAGCCCGACTTTACACACGCGTGGTTCCCGGCAAGTGCCTTCGATGCCGTGCAAGTGGGTGGCGATCGGGCGTTCGCGCAATCTGGCGACGCCTTCGTTATGCTGAAGACGGATGTTGCGCTCACGCAGGTCGTGGCCGGCCCGACCGCCGACAACGAGTTGCGGGCGGCGGGACGCAGCACGACATGGATCGTCCGCCTCGGTGATCGGAATGCCAATCTGCCGGCGCTCGACGCCTGGGCGGGCGCCTTTGCCGGCCTGTCGGTGCGGTCGGGTCCCGACGGCGAATTGATCGTCGACGACCCGGAGTACGGCACGGTGCATTTCCTCGCCGACGCAAGGATTGTGGCTGAGGGACGTACACTCGATCCGACCAACTGGACCGTGCGCGGCGAGGCGATGCGCATGAAGCACAGAGAGTAGGGAGGAAATCGGCTGCGACGCTCAAGAGGAGAGGGCGTGGCGGCTTGAACCATCGGGGCGCCGCCCTGGTAAAGGAGGAGACGAAGCATGAATAAGACCCGCACTTTGCTGGCCGCGCTATCGGTCAGTCTGCTCGCATCGACCAGCGCGTTTGCCGGCGACGTGCGCATCATGTGGTATTCGGACGGTGTCGAAGGCGATGTCATCCAGGACATTCTGAACCGCTTCATGAAGGACAATCCCGACATCCACGTCACGCTCGACAACGTCGCCTACAAGGTGATCCAGGAGCAGCTGCCCATCCAGCTCGAAGCCGGCCAGGGGCCGGACATCGCCCGCGTCACGAACATCAAGGAGCTTGCCCAGCACTGGCTCGATCTCAGGCCACTGGTGGCCGATCCGAAATATTGGGAGGCCAATTTCGCTGACACGCTGGACTGGATGCGCCCCGATGGCTCCAACGCCATCCCGGGTTTCATGACCCAGCTCACGCTCACCGGCGGCTTCGCCAACAAGACGCTGTTCGAACAGGCCGGCGTGCCGCTGCCCGGTGACAAGGCGACCTGGGACGACTGGATCGCCGCCGCCGCCGAGGTGGCGAAGAGCCAGCAACTTCCGGCTGCCTTCGCCATCGACCGTTCCGGTCACCGCATTTCGGGTCCGAATGTCTCCTTCGGAGCGAACTATATTGGCCCCGATGGCATGCCGGCGAAAGTGGACGACGGCACCAAGGCGTTCGTCGGCAAGCTCGTCGACTGGACCGCCAAGGGCCTGATGCTGAAGGATACCTGGGTGTCGGCGGCAGGCTCGACCTATCGCGCGGCCGCCGACGACTTCATCAACGCCCAGATCCCATTCTACTATTCGGGCAGCTGGCAGGTCGCCAATCTGTCGACCAAGATCGGCGATAGTTTCGACTGGGTGGCAACCGGCTCGCCCTGCGGTACCGCAGGATGTTCGGGCGTGAAGGGCGGCGCGGCGCTGGTCGCCATCAAATACACCAAGAATCCCAAGGACGTCGCCAAGGTCATGGATTATCTGGCCCGTGAAGACGTGGTGAAAGAATTCAGCGAGCGCACGCTGTTTCTGCCCGCGCACAAGGGCGTCGTAGACAAGGGCGGGCTGAAATGGGTCTCGGCCGACAAGAACGTCGGTCCGGCGCTCGACAAGTTCGTCAAGGCGGCGGGTGAAACCCTGCCGGCGGCCGATGCGCTGCCGCCGTGGAAGTGGGCCAACGCTTACTTCGCCGCGCTGGTGACGCGCGTCAGCCAAGTGATGGCCGGCGAACTCAGCCTCGACGATGCCTGGGGCAGAATCGACCAGGATATCGCCGACAAGGTTGCCGAGGCGAAGTGACCGCCGCCGCGACACTGAAGGCATGGACTGGCGCCGCGCTCGCGGCGCCGGTCGTCTGGCTGGCATCGATCGTCAACGTGCCGCTGAAGTTCTGGCAGCGCGCGACGGGCACCGGTGGCATGGCCGCGTTCTTCCTCGCGCCAAACATGGCGATCTTCGGCATTTTCGTCCTGGTGCCGATGATCATCAACTTCTTCTATTCGGCCACGTCGGGAACGGCCTACTTCCTGCAGGACCGAACCTATGTGGGGCTCGAGCAATACCGCCGCCTGCTCGATTGCGGCAACTACCTGGACACTGCCACTTGCCACGAGGATCTCTTCTGGAAGGCCGTGCACAATACGGGCCTGTTCGTCGTCGTGCAGGTGGCGCTGATGACGGCCGTGTCGATGGCGACAGCGTTGATCCTCAACCGCGAGATCGTCGGGCGCAGCTTCTGGCGCGCGGTGTTCTTCTTTCCGGTGCTGCTGTCGCCCGTCGTCACCGGCCTGATCTGGCGTTGGATCCTGCAGCGCCAGGGCCTGCTCAACCTGATCGTCCATGATCTGGGCGGCGAGCCGCACAACTGGCTGACGGACCGTTTCTGGGCCTTCACCGCCGCCGTCAGCGTTTCGGTCTGGGCACATATGGGCTTTTACACGCTCATCCTGCTTGCCGGATTGCAGGCGATCCCGCGCGACCTTTACGAAGCGGCCGAGATGGACGGCACGAAGCCGGCGCGGGTGTTCTGGCGCATCACGCTGCCGCTGCTGATGCCGAATCTGCTTGTCGTCATCGTACTGACGCTGATCCGCGCCGTGCAGATCTTCGACGAAGTCTATGTGCTGACGGGTGGAGGGCCGGGAACCTCGACCCTCTATATCACGCAGTACATCTATGAGATCGGCTTCGCCTCCCTGTTGCGCAATCCGGGGCTGGCTTCGGCGGCTTCGATCCTGATGGGGTTGGTGCTGGTCGTGCTCACCTTGGTTCAGCTGCAGGTCGGACGCCGGGGTGAGCGGAAAGGAGCCCGCGAATGAGCCGGGTCGTGACATTCCTGACCCGCCGGCGCGGCGGTCGCGGCTGGCACTGGACGGATATCGTGAGCTGGCTGTGGCTGCTCGGCGGTGTTGTCATCATGTTCGGCCCGGCCGTCTGGCTGGTGGGTTCGTCATTCAAGACGCCGGCACAGCTCGCCGAGTTCCCCCCGACCATAATGCCTTATGTCAGCCAACAGGCGACGGTCGAAGGCTACGACAAGCCGCTGGCCCTCTACAGGGTGAAGCTGCCGGATGGTTCGAGCAAGGTGCTGGCCGAGGTGCGGCGCATCGGCATCATGGCGCAGATGGTGGACCCGCAGGCGCCGAAGGATGTCGTCAAGATCAACATCGCCGACCGGCAGCCGGTGCGCGAAATCGGCTTCGCGACGGAGAACTACACCGAGCCCTTCGTCCATTTCGACTTCCTGCGCTATCTGCGCAATTCGATTTTTGTGACGGCAATGGCGACGCTGATCACGCTGCTCACCAATTCGATGGCCGCATTCGCCTTGTCGAAATACAAGTTCCGCGGTCGCGATCTGACGATGCTTGTTATCGTCGGTACGCTGATGGTGCCGCTGTCGGTCATCCTGGTGCCGCTCTATTCGGTGGTGGGCGCCGTTGGGCTGCTCGATTCGCTGTGGGGCGTGATCTTGCCGACCGTGGCGACGCCAACCGGCGTCTTCCTGCTGCGCCAATACATGCTGACCATCCCCGACGAGCTGCTCGATGCGGCTCGCATGGACAATGCTTCCGAATGGCAGATTTACTGGCGCATCGTATTGCCGCTTGCAGCACCGGCGCTCGCCGTGCTGGCGATCTTCTCGGTCGTCTGGCGCTGGAACGACTTTCTGTGGCCGCTGGTGGTGCTGTCGCGCAAGGAACTCTACACACTCCAGGTCGGCCTCAATACCTATGCCGGCCAGCTAAACGTGCAGTGGCACTACATCCTGGCGATGACCGTGGTGACGATGATCCCCGTCGTCCTCGTCTTCGTCTTCCTGCAGCGTTACATCACTTCCGGCATTGCCGGCACCGGGCTGAAGTGAGGATGTCATGGGACGGATAACGCTGACCAACATCGATCGCGCTTACGGCAAGATGAAGATCTTGCACGGCATCAACCTCGACGTCGGTGACGGCGAGATGCTGGTCCTCGTCGGCCCGTCGGGTTGCGGCAAGTCCACGCTGCTGCGGCTGATTGCCGGGCTCGATCGACCGACCGACGGCAAGATCGAGATCGACGGGGTCGACGTCACCAACGTTTCGGCCGCGCAGCGCGGTCTGGCAATGGTGTTTCAGTCTTACGCGCTCTACCCGCACATGAGCGTGCGCCAGAACCTCGCCTTTGGCCTCGAAAACATCCGTATGCCCAAAGCCGAGATCGACGCGCGGATCACGGAAGCGACGCGCATGCTGGAAATTGCTCCCTATCTAGACCGCCGGCCCGGTCAACTGTCGGGCGGCCAGAAGCAGCGCGTGGCAATCGGCCGTGCGGTGGTGCGCAATCCGACCGCCTTTCTACTCGATGAACCGCTGTCCAACCTCGATGCCGAACTGCGTATCACCATGCGCGCTGAACTGGCGAGCCTACACCGGCGGCTGGCAACCACGATGATCTACGTCACCCATGACCAGATCGAGGCGATGACGCTGGCGGACCGCATCGTGGTCATGCGCTCGGGGCGGATCGAACAGGTTGGCCGGCCGCTCGATCTCTACAACGCGCCGGCCAACCTGTTCGTCGCCGGCTTCATCGGCGCGCCGCGGATGAACCTGCTGCCGGTGAAGGTGCGTTCGGCAAGCGGCGCCGAGGTGCGTGTCGAAGGTCCAGGCGGGCTCTCAGCCTCGATCGCGGCCGATGGGGTCGCGCTGAAACCGGGAGACGACGCGACGCTTGGCATCCGGCCACACGACATCCAACTTTCGAATGGCAGCAAGGGATCGGTGGAAGCGCGTGTAATGCTGGCCGAGGCGTTGGGACCGGAAACCGTTGTCCACGCCACCATTGCCGGCGACAGCAAACTGATCGCCGTTCTCAAGCAGCAGGGCGTTGAAACGCAAGGGCCGCCGATCAACCTCGCTCTGCCGCCGGAGCGCATGCATCTCTTCGATGCCGCCGGGCTGCGCGTTCCACAGCGTTAGCCTCACGCGAGGCCATCGTTAGGGGCCTCGTAGTGGCGATATCTCCGCGCAATACATGGATTTCCATGAGATGCAGCCGAGGCATGGCGGAACTAGATTTAGGCGGTGAGTTCGCCTGTCCAGATATTGAAAACAAGTGCTATATCAAGCGCTGACGGTCCCCAGGCTTTTTTGTCCGACAGGAGAAGCCAATGACACCAGCGTCCAACTCACTTGGCGAAATCGACCCCGAAGCAACGCTTGCGCTGCAAATCATCGAGAGCATGCCCGGCCACGCGTGGGCAGCCGATGCCGCCGGAAGATTCACCTATGTCAGCCCAAACACCCTGGCGTTCCTCGGCAACACGCATGAGGATCTCAACACTTCCGAAGACGACGATGAGTTCGGCTGGCGTCGAGCTGTCCATCCCGACGATTATGATCCTGTAGCCGCCAGATGGCGGCATTGCCTCGAAACCGGCGATCCCTATGATACCGAGCATCGTCTGCGGCGCGCCGATGGCGTCTATCGCTGGTTTCGAAGCTCAGGACGACCTTTTCGCGATAGCCAGGGGCGCATCATTCAATGGTACGGCACGACAATAGACATTGAGGATCAGAAGCGGGCCGAGTCAGCATTGCGCGACCGGGAGGGGGAACTCTCGCAGCTCGTGGATATGGTCCCGAGTCACATCTGGCGGCTCGATCCCGACGGCGAGCCGATCTTCTTCAATGGGCGCATGGTTGACTTTCTTGGCCTCGACGTAGCGGATCTGGACCGACCGGGCATGAGCCGGCTGGCGGCGATGATACAGGCCGCCGTTCATCCGGACGACGCGGCAGCATTCGGCGATGCACTCCGCGGTTGCTTCGCTACCGGTGCGAGCTTCGCCATGCGCTATCGCCTGCGCCGTGCCGATGGCGTCTATCGCTGGATGTCGAGCCGGGCGGAGCCGATGCGCGATGACGCCGGCCGCATCGTCCAGTGGTATGGCCTCTGTCACGATATAGACGATCAGATGCACGCCGAAGCGGCGTTGCGGCAGAGCGAGCAACAACTTCGGCACATGATCGACGCCGTGCCGGTCCGTATCTGGAGCGTGATGCCGACCGGCGGGCCGGTCTACTTCAACAAGCGATACCAGGACCATTTCCGCTCCGTTATCGCCAACTTTGACGCGCTCGGCGAGCCGGGAATCGAAACGTTGCTGTACGAGGTGATTCATCCCGAAGATGCTCCCGAGGTGCAGCGCACGTTGCTGAGTTGTTTCGAAACTGGCGGCGGCTCCGCGATGCGGTTTCGCTGGCGCGAAAAAGACGGCACCTATCGCTGGGCTGAGTGCAGGGTCGAGCCGCGGCGCGATGACGACGGAACGGTCGTGCAGTGGTACGGGGTTTCTCTCGACATCGACGATGAGGTGCGCGCGCAGGCGGCGTTGCGCAAAAGTGAGCGGCGCCTTCAGCAGCTTATCGACACCGTGCCCGCTTTGATCTGGAGTACGACACCGGAAGGGACGCCATCCTACGTCAACAAGCGGTTCACCGATGTAACCGGGGCCACGCTCCATGACATCACGGCCCCGGACGGCTCGCCGTCGCTGAGCGTCATCCACCCAGACGATATCGACACCGCACGGCAGGCGATCCGCCATTCATTCGCAACGGGCGTGCCTTACGTTCAGAGATATCGCCAACGGCGGGCCGACGGCGGCTATCGCTGGACCGAGACTCGCGCCGAGCCGCTGCGCGACGAAGATGGCAGCATTCTCCAATGGTACGGTGTGAGCGTCGACATCCATGACCTGGTGACCACGCAAGCGGCGTTGCACGACCGGGAACGAGAGCTCTCGCAACTCGTCAACATGGTTCCGAGCTACCTCTGGCGGCTGTCTCCCAACGGTGAGCCGACCTTCTTCAACAAGCGCCTGATAGATTTTCTCGGCCTGGACATAGCGGACGCGGAAAAACCGGACATGAGCCTGCTGGCGGCCTTCATTGCCACCGTCGTCCATCCCGACGATGCAGCCAGCCTGAAGGAAGCACTCGACAGCTGCTTTGCCACCGGCGAGCGCTTCTTCATGAGGTATCGCCTACGCCGTGCCGATGGCGTTTATCGTTGGATGGAGGGCCGCGCCGAGCCGCTGCGGGATCACGGCGGACGCATTGTCCAGTGGTACGGTCTTACGCACGACATCGACGATCAGCTGCGCGTCGAAGCGGCGCTGCGCGAGAGGGAACGCGCTCTCTGGCAGCTCGTTGAAACGCTGCCGGCAATGATCGATTGCGCCGCGCCAGATGGCGAACCGATATACCGCAGCCAGCAGCTCCGCGAATTCCTCGGATACAATCTTGAGGAATTGGACGAAGCGGGAAAGTCGCGGCTGGCTGGCACACTCGACGCCGGTGTTCATCCCGACGACCTGACAGGCGTCAAAGAAAGATATGCCCATTGTCTGTCCACAGGCGAGCCGTATGCGCGACGGCACCGTCTGCGGCGCTTCGATGGTGAATATCGCTGGGTCGAGACGCGTGCCGCGCCGATGCGCAATGCCGAAGGCGCCATAGTGCAATGGAACGTTATCTGCCTCGACATCGAAAATGAGGTGCGGACACAAGAGGAGCTTCGACTGGCACAAGAGAGACTTGCGCGTGCGAGTCAGGCGGCGAGCCTTGCCGAACTCTCCGCATCCATCGCTCATGAGGTGAACCAGCCGCTGGCCGCCATCGTCGCCAACTCGAACGCATGCCACCGTTGGCTGTCCGCCGAGCCCCCGAACGTCGAGCGCGCGAAGATCACGGCCGAGCGCATCATCCGCGACGCCAATTCGGCGGCGGATGTCGTCAGCCGCATCCGTGCCTTGTTCAGACCTTCGCTTGAAATGAGAACCAGTACGCCGATCCCCAGCGTCGTTGCGGAAGCCCGTGACCTTATGGCCGAGGAAGCCATGCGGCGTCGCGTTCGCATGGACATCGACGTCGAAAGCAACCTTCCGCTGGTTGCGTTCGATCGCGTCCAGATCCAGCAGGTCCTGGTCAACCTCATTCGCAACGGCATGGAGGCGATGGACACCACCGCGGGCGACAAGGTTCTTGGGATGCGCGTGCACCGGATAGAGGACACGATCCAGACCGAGGTCAGCGACCGAGGCCCGGGTATCGAACGTCCTAACAAGATATTCGAGCCGTTCTTTACAACGAAAGGGAACGGGATGGGCATGGGGCTCGCGATCTCCCGTTCGATCATTGAGTCTCACGGCGGACGCCTTTGGGTGGAAAATAGCGTGCCGCGTGGGGCGACATTCATCTTCACTCTCCCGGTTGAAGCGAAAGCTGCGCAATAAGTCGGGCGACACCTCGGCCACCGGCGGCGCTCAGTAAGCGCTTGGTTTTTCGGCTCTCGGTGAAGGGGCGCCGCCGCCCCGTGCAATGCATGGATTTCCATGAGGTGCGGTTGGGGCGTGGCGGGATTAGGGTGGCGACGTGAGTCCGTCAGCCCAGTCCAGCTATCAAGAACAAGTGCTACACGAAGCGCCGACAATCTCCAGATTTTGTTTGTCCGTCAGGGGCACCCGATGACGATAGCGCCCAACTCACTTGGCGAGACCGATTCCAACGCAACGCTCGCGTTAACGCATGAGTTGGACCGATCCGGACCGGGAAGTGGCCGACCTTTCGCGACGAATGAACCGGGCCTGATTCGCGGCAACATGATCAGCGATCTTGAAAGAGGCAGGTTGTCGCGCGTCTGGTCGCACCGTCCTCAATTCTTGCATCTGGGGCTTTTTATTACGGCCTATGTCCTGGGCTGCGGCTTCGCCCAGTCGCTCGCAATCATACCTGGAACAGGGATTTCCATTTGGCCTCCGAGCGGGCTTTTCATCGCTACGCTTGTCTTCGCCTCCAGGTATAGCTGGCCGTGGTGGGTGCTGGGGGCCTGTGTGGCAGAACTGTTCAGCAACTTCTTGTGGTTCCACACTCCGCTGCCCGCGGCCTTCCTGATCTTTGCCGGCAACGCTCTTGAAGCGGTGACCGGCGCATGGCTTGTGAACCAGACCTGCAAGCGCCCAGTTCGGCTGGAAACGTTGCGGGACGTCCTCGCATTCGTCGTACTGGCCGCTGGAGTTGCGCCGGTTGCAAGCGCCACGGTCGGAAGTGCGGCGCTTGCGTGGTTTGGCATACAATCGCAAAGCTTTGCGACGGCTTGGCCGCTGTGGTGGATCGGAGACGCGACAGGAGTCCTGATCGTAGCGCCACTGGCGCTGGTCGTGTTCCAGAACTGGCGCGGCAAGGCGCAGCTCTCGGCAGCGCGGTGGATGGAAGCTTGCGTCCTAGGGCTGATCTTTCTTGGGATCGCCGCCCTTTCCTTGAGCGGCTATCTGCCGTTCGCCTACATCATCATGCCGCCTCTTCTTTGGGCCGCGGTGCGCTTTGAGTTCCGAGGCGCCGCCGTAGCATTGACCGTTCTCGCTCTGATCACGGCAGTATTCACGATATCCGGCGCCAGCCAATTTGCCGGCGATCCCGAGTCCCAGAAGCACAACCAGATCATGCTGCAGCTTTTTCTGGGCATCTCTGCATTTTCGGCGCTCGTCGTGGCCGCCATTTCCAGGCAGCATCAGGCGGCGGTGCTCACTTTGCGCCAAAGTGTGGAGACCTTGCGGGAGCGGGAGCGAGAACTCTCGTTGCTGGTCGAAATGATCCCCGCTCACATTGCCCGCATGGCGCCCAACGGCGAACCAACCTTCTTCAGCAAGCGCACGACAGACTATATCGGCCTCAACGACATCGCGGGCTGGGACAAGCCGGGCACGAGCCGCCTGGCGACCGTAGTCGCGGCAGCCGTCCATCCCGACGATGGACCCAGGATGAGAGAATGGCTCAGCCGCTCACTCGCCACCGGCGAACCCTATCCCATACGGTATCGCCTGCGTCGCGCTGACGGTGTCTACCGCTGGAGGGAGGGCCGCGCCGAGCCGCTGCGGAACCAGAGTGGAGCGATCGTCCAATGGTACACGGCCAGCATCGACATCGACGATGAGGTGCGCGCGCAGGAGGCATTGCGCGACCGGGAGCGGGAGCTCTCGCAGCTTGTCGACATGGTTCCGAGCCACGTTTGGCGCCTGACGCCGGACGGCGAGCCGACCTTTTTCAACAAGCGAATGGTCGACTTTCTCGGCCTTGACGTAACGGATTTGGACAAACAGGGCATCGGCCGGCTGGCGGCGATGATAGCGGCCACCGTCCATCCGGACGACGCAGCAGCATTCGGCGACACGCTCAGTCACTGCCTTGCTACCGGCGAGCGCTTCTCCATGAGGTATCGCCTGCGCCGCGCCGATGGCGTCTATCACTGGATGTCGAGCCGGGCAGAGCCGATGCGCGATCACGCTGGCCTGATCGTGCAGTGGTACGGCCTCTGTCACGACATAGACGATCAGATGCAAGCCGAAGAGGCGCTGCGGCGGAGCGAATTGCAGCTTCAGCAGATGATCGACGCTGTGCCGGTCCGCATTTGGAGCGCGGTGCCGACCGGCGGGCCGGTCTACTTCAACAAGCGATACCAAGACCATTTCCGCGCCGTCATCGCCAATGTCGAAACACTCGGAGAGCCGCGCATCGAGGAATTGCTGCAAGAACTGGTTCATCCCGAAGATGCTCCCGAGGTGCTGCGCACGTTGCTGACTTGTTTCGAAACAGGCGGCGGTTCCGCGATGCGGTTTCGTTGGCGCGAAACAGACGGCTATCGCTGGGCGGAGTGCAGGGTCGAGCCGCGGCGTGATGAAGACGGGGCGGTTGTGCAATGGTACGGGGTTTCCCTCGACATCGACGAAGAGGTGCGCGCGCGGGAAGCGCTGCGACAAGCCTCCGACAAACTCGCGCAAGCCACTCAGGCTGCAAGTCTCGCCGAGCTTTCCGCTTCGATCGCGCACGAGGTGAATCAGCCGCTGGCCGCGATCGTCGCCAATTCCCATGCATGCCACCGTTGGCTGGGCGCCGTCCCGCCGAACGTCGAACGCGCGAAGATTACGGCCGAGCGCATTATCCGGGACGCCAATTCGGCGGCGGACGTCGTCGGCCGCATCCGCGCGCTGTTCAAGCAATCCACCGAGACGAGGACCAATGCCGCGCTCAGCAGTGTCATCGCAGAGGCACGCGACCTCGTGACCGAGGAAGCGATGCGGCGGGGCGTTCGCATCAGCGTTGATGTCGAAAGCGACGTTCCGCTAGTCGCGCTCGATCGCGTCCAGATCCAGCAGGTTCTGGTCAATCTCATTCGCAACGGCATCGAGGCGATGGACTCTGGTGCGGATGACGGAGTTATCAGCATCCGCGTGCGCCATATCGGGGATGTTGTCCAGGCCGAAGTCAGAGATCGCGGCCGGGGCGTCGAGTTTCCCGACCGGATATTCGAACCGTTCTTTACCACGAAAGAGCAAGGGATGGGCATGGGACTGGCGATCTGCCGTTCGATCATCGAGTCGCACAGCGGGCGTCTATGGGTCGAGAAGAACGAACCACGTGGAGCGACGTTTATCTTCACGTTGCCGGTTGAAATGGAAGCGGCGTCATGACGACGGACGGCCAAATTGTCTTTATCGTAGATGACGATGAACGCATCCGGGAGGCGCTTAGTGAACTGCTGGCCGCACATGGCCTGCGTGCCACAGCGTTCGGATCGGCGGGCGATTATATCCGCGCTGACAAGCCGGACGTCCCTGCCTGCCTCATCCTCGATATCGAGTTGCCGGATATTAACGGCCTCGATCTGCAGCGACAGATTGCCGAGGGCGATCATCCGCCGATCGTTTTCCTGACAGGACATGGCGATATCCCGTCCTCGGTGCGTGCGATCAAGCACGGCGCCGTGGATTTCCTGACCAAGCCCTTCAGCGATGCAGACCTCATGGCCGCAATCCATGCGGCGATTGCCCAGGATCGGGTACAGCGATCGGAGCGCGCCGAGCTGGGCGTGTTGAAGCAACGTTATCTTGAGCTGACGCCGCGCGAACGTGAGGTGCTGCCGCTGGTGGTCAGCGGCCTGCTCAACAAGCAGGCCGCCGCTGAACTAGGGATCAGCGAAGTTACGCTGGAAATTCATAGAAGGAACGTCATGCAGAAGATGATCGCGGCGTCGCTCGCCGACCTAGTGCGCATCGCCGAGCGATTGGGAATACCGATCACGCACTCGCGCCGGGCAGGGGGGAGCTGAGGGTGAGCAAGCGGAGGCCTGTCGTTGCGATTGTCGACGATGACCCAAGACTGCTCGAGTCGCTGGAGGACCTCTTGGAGTCCGCCGGCTATGTGGCCCGCAGCTTCTCGTCGCCGGGGGCATTGCTGGTCAGCGGCCTGTCTGGATTGGACATGCTCATCACCGACATCGGGATGCCCGGCATGGACGGCTTTGAACTTCGTGACCTGGTCAAGAAGGCGCGTCCGGACCTGCCTGTGTTCCTGATCACCGGTCGCCACGAGATAGTGGATCAGCACCGCGCCAAGGGCATTGGGGGCGGGCTTTTCTGCAAGCCCTTCGATGGCCAGGCCCTGCTTGCGGCGATCGGCGATGCTTTACGCAACCCAAAAACGGAGCCTAAACATGACAGTTGACCAATTGCCATTACGGAGATCGACGCCGTCATCACAGCAGCGGAGGGCTGAAGCCGAGCAGCCGCTGGTCATTATTGTTGATGATGATGCCTCTGTTCGGGAGGCGCTGTCGGAATTGATCCTGTCGGCGGGTTTCCTGCCGGTCAGCTTTACCTCGACCCGCGAATTGCTTGACGCCGATGTGTTGGAAAGTCCCGGCTGCTTGATCCTCGACGTGCGCATGCCAGGGACGAGCGGTCTCGATCTGCAGCACCATCTTGCGAAAAACGGCAACCCCAAACCCATCATCTTCCTGACCGGGCATGGCGATATCCCGATGACTGTCCAAGCGATGAAGGCCGGCGCCGTGGACTTTCTCACCAAGCCGGTGCGGGATCAAACGCTGCTTGACGCCGTGATCACGGGCATTGCGGTGGACGCCAAGCGGCGGGCGGATGCGGTGATCGTCAAGCGCAATGTAGAGCGGGTCGAGACGCTGACGCCGCGCGAGCGCGAGGTTCTGCGAGAAGTGGCGCGCGGACGCCTCAACAAGCAGATCGCCTTCGACCTCGGGATCAGTGAAGTGACGGTCAAGCTGCATCGCGGCAATGTCATGCGCAAGATGGAGGCCGCTTCCATCGGTGAGCTGATCAGGACATGGGAAACGCTGCCCGCGCCGATGCGCCAGGCCTAGAATTTGGCACAAGCCGATCCATGCCCCATCCAATAGGATCGCCCGGCGCGCCCGGCTGCTTCAGGCTGCGGGAAATTGCTTCCTCTGCGCGCCCAGGCCTTCCTGCTGTCGGTACGCTCGTGCTGATGCGGGTGATCCTGATGTATATCGGTGGTCCTGTTGGGTGTTTCGCGGCAAGGCCCGCGCCAACATCGGTTACCATTGAGCGGCGCTCCCTGGCGGCCCCAGCCTGACCGACAAACTCGCAACATTCCATGCAACAACAACTGACGCCGGCCATGCCGCGTCGGTCCCCGCGCCGCTACCCAAGCCTAAATTGACGTCTGTCTATAAGAGCTTGCCTTAGCCCGCCCCTATCCTCGGCGTGCCTGCCCTGCACCTTGGCATCGTATGACAGATGCTTCCGTAGAATAGGTTCGCGGCCCGGATCGGTGCATCCTGTTCCTCGCAAGCCATCACGACCGTCGCGTTTCTACCGCTCCTCGCTCGCTCCTCCCCGAACGCGACCGCACAGGCCGACTCGACGGTCGTGATGGTGAGCATGATGTTCAAAGCACATGGATGGACATGATGAACAAAGACGGACTTTTCTCCGTCGGCGGATCTCGCCGCGATGTCTTGTTGGCAGGCCTGATCTCTACGGTAGCCGCCGGACTGCCCCGCGCTGCTTCGGCAACGAGCCGAAAACAAAAGCTTTCCTCTTCCCCCCTCAATCAAAGGAACCAAGACGATGAGCACCATCACGACCAAGGACGGCACCGAAATCTACTACAAGGATTGGGGCAAGGGTCCTGTCGTCACATTTTCGCACGGCTGGCCGCTGAATTCCGACGCCTGGGACGGCCAGATGCTCTTTCTTGCCCATAACGGCTTTCGCGTCGTTGCGCATGACCGGCGCGGCCATGGCCGATCGAGCCAGGCGACTTCCGGCAACGACATGAACGGCTATGCGGACGATCTTGCAGCCGTGATCGAGGCGCTGGATCTCCGGGACGCCACGCTGGTCGGCCATTCCACCGGAGGAGGCGAGGTTGCTCGCTATATCGGACGGCACGGGACGAAGCGGGTGGCCAAGGCTGTTCTTATCGCCGCTGTTCCGCCGATCATGGTGAAGACGCCGGCCAATCCGGAAGGCCTGCCGATCGAGGTATTCGACGGCATAAGGGCTGGCCTCGTCAAGGATCGTTCGCAGTACTACCGGGACCTCGCACCGTTGTTTTATGGCGCGAACAGGCCGGGCGCTAAGGTTTCCCAGGGGACTCTGGATCAGTTCTGGCTCTCGAGCATGCAGGCGGGTCTCGTCAACGCGTACGAAAGCGTCAAGGCGTTCTCCGAGACCGATTTTACCGAGGACCTCAAAAAGTTCGACGTACCAACCCTGGTCCTGCATGGCGAGGACGACCAGATCGTCCCCGTCAAGGACTCGGCAGTCAAGTCGGCCCGACTGATCAAAGGCGCAAAGGATATCTACTACCCCGGCGCGCCCCACGGGATCACGGCCACGCACCAGGATCAGGTCAATGCTGACCTGCTCGCCTTCATCAAAGGATAGTACGCCCTCAGACACGACCGCATGTTGTCCGCACTTCCTTGGAGCCGCCGATGACCACCTTTGGCAATATTTCGCGCGCCCTGAACAGCATTTCAGGTGGCGCGCTAGGTCAAACCTTGTGCGCTCGCATAGCCGAGCGGTGGCCTGAATGCCGGTCTGTCGGCTCATGTCCCGGATTGTGGAACCGAACCACTGCGCCATCGAGTTGGAGCGCTGGCAAAGGCGGCAAACATATGCTGCGACAGGGCTGCCATTTCGGGCAACTGCGCCTGTGCAGCGCGGAGGCGATCGCCGGGGTTTGACACTACGTCGCACTGTCGGGGGTCGCCGCCGCGCCTTGAAGGCCAAAGCGCTCTCGAGGTCGTCAAACTGGCTAATCGCCGGGAGTTTATCAATCGGTAGCCGTTTGCGATTGCCGCTCATTTTGGCGGTCTCAATTCGGCGTGAAATTTTCTTGGCCAGCAGTTGCGACCATCGCAGCAGCACCGGCACAATTTTTCGAAGGCAGGAACGACATGGGCGCACTCTCAGGCAAGATCGCGGTGGTCACCGGCGGAAACAGCGGGATCGGACTATCGGCTGCAAAAATCTTTGCGGCCGAGGGCGCGCAAGTCGTCATTACCGGCCGCCGGCGGCAGGCGGTCGAGGAAGCGGTCGCACAGATCGGGGCAGGCGCGCTGGGCATTCAGGGAAATGTGGCCGACGTGTCGCACCATGACGAGGTAGCGCAGCAGATCCGCCAGAGGTTCGGGGCGCTCGACATCTATATGGCGAACGCCGGCATAAACACCATCACGCACTCGGCCGATGTCTCCGAGGCAGAATATGATGCGCAATTTGCCGTTAACACGCGAGGCGTCTTCTTCGGCGTCCAGAAGCTGATTCCGATCATGCGGAACGGCGGCGCAATCATCCTCACAGGCTCGCTCGCCAGCGAGAAGGTCCTGGACGGTCATGCTGTATACGCGGGCTCGAAGGCGGCCATAAATGCCTTTGCGCGCGCTTGGGCGATCGAACTGAAGTCTCGCGGCATCCGGGTCAACGTGCTCAGCCCAGGTCCGGTGGATACGGCTATTCTCGATAAGCTAGGCATACCGTTTGAGCAGCGCGGGCTGTTTGAAAAGGCGATGGCGGAGGCAATACCCCTGGGCCGGATGGGGCAGCCGGAAGAGCTGGCAAAAGCTGCTCTGTTCCTTGCCTCGGACGCGAGCAGTTTCGTCACGGGCATCAATCTGCGGGTGGATGGCGGGATGGCAGTGCTCTGAGCCATGACTGCGAGATCGCGCCAATAGACTGCCGGTTATCGGCTGAGCAATCGGTCTTCCTCACGAAAATTTTTTGGGAAGCTGCCGCACGAGTCGCGCCAAATAGGTCGGAGGCGACACGTTTTGTCGACGTGGCGCAAATTGAGCCACGTAAATAGCAAGTCGCATTGCAGGGATCGACGCGCAAGAGAAGTCGGATCGCCAGGTCTCGCCACGGCGGCAGCGGCGTCTTGCAAACACAGCTCTCCGGCCGCGCGCCCTCAGTGTCTGTTCCGGCGTCCGCCGACAATGCACACCCGGCATAGATACCTCAATTATGCTGCAGGGCACCTGATCTCCCCGGTGACCTACCCTGCACCTTGGCATTGTATGACAGACCCTTCCGCACAATAGGTTGGCGGGCAGCGTCGGCGCATTCTCTTGAGCATTGGTCACCACAGGCCACACGGGAGAAAGCAAATGCGAAACATAACTCGAGCCCTGGCGCTCACCGCAGCGCTGGCCGCGTCGGGCGGCGGGATGGCGCAGGCCGCCAATTCTCAGCCCAAGCCGACGATCGTACTGGTGCACGGCGCCTTCGCGGAATCGTCGAGCTGGGACGCAGTCATCACCAAGCTCAGCAAAGACGGTTATGTAGCGATAGCCGCAGCTAATCCGCTCCGCGGCGTTGCCAGCGATGCGAAAGCAGTCTCAGCCATCGTCCGGTCGGTTTCCGGGCCGGTCGTGCTGGTGGGGCATTCCTACGGCGGGCCTGTCATCACCGAGGCCGCCAATGGCAATCCCAATGTAAAGGCGTTGGTCTACGTGGCGGGCTTCGCGCCGGATACCGGCGAATCGAGCCTTACGTTGTCCAGCATGTTTCCCGGCAGCACCTTGGGGAGCGCGCTTGCTCCGGTAGCGTTGCCGGACGGCGGGCAAGACCTCTTCATCGAGCCGGCCAAGTTCCGCGCCCAGTTCGCCGCCGACGTTCCGCAAGAGCAGACTTTGCTGATGGCTGCCACTCAACGTCCTGTTGCTCAGGCGGCTCTGACTGAAACCTCGGGCGTCGCCTCATGGAAGACGCTGCCGTCCTACATGATCTACGGCTCGGATGACCGCAACATCCCGGCAGCCGTCATGAGCTTCATGGCCAAGCGTGCGCACGCGGTAAAGACCGTCGTCATCGAGGGTGCGTCCCACGCGCTCATGGTTTCGCACCCCGACGAGGTCACGTCACTCATCGAGGATGCTGCTGCATCGGTCAGTCAATAGCAGGCTGGAAGCGCCTGCATCCGATCGAGCAACGAAAATAGACACGCAACACCAGGAGACCAGACATGAAGATCGTCGTCATCGGCGGAACCGGGCTGATCGGTTCAAAGACCGTGGAGAGGCTGCGAAACAAAGGACACGACGTGCTGGCGGCGTCGCCGAATTCGGGCGTCAACACCGTTACGGGAGAGGGTCTGGCGTCCGCGCTTGCCGGTGCGCAGGTCGTCGTCGACCTGGCGAACTCGCCGTCGTTCGAGGAAAAGGCTGCCCTGGAGTTCTTCGGGGCATCCGGGCGTAATCTTTTTGCCGCCGAAACGGCCGCCGGCGTCCGTCATCACGTGGCGCTGTCGGTCGTCGGTACCGACCGGCTACAGGGCATGGGCTATTTCCGCGGCAAGTTGCTTCAGGAAAAGCTGATCAGGGAATCCGGAATTCCTTACACCATTGTTCACGCCACTCAGTTCTTCGAATTCACCGCCGCCATCGCAAACACGGGCGCCGTCGGGGATACCATTCATATGTCGCCGGCCTACTTCCAACCCATGGCGGCTGATAATGTTGCCGATGCGATGGCGGACGTCGCGCTTGCCGCGCCGTTGAACGGCATGATCGAAATTGCCGGCCCGGAGCGTGTTCGCATGAGCGAACTTGTCGAGCGCTTCCTGAAGGCGACCAACGACCCGCGCAAAGTCGTCCCGGATCCCGGCGCGCTCTACTACGGCCAAGTGGCAATCGACGACCGAACGCTGGTGCCCGGCGAGAATGCGCGCATCGGCGCCGTGCGTTTCGATGATTGGCTCAGCCGATACACGCCACCGAAATAAGCAATCATCGGATAGGCCATTCTCACAACAAGGAGACCAGACATGATCAAAACACTTCTCTGTGCCGCGCTCACCGCCACTTCCGTCACCGCAGCAATGGCCAATGACGCCGCCAGCGTGAAGCTTGTCTACGACCAGGCCCTTCCAAACGTGCCCGGCAAGAGCATGAAGGCCGTGCTCGTCGAGTACGCGCCGGGGGGTACGTCGCCGGCCCATACCCATCCCAAATCCGCGTTCATCTATGCCACGGTTCTGGAGGGGGCGATCCGAAGCCAGGTCAACGATGGGCCGGTGAAGACTTATCGCGCCGGCGAGAGTTTCTCCGAATTCCCGGGCGACCGTCATGCCGTCAGCGAAAACGCCAGCAAGACGGAAGGCGCTCGTCTGCTTGCTATTTTCGTCGTCGACACCAGCGAGACGGAACTGACGACGAACGCGAAATGAAATCGTGGCCCCCGGACCATCGTATGCGAAAGGACGGTCAGTGACATGAATTCGATCGCCAGCCGCACACTTGCGGGGATTTCGGTCCCCGATACACCGCTTGTTGGCCGAGCGATCGAACATGCCCGCCAGCGATGTGAACCCTACTTGTTCAACCACGTTGTCCGATCCTGGCTTTTCGCGGCCCGGATCGGACAGATTCAGAATATCCAGCACGACGCGGAGGTTGTCGCCGTTGCAACCCTGTTGCATGACATCACGCTCAATGAGGACTTCGCCGGGCCGCGCCGTTTCGAAGTGGAAGGCGCCGATCTTGCCCGCACCTTCGTTCGGGACGGCGGCTTCGACGAGCGGCGCGCCCAATTGATTTGGGACAGCGTCGCCCTCAACTCGACGCCGTCGATCGGCCTCTACAAGGAGGCTGAGGTGGCGCTTTGCACAGTCGGCATCTGTCTCGATGTCGTCGGCTTGCAATACAGCCTCGTTTCGTCAGCCGAGATTGCAAAGATCGTTGGCGAATTTCCGCGCCTCGGGATGAAGCGGCGGATGACGCGATGCTTTTGTCATATCGCCGAGATCAGGCCGGAAACCACCTACGACAACTTTGCCCGGGACTTCGGCGAGCGCTTTGTTTCAGGCTACAAGGCGACTTCGGCAGTTGATCTTGTGATGAACGCTCCCTTCGAAGAGTGAACGCAGTTTCGATCCAGGTTCAATCGACACCGGTCGGTTCAGCCTCGCCCTTCAAGTGACCCAAACGCTGTGCGCCTGTCGCATGCCTGCGCCAAAGCGAATTGCCGAGGGGCGCGGTCAGGTGCCAATTTCCACCTCCTATACTTCGGTTTAGGCGCCCCGACCTAATGAATGGCAGTACATATCATCGGGCGCGATAGCAACAATTTGGCTCGCCGGTCATCCTTACGCGGCAATGGATTGCAAACACCTCAAGGAGATAAAGTAATGAATATTGCAGCGTCACCGGTCGCTCCGAAGGGAAAAGCCGCCGCCCAACGCGCGAGTTATGCCGAGCAGTCGCCCGAACTTCTGAAGAAATTTATCGAATTTCTTGGAGCGACGCGAGAGGGGTCGATCGAAGAGCCAATCCGCGACCTTGTTGCCGTCCGGGCCGCGCAGCTGAACGGGTGCACCTTCTGCCTCGATATGCACGTCAAACAGGCGAAGATTCATGGCGAGCGCGAACTGCGCCTTTACCATCTGGCAGCCTGGCGGGATTCGACCTTGTTCGTTCCTCGCGAGCGTGCAGCCTTGGCATGGACGGAAGTCTTGACGAAGTTGCCCGAGCAGGGTGTCCCGGACGAGATCTACGATCGGGTCAGGTCGCAGCTTTCCGAGAAGGAAATCTCCGATCTGACCTTCGTTGTCATGGCGGTCAACTCTTGGAACCGTCTGAACATCGGCTTCAAACCCGTCCCGGGCTCGGGCGATGCGAAGTTTGGCCTGAGCAAAGCAGCGCTGAGCTAATCTTTGGAATGGGTCAGAATGGCGCTTGTTTGTGCGCCATTCTGAGCCGCCGGGCAAAGTCGCCGAGCTCGGCGACCAACACTGGAACCGATCTCAGCCTCCCGGTCGCGGCCGCGAGGCGCTCTCAGGAGGGCGTCATGCGCATTGACAGTCTGCATCCAGTAATATCGGCCCGTCTTATGGTGGTCGATGTCGACGCTCCACTCCGCAGTGCGGCACTCTCACTTTCCAGGCCCGCAATAGGCCTGGTCGTGGTGTGCCACGGCAGTGGGGAGGCGGCAGGCGTGCTGAGCAAGTCCGACCTTGTCCGCCATCTGGCCAATTCAGGGCCAACAGAAGCGCCGATTGCGGCATTGATGAGCCGGTCCATCGTGTCCTGTGGTCCCGATGATGATCTTCATTCAGTCTGGCAGACCATGGCCGCGCAAGGCCTGCAGAATGTGCCGGTGCTCGGGGCTGACTCGAAACCGCTAGGCGTCCTAGATATCCGTGATGCGATGAAGGCGCTCTTTAAACAAGAGGAACTGCAGGAACGGCTGCTTGCCAACTACATCAGCGGGATCGGCTACCAATAGAGCATGGTCTCGCGATTGAATATACGGAAGTATGCATCGGCGTCTTCTTAGATATAGTAGAAAATAAATGTCGCAATTTATAGCGTATTGAAGCAAATAGGTGACGACTTAGCCAGCGGGGAATGAAATGTTTCGTCCGGACATAAAAGAAGATGTCTTCGACGGCCCGCCCGATGGCCCTGGAAGTGGTATGTCCGTGCAAATGTCGACGACCGGCATCGTCCATGACCTGGGCAATCTCATTCAGGTCGCCTCGTCGGCGTTGAACCACCTGGCCCGCGATCCGAGCATCCAAGCGGCTCCGGCGCTCGGGCCTGTAATAGCCGGCGCCAAAACGGCTTTGGAACGGGCCGGGGGCCTTGTCCGGCAAACCATCAGCCTCGCCCGAGAGAGCCACGCGGAAATCGAATACACAAACGTAGGTGCTTGCCTGGCTGAGATCGAGACCCTCGTACGGAGCGCCTTGGACGCCAATTTCGGTCTTGAGCTTCGGGTCGGGTCCGACCTGCCTTTGGTGCGATGCGATCGCTTTGGATTGCAAAATGCGGTTCTGAATCTTCTGTTCAACGCGCGCGATGCAATGCCTGACGGCGGTTTCATCTCGATCGATGCCGGCTTGGCCTCTGAAAACTCCGCCGCCAGTCAGGTAGATATCCGTGTCGCGGACAACGGTATCGGGATGACCAGCGAGACGATGGTCTGCGCCTTCGATCCGTTCTTCACCACCAAACGCGAAGGCCTCGGCGGCGTCGGATTGCCGATGGTGAAGCACTTTGCCGAGCAATCAGGCGGAAGCATCGATATTCAGAGCACACTTGGGGTAGGCACGACCGTCACTCTGCGGTTGCCTGCGATGCGATAGCGGCCCGCCAATCTGCCTCTGGTGATAAACGTGACATACAGTCGAGAGATAAGGATGGATGCACAAGTCGTCGAAAACGTCCAACAGCACCGTTTCGAGCTGCCGATCGCCGGCGATATGTTTGCGGCGGCCTATTATCGGCTCGAGGGCGGGAAGGTTGCGCTGATACACACCGAAGTCCCGTCGGAATTTTCCGGACAGGGGATCGCGTCGCAATTGGCCCAAGGGACCTTCGAACTGCTCCGCAAAACCGGCCGTAAAGCGATCTTGAAATGTCCCTTCATGAGCCGCTTTTTCGCCAAGCACCCGGACTATGCAGATGTCGTCTGCGGCTAGTCATGGGGACGAATGTTGAGGGTTTCCCAAGGATCTATCCAAATGCCTGACGAGTATGATCTGCAGAGGTTCGTCAGCGCACAGGATCCGGTCTACGACGACGCGCTGGCCATTCTACGTCGAGGGATGATGTGCACTCCCTACATGGAGTTCATCTTCCCAAGGTTGGCCATAAGGCGAACTGGTGCAGCGCCTGAGCCATATGCAATCACATCGCTCGACGAAGCCAGCGCCTATCTCTCATTTCCGATCCTCGGAGGCCGTTATCGGGAATGCGTTGGTACCCTGCAACGGCTCTCGGGCCTGAGCGCTCGCGCTGTCTTCGGTGACGTTGATGCGAAGAAGTTGCACGCGTCCCTCACGCTGTTTTCCGAAGCAAGCAACGAGGAGTTCCTGCTCGAGACAATCTTCGACGTCTGGTTCGACGGTTTGCTCGATGAGGAAACGATGAACGATCTCTACTTGATGTCGTAGTGGTCTGCTCGTGCCAGCGGCGTAAAGCCGTCGCGGCGCAGAGGTCACCATCCGCTGCCTTATCATGCGGTGCCATTTCGAAACCGTGACCTGCGTCGAATATAGCGGGGCCGAAATGGTCGAACAGGACGAAGGGCCCGATCATGAGGCGATTCGAGGAGGGCAATACGCGCCCTACCTTCAGTCCGTCCGCAAAATCAAGGATAGCCGGCTGGATCGATGCCTGTGATATCGCTTTGGCGGATGGTCATGGATCTCTGTCCTTCTGCATGCTTTGTCAGCCAGGTGCTCGAACGCGCTTGAACGGAGCGGCTCGAAAGACCGTCTGAATGGCTTTGAGGAGGGCGAATTTGGAGCTCGTGTGATGCTCTCCCGCGATGCCGCTTTCATTAGAAGCCGACACCCTCATCGACAGGACCGCGGCAAGATCTTCGGCCATTTCGGGCCGGTCGTGCAGCAGCGGTGCAAAGCTTTCCTGGTCTATCTCGTAAACCGTGACAGGGGTCATTGCCCGCAAACTCGACATCTCGCCAATGCCGGCGAGCAGGCCGGTCTCGCCGAAGAAATCGCCAGGTGCAAGCCGGCCGATCTCCTGCAGTTGATCGTCGTCCTCGCCAATTTGCCGGACGATGACGCCCGTCCGTACGATCATGAGCGACGGCAGCATCTCTCCCTGTCGTGCGATGATCTCGCCCTTATGGTAGGTGTGAACCGAGGCCGCTTTGGCGAGCGACTCCTGCTCGGTACCCGTCAGTGCCGAGAATACCGGTATGGAATTGATAAGCTCGATCGGGGTGAAGCCTTGCGAGGCTGCCGTCTCGTCGCTCGGCCGGTCGGTTATGGCAATCGAGCCCGAAAGTGGCTGCGCCAGCAGCAGGCCGGTCGACTTTGAATGGCGATAAATGAGATCGAAGATGTCGTTCCGAGCGGCACTTCGCTGGTCAATACTTGCGACGCGAAACGACAACTCGATCTCGATAGCTGCAGCATCCAGGCTTCTGATGGTAACCGAAGGCGAAGGGTCCTGGAGGATTGAATTGCAGCTCAGCAAGACAGTGCGCATGAGATCTACGATGATCGCCGGCGTCTTCGTTGGCGCCACCTTGACGGTGACGGCAAGTCCATGGCTCTCGTCCGGACCGCTTAAATTTGTTACCCCGATCTTGGCGAGAAGGCTGTTTGGCAGCGCGACGACATTGTGGGTCGGGGTAAGGAGTTGAGTCGACCGCCAGTTGGTCTCGACAACGCGGCCTTCGGTTCCGTCGCCCAGAATGATCCAGTTTCCAAGCACGTAAGGGCGGCCGAGGTTAAGCGCGATCCCAGAAAATACGTCACCAAGCGTATTCTGGAGCGCCAGTCCCAGCATGACGGCAAACACGCCCGACGTGGCAATGAGCGTTCCGACCGGCACTGCAAAGACGAACGCCAGGATCGACAGGAACATTCCAGCATAGACGATTCCGACCACGACGTCCTGCAGGAGACGTGCCTCGCGCGGCTTTCGCTCAAAGACGAGATAGATGCGGACAAATCCGATCAGCGCCCAGGCAAGGTGAACCCACCAGAGCAGCTTGACCGAGCCGATGAGGATCGCTCCCCCGGTTGTTTCGTTGTTCCCTGCGGCCTCGTACGGCACGACGCGCAGGTGGAGAACCATGGCCGACATCGCGAGGAAAAAGCCAAGTTGGACGACCAGCTTCGCATTGGCGAAGCGTCTGGGGATGAGAGACCAAACGACGATCCCGGCGAGGCCGAGCAACACGATGTAGACCAGAGGAGAGTTCCACCAGTTCATGAACGATCACCGCAATGCCCAGTTCAATGTTTGGTCTCCGGCCCGGCGATCGGGCCTCTGCCGCTGGCCTTGTCTTTTTCGAGCACTGCTTCGGTGATCGAATTCGGCAGCCGTCGCGGCTTTTCGATCAGCCCGAGCACCGGCATGGCGATGATGAAGAACGCGAAATAGTAAAGCGTCGCCAGTTGGGACATGACGACGTATGCGCCTTCCGCCGGCCGGGAGCCGAGCCAGCCGAGAAAGAGGGCATTGGCAACGAATAGCCAGAAGAGCACCCTGTACCAGGGGCGATAGACCGCCGAGCGCACTTTCGAGGTGTCGAGCCACGGCACAAGGAACAGCACCGCGATCGAGCCGAACATCGCGAGCACGCCGCCGAGCTTGGAATCGATCGGCCCGATATTGAACGTGATGGCCCGCAGGATCGCGTAGAACGGCAGGAAGTACCATTCCGGCACGATGTGGGCCGGCGTCTTCAGCGGATTGGCGATGCTGTTGTTGTCTGGATGGCCGAGATAGTTCGGCAAGTAGAAGACGAAGTAGGCGAAGAAGAACAGGAACACGAGGATGCCGAAGGCATCTTTGACGGTCGCATAGGGCGTGAAGTCCACGACATCGGTTTTCGATTTGACCTCGATGCCGGTCGGATTGTTCTGGCCGACGACGTGAAGCGCCCAGATATGCAAGGTCACCACGCCCGCAAGCACAAATGGCAGCAGGTAATGCAGCGCAAAGAAGCGGTTCAGCGTCGGATTGTCGACCGCGAAGCCGCCGAGCAAAAGCTGCTGGAGCCAGTCGCCAACCAGCGGAATGGCCGTGAAGAAGTTGGTGATGACAGTAGCGCCCCAGAACGACATCTGTCCCCAAGGCAGCACGTAGCCCATGAAGGCCGTCGCCATCATCAGCAGGAGGTTGGTGCAACCGAGCACCCACAGCAGTTCACGCGGCGCCTTGTACGAACCATAGTAGAGCCCGCGGCAGATATGGATGTAGACGGCAATGAAGAAGAACGACGCGCCGTTGGAATGGAGATAGCGCAGCAGCCAGCCCGAATTCACGTCGCGCATGATCTTCTCGACCGAATTGAAGGCCAGCCCCGTATCAGGAGCGTAATGCATCGCCAGCACGATACCGGTCAGGATCTGTGAAACCAGCATCATCGTGAGGATGCCGCCGAACGTATAGGCGTAGTTCAAGTTGCGCGGGACGGGATAGACGATGAAGCTGTCATAGACCAGCCGCGGCAGCGGCAGGCGGGCGTCGAGCCAACGTTCGATTCTCGTTTTGGGCGTATAGGTCGAGTATTTGTCGCCGCTCATCGAAATGCCCCTGCCTCAGCCGATACGGATCTTGGTGTCGGAAACGAATTGGAACACCGGTACCGCCATGTTCTCGGGTGCCGGCCCCTTCCGGATGCGGCCGGCGGTGTCGTATGCGGAACCGTGGCATGGGCAGAACCAGCCGCCGAAATCGCCTTCCTGGCCGAGCGGGATGCAGCCGAGATGGGTGCAGACCTGGATCATCACCATCCAGGCTTCCTTGCCCGGCACAGTTCGGTTGGCGTCGGTTGCCGGCGCATCGGCCGGCAGGTTGGCGTTGCGGGCGATTGGATCCTTGAGTTCGGCGAGATTGACCGCCTCGGCGTCCTTCATCTCTTTTTCGGTGCGGTTGCGCACGACCACCGGCTTGCCGCGCCACTTCACGACGAGCGACATTCCTGGCGTCAACGACGAGACGTCGACCTCGATCGCGGCGGGCGCTTCGACGCGCAATGTGTGCTCGGCTGTGGAGGTTTCGGAAAGGTCGGCCATGATGGCGACTCCTGTTGTTGGAAGCTGCGTCATCGCGTTGGTGGCAATCGAGCAAAAGCAGGCCACGGCTTTCGCCTTTCCAGTCTGCTCATGCCGCGCCGAATATGCCGGCCGTGGCCGGGTGTGAGCCATCGTGCCAACGGCACGCGCGTCCAATACTTTCGTTTAGGATTTCCTGAGCGAAGGACTGGCCGGGCTGGCGATGATGCCATCATGGAAGGTTCTGGATTCCTCCAGATAACCGATATGCCCCGGCATTGCGCACGGCGATCCCAAACTTCAGCCCGACCATACCTCGGCATAGGCATGTCTAGCTGTCGGTGTCGTAGTCGTCGTCCCCGCCAAGTGCGAGTTCTTGGAGCGGTTGTCTCGCGTGGCAGGTTTTCCGCCCGACGACGACTAGCGCGATTCAATCGGGTTCAGAAAAGGGAAAAGCGGTGAAACTCTACTACAGCCCTCTCGCGTGCAGCCTTGCGGACCACATCGCGCTGGAGGAGGCTGGTGCATCCTTCGAGCGCGAAACCGTCAATCTCAAAACCAAGCGGACGGCCTCGGGGGATGATTTCACCACCGTGACGCGCAAGGGGTATGTTCCAGCCCTCGTGCTGGATAGCGGCGAAACGCTGACGGAAAACATCGCCGTCCTCGATTGGCTCGCGTCGTGATATCCGGCACTGGGAGTGGAAGGGCCGTTGGGCCGTACGCGCGTTCTCGAAGCGCTGACCTATGTCTCGACTGAAATACATCGAAGCTTCAAGCCGATGTGGCACCAAAGCAGCGATGCTGAAAAGGCCAAGGCGAGCGCGACGATTACGAGCCAACTCGAGTTCTTCGCAGACGGGCTCAAGACCGACTATCTGTTCGGCGACAAACCCAGCGTCGCGGATTTTTATCTTTTCGTGATGCTGCTTTGGGCGGCCCGCTTCCACGTCCCTGTTCCCGTGCCTTTGCAAGCGCTCCGCGCCCGAATGGCTGCCCGACCGGCTGTGCGCGTCGCAATGGATCGTGAGGGCCTTGTCTGAAGCCGGGGTGGCCCGAGCATAAGATCAGACGCAACATATTCTCTCGCCCCAACAGAAGATCAGGAGTCATTCTCATGCTGCCGTTTCTGCGGATGCTACATCCTGCCGCTTCCAAGCGCGGGGACGGCCTACATCTCGAATTTCTCCGAAGGGAAATCGAGGAAACGCTGGACCTTACGGACATTCCGTCAGAGCTCGCCGCACTGCCCCCTGGCCGAGTGGTTGCAATACTGGATTCGCGGCAGTCACCATCGAAATAAGCGCAATATTTCTTGTCGGCCGATGAGGCGGGCGAGTCTGGTCGTTCCCGCTCGTTGGTCGTCATAGAGGCTTCATCATGAATGCGAGTAAGGCCCCCGACACGGTTGATCATCGCCGCCGGCGCATTGTCGGTGCGACAGCAATGACGTTCGCCGCCACCGAACTCGGCTTGAGCGCGCCGGCAGCCACTTGGTGGTTGAGGCGAGGGCGTCCGCGACGCAAGCCAGGCCGGAATCATTCGGCTCGCTCAGACAGGTCAATGCCGGAAAACTGAGCGTCGGATATGCGGAGCTGGGGCCTGCCGAAGGTGCTCCGGTGATCCTGCTTCATGGCTGGCCTTATGACATTCACACCTACACCGACGTCGCTCCCCAGCTTGCCGCAACGGGTTACCGCGTGATTGTGCCCTACCTGCGCGGCTACGGCACTACGCGCTTCCTGTCGGACGACACGATACGCAACGGCCAGCAGTCGGCGCTCGCCGCGGCTGCGATCGCCCTGATGGATGCACTGGGGATCGAAAAGGCCACGATCGCCGGCTGCAACTGGGGCGCTCGAACGGCCAGTGTCGTTGCCGCGCTCTGGCCTGAGCGTTGCAAGGCGACCGTCTCGGTGAGCGGCTATCTCATAGGAAATCAACAGGTCGGCAGGGTGCCGCTGCCACCGGAGACAAAGCGCCAATGGTAGTATCAGTATTACTTCATTACTTCGCCACGGATCGCGGCCGCGCCGGCTACGAGAAATACACGCGCGATTTCGCCAAACCCATCTGGCAACTCGCTTCGCCGCAGTGGAATTTCGACGATGACATCTTCGAGCGTAGCGCCGCAGCCCTGGATAACCCGGATCACGTCAGCATCGTCATACACAATTACCGCTGGAGGCTCGGCCTGGTACATGGCGAGCCGGAGTATGACGTTCTGGAAAACCGGCTGGCCGAAGCTCCCGTGATCACAGTGCCGACCATTACCCTGAGGGCGATGCCAATGGCGCACCCCATTCGGACAGCAGTTCCTACGCCAAGAAATTCTCGGACAGATACACGCACCGGATCATCACCGGCGGTATCGGCCACAACTTGCCTCAAGAAGCCCCGCAAGCCTTTGCCCAGGCTGTCATCGACGTTGGCGAATACTGATCAGGCAAGCTGAGTGAGCTGCTGATGCCTGCGTTGGATGGGCGGCGAGGACATAATGGTTGCGAGCTGAACATCGAGGCGTGGCCTTGGTCCACAGCGACGTTGCGCTTGACTCGTCCATATTATCTATAATAAATCATACATATTGCCCTCAAAAAAGACGGCAGGTCTGGGAGGACCGATGAAAATCACGGCCATCAAGGCGCGCGTCTGCAATGCGGAAATGCGCAACTGGGTCTTCGTTCGCGTCGAAACCGACGAGCCCGGGCTATTTGGCTGGGGTGAGGCGACACTGGAATGGAAGACCAGAGCCGTCGTTGGGGCGCTTCAGGATCTTGAGGCCCTGCTCGTCGGGCAAGATCCGCGCAACGTGGAGCAGTGCTACCAGATACTTACGCGCCACGGCTTTTGGCGTCTTGGCGTCGAGGGAATGTCTGCCGTCAGCGGCATCGAGATCGCGCTCTGGGACATCTTGGGCAAGTCATTGGGCGTCCCCGTCTGGCGCCTTCTGGGCGGTCAGGTCCGCGATTATCTGCGCACCTACACGCATCTCGGCCTCGGGGACATGAAGGCGGTCTATGAGACCGGATCCGCGGATGCCATCGTGGAACGCGGACGCATCGTGACGCAAGCAGGCTACGATGCGGTCAAGGTCGTCTGCGTTCCCTACACCCACTACGTATCGCCCGCCAAGGCAGTCGATTCCGTTGCCAACATGGTTGGCTCACTTCGCGAGGCGGTAGGCCCGGATATCGACATCATGGTCGATTTCCACGGACGCCCTGCATCGGTTAACGCGGCGATGGACTACCTCAAGGCAATCGAGCCGGCCCGCATCATGTTCGCGGAAGAACCCGTTCCACCCGAAGATGTTGCCGGACTGGCGCATATCACGGCGCGATCGGCCGTGCCGATCGCTTCCGGCGAGCGGCTGATCGGGCGCCGCGAATTTACGCACTCGATCGCAGCCCGCGCCTTCAACATTGCCCAGCCTGATATTTGCCACACTGGCGGTCTGCTCGAGACGAAGAAGATCGCGGCCATGGCGGAAACCGCGGGCATCGGCCTTGCGCCGCACAACCCGCTTGGTCCGATCGCCGGTGTGGCTGCTCTTCATTTCGGCATATCGACGCCGAACGTTGTCATTCAGGAGGAGATGTCCGGTGCCGTCGCCTGGTACGACGACGTCGTCACCTGGCCAATTCAGCGTAAACCAGGTCGCTGGGATCTGCCCGAACTGCCGGGCCTTGGCGTTACCGTCAATGAGGACGTGATCGCGCGCCACCCCTTCAAGCAGGAAGTGCTGCATGCCCGTAATGCCGTCATGCCGGACGGCACCGTGGTCGACTGGTGAATGCGATGGCAGGCCGGCTGCAAGGAAAGATCGCAATCGTCACGGGCGCCGGCCAAGGCATTGGTGCCGCCATCGCCCGCGCCTTTGCGATGCAGGGGGCAAAGACCGTCATTGCCGAACTGAATGCGGCAAGCGGAAAAGCGATCGCCGACGAATTGCGTGCCCAGGGCGCGGACGCCCTGTTCATCGAGACGGACGTCACCGGCGCATCCGCAGTCGCGAACATGGTCTCCCGGACGATCGCGGCCTATGGTGGCGTCGACATTCTGGTCAACAATGCCGGTGCCAACGTCTTCTACGAACCACTGGCGATGCCGGATGATGAATGGGAGCGCTGCCTCAAGCTCGATCTCCAGGCCGCGTGGTTCTGCGCCAAGGCGGTTTTGCCGACGATGCTGGCGAGGGGCTCGGGGTCCATCGTCAACATAGCGAGCTGTCACGCGTTCCAGATCATTCCCCATACGTTCCCGTATCCGGTCGCCAAGCATGCACTTTTGGGCCTGACCCGTTCGCTTGCCATCGAATATGCCGCACGCGGTATCCGGGTGAACGCGATCGCACCCGGCTATATCGAGACGCCGATCGCGGAAGCCTACTGGAACACATTCCCGAACCCCGCCGAGGAGAAGCGGCGAGCCTACGACCTCCATCCGCCCAAGCGTATTGGCCGGCCGGACGAGGTTGCAATGACGGCGGTTTTCCTCGCTTCCGACGAAGCGCCGTTCATAAATGCCGAGACGATCACCATCGATGGTGGGCGCTCGGTTCTCTACCACGACTAGCAACCACCATTGAGCTCAGGGAGGATCTTCATGAAAACCACAACAAAGGCTTTGGCGACATTTGCGGTACTGGCTGCCGGACTGATGAGTGGCGCAGCAAGCGCAGACGACATCAAGATTGGTTACATCAACAAGATGGGAGACCACCCATGGTTCGTCGCCGAAGTCGGCGGCGCCAAGAAAGCGGCTGAGGCGGCCGGGGCTGCAT
This sequence comes from Mesorhizobium sp. M1027, assembly GCF_040318745.1. Taxonomy (NCBI): domain Bacteria; kingdom Pseudomonadati; phylum Pseudomonadota; class Alphaproteobacteria; order Hyphomicrobiales; family Phyllobacteriaceae; genus Mesorhizobium; species Mesorhizobium sp. M1027. The sequence goes on along the minus strand of NZ_JAMYMW010000009.1, from coordinate 69,546 downwards.
TCGTGTCGCAGGACGTTCAGTTTGACGCCAATTTGACGATCACGACCTTCGATACGATGGTCGGCGATGGCGTGAAAGGCATCGCCATCGTTGTCCCCGACAAGGCGCTGGGACCGGTCATCGCGGAGAAAGCAAAGGCCGCAAAAATTCCCCTGGTGGCGGTGGACGACGATATCTACTACCAGGATGGCACCCAGGTCCCCTATGTCGGCATGAATGCCTACAACATCGGTGCGCGGGTGGGCGAAGAGCTTGCCAAGCTCTACAAGGCTGAAGGCTGGGCCGGCAAAGAGGTGCGCATCGCCTCGATCGAGGACCGCAAGGCCGATACCTGCATGCAGCGCAACAAGGGCGCGGAAGAAGCGTTCCTGAAGGCGGTGCCCGATTTCAAGCCGGGCAACATCGTTCGCGTCCCCTACGACAATACGATGGTCAACGCCATCGATGTGATGACCACCACATTGACGGCCAATCCCAGCGTCACGAACTGGATATTCTATTCATGCAACGATGATGGCGTGCTGGGTGGTGCGCGAGCACTGGAGAATGCCGGCTATTCCGCAGACCAGGGCATGGGGATCGGCATCGACGGGAGCCGCGCCTGCGACGCCTTCGGATCCGGAAAGCCCTCGGCGTTCCGTGGTACGATGTGGCTCAATTCGGAAAATCATGGCGCGCTGGCGGTGAAGATTCTCTTGGCCTCCATTAAGGACGGAACGAAGCTTCCCGTTCAGTCCTTCACCGACCCGGAATACATCACCGCCGACAATTTTGCGTCGGACTACAAAGCCAAGCTCTGCCACTGAACCAGATATGCGTCATGCGCCGCAGGGCGCATGACGCTCTTTGGGCCGGCAGTTCGTCGGCAGGCACACGGGATCGATCCTCGGGAGTGAGCTTTTGATGCAATCGGATTTCTTCTCGCTCGATAGGATTTCGAAGCGCTTCGGCGTCGTGCAGGCGCTCGACAATGTCTCGATTGCCTTTCGGCCAGGAGAGGTGCTCGCCCTGGTTGGCGAGAATGGCGCCGGCAAATCGACAATGATGCGAATTCTCGAAGGCGTGTTCGCACCGGACACCGGCACCGTGCTGCACGGCTCCACGCCGATCGTTTTCGGCGAACCCCGCGACAGCCACAGAGCCGGAATACGCGTCATCCATCAGGAGCCGGAGATCGTTCCGAACCTGACGGTGGCCGAGAATATTTTCGTCGGCGAACTGCCGCGGCTGGCAGGCGTCCTGCTCGACTGGCATAGGCTCGAGGAGCAGACCGACAAGGTGCTTGCGACCTTCGGCATGCAGCAGGATATGCGGCCGCGTCAACTCTGCAGCACGCTCGGTCCGGCGCAGCGTCAGATGATCGAAATCATGCGCGCCATACGGGCCGGCGGCCGGCTGATCGCATTCGATGAGCCGACCTCGTCGCTGACCGACGACGAAGCGCGCCGTCTGTTTTCAGTAATTCGGCGGCTGCGCGAAGAGGGCACTTCGATCGTCTACATCTCTCACAGGCTGAACGAGGTCATCGACCTTGCGGATCGCATTGTCGTTTTGCGGGACGGCCGGCTGGTCGACGATTCCCGCGCGGACGGTGCCAGCGAGCAGACCATAGCCAAACTCATGGTCGGCCGTGACATCGCCGATCTGTTTACGCGCGAGAAGTGGCAATCGGGGCTACCGTTGCTGGAGGTGGCGGGCTTGACCACCGACCACGTCACCGATGTGAGCCTCAAGGTCCGCCGCGGCGAGGTGCTCGGCATTGCCGGCCTTATGGGTGCGGGTCGATCCGAGCTGGCAAAGGCGATTGTCGGCTATGATCGGCGCCTCGACGGAACCATAACGATGAGCGGCGTGCCCGTTGGCCCCAACAGTCCGCATGCAGCGATCGTGGCAGGCATCGGCTTCGCCCCCGAAGACCGCAAGCACGAGGCCCTGCTGCTGTTCCGAAGCATTCTTGACAACGCCTCGCTTTGCGTGCCCGACAAGACGTCGACCTTCGGCTTCTTCAACCGGCGCAAGGCACTGGAGATCGTCTCACCGCTTGCAGCAAAGATGTCGATCAAGGCGCCCAACCTCGACGAACAGGTTTCGAAATTGTCGGGTGGCAATCAACAAAAGGTCGTTCTCGCGCGCTGGCTTGCCCGGCAGCCGATGCTTCTCATCCTCGACGAGCCGACCCGCGGCATCGACATCGGCGCCAAGGCGGAAATCTATCGCCTGATCGATGAACTCGCCGCAAGCGGCATCGGCATGATCCTGATTTCCTCGGAAATGCCCGAACTGATCGGGCTCGCCGACAGGGTGCTTGTCATGGCTGGAGGCCGAATCACGGCCGAACTTTCCCGCCCAGACATCGATGAGGCCACGATCCTGAAGCACGCCATGCCGCAATCTGTAGCATCGCTCGGAGGACAAATTCAGTGAACAGCCTTGAGCTCAGGACAGCAACAACACAAACCGGCAAAAGACGCCCTTCCTTGCGCATGGCAGAGCGCATCGGCATTCACAACATAAGCCTCCTGGTTGCTCTCGCCATTCTCGTGCTCATTTTCGGCACTCTGAGAGGCGACGTGTTCTTCTCGAGCCGAAACCTGCTGAACATCGGTCTGGGCATTACCATCCTGGGCGTCCTGGCGATGAGCCAGACCGTGGTCATCGTCGCCGGCGGGCTTGATATTGCCGTCGGCGCAATCGTCGGTCTGACCACAGTATCGACGGCAATGGCCATCCAGGCGACCGGATCGCCGGCGGCGGGCATTCTTGCCGGCCTTGTCCTGGGCGGCCTTGCCGGCCTCGTGAACGGCATCATCATCACCTATGGGCGGGTCAACGCTGTCATCGCGACTCTCGGTACGATGGCGATCTTCCGCGGCATCGCGTTCATCATGTCCGATGGGCAATCGATCGCGATTTTCAGCGACACTTTCCGCTTCATTGGGATCGGACGAATCCTCGGCCTGCCTCTGCTGATCTGGATTCTTTTGCTGACCGCGATCGTGTTCCATCTCTTCCTTGCCCGCTCGATCGTTGGCCGCAACATCTATGCCCTGGGCGGCAATCCCGTTGTTGCACGCTTCTCCGGCATCAACATCAACCGCTACCGTGTCGGCATCTACATCATGAGTGGAGTGGCGGCCGGATTGGCCGGGATTCTGTTGGCTGCCCGTACCGGCTCGGGGCAGCCCGTATCCGGATCCCAAGGCCTGGAACTCGAGGCCATCACAGCGGCCGTTCTGGGTGGCTGCGCCTTGCAGGGCGGTAAGGGCACGATCGTCGGCGCACTACTGGGCGTCGCCATCATTGGTGTCCTCAACAACGGAATGATACTGACCTCCGTGCCAACCTTCTATCAGTTGCTTGCCAAGGGCTCGCTGCTGATACTTGCTGTGGTAATTGCCGAGTACCACTTGAACAGGACATGACGATGGACACGGCGATCGCTTCGACTGGCCAAGGCAAGCAGGACATTCCTGCCGCAGATGGCGCCACGTCATCGCTCAAGGATCGCATCGCACGCGATCTCGGACAGCGAATCCTCGCCGGCTCCTACGCGCAGCACTCCGTCTTGCCGACGGAAGCTGAACTTTGCGTTATCTACGGGGCGAGCCGCACAGCGCTTCGCGATGCTCTTCTGACGCTTTCGGCGAAAGGATTGATCGAGGCACGCAAGCGGGCCGGGACGCGTGTGCGCGTGTCGAGCGAATGGAACAGGCTGGATGCACAGGTTCTGGAATGGATGCGCGATATCGAGCCCGATCTCGATTTCGTCCGCGGATTGATCGAGGCGCGGCTGATCATTGAACCCGCGGCCGCCCACCTTGCGGCCAAGATGGCGACGTCAGGCGATCTCGCAGTCATCGAAGCCGCCTATGAGGCCATGCGCATTGCTCCGCAGGACGACCTTGCTGCGTGTCTCGATGCCGACGTCAGGTTTCATACCGCCATCCTTCGTGCCAGCCGCAACCCGGTGTTCGCCAATCTCGGCAATATGCTTGCTGCCGCCCTCAGCTTCTCCTTCCGATTGACCACATCGGCCACCGCTAATTACCAGCAGACGCTGAGCGCGCATGGCGACGTGCTTGAGGCAATCCGGATGCGCAGGGCCGACGACGCTCACGATCAGATGAAGGCGCTCATCGGGATCGCGTCGAACGACCTCCTTGCAGTGGCTCGCAAAGGCCGCCATCCACAGCCGATCGCCGCTGCCAAGGCCGATACCGTCTGAAACTGATGGTCCGAACGATCAAAATCGGAAGCGGAGACCTGTCCGCTGAAATCGTCCCGTCGCTTGGGGCAGGTCTTGCGAGACTGGACCATGGGCGCGTGCCGCTGTTCAGGCCATGGCCGGATGGCGGGAGCAGCAACCCCGTCGATCTGGCCTGCAACCTGCTTTTGCCGTGGTCGAATCGCATCTCGGGCGGCGGATTCACATTCGACTCCAAATTCCACCAACTGCCTGCCAATGTTGCAGGCGAGCCATTTCCCATTCACGGCAATGGATTTTCGAGCGAGTGGGACATCGACAGCGTAGCGCAAGACAACGCAAAGCTGTCGCTCATCAGCAAAGGACCCGGCCCATACCGATATCGCGCCGATGTGAGCTACGCGCTAGCCAGACAAGGGCTCGAGCTGAAGCTTCGCATCGTCAATCGGGCCTCGGTCAGGCTGCCGTTCGGGCTTGGTATCCATCCATGGTTCCCGAGAACGGCACGGACCGCGCTTCATGCGCCGGCCTCGCAGGTTTGTCTCGAACTGCCCAGCCATCTCCCCGAACGGTTTGTGGATGTCAAAACCCGTCCCGATTGGGATTTCGGCGCCCCGGCCGTATTGCCGAGCGGATGGATAAACAATCTGTTTGCCGGCTGGGACGGCGTCGCTACCATATCGTGGCCGGAGCACAGTTGCAGCCTGCGGATTGAAGCTTCGTCGCCCTTGAACTTCTACCTGGTCTATTCGCCATCGGACGAGAGCGACTTCTTCTGTTTTGAACCGGTCAGTCATGCGGTCGATGCTCACAATCGTGGGATCGACAAATGGAATGGACTGTCGGTGCTTGGCCCTGGCGAGAGTCTGGCAGCCCGTTGCAGCTTCGCCGTCAATTAGACGGACCTCTGCGGCGCCCTCGAGTTGGCGTATGTCGGTGTCGGCCAGCATGTCCGGTTAGCCGGCTTTTCGTCCAAAGTGAGCTTGGGAAGAGGGAACTCCGGCGACCGGGAACCCGTGAGCCCGTTCGACGTTTGCCGGATGTCGCTGCGCAGTTTGTCTGCTTGACGGCACGGTACGGGCCTACTCCGAATGTACCTGGCAGATTGGATCAATGACAGATGTTGACCCAAAGGAATTCGTGCTCGCAGGCATCGTCATGAAGCGACTGGTCTCCGGCGAACAGACAGGAGGCTTGTTGAGTCTCTTCGAAAACCGAAGCGACGGGCAGACGAAAACACCAATCCATGTTCACGCGAATGACGACGAGACAGTCTACGTCATCGAAGGGCAGTTGACCGCAATTGTGGCCGGCGAGGTCCGAACGCTCTCGCCCGGTGAGAGCATGTTTTTGAAGCGCGGCATCCCGCACCAGCTCGTGAATCCCGGCAACCAGTCCGTTCGCTACATCCTGATAGACACGCCAAGTGTGTTCGAGCAGTTCCTCGCCGAAGGTGGCCATGAACTCGGCAAGGGAGAGGTGGTCGGGCCGCCGACGCCTGCCGATATCGAGCGGCTCAAAACAGCCGCGCCGAAGTTTGGGATTACGCTTCTGCAAGACTGGCCGGCAAGAGAGTAGAAGGCTTCGTGACGGCGGTTTGGATCGCCGCTAAAGCCGGCCCTTGCCCGAGGAACCGGTATTGGCTAGCCGCCGGCAATCCAATCCGAGAGACTGCGGGCAAAACTTCGCGGCACGATGAGTTCGCACGCGGTCTCGCCGGTGCGCAGGAAGAGCACGGGCACGTGATGGAACGATGTTTGCACAGCGCGGCCCGGAGCGGCGGTCGGCGCGTGCCAGTCGACGGCAATGCAGCCGGACAGAAGCCTTGCGATATCAGGGCCGGCCATTTTCAAACGAACACGACCTTCCCCCAGGGGAACGGAACAGCCGAGATCGGGATCGACGACAAGGGCAGGCGCTTGCATGCCTTCGTCGAGAGCCAGCCAGAGGCGGCGAGGTGCAATGCGGATAATTAGAAGCGCCTTGTGGCGAACCGTCTCTCCAATCGAGGCGGGAAGTTTCGTGCCGAGCGACGCCGAGACGCTCGTTTCGAATTGTCTCAGTGTCCCGTCCCAGCCCTCGATCTGGATAAGCGGACAATCGACCACGGATAGGCTGAAATCCCGAGAAGAGGTCAAGCTAGCCATGCAGCCGTTCTCCCTGCGGATCGATGAATACCGGCGAGACAATGCGCGCGCGAACCGTTTCGGCCTTCATCGGATAGACCGCCACGACCTCGCTTCCTTCTGCCGCGACATCCCCGGCAAGCAGGGCTAGGCCGACATAATGGGCGCGTTCGGGGCTGAAAGTGACGGAGGTGACGCGACCGCGCCCATGGCCATAGGGTTTCTCATCCGGCAGGAACAGGATGGCGCCGCCGCGCAGGCGTTTTCCGTCCTCGATGCATTCCAGTCCGACGAGACGCTGCCGGTTGGGCGCCCGGAGGGCAGGGCGCCGTCGCAGGACGTCGCCGACGAAGCCGCTGCGCTTGCCGGCCATGCGGCCGAGGCCGAGATCGTCGAGCGTCGTGCGCCCATCGATCTCCGGTCCGGCGACATGGCCCTTTTCGACGCGTAGCGCGCCAAGCGCCTCAACGCCGTAAGGCTTCAGGTCGAAGGGTCTGCCGGCTTCGAGCAAGCGGCTCCAGAGCTGTTCACCCGCAGTGGCGCCGACATAGACTTCGTAAGCACGCTCGCCGGAATAACTGAGACGCAGGATGCGGAGCCCACGGCCCTCCCACTCGCTTTCGAGTAGCCCCATATGCGGAAGCGCCTCATCGGAAACGTCAAGAGCAGGAAAAGCAGCACCGAGGATTGCGCGGCTCTTCGGCCCAGCGACCGACATCGCTGCCCATTCGTCACTTACCGAGGTCACTGCCACACGCAAATCCGGCCAGGCCGTGTCGAGCAGGAATTCGAGACGCGACAGCACGTCGGCGGCCTTGGCCGTCGAAGTGGTCATGAAGAACCGGTTTTCCGCCAGCCGCGTCGTGGTGCCGTCGTCGAAGACGATGCCGTCGTCACGCAGCATGACGCCGTAGCGGGCGCGGCCTACCGCCAGTTTGGCAAAGCCGTTGGCGTAGACGCGGTCGAGGAAGATTGCCGCATCCGGGCCCTGGACATCAATCTTGCCGAGCGTGGAGATGTCCATCAGCCCCGCGGCCTGGCGCACATTCCGCATTTCGGCGACATACGCGTCGTTCACGTCACGTCCCGACTGCCGGTAGAAATAGGGCCGCATCCAGAGCCCGACCTCGAGCATCTTGGCGCCGTTCGCCATGTGCCAGTCATGCATCGGCGTGCGGCGGATCGGCTTGAAATGATGGCCGATGGCGCGCCCGGCAAGCGCGCCGATGGCAACCGGCGTATAGGGCGGGCGGAAGGTCGTGGTGCCGGTCTCAGGAATCGTTGCGTTGCGCAGCGCTGCCATCGCGGCAAGTGCGGGAAAATTGCTGGTCTTGCCTTGGTCGGTGCCCATACCGAGCGTAGTGTAGCGCTTCAGGTGCTCGACCGATTCATAGCCCTCGCGATGGGCGAGCTCGATATCCCCGGTTGTCACGTCCATCTGGAAATCGACGAAGGCCTTTGCACGTCCAGCGGGCAGGGCTTCGCGAAGGACGCTCGAGCCGGTCTCACCGAGATCGAGTTTCGATGGAGCGGACACTGGTGCCGACTTGCCGCAGGAGGCTGCCGCTTCGATGCCGGCGCGATGGCCGTCCTCGATGGCAGCGACTGTCGCATAGGCTCCTATCATTGCACCGGCGCCGAACTGGCTGGCTGAAAAGACGCCCGGCACGAAGCCGTCAATGTCGTCGCGATACACAGGTTTGACACCGAGGTGTGAGGTGAGATGCACGGTTGGCGACCAGCCGCCGGAGATGCAGACCAAGTCGCAGGCGGCCGAAGATTGTCCCTCCGGACCATTGAGCGTTACGCGCCTGACGGCATGGCCGCCATGCAGGTCGACGATGCGCGTTGCGGTCCGCACCACCACGCCGAGCCGTGCGGCTTCTGCGGCAAGTGCTGCGGGCGGGACGGGGCGCAGATCGGCAATCGTCACCTTCGCGCCGGCTGCGGCATAGTCGAAGGCGGTGCGCCAGGCACCGTCATTGGTGGTAGCGACGACGATTTTCTTGCCCGGCAGGACGGCGAAACGGTTGAGATAGGTCCGGGCGGCCGAGGCAAGCATGACGCCGGGCCGGTCGTTGTTCGAGAACACCATCGGCCGCTCGATGGCGCCGGTGGCGAAAACGATCGAGCGGATGCGCAACATAGTGACCGTTTGCCGTGTCTCGCCATTCGGCTGCGGATTGGTTGGATCGCGCTGTTCGACCAGTCCAAGGACATTGCCGTCATAGCTGCCGAAAGCGGTCGTCCGCTTCATAAGCGTGATGGTTTCGAAGCCCTCCAACTCGGCCTCGGCCTGCCTCAGCCATGCGGCCGCTGCGCTGTCGGACGGTTCCGCCAGAAGCTGGCCGCCGAGCAGGAAATCCTGCTCGATCAGCGCGACTCGCGCGCCGGCCGCGGCGGCCGCCCGCGCCGCCGACAATCCCGCCGGGCCGCCGCCGACGATGGCGACATCGGCGAAGGCATGACGAACCTCGTAGTGGTCGGGATCCACGCCGGTGCCGGCTCTGCCCAGACCGGCAGCCTTGCAGATAAAGTGCTCGTAGAACATCCAGGCGCGGCGCGTCGGGCCCATGAAGGTCTTGTAGTAGAAGCCGGCGGACAGAAACGGTGCCAACAGCCCGTTGACGCTTTGCATGTCGAAGGCAAGCGATGGCCAGCGGTTCTGACTCTCCACGACCATACCGTCGGCGAGTTCCAGTGTGGTCGCCGGCAGGTTCGGCTCGCGCCTCCCGGCGGTCCCGAGCGTAACCAGCGCATTCGGCTCTTCGGGTCCGGCGGAAAAAATGCCGCGCGGGCGATGATATTTGAAGCTGCGCCCGACCAGCGTGACGCCATTGGCGAGCAGCGCGGAGGCAAGTGTGTCGCCGCGATATCCAGCCAGCTTGCGGCCGTCGAAGGTAAACTCGACCGGCTGCTCGCGAATGATGCGGGCACCCACCGACAGCCGTTTGCGGTTTGAACTCATGCCGGTGACTTCCTGAGAGTTGATTTCCTGGCCCGCAATTTTCTAGCGAAGTCGACGGCTGCGATGGCATGGTTGCGGGTGTCGCGTTCGACCACCAGCCATTGGCGGCAACCGGTCACGTGCTGCCAGAATTCACGGTGCGGGCCGGCCGGGTTTGTCCTGATATAGACGTAGCGGTACCAGGCCTCCGGATCGGGATCGTCATGGGCCGGACGCTTGACCGAGGCATCGCCGCCATAGCGGAACTCGTCATGATCGCGCGGGCCGCAGCAGGGGCATTCGATGCGCAGCATTTTGTCCTGCCTCCTATTGCAGCCAGGCGGAAGGGCCGGCGCCGGCCTCATCGAGCGTGTGGCCGGTGCGGAAACGATCGAGCCCGTAGGCCGCGATCAAGGGATGCGGTTTGCCGGTGGCGATCGTGTGGGCGAAGCACCAGCCGGAAGCCGGCGTCGCCTTGAAGCCGCCATAGCACCAGCCGCCGTTGAGATAGAGACCCTCGATCGGCGTCGGGCAGATGATCGGGCTAGCATCGGGGGTCATGTCCATGACGCCGCCCCAATGTCGAAGCAGGCGGACGCGCGAAATGCACGGCATCAATGCAATCGCGGCCTCCGCCACTTCGCGCACGACGCCGAGATTGCCGCGCTGGGCGTATGAATTGTAGCCGTCGAGATTGCCGCCGAAGACCAACCCGCCCTTGTCCGACTGGCTGACGTAGAAATGGTCGGCGCCATAGGCCACGACGTGATCTACCAGCGGCTTCAGCGGCTCGGTGACGAAAGCTTGCAGCACATGGCTTTCGATCGGCAATTCAAGCCCGGCCTTGGCGCCGAGCACGGACGTGTGGCCAGCAACCGCGAGGCCGACCTTGCCGGCGCCGATCCGGCCTTTCGTGGTTTCGACGCCGACGATGCTGTCGCCGTCACGGACAAAGCCTGTCACCTCGCAGTTCTGGATGATGTCGACGCCATGGCTGTCGGCGGCACGCGCATAGCCCCAGGCGACGGCGTCGTGGCGTGCCGTGCCCGCGCGGCCCTGAAAGATGGCGCCATGGATCGGGAAGCGGGCGGTGTCGGAAAAATCCAGATAGGGCACCAGCCGGCGCACGTCTTCGCGGTCGAGGATGTCGGCGTCGATGCCGTTCAGCCGCATGACGTTGGCGCGGTGGCTGAAACCGTCGAGCTGATCGGCCGAATGCGCCGTGACGAGTTGACCGCGCTGGGAGAACATCACGTTGAAATTCAGCGCTTGAGACATGTCCTCCCAAAGCTTCATCGAGAATTCGTAGAACTGGGTGTTGCCGTCGAGCAGGTAGTTGGAGCGGATGACGGTGGTGTTGCGGCCGACATTGCCGCCGCCGACATAACCCTTTTCGAGCACCGCAACGTCACGGATGCCGTGGTTCTCGGCGAGGTAGAAGGCGGTGGCGAGGCCGTGTCCGCCGCCGCCAATAACGATCACGTCATAGGACGATTTTGGCTCCGCTGCCCGCCAGGCGCGCTGCCAGTTCTTCTGGCCTGACAGCGCGTTGCGGAAAACCGAAAATGCCGAGTAGCGCGCCATGTGTGCAGGCCTATCGAATGATCGGGCCGGCCGGCGTGCGGGTAAGCACTTCGGCGCCCGCATCGGTCAACAGCACCGTGTTGGAGACGAAGTCATTGCCGCGACCAGTGCCCATCAGCCACGACAGGATGTGGAAGCTCATCCCGGTTTGGATCTCGAGGTCGGAATCGTGTCGCAAGCCGGTCACCGAATTGCCGCCGGTCCATGACGGCGGCTGGCCGGCGCCGACCAGGTAACCGCAGTGATGGCGGCGATAGTGGGAAAGACCGGCCTCGTCGGCGACGGCCTGCCAGGCGGCGTAGACATCGCGCGCCTTGGCGCCCGGCCGTAGCGCCTCGACGACCGCGTTGAACGCCTTGGCGGTCACCTCCGCCATTGTGGCGTCTTCATCGCTGATGTGGCCTATGCGAACGAGCCGGCCGAGCGGGGCGTGGTAGCGCGAGATGCACCCGGACAGTTCGACAAAGACGGGCTCGCCCTTGCGGTAGATCCCGTCGCCCCAGGTTGTGTGCTCTTCACCCAGGCGCGCGGCCGGGCGGATGAACGGTCCGAAGCCCGGCGCATGACCGCCGGCGCGGATCATTGCCGCAACACATTGGGCGGCGACCTCCTGTTCGGAAGCGCCATCGGAGATCGCCGCGATCGCGGCACCGGCGGCGGCGTCCGTCACTTGTGCCGCCCGCCGCATCAGCGCCTGTTCTTCGGCGCTTTTCACCCGCCGCATTTTGTCGATCAGACCGGAGACATCGCTCCACTTTGCATCGGCTTGCATCTGGAGTGCCACGGCAAGTCCATGGCTAAGGCCGGCTGTCCAGTATTCGAGGCCGATCCGCTTGCCGGATAGGCCGAGCTCTGCCAGCACCCGCGCGGCAAGGTCGGCCGCCGTTTCGCTGTCGGAATGGCCACGGAATTCCGCTGCCTTCACCTGCTTCTCGATTGTCACCTTCTCCATCGAGCGGGTGACCAGAACAGGTTTTTCCCGGAGCGGGACAATCAGCAGGTGAGGGGCAAAATACCCCCAGTGATCAAGCCCGGTGAGATAGAAGACGTTCTCCGGCGAGGCAAACACCGCCGCGTCGAGCTCGCGCTCAACCAGTGCAGTACGGACCTTTGCCAGCCGGCCTGCGATTTCGGCTTCGGAAAAAGGATTGCGGTCCATCGGGCGTCCTCGTGCTTGTTGCCGGCTTGCTGGCGGGCATGGTCTTTTTCGGCAGGCGGTTTCCCGGCCCCCATGTCAGTCGATGACGATGAGTTCGCGCGCCACATCGCAGAGGCGTTCGCCGCCGCGTTCCGTGACGACGAACGATTCCGAGATGGCGATGCCGAAATCGTCGAGCCAGACGCCGGCCATGAAATGGAAGCACATCCCAGGCTGCATCTCGGTAGTATCGCCCGGACGAAGGCTTGCGGTGCGTTCACCCCAATCGGGCGGGTATGCGAGCCCGACCGGATAGCCGACGCGGCTGTCTTTCTTCAGCCCGTTCCGTCGCAGGTCTGCCTGCCAGGCGGCTTCCACCTGTTCGGCGGTGTTGCCGGGGCGCGCCTTCTCGAGGCCAGCGTCGACGCCCTCGACGATCGCCTTGGCCATGTCGAGGATGGCTTGCGGCGGCTTGCCGAAATGTACCGTCCGGGTCAGCGCCGCATGGTAGCGGCGGCGCACGCCGGCGATCTCCAGAATGGCGAGGCCGCTGTCCGGCAGCGGCGCGTCGGACCACGTCAGATGCGGCGTGCTGGTGCCCTCGCCAACGGGCATAAGCGGACAGATCGCGGCATAGTCGCCGCCCGCTCCGGGCACGCCCATGATCTGTGCGTGATAGATTTCCGCAATGACATGGTTTTGCGGCACGCCGGGCCGCATTTTCTCGATGGCGCGGTTCATCGCATGCGTGCAGATCGCACCCGCCTCGCGGATCAGCACCAGCTCGGCTTCGGATTTGACCAGCCGCGCCCAGTTGACGAGATCGTGGTTGTTGGCGAAGTGCGCGTCGGGCAGTCCCTCGACAAGGTGGGCGTGGCAGCGCGCAGTGTAATAATGCGCGTCCAACTCGACGCCGATACGGGCCTTTTCCCAGCCGCGCGACCGGATCAGTCGGGCGAGTTCGTCATATGGGTGTTCGACGGGCTGCTGCACTAGCCGCTCCGAGAACGGCACGATGTTTGTCTCCGGCAGGCCGGTTGTCAGGCGCGCGCTCTTGGCGTCCTGCGCCCTGCCGAACCAGATCGGCCGATCCTCCTCCAGATGGACGAGGACGCACTGCGGAACATAGAACGACCATCCGTCATAGCCGGTCAGCCAACACATGTTGGCTGGATCCTGACAGACGATGAGATCGAAGCCGGCTTTTTGCATGCGTGTCTTCACGCCAGCGAGGCGCTGCCCATACTCCGCTTGCGTGAATTTCCCGAACCCGTTCGCAGTCGCCACCGAAATCCTGCCTTCCAGGTACGCCGCTTGCCCTTTGATCAACATGGGCAAACAGGCCAAATTGTGCACAACTCGACGTCAATTTGTTGGCTAACTACGAATTATCGCCGAATTTTCATGGTTTCTATATCTCTGCTTGCGAAATGTCTAGGGCAGTTGTATACGTCTTATCAAGCAGGCGTCGACCTCGAAGAAGGCTGCGCCCTGGGAACCATCCACCGTTGTCCAATGGGAGAAAAGCATGCTCAATTCATCAATATCGCGCCGCATGGTCGTGAAAGCGGCTGCCTGCATGGCGCTCGCCGCGACGTCATTGACATCGCTATCCGCTCACGCGGAAACCACCCTCGAACGGGCCAAGAAGGACGGCTACATCCGCGTCGGTTTCGCCAACGAGGCGCCGTTCGGTTACGCCACGCCTGACGGCAAGCTGACCGGCGAGGCGCCGGAAGTCGCCAAGGCGGTGCTCGCCAAGATGGGCATACCGCAGGTCGACGGTGTTTTGACCGAATTCGGCTCGCTCATTCCAGGTCTCAAGGCCGGCCGCTTCGACATCATCGCCGCCGGCATGTTCATCACTCCGAAGCGCTGCGCCGAGATCAACTACTCCGAGCCGTCCTACGGCATCGGCGAGGCTATGCTGGTGGCAAAAGGCAATCCGAAAGGCATCAAGGATTTTTCCAGCATCAAGGATAATCCGGATCTCAAGCTTGCCGTGATGGCCGGCGCCGTCGAAGGCGGCTTCGCCAAGGAAGCGGGCGTTGCCAGTGGGCAGATTGTCTCCTTGCCCGACCAGTCCAGCCTGGTCGCGGCCGTCCAGTCGGGCCGCGCCGACGCTGCTGCGCTGACCGCTCTTTCGATCGCCGATATGGCCAAGAAAGCCGACGGCGTCGAATCGACCAAGCCCTTCGGCGAGGTTGCCGGCAAATCGGTGAAAGGTCATGGCGGCTTCGGCTTCCGCAAGGAAGACACCGACCTGCAGCAGGCGTTCAACGCCGAGCTGAAGAAGTTCATCGGTTCGCCGGAGCATATTGCGCTGGTCGAGCCGCTCGGCTTCGGCAAGGACTACCTCCCCAACAAGACCACCGCGGAGCTTTGCGCGGGCAAGTAGGTTCCCAACTGCTGGCGGCGCGAAAGCGCCGCCCTTTTTTCTCCGGGGGAATCGCATGGGTATCCGTACGCTCGTTGCCATGCTGGTCATCGCGCTCGTCGTGATCGGCGGCTTGGCAACACAGGAAAGCTATCGAGTGTTCATGCCGGGGCTGCTGCAAGGCGCGGTCCTGACAATCGAGATCGCCGTCCTCGGCAGCCTGCTCGCAATCGTCATGGGCGTGCTTGCAGCACTTGCACGGATGTATGGCCCGACGCCGCTCAGATGGCTGGCCACGGTCTATGTCGAGATCTTCCGCGGAACGTCGGCATTGGTACAATTGTTCTGGCTGTTTTTCGTGCTGCCGCAATTCGGCGTCACGATCAACGCTTTCGTGGTGGCAGTCCTGGCACTCGGCCTGAACGTCGGTGCCTACGGGTCGGAGGTCGTGCGTGGTGCGATCCTTTCGGTCGCTCGCGGCCAGTGGGAGGCATGTACGGCATTGAACATGAGCCGGCCACAGATGTTGCGCCGGATCATCCTGCCGCAGGCCTTTGTGGCGATGATCCCGCCCTGGGGCAACCTGTTCATCGAGCTTCTGAAATCGACAGCGCTTGTGTCGCTGATCACGCTTTCCGACCTCGCCTTCAAGGCGCAGCAAATGAACCAGAATACGTTCAAGACCATTCCGATCTTCACACTTGTCCTTTTGATGTACCTGGCAATGTCGCTGGTTCTGACCATCGGCATGCGGCTTCTCGAAAGGCGGGCATCGATCGGACTGGCGCGAGGGAAGGCAGCATGATTTGGGACTGGGCATTTGCTTTTGAAATCCTGCCGGTGCTCGCCCGCGCGGCCATCGTCTCCATCGAGGCGACGCTGATCGGCTTTGCACTTGCCGCCTCGCTTGGCCTGGTGCTGGCCGTCGTCCGTATCGCCGTGCCGTGGACCGGCTGGACAATTTCGGTGCTGGTCGAACTGATCCGTTCGACCCCGCTGCTTATCCAGATATTCTTTCTCTATTTCGTCTTTCCGAAATTCGGTGTCGTGCTCGACGCCTTCACCGCCGGGGTGCTGGCCATCGGCATCCACTATGCCGCCTATTGCTCCGAGGTCTATCGCGCCGGTTTCGACAACATCCCTCGCGGCCAGTGGGAAGCCTCGATCGCACTTAATCTTTCGGCCTGGACAACGTTCCGCGACATCATCATTCCGCAGGCGATTCCGCCGATCGTTCCGGCGCTCGGCAACTATCTGGTTGCCTTGTTCAAGGAGACGCCATTGCTGTCCGCAATCGCCGTGCTGGAGCTGATGCAGACGGCCAAGATCATTGGCTCCGAAACCTTCCGCTACACCGAGCCGATGACGCTGGTCGGTCTGTTCTTCCTTGCCATGAGCCTGGTTTCTGCTGCGCTCATTCGCTCCCTCGAAGGCCTGCTCAACCGGAGGACCATGCGATGACGGAACAACCGATGGTTCGCTTCGACAATGTATCGAAACGCTACGGCACGTTAACCGTTCTCGACGGGCTTAAGCTGGAAATAGCACGCGGCGAAAAGGTCTCCATCATCGGCCCGTCCGGCTCCGGCAAGACGACGGTGCTGCGCATGCTGATGACGCTGGAGACGATCAATGACGGTGTCATCTGGGTTGAAGGCGAGCCGCTGACCCATATGGAGAGGAACGGCAAACTTGTTCCCGCCGATCTCGCCCACATCCGCAAGATCCGCGCCAAGATCGGCATGGTGTTCCAGTCGTTCAACCTGTTCCCGCACATGACGGCGATGCAGAACTGCATCGAGGCACCGATAACCGTGCTAGGCATGAAGCGGGCCGATGCGGAGGCGCGTGCCGCCGAACTGCTCGACATGGTCGGCTTATCGGATAAGAAGGACCACTATCCCTCGCAGCTCTCGGGTGGTCAGCAGCAGCGTGTCGCCATCGCACGCGCTTGCGCCATGCGGCCCAAGATCATGCTGTTCGACGAGGTGACCTCGGCCCTGGACCCCGAACTCGTTGGCGAAGTGCTTGAAGTCATCCGAAAACTTGGTAGGGAGCATGACCTCACCATGCTGATGGTCACCCACCAGATGGGATTTGCCAAGGAATTCTCCGATCGCGTCTGCTTTTTCCACGCGGGCAAGATCTGCGAGCAAGGGCCGCCAGGCGAGTTGTTCGGCACCCCCAAGAACGAGCGGACACGGCAGTTCCTGCACGCTGTCCTGGAGGCTGGATGACGCTTGCGACAGATGCCACGCCCACAGCCGTGACCGCCGCGCCGCCACGTCCGCTCTCGGCCCGGGAGCGATTTGAACGCATTTACCGGATACTGCGCGACCGCATCTGCCTGCTCGATTATGCGCCGGGAAGCCATCTGTCCGAGGAAGAACTTGCCCAGGAATTCCAGATCAGCCGCACGCCGGTCCGGCGTGTCCTGGCGCGTCTCGAATCCGAGGGTCTGGTTCAATCCGTCCACGGCGTCGGCACGATCGTCACCGATGTCGATATCGAGGAATTGCAGCAGGTCTATCATTTGCGCCTGGAGCTGGCGCTCCTCGTCGGCAAGCTTTCGCCGATCCCGCGCACGGCGGACGATCTCGACCGGATACGGGCGCTCATCGCGCGTTGCGATGCCGATATACTCAATCCCGACCAGCGCGCTTTCCTGCGCCTCAACATGGATTTTTTCTACGAGCTCACGGCGATGACCGGCAACCAGCCGCTGCGCGAGATCAGCGAGCGCCTGTATTTTCAGGTCGCGCGCGTCGTCCTGAAGATGATGCCGCAATTGGGCCTTGTCGAGGAGTTCACCGCGTTCCGCCGCGAAATGGAAGAGGTCCTTGCCGCCGCCGAGATCGGTGACTGGGAGTCCATAGGGCACATAAGGCGGGCGCATATCTCAATGAGCTTTCGCCGCATGATGCGTCATGCAGGCGAGGCCAATCTGGATGGAGCAACATAGTCAGCCCCTCGGGGTTGTGCTGGCCGCCAAGGTCGGCGACAGCGATAGTCAAAACCGAATGTGCGGTTTCATAGCAGTCTCCTCTGGTCGAAGAACGCGCCGAGAATTCACTGGCAGTGCAGCAGATGATGAATCTGTCGCGGGGTGTTTCCCGTCAGGCGGCGGCTCTCGCGGACAAGATGCGCCTGGTCGGAATAGCCCGCTTCGGCCGCCAGCATGGCGGTGGAGCTGCTGGAGCGGCTCGAAAGCCGCAGAAAGCGCTGGTAGCGGAGGATACGGTCAAGCGTCTTGGGGCCATAGCCGAAGCTCGTGTCGAAGCGCCGGCGCAACGTCCTTTCGCTCATCTCGAGCGCGCGCATCAACCAAGGGACGAGCGGCGCGTCGGGTGGCGGCCCGCGCTCGATCAAACGATATGCCGCCTGCATGGGAACGTCGGTCGCGGGCGCGGGCACCTCCTCGGCGACGACCTGTTGGAGAGAGCAGGCCAGATCCTCGAGACTGTCGCCGGGGCGCACGCGGCTGGCGAGGCGGCGGGCTCGCGCCCCCCACAAATCGTCGAGCGACAGCCTCTTGCCGACCAGCTCGATTTGCGGCACGCCGAGCCATGCCGCCGCCGCGGCAGGATGGAAGCGCAAGCCGATCACGACCTCGTCCGCCGCTAGAACCTCGGTCTGCGGTTCCTTGTCAGGGCCGGCAATTCGGAAGCTGCCTCCGATCCATTGCAAATCGATCGTCGTGTCGGGCATGATGACGATTGGCGGTGAGCCCGCCGGGTCCATTCGATGCACCCACACCGAAGCAAAGCTCCCGCGAAGCCGCGCCGACGCTGGACGTTGCTGAAATGAACCCGTTGCCTGCGCTGGGACGGGATCGCTCATCTCGCTCCCCTTCGGATTAGCGGCGGTGAACCTACGGCGCAGCGGCTGCGCCCGGCCGTCGCTCGAGACAACGTCTTCCAATCGAGAACGGTTGCAAGAATCGGTTGTTTTCTTCCGGCCGGAACGAAGAGGGCAGGTGGAGGGCGATGCCACGTGCATCGCCATCGGCAGCGCCGTGTGCGGCTCATACGTCAATGGCCGTTCTGTTCAATAAGGCAAGCGAGATGCGTGCTTATCTTTCGGCGTCGTACATCACATGAGAGGTATGCGTCATGAGCAACAAAAACGACCAACGGATCGACTACGTCGAATTCAACGTGAAAGACATTCAGCGGTCACGCGACTTCTACGGAAAGGCGTTCGGCTGGACCTTCACCGACTACGGCCCGCAATATTGCGAGTTCAACGACGGGCGCTTGTCAGGTGGCTTTGCTGCTGGCCCAGCGAGGTCCGGAGGAGGCCCGCTCGTCATTCTCTATGCCGATGACCTGCCGGGAACGGTCAAGCGTGTCGAGGAAGCGGGAGGCAAGATCGTCAGGCCGATTTATGGGTTCCCCGATGGCCGGCGCTTTCATTTCGCGGACCCGGACGGTTACGAGCTAGCGGTTTACACCGAAGATGGCAGCAATGAATGATCGCGTTCCTCCCACCTCGGGTTGGTTTTGCTCGGCGGCGTCTTGATTTGGGAGGGCGCCGAGCATGTCCTCAGATTCCGGGCGATTGCAGCGTCCCTGGCCGGGCGGGGCTTCCTGCTCCCAAGCCTCTTCTCGCGGCCGGATCGTTTGCCTCGCAACGGCCTTGGTGGACCCTTTCCCGCCGCGGCCTTGGCCGTATTCACCATTACGGCGTCGTTCATGGCGCTCAACTTCTGGCCTACAGCGGCGATGAACGCGAAGCGCTTCGTACCGGCTTCACCAATGTTGCCGTCTTGGGCGGGTTGATTGTCGCCGCGACCACTAGCCTGTGATCATCATTTCGGGGCGGCGGCTTCGTCTTCATCTGCAATCAGCCGCTGGTCGTTGGTGATCCGGTGTTGTTGCAGCATCCGCCTATCGCTGCCAGAAGGGCAGCTTGGCGATCTCTTCCTCGGCCTGTCGCCTCGTCAGACCGATATCGTCGATCAGATGGGGATTGGTCTGCGCCAATCGCTTGAGATCCCAGCGAAAGCGTGTCGGCTCGCGCCAGGCCGCGATAATGCTTCGCAGCGTCGCCAGGCTGTAGCGCCGAGGCGATGCTTCCGCCGGCCGCGTTGCCTCAAGCGGGGCCGAGGCAAAGGTGGGAATATCGTTCATGGCAACCTCCATATGGTTTGAGGGGGCCCATACGATTTTGGGAGTGTGGGGCCCTCGACCTGAAAGAGGCTGAATTCTGCAGGATACGAACCGCGCCGTAATTAAGCTCTCCCAAATAGTTCTCAAAACTTGCAAACGGGCTATAGATGCGCCGTATGCAGGGATCGCGCTTTGCCTTTGGTCCGTTCGTGCTTGATCCGGGTGCGGGAACGCTTATTCGGAACGATGTCCCCGTTGCCGTTAGCTACCGCGGGCTAAAGCTGCTTGCGGCGCTCGTCGGACGGTCCGGCGAAATCCTTGAAAAGGCTGAGTTGATGGACGCGGCGTGGCCGGGTACAGCCGTCGAGGAAGGCAACCTAACCGTCCAGATCGCGCTGCTGCGGAAGCTGCTTGGCCCGGCCGCCGACGGCGGTGAATGGATCGCCACGGTTCCGCGCGTCGGCTACCGCTTCACGGGAGCCGTCGAACAGCTCGGCGTCGCGAAGCGAAAACCTTTGCCGCTGCCCGACAAACCATCGATAGCCGTGCTGCCCTTCGTCAATGTCAGCAACGATCCCGAGCAGGAATCCTTCGCGGATGGGTTGACCGAAGACCTGATCACCGACTTATCCAGGATCTCCGGCCTGTTCGTCATCGCACGCAACTCGGCCTTTGCCTACAAAGGAAAGGCGATGGACGTGCGCGGGATCGCTGAGGACCTTGGCGTGCGCTACCTGCTGGAGGGTAGCGCAAGGCGCGCCGCAGGGCACGTGCGCATCAACGCACAACTGGTCGACGCGGTGAGTGGCGATCATGTATGGGCGGAACGCTTCGATCGCAGCCTGGAAGATATTTTTGCCGTTCAGGACGAGGTTACCGGCAAGATCGTCGAGGCGTTACTCGGCCGGCTGCGTGCACCGCCGCCGCGCAATCGGCCCCAAAATCTCGAGGCCTACGATCTCTGCGTGCGAGCGCGCAAGCTGATGGATGATTCGCCGCAGACGGCGCAGGAAGCGCATCTGATGCTCACCCGCGCGGTTTCGCTCGATCCGGAATATGCCGAGGCCTATCGCTGGCTTGCCATGAACCACTGGATGGGATGGGTGCATTCCGGCGGACCAACCGAAACATCCCGTAGCGCTGCTTTGGAACTCGCGCGCAAAGCCGTGGCGATCGACCCCAACGATGCCGGCTGCCGCTGGGTTTTGGCTTACCTGCTTGCCTACGAGCGCAGCTTCGCCGAGGCGGATGCGGAATTCGCCAAGGCGATCGAGCTTGACCCGAACGAGGCCGATGCCTGGGCGGCATTGTCCGACATCGCGGTCCTGGCCGGACGGGTCGAGGAGGGTCTTGAGCACATTCGCAAGGCGTTCCGGCTGAATCCGTTTCCGGCAAGTTGGTATTATCTCGCGCTCGGCCAAGCGCAATATGCAGCCGGCGAATACGAATCCGCTATCAAGACACTGCGCAGGGACGAGACCTATCGTACAAGCTCTCGCCGTTTCCTGGCGGCAAGCCTTGCCCAACTCGGCCGGCTCGACGAGGCGCGCGCAGAGGTCGAACTGTTTCTCGTCGGCAACCCGCATTTCACAACCCGCCACTGGGCGGCGACGGAGCCATTCCGCGACGCTGCGACGCTTGAGCATTTCGTTGACGGCTTCCGTAAGGCCGGCCTTCCGGAGTGACGCGCCGGCGCCGTCGCACGGTTCGTGCGACCTATTCCTCAAAGCGACCCGTGGCGTCACGATCGCGCTCGTATCGTCTCGTGAGCGGAAACGGCGGCAACCAGGACTCGCGACGGATGATCCAGCTTTCGTAAGTTGGCATCAGTTGGTCAGGCGCGTCCAGGGATCCGAGGTTCACTTCGACTTCGTCGGCGGTGCGGGCGAAAACGGTCGAGCCGCAGCGGGGACAGAAAAACCGCCCGGCATAGTCGCGTGTTTCGCCGTCGATCGTCACCGCATCTTCGGGAAATATCGCGGAAGCGTGAAAAAGGGCTCCATGATGCTTGCGGCAGTCGAGACAGTGACAAAGGCCGACCCGGTATGGGCGTCCCGAAGCGACAATTCGGACGTTCCCGCACAGGCACCCGCCGGTGAATCGGTCCATGCTGCGTCTCCTCCAAAATCAAGCGGCCGGAATGGTTACAACGACCGGCACTGTTGTTGCAATCGCCGCCGCGGGCGGGGACATGTCGTTCTTCCGTGGCGATGACATTGCAGCCGCCTCTCTATGCCTTATGCGAGCTTGCCGCCGAAAACAGGCTTTGGTTTGTCATATGGAACGAAACGGCGCGTTCCATTGAGCCGCCAACTCGGCGGCCGAGGCGAGCCTGACTCCGCAGTCGGCGAGTATGCGTGCGACCGTCGCTACCGCCTCGGCGTTGGACGAGGCTATGCTGCCGTTCGGAAGGAAAAGGTTGTTTTCGAAGCCGACCCGGACATGGCCCCCAAGCAATGCGGCGGCGGTCGCGCACGCCGCTTCGTTGCGGCCGAAGGCGCAGACGCCCCAATGGTCGAAGCGCGGCATGTTCGCCGCGAGGAATGGCAAGAGATCGGCAGGAACGGACGTCTGTCCCGGCGTGTAGCGGCCCAGCACGTAGAGAACCGGTATGCTTGCCCAGGGGATCAGTCCGCGCTGCTGCATGTCCGAAAGCCTGACGGCCTCCTCGGGCGAATAGAGGATGATCTGTGGCGCAACCCCCTCGGTGTGCAGCCAGGCCATGAAGCGCACGAAGGCGAGTTCCGATCCGGCATCAGGAACGATTTCGCGAAGCGCCAGGGAGACAGCTTGCGGCTTCACATCTTGTACGACGGCCATCTGTTGGGCCGGCGAATAGATACCGAGTGCTTCGGAGGTGATCTGGATTACCAAGCGGTCGCCGGCAGCACCGCGGATGGCGGCGATCGCCTGGCGGTAGGCGTCGGCGTCGAGCAGATGATTGCCGCTTCGGTCGCGGACATGAACGTGGATCATAGCCGCACCGGCATCGGCGCATTCCGCGGCCGTCCTCGCAAGTTCGGCTGGTGTCAGCGGAATCGCCGGATGGTCGGCCTTGCTGCGACGTCCCCCGTTCGGGGCGACGGCTATGGCGATGCGGTCGACACCATGGGCCGGCTTCATGGGAACGTTCTGTAAGCGACAAGATTCATATGAATCAATCTTTGATCACACTGAAACAGACGTTGCAATCGCTGGTCTGGCGAGCTAGCAATATCCATGGACCAGGAAGAGCTTGCTGGACAGATCGTCACTGCCTTCGACGGCATGTCGGCGCAGCTTCGGTCCGCTGCGCGCTATGTCCTTGATAAGCCGTATGATGTCGCGCTGTTGTCCATGCGCGAGCAGGCCCGGCACGCAGGAGTGCAGCCGGCGACGATGACGCGGCTGGCCCAGCATCTCGGCCTTGATGGCTACGAGGCGGTACGCGATATCTACGCCGCCGCGATCCGGGACGGCGAAATCGGTTTCGCCGGCAAGGCGGGCCTTCAGGTCGCCAGCCAAAAGCTCAAGGGCGACCACGCGCTGGCGGCCGATATTCTGGATTCGATTTCCAGCCAGCTTGCCCATCTCGCCGAGCGCAGGTCGATCGACCGTCTGGTCGAGACGGCCAGGGCGCTGAGTGCGGCAAGGCGCGTCTATTGCCTCGGCCTGCGCTCGAGCCACGCAGTGGCCTGGCATCTGCATTACATCCTGTCGCTGATCGGCGAGAAATCGGTGCTGCTGCACGGCATCGGCGGAACCGATGGCGACGCTCTGGCCCATGCGACCAGGGACGACGTGCTGATCGCCGCCAGCGTCCTGCCCTACACGCGCTTCACCATCGAGCTTGTCGAGTACGCTGCCGGCCGCGGCGTACCGGTCATTGCGATCACCGACAGCGGGGTAGCGCCCTTGGCGCTGCTTGCCGATCACCTGGTCGTCGTGCCGACCGGCAGCCCGTCCTTTTTCCACACCATGACGCCAGCTTTCATCGTTGCTGAGGTCCTGGGTGCTCTTGTCGCAGGGCAGGCAGGCGAGGGCGCTGTTGAGTCGCTGCGACGTTTCGATGAGCAGGGCGCCGCCCTCAAGACCCATCTGAACCAGCGTCCGCCGAAGAAAATGCCCATGAGGGACCGTCGATGACACACATTCTTCATCGAACCATCCACTCGACGCTGCCGGTCGCCGCTCGCGGCCAAGGCATCGAACTGTTCGATGCCGAGGGCAAGTCCTATATCGACGCGTCGGGCGGCGCCGCCGTGTCCTGTCTCGGCCACGGTCATCCCGACGTGATCGCCGCGCTGCACGCCCAGCTTGACCGCATCGCCTACGCACACACCGGCTTCTTCACCACCGAGGTGGCGGAGCGCTTGGCGGATCGGCTTGTCGAGGACGCGCCGAAAGGGTTGGACCACGTCTATCTGGTCAGCGGCGGCTCGGAGGCGGTCGAGGCCGCGCTCAAGATGGCCAGGCAATATTTTGTCGAGAAAGGCGAGCCGCAACGGCGCCATCTCATCGCCCGCCGGCAGAGCTATCACGGCAATACGCTCGGCGCTCTCGCCACCGGCGGCAACGAATGGCGGCGCGCCCAGTTCAGGCCGTTGCTGATCGAGACCCACCATATCGACCCCTGTTACGCCTATCGCTATCAAAAGCATGGCGAAAGCGACGAAGCCTATGCGGCGCGCGCCGCTCGGCAGCTCGAAGACAAGATCCTTGAACTCGGCCCCCACGAGGTCATCGCCTTTGTCGCCGAGCCGGTGGTGGGTGCCACGCTCGGCGCCGTGCCTTCGGTCGCCGATTATTTCAAGCACATTCGCGCGATCTGCGACCGCTACGGCGTGCTGCTCATTCTCGACGAAGTGATGTGCGGCATGGGCCGTACCGGCACGCTGCATGCGTGCGAGCAGGACGGCATCGCTCCCGACCTGCTGACCATCGCCAAGGGGCTCGGCGGAGGCTACCAGCCGATCGGCGCGGTGCTGCTTGGCCGGCATATCTTCGAAGCCTTTGCCCAGGGCTCGGGCTTCTTCCAGCATGGACATACCTATATGGGGCATCCAATGGCGGCGGCGGCCGGCCTCGCCGTGCAGGAGGTCATCCGGCGCGACCGCCTGCTTGACAACGTCAGTGCAATGGGCGCGCAGCTCGACGAGCGCCTGCACCAGCGCTTTGATAATCACCATCACGTCGGCGACATTCGCGGACGAGGTCTGTTCAGGGGAATCGAGCTGGTGGTCGATCGCGCCAGCAAGGAACCGTTCGACCAGAGATTTGAACTCAACGCTCGCATCAAGCGCGAAGCAATGGCCCGCGGCCTGATGATTTATCCGATGGCCGGGACGATTGACGGTGTGCGGGGCGTTCATGTGCTTGTGGCGCCGCCTTTCATCATTTCCAGACAGGATATCGATCGGATCGTCGAACGGCTCGGTGAGGCGATCGACGCTGCGATCGCTTCAGCGGCCTGAACCGCACGACGCGGACCGCCTCAATCAGTTCCAACGCGTCATCGGCGATGGGCCGGGACACCCACCAGAGAGGTAGCAACCATGTACAGTTCGATGAAAACCCTGATCGGCGCGGCGGCTTGCATGCTGCTGGCGCTGCCGTCGGTCGGAGCCGAGCAGCGCTTCGTCACGGTCGGCACCGGCGGGGTCACCGGCGTCTACTATGCCGTCGGCGGCGCCATTTGCCGGCTGATGAACAAGGACCGGCAGAAAACCGGCATCCGATGCTCGACGGAGTCGACCGGCGGTTCGGTCTTCAACGTCAACTCCATCCAGACCGCCGACCTCGATTTCGGCTTGACCCAATCGGACGTCCAGTACCAGGCCTATGAGGGGACCGGAAATTTCGAAGGCAAGCCGTTCAAGGATCTGCGGGCCGTCTTCTCCGTCCATCCCGAGCCGTTTACCGTGCTGGCGCGGCCCGATGCCGGCGTCACCAAATTCGAGGACTTCAAAGGCAAACGCTTCAACGTCGGCAATCCCGGGTCAGGCACCCGCTCGTCGATGGAGGAGTTGCTGAAGCAGATGGGCTGGACGCTCGGCGATTTCTCGCTTGCCGCGGAGCTGAAGGCGGACGAGCAGGGCAGCGCGCTGTGCGACAACAAGATCGACGGTTTCTTCTACGGCGTTGGTCATCCTTCCGCCGCGATCCAGGATCCGACCACGGCCTGCGGCGCCAAGCTCATCCCGCTGACCGGTCCGGCAGTGGACGCGCTGTTGGCAGCTCATCCGTACTATTCAGTCGCCACCATCAAGGGTGGCATGTACGCCAACAACCCGGACGACGTGAAGACATTCGGCGTCCGCGCCACCGTGGTGACGAATGCCAGTACGCCCGATGAGGTGGTCTACGAACTGGTGAAGTCGGTCTTCGAAAATTTCGACGATTTCAAGAAGCTGCATCCGGCTTTCGCCAATCTCGATCCCAAGGAGATGATCAAGACCGGTCTGTCGGCGCCACTACATCCGGGCGCGGAGCGCTACTACAAGGAAAGGGGCTGGCTCTGAGGCCTTCAATGCGAGGCGCCAAGGGCGCCTCGCATCGCAAATAATTGTGGGGAACGATGACAGATCAAAGCCAGCGGGCGGCAGCGCCTGACCAACCCGTTATCGACATCGACAAGCTCAGCGAGATCGTCGCGGAAGCCGACACCGGTGGGCGCAAGCCGACCGGCCGCACCGCGAAGCTGATCCTCGGCGTATCGCTTGCATGGTCGCTGTTCCAGCTCTGGTATGCCTCGCCCCTTCCGTTCATGCTCAATTTCGGCGTTGTCAGCGACGGCATCGCCCGCTCCATCCATCTGGCCTTCGCCCTGTTTCTGGCGATGCTGACGTTTCCGGCCTTCAAGACCTCATCGCGCAGCCGGGTGCCGCTACCCGACTGGGTGCTAGGCATCGCCGGGGCGGCGTCCGCCCTCTATCTGCTGGTCTTTTATAGCGATATCGCCCACCGGCCGGGTCTTCCCACTACAGCTGACCTGGTCGTATCGATCGCCGGCGTCCTCATCCTGCTCGAGGCCGCCCGTCGCGCCGTCGGGCCTGCCATCACTGTCATCGCGGCGATCATGCTGATCTATATTTTCGCCGGGCCTCACCTTCCTGGCCTGCTCGGCCACAAGGGCGCGACGTTATCGCGCGCAGCCTCGCAGATGTGGCTGACGTCCGAGGGGGTGTTCGGTGTCGCCCTCGGTGTGTCCACCAATGTCGTCTTCATGTTCGTTCTGTTCGGAACATTGCTGGAGCGCGCCGGCGCCGGCGGCTTTTTCATCCAGCTTGCCTTCTCGCTGCTCGGCAAATACCGCGGCGGTCCGGCCAAGGCCGGTGTCGTGGCTTCCGGCCTGACCGGCATGATTTCCGGCTCTTCGATCGCCAATGTCGTGACCACCGGAACCTTCACCATCCCGCTGATGCGGCGGGTCGGATATTCTGCGGTGAAGGCGGGCGCCATCGAATGCGCGGCCGGCGTCAATGGTCAGCTGATGCCTCCTGTGATGGGCGCCGCCGCGTTCCTGATCGCGGAATACGTCGGCATCTCCTATGCCGAGGTAGTCAAGCACGCCTTCTATCCGGCGCTGCTGACCTATGGATCGTTGTTCTACATCGTCGATATCGAGGCGATGAAGACAGGGATGAAGGGCCTGCCGTCACGCCGCACGCACTCCGCATTTCAGGGTGCGCTGCGCGGGCTGATGGGCATATGCGGCTTCATCGTCCTCGCAGGGCTTGTCTATTACGGCATTGGCTGGACGAAGACCGTTTTCGGCGCGGCCGCGACCTGGATGATCACTACCGCGCTGATCGCCGTTTACATCGGCCTTGTCGCCTACCGGGCGCGCTATCCCGACCTGCCGCTCGAGGATCTGGAGGGCGAGATCGTCAGGATTCCGCACTTCGGCGAGACGGCGCGCACCGGATTGCATTTTCTGCTGCCGGTGATCCTGCTGATCTGGTGCCTGATGGTGGAGGAGCTGTCGCCGGGCCTCTCGGCATTCTGGGGCGTTGTCGCCCTGATGGCGCTGATCGTCACGCAACGGCCGCTCACCGCCTTTTTCCGCAAGGACCGAGCGCTGGCACGGCATTGGCTTCACGGTTTCGACGATCTGGTCGGTGGCCTGTCCGCCGCTGCGCGCAACATGACGACGGTCGGCATTGCCACTGCGACGGCCGGCATCATCGTCGGCACGGTTCTGCTCACCGGCATCGGGCTGGTGATGACCGAGCTCGTCGAATTCATCTCGGGCGGCAGCTTCATCGTCATGCTTTTGTTCACCGCGGTGATCTGCATCATTCTCGGCATGGGCATGCCGACCACCGCGAGCTATGTCGTCGTCGCCACCTTGATGGCGCCGGTCATCGTCGATTTGGCGGCGCAGAACGATCTTGCCGTGCCGCTGGTCGCCGTCCACATGTTCGTTTTCTATTTCGGGCTGATGGCGGACGTGACGCCGCCGGTGGGGCTGGCGGCTTATGCTGCTGCGGCAATTTCAGGCGCCGATCCGGTGAAGACCGGGATTCAGGGCTTCAAGTACGAGATCCGTACCGGCCTCTTGCCGTTCATCTTCATCTTCAACACCGGACTGCTGATGATAGATCTCGAAGG
This sequence comes from Mesorhizobium sp. M1027, assembly GCF_040318745.1. Taxonomy (NCBI): domain Bacteria; kingdom Pseudomonadati; phylum Pseudomonadota; class Alphaproteobacteria; order Hyphomicrobiales; family Phyllobacteriaceae; genus Mesorhizobium; species Mesorhizobium sp. M1027. The sequence goes on along the minus strand of NZ_JAMYMW010000009.1, from coordinate 41,467 downwards.
TCCGTTCGACTTCGTTGCGATGGTCGTGACATCGACACTGGCCATGGTTTCGTTTGTAGCAGCGACGCAGAATTGGATGCTCGTGCGCAACCGCTGGTACGAGACGATTGCGTTGCTTCTGGCCTGTTTCATCTTGTTCAGACCGGGATTGTTGCTCGATCAGGTGAGCGAACCTTATCGGGCAGTGCCTGCCTCCGAACTCAGCCGTATCGTCGACGAGACAGCCGAAGGCGGAGCGGTTCGCCTGCGCCTGACGACACTGAACCTCAACGGCGATGAGATATCGAAGCTGGTTCGGCTACAACTCGGGCCCGCAAATTCATCGGCCGAACGCCTGAAGGCTGTGGGGCTGGACGTCAGCGCGCTCGGCGACAGCGTGACGGTCGGCGTCGTGCGACTGCGCAGCCAGGCGGCCAAATTCGGCCTGCAGCCCGGCGACGAAATCAACCAGGTGCTAGTGCCCGCGGAGCGGCCGTCGCGTTACTGGTTCGCGATTCCAGCCCTGCTGTTGCTCGGTCTCGTCTTCTGGGTTCAGAAGCGGCGAAGGCGGACAGTCGGCCCATAAGCGTCTTGTGAGCAGAAGAGGCTCGCCAGCATGTCAGTAACAAGAGAACCAAACGGCGCCGCGGAACCGGCTAACGTGGAAATGCGCATGACGACGCGCGACCGCCCCTTCGAACCCGTCGACTACGGGCTTTACGCGCTGACGGTCATTGCGTGGAGCGCATCGTGGTTCGCGATCGAACTTCAGGTCGGCAGCGGCGTGTCGAACGAGGTCAATCTGGTCTGGCGCTTCGCCATCGCCACGCTGCTGATGTTTGCCTGGGCGGCTTTTTCCGGTCGGCGGCTCCGCTTTCCGATCACCGATCATTTGCGCTTTGCTGTGCTTGGCATCCTCATCTTCTCGTCGAACTTCCTGTTTTTCTATTATGGCGCCGGCTATCTCGTCAGCGGCTTGCTCTCGGTCGTCTTCTCGCTCGCCTCGGTCATCAACATGCTGCTCGGTGCCTTGGTCATCGGCGAGCGCCCGGCGCCGCGCATTCTCGCCGGCGGCGTCATTGGCTTCGCCGGCATAGCGCTGATGTTCTTCCCCGAAATCGCTGCCAACGGGCTTTCCGGCGGCACGTTGGTGGGCCTTCTTCTGTGCCTCTGCGGCACCCTGAGCTTCTGCGCCGGCAATCTCGTCTCCGTCGCAAACCAGCGCCGCGGACTGCCGCTCGTTTCAACGAGCGCCTGGGGCATGCTTTATGGCACTTGCTGGTCGGCGTTCCTGGCCTTCCTGCTAGGTGAGCCGTTCGTGTTCGCGACGACCGCCTCTTATATCGGCTCGCTGGTCTTCCTCGCCGTCATATCGACGGTCGTGGCTTTCGCCGCCTACCTGACGCTGCTCGGACGCATTGGCGGCGCCCGCGCCGGTTATGCGACCGTCATATTTCCCGTCTTTGCGCTTTTGATCTCCACGGCGCTGGAAGGCTATGCCTGGACTGCGTATGCGATCATCGGGCTCGTCCTCGTCGCCGCCGGAAACGTCCTGGTCATTCGAGGAGGACGACGCTGACGCATGCAATGCCGCTGCGCGGCCCCCGCCACATAGGTGCAGCGGATAGATGGGGCAGGGCGCCTTCTTCTTCTTCTTCTTCTTCTTCTGTCTGTTTACCCAGCTTGACTCTCTGGGTCGTCAGTTTAGGCTGTGGTCAATGGGTCAGACCAATGTACCAGGGCGGCCGGGGAGGGGAATTAGACGCGCATGCCGATCCAGGCTGTTGAACCTCGCCGGCTATACCGACAGGTCGCCGATCAGCTCAGGCAGCTGATCGATGCCGGCGAGTTTTCCGTCGGCGACCGTCTGCCGACCGAGCGGGATCTGGCCGACCAGCTCGGAATTTCCCGCCCGACGGTCCGTGAAGCACTGATAGCGTTGGAGGTCGAAGGCCGCATACGCATCCGCGTCGGCTCGGGTATCTACGTCACCGATCCGCCGAGCGCCGCCTCCTCCGAACCCGAAGTCGAGGAAGGCCCGTTCGAGCTGTTGCGCGCGCGCGAATTCGTCGAAGGCGCGATCGCCGCCGAAGCGGCCCTCCATGTCCGGCCTGCAGATATCGAACGGCTCGACGACGTGCTGCGCCGGATGGAGGCCATGCGTCACCCCAACAAGATGACCATTGCGCTCGACCGGGAATTCCATACCGCTGTCGCCGGCATTCTCGAGAACGCGGTGCTGGTGCGCTTCATCGGCGAGCTTTTCGACCAGCGCATGAACCCGTACTTCGAACGCCTGTCGATCTATTTCGAGACCAGCGATTCCTGGCAGGTCGCGGCAAGGGAACATCGTGCCGTGCGCGATGCAATTGCCGCGCGCGACCCCGAGCGGGCCAAGGCCGCCATGCAGCAGCATCTGCGCCAGTCGCAAATCAGATTCTCACGCAATTTCGATGAGAGAGCCGCAGCCAAGGAGGTTGCGGAATAGCAGTTGGCCTGGGGGAGATCCGGCCGTCAAGTTCAACCAGGGAGGAATTAGATGCTGAGAAAATACGCAGTTCTGCTCGGTGCGATCGCCGCAATTGCCATACCCATGGCGTCGGCCTCGGCGGAAACGGTCCTGAAATGGGCACATGTCTACGAGACGACGGAGCCCTTCCACACCGAATCCGTGTGGGCTGCCGACGAAATCAAGAAGCGCACCCAGGGCCGCTACGCCATCGACGTCTATCCGGCCTCGCAGCTTGGCAAGGAAGCCGACATCAACCAGGGCCTGATGCTCGGCACCGTCGATATCATCATTTCCGGATCGAGCTTCGCGGCGCGCGAATATCCACCGATCGGCGTCACCTATTTCCCGTACACTTTCCGCGATGCCGACCATCTGCTGAAATACACCAAGAGCGACGTCTACAAGGCCCTGACCAAGGGCTATGAGGACAAGACCGGCAATCACATCGTCGCCACCACTTATTACGGGACGCGGCAGACCACCTCGAACCGGCCGATCGCCAAGTGCTCCGACATGCAGGGCTTGAAGATGCGCGTTCCCGACGTGCCGGCCTATCTGGCCATGCCGCGTGCCTGCGGGGCCAACACGGCGCCGATTGCCTTCGCCGAGGTCTATCTGGCTCTGCAGAACGGCACGGTCGAGGCCCAGGAGAACCCGCTGACCACCATCGAGGCGAAGAAATTCTACGAGGTGCAGAAGAACATCGTGCTAACTGGCCACATCGTCGATCATCTCAACACCATCATATCGGCGTCGCGCTGGGCCTCGCTGTCCGACGAGGACAAGAAGATCTTTACCGAGGTGATGCAGGAGGCTGCCGCCCGCGCCACTGCAAAGATCGTCGCCCGCGAAAAGGAACTGGTGCAGGTATTCAAGGACCGCGGCATCACCGTAACGGATGTCGACCGTGCCGACTTCGAGAAGAATGTGTTGGAGAAGGTCACCTTCGAGGAGTTCGGGTACAACAAGGCCGATTGGGAAGCGATCCGCGCTATCAAGTAGAGCATCGGAAACTGGATGCTCAATCAAGAGGATAGAGCGGCAATCGGATTCGCCGCTTTAACCTGCCTATCCGTCCGGCCTCAAATTGCGCCGGACGGCCTTCCAATCCTTGACGATCCACCAGCTTCGGGAGTGCGCGCCAATGGCCGAGGAACACCACACCGAGATCACCGTCGAAGAGATTGCGCACGCCTTCGAGGAGGTGCCGATGCGCGTCGACCTGTCGGACCACGGCATCGAGGACTGGGTCACGCTTGCCGTGTTCTGGGGCATGGTCGTCTGTGTCTTCCTGCAGTTCTTCACCCGTTATGCGCTGAACAACAGCTTTGCGTGGACCGAGGAGATCGCCATCAACGCGCTCGTCGTCGTTGTCTTTCTCGGCGCCGCCATGTGCGTGCGCCTTTCGCGCCATATCCACGTCGACGTGCTTTACCACTATCTGCCGGAGCGTGTCGGCCGCTGGCTGGCGCTTGCCGTCGATATCATCCGCATCGCATTCTTCGCCTACGGATCCTGGCTGATGTGGCGCTACGTCACGATCGTGGCGCATGAGCGCATGGTCACCGTCAACCTGCCGCGGCGCTGGTTCTTCTACGCCGTACTGGCCGGCTTCGTGCTGATGCTTCTGCGCTCGATCCAGGTCTTTATCGGCAATTACCGGCGCGGCTATTCGGTGCTCGAGCGTCCTGGTGCGTTCGAGACGGCGGGGGTCTGAGCGATGCTGCTTCTGGTCGGGGGCTTTCTTGTCCTGATGCTCATCGGCGTGCCGGTCGCCGTTTCGATGGCGGCCGCGTCGATCCTTTACCTCGTCATCTACGGCGTCGCGCCCGACATCATCGCGGCCCAGCGCATGATCGCCGGGGTCGAGAGCTTCCCGCTGCTCGCCGTGCCCTTCTTTATCCTGGCCGGCAACCTCATGAACATCGCCGGCGTCACCGGGCGCATCTATTCCTTCGCCCTTGCCCTGGTCGGCTGGATGAAAGGCGGCCTGGCGCAGGTCAACATCATCGGATCGGTGATCTTTTCCGGCATGTCGGGTACCGCGCTCGCCGACGCCGCCGGTATCGGCACCATCGAGATCAAGGCGATGAAGGACCACGGCTATCCGATCGACGCCGCGGTTGGCGTCACCGCCGCTTCCGCCACGCTCGGGCCGATCTTTCCGCCCTCGCTGCCCTTCGTCATCTACGGCATGATGGCCAATGTCTCGATCGGTGCGCTGTTCATGGCCGGCATCCTGCCCGGCGTGGTCATGACCGTGCTGATGATGATTACGGTTGCCATCTTTGCCTACAATCGCGGCTGGGGCTCCGACACGCCTTTCGAGCTTCGGCGGCTCGCCGAAGCGGCGGGCGAGGTGCTGGTGGTGGCTGCCTTTCCGATTGGCTGTTACGTGCTTGTGCAGCTTGGCCTGTCGATCAACGTCGCGGTCGGCATCGCGCTGCTGCTGCTGATCGCCGCGGACTGGTATTTCGATTTCTCCGCGGTCATGGCGCTGATGACGCCGGTCATCCTGATCGGCGGCATGACGATGGGCTGGTTCACGCCGACCGAGGCGGCAATGGCGGCTGTGATCTGGTCGCTTTTCCTCGGGCTGGTGCGCTACCGCACGATGACGCTGCGTTTGCTTGCAAAGGCCAGCTTTGACACGATCGAGACGACCGCCTCCGTACTGTTCATCGTTACCGCCGCATCGATCTTCGCCTGGCTGCTTACCGTCAGCCAGGCGGCACAGCTGTTTTCGAACTTCATTTTCGCGCTCACCGAAAACAAGTGGGTCTTCCTGATCCTGGTCAACATCCTGATGCTGGTGGTCGGCTGCTTCCTCGATACGATCGCCGCGATCACGATTCTGGTGCCGATCCTGCTGCCGGTCGCCGCCGTCTACGGCATCAACCCGGTGCATTTCGGGCTGATTATGACGCTCAATCTGATGATCGGGCTTTTGCACCCGCCGCTCGGCATGGTGCTGTTCGTGCTGTCACGCGTCGCCAAGCTCTCGGTCGAGCGCACCACCATGGCGATCCTGCCGTGGCTGGTGCCGCTTATCGTGGCGCTGCTTCTGATCACCTTCATACCCGCCATCACGCTTTGGCTGCCGACCGAGATGGGCTTGATCCGGTGAGTGGCCAGGTGATTGCCGCGACGCTGTTCGGCCCGCAGGACCTGCGCGTCGTGGAGCATCCGCTCGAACCGCTGGCACCAGGCATGGTGCGTGTGCGCTTCGGGGCCGGGGGCATCTGCGGCTCCGACCTGCATTATTTCCGCCATGCCCGCACCGGCGACTTCGTTGTGACCTCGCCGCTTGTCCTCGGCCATGAAATCTCCGGCGAAATCGTCGAGATCAACGGCGCGGCACCCGGCCTGGGCGTCGGCGACCACGTCGCGGTCAATCCGTCACGCTGGTGCGGGCATTGCGCGCGATGCCTGGAAGGCCGCGCCAATCTCTGCGAAAACATCTACTTCATGGGCTCGGCATCGAAGACGCCGCATATGCAGGGCGGCTTCGCCAGTCTGTTCGACGTCACGCCCGCGCAATGTTTCAAGGTTCCATCTGATGTGGCCTACCAGGCGGCCGCACTTGCCGAACCGCTGGCGGTCAGCCTGCACGCCGTCGCGCGGGCCGGCGACATCAGGGGCCGCAACGTCGTCCTGTTCGGTGCCGGTCCCATTGGCCTCTTGACCATGCTCGCGGCCAGGCTTGCCGGCTGCGCTGAACTGACCGTCGTCGATATCGCCGCCGCGCCGCTCGCCTTCGCCCGCAGGTTGGGCGCCGACAGGACGATCGACCTTGCCAGCGGGGACGCCGAGATCCAGTCGCTCGCGGCCGGCGGTTCGCTTGATGTGGCGTTCGAGATTTCAGGCACTGCCGCAGGCCTTGCCGCGGCAATCGCCAGCGTCCGGCGCGGCGGCACGGTGGTCCAGGTCGGCAATCTTCCCGGTGGCCAGATCCCGCTGCCCGCCAATGCGGTGATGGCCAAAGAGATCGAACTCAAAGGCACCTTCCGCTTCGGCAGCGAGTTCGGTCGCGCAGTCGACCTCATTGTGTCGCGGGGGGTGGACGTCCTGAGGCTGGTGACGGCGGAGCGCACGCTTTCCTCCGCCCCCGATGCCTTCCGACTTGGCGCCGACCGCGCTCAAAGTGTCAAGGTCGTGCTGACCGCAGACTGATTGAGGATTCGCAACGTCCCTGTTTTTTACGAGCCCATTGGCGCTTCACCGTGCAGGAACAAACAGCGGATGTGCGACGGAGCGGCCTCGCGCCTTCCAAACGTGGCGTGTGGGCCATGCCGGCGCGCGCGAAGATGCTGGACAGGTTCGAACGAGCAGGAGCGATTCGTACCTGATTCTATGTTCCTTTCACGACCCTCGGCTTAATCGGCCGGCGGGATTGGGCCGCGCTCTCGAGTGTCAAGGCCAACCGCTTCTCGTCTTCGATGGCGCGATCGACTGCCTCGATTTCCTCTTGGAGGACCTTCAGCTCGACTCCATAGCTGGAGCCGTCGCTGTCGCCAATTTGAAAGCCACTTGCCCGCATTGCGTCGCGAGTATGGTGCACGTTACGGACTCCTTCGCGTCGAGTCGCGACCAGAATTTCCCTGAATTCTCTAAGACGTTCAACGTGATTGCGAGCCATTTGCGTTCTCCTATTTCGTCGTCATCGTCGCTGACGGCGATTCAGCCCGACAAAAACCTACGGCGCAGAAGGTTTAAGCGCCTCTAAGAGATACGCTCGACAGAGCATGAATGCGGAAGGTCAAATTTGAACGTCTTGCAATAGTTTGATGCACGACAGCTGGAGAGACGCTTCGGCCGAGCGCCTCTGCTGCTCGGCGCTCTTGCTGGTCCCTCCGGCTTCAGGATTGCGAGGGTCCATCTGTGAGCGTGCAGCGGCGCACGGTCTCATGGCTGGTAAGCGGCGCAGTCCCGACTACAGTTGGCAAATCGCCGGATTGGCCATCACTCCCAACGGCGCGCCTGAGATCGCCCGCGCTCGGTTTTATTGGTCCGAAAACCTCACGCTCACGCCGCGCTGCCGAAAATAAGCCTGCATCAACTTGCGGCCCGAGCGATTGTTCTGCGCCAACTTGGTCGGATCGAACACCGCCTGTTTTATCCCCTCTCGTGTGAGCGCTGCCTTGAGCGTCGCGATACCTGCGTCGATGTCGGCATTGCCCGCCCGGAGCGAGGCATAGATACTTTCGGTCGCCTCGGCCACGGTCAGTTCGCTCACAGATGTCGTCCTTTCGTACAGGGCGGCGGCTTAGCATGGATTCGCGGCTCGCCGATACCGATGAGACCGTCATTGGAATCCTGTCGGCGACGCTGAAGTAGCGGTATTACTCGACCGGCAACGAGGGCGTGCTGCGGCTCGGCGTGATGACATACCTTTATGGGGACCTAGTCTAACTGCGTGAGAGATCGAAAAGACCTTCCACGCCAGCAATTTACCCCGAACCAACAAATCACTGAGGAGACAATTCCCATGAAAGCGATCGTAGTGACGGACCAGGCTGCAGGAACGGCCGGAATGAAGCTGGGGCAGCGGCCCGAACCACAGGCGGCAATAAACGATGTCGTCGTACAAGTTCATGCGGCGGGATTCGTCAACACCGAACTGGAGTGGCCTTCAACCTGGGCCGATCGAGCCTTCCGTGACCGGACGCCGTCGATCCTCGGCCATGAGCTGGCCGGTGTGGTCACGGCCCTCGGCTACGGCACCACGGGGCTTTCAATCGGTCAGCGGGTGTTCGGCCTCGCCGACTGGCATCGCGACGGCACGCTCGCCGAGTATGTCGCCATGGAGGCACGCAATCTCGCGCCACTCCCCGGCGACGTCGACTTCACGGTGGGCGCGAGCCTGCCGATCTCCGGCCTGACCGCGTGGCAGGGACTGTTCCAGCATGGCCGCATTCGGGCGGGGCAGAGCGTTCTGGTGCATGGCGCGGCCGGTGCCGTCGGTTCGATGGTGGCGCAGCTTGCAAGGGAGGCCGGAGCTTATGTCATTGGCACCGGACGCGCCGCCGACCGCCAGAAGGCGCTCGACTTCGGTGCAAATGAATTCATCGATCTCGGGAATGACACCTTGGAAGAGGTCGGCGGTGTCGATCTGGTGTTCGATGTCATCGGCGGCGATATTCAGAAACGGTCCGCAACGCTGGTCCGGGCCGGAGGAACGCTTGTGACAGTCGTCGGACCAACGGATATTCGACCTGCAGATGGCCTGACGGTTGACTTCGTCGTCGAGGCTGATCGAGCCCAGCTTTCGGAGATAGTTCAGCGGATCCGGGATGGACGACTGCGGACGAACATCGGCAAGGTCTCGAGCATGGATGATGCCGTCGCCACCTTCAACTCAACCGAGCGACGCACGGGAAAGACAGTCATCAGCGTTCGTCCGTAAGAACTCGGGGAGAGAGGGCCGGTTCCTCTCTCCTCGTCTACTCCCATCAGCAAGATACCATCAGCAAGATAATTGCCTCGGCCATGCCAGTCTTCGTCGCTTAGATTCTCCGTGTCGCGATCGGTGTATTGGCGCTGTTCCCGTTCATCGCGGACGATTGGCGCGACATCGGCAATCTCTCCTGCACGATTGGTTCCTGGTGATGGTGGCTGTTCGGCATGTTCGGATTCTCGGCGCTAATGCTGTACGGCATGGCGATGGTGCCCGGCGCCGTTGGCGCGACGGTCATGAGCACCACATCCAGGCACGACCGCTTCGGGACCAACCAGACGGTGCTGCTCTTGTGCCCGCCGGGCGAGCCGGGCTACCGTTGGCTCGCCCTGTCTGTCCTGCGCCTCGAGGACGGACGGGTGGCGGAGGCCGTCGATTTTCGAGGTGCCGATGAGGTTTCTGCTCCCGCACGGTTTCAACAAGGACGGGGTCGAATATAGGGGAGGTCGGATGAAGGTCGCGACTGAGCAGGAGTGGCAGGCCGCCCGTAAGGAACTATTGGCGGCCGAGCAGGAGCTGGCGGCGCACGAACAGCGTGTCACCAAGCAGCGGCGGGAGTTGCCCTGGGTCCCGGTCGAAAAGCACTACACCTTCGCCACTGTCGACGGGCCCAAGTCCTTGCCGGAGCTGTTCGATGGCCGCTCGCAGCTCCTCATCTACCACCTGATGTTCGGGGAGGACTGGAAGGTGGCGTGCCCGGGCTGCACCTCGGTTGGCGATGGGCTGGGCGGCATGGTCACGCACGTGAACGACCGCGACGTGACGCTCATCGCGATGTCGCGGGCGCCGCTGGAGAAGCTGGTGGCGACTAAGGCACAGCGCGGGTGGACGATGCCCTACGTGTCGGGTTATGGCGACGACTTCCTGTTCGACTACGGCTTCGCGTTCCGCCGGGAGGAGATGTTCGGAATCGTCCGCGATGAGTTCGACATGGGGCAGCTGCTCCGCGAGGCCCCGCAATGTCTGCAGGACTACCGCGACGACGTCGGTGCGCCGGACCTCCAGTCGGCCGTGTCGGTGAGCGCAGGGTGGAGCGTCTTCGCGATGGAGGACGGAGCGGTCTACAACACCTACCGCCGCTATCCACCACTTGTGGGGCCGCCCTACGCGCCGTTGCTCGAGTTCGTGCCAAAGCCGTGACATCCGCAACTTGCGCGCCTGCCTTGGCGAAGCGGGCATTCGCCAATAGAGAGCGTGTCATGCAAGCACGTGACCGCTTCTTATCGCGGGGATGTTCCTAGGGCGGACGCCCTAAAATCAGCCGCGAGCGAAGAAGACGCAGATGCGGAATTAGCGCGCCGTCCTCGCCGCTTCCGCCTCGGCAGCGCGAGCAAGGTCTTCGACCCACTGCTGATGATAGCGGTAGAGCCCACCGGGGTGCTTGTGTCCGAGCACGTCGAGGAACCAAGAACCCTGCTGCGTCTCTTCCGTCAGCACATGGCAACCCGTGTCCGTGGGAGTGATGACCCAACCGTGATAGGCGGTCGAGCCGGTCTCGTCGCCGTCGACCACCGTTTTCCACGCGAGCCTGTGGCCGGGCTCGCACTCCGTCACGACAAGGCTCATCGGAAATCCAACCGTCACCCGACTGAATCTGGTTCCGAGCGCCAGTTTAGGCTCACCGGTCAGGATCTTGACCTGATCCTCAGGAGGAAAGTAGCTCGACCAGTTCTCGGCGTCGATCAGCAGCTCCCACACCACTTCAGGCGGGGCTTTCACGTCAATGTCATTGAGTGCGTAGATCGACGAAATCTTCGGGTCGAAATGGTCAGGCCATATTACACGATCATACATGGCTCAAGCCTGCTTCTTGAAGAGATCTTTGAAAATTAAAGGCGCCCAGGTGTTTCCTCGCGCCTGAATGAGCAGCCCACCCTCTGCGAGCCTTCCAAGGTTGACCGGTGCATAGCCGAGTTGCTCGACCAGCGTGGACACCACCGGAAGGGCGCTGTCATTGTCGCTGGAGAGAAAAACCACTCGCCGCCAGCCGTCGATGGAGGGCTCCTGAGCAAGGACGCCTGCAGGCAGGTGGTTGAACGCCTTGACAAGCGCGGCAGCGCCAAACGCCTTGGCGACCACGGCCGAAGACGGGAGGCTGCCCAAATCGCTTGGTGAGACGCCGTAGGCGTTCGTCACATCGATAATGATCTTGCCCCGCCAGTCCTTGGCAGTGTTCGCAACCTCCCCGTGCGCCCAGAACGGAGCCAGCAGGATAATATCGGCCTTGATCGCTTCGTTCAGGGAACTGGGGATGACCGTGGTTCCGATGACCGTTGCGAGCGGCGCGAGCGCCTTGGGCGCACGTGTGCTTGCTATGGCCACTTCGATACCCTTGCGGCCGAACATTTTCGCGAGCGCCTGACCGACGGCCCCGGCGCCTATGATTGCGTAAGTCATTTCATATCTCCAGATCGGCGAATTGCCGGTACGTTCTGGAGCTTAGCTAAGGTCGTGGAGCCTCAACCGGGATTGACGATTTCTCAACAGCGGCTGTGCATCGGCGCACCATTCACGGATTGGTCGCGCTTCGGCGTCCCAGTGGAGCTCGACACCCGTGGCCAGGGACAGCGAACTCGAGGACTCCCTCACCCGCATCCGTGAGACGATAGCCTGAGGGTAGCTTCTCGAACAGGTACGCGCCGAGGCGCTGTTCCAGTTGGGCAATGCGTCGCAGCACAGTCGAGTGGTTTACCTTGAGGCGCTCAGCGGCGGCCCGAACCGAACCTTCGCGCGAGATGACAAGAAAGTAGCGAACGTCGTCCCAGTCGATCATGTGGTGCAACCTTGCACCGCAAGGTGCGGTGTTGAAACACGTATTAAATAGCATGAATGGTGCGAACCTCTTCGTCGACCTCCACAGTTCTAGTTTCGCTGCAGCTCCCATACCTCGGCAATCGGCTATTCTGCGGCATTCGCAGCCAGTGCGAACACCATCCCCTGGGAACAGGCGGTGCGCCAACGCACAGCCGCTGTCGAGAAATCGTCAATCCCGCCTGAGCGCGTTCGATCCCATTTGCTTGCGAGGGGGCGAGATGATCGTCGGCCCTGGACGAACGAAAAGGAGAAACCGACATGGGAAGACTTGATGGTCGGATAGCCGTTGTCACAGGTGCGGCAAGCGGCATCGGCCTTGCCACCGCGAAGCGGTTTGCGGCCGAGGGCGCAGTAGTCGTGATGGTGGACCAGCACGGCGAGAAGGTTCGACGTGCCGCGCAGGCGTTGGGGCGGGGCCTGGATCCGGTCCTCGCCAACATCACGAAGATGGCAGCTCTCGCTGCTCTTCGCGACCACGCCGCCAAGACCTACGGCTTCGCCGACGTCCTGTTTGCCAATGCCGGCGTCGCTACGTTCGCGCCGGTCGGCGAAGTGAGCGAAGAAGCGTTCGATCGAACCGTCACGACCAATTTGAAGGGCACATTCTTCACCGTGCAAACGCTGTTGCCGGTGCTCCGAGACGGCGCCTCTATCATTCTCACGTCGTCCGTGTCGGGCTCGAAGGGCGCTCCGGCTTTCAGCGTCTACTCGGCCACCAAGGCTGCGGTCCGCTCCCTCGCGCGGACCCTCACCTCGGATCTGAAAGCCCGTCATATCCGCGTAAACGCGCTCGCCCCCGGCAACACCGAAACGCCTGTCGGCATAAATGCCGGTCTGTCCCAGGAGCAGAGCGATGCCTTTTTCGCGCACACTGCCCTCGACACGCCGCTGGACAGGAACGGTCAAGCCAACGATATCGCTGCGGCCGCGCTCTACCTCGCGTCCAACGACAGTTCGTTCGTGACCGGCATCGAGCTGACCGTCGACGGGGGCTTTGCGCAGGTGTGAACCCGGGCCGCTGGCGCTGAGGGGCCGCCGCTAATTTCGGCATCGGCCGACCACTTCGCGCAGGCAGGTACGGCACTTTTCTCGCTTTTTGTCCCAACACGGAGAACAAACATGTTCGAGGCAATCAAATGGCCGGCAGACCTGACGCCCAGCCGATCCCCGATCCATTTCACCAACGAACTTGAGGTCGCGGCCTCTGCTGAAACGATCTGGTCGTTGCTCGTAGATCCCGCCGCTTGGCCTGGCTTCTACCCGGGCGTCGAACACGTGCAGTTGCTTGATGGGCACGAATCGCTTCGCCTTGGCACACGGTTCGAAACCAACCTGGCCGGCCAGGACGTCTTCGCGTCAGTGCAGGAGTTCGAGCCCATGACGCGCATCGCGTGGGGCGGCTACCCCAAGGCGGCGGTGACTTCGAAGGCCTATCACGCATGGATTATCACACCCACGGCGAATGGATGCCACCTCTGGACCGAGGAGACGATGCAGGGCCCGTTCTGGATCGAATTGGGCAAGAAAGCCCCCGATGTTTTTTGGCGCACGCACGAGAAGCTCCTTGAGGATCTCGCCAAGGTCGCAACCGAACGCACTGCCTCACACATCAAGTAAAACAGCCGTCGCTGTCGCAGTCCGAAATTGAAGGAATAGACTCATGAATATCGATCTTAAGGGCCGCAAGGCCGTCGTAACGGGTTCCACGGCGGGCATCGGTTGCGCCATCGCCGAAGGACTGGCGCGCGCGGGCGCTTCGGTTGTGATCAACGGCCGCGGCGAGGAACGCGTCGCCACAGCGATTCGCGAGATTCGCGAGCTTTTCCCACAGGCTGATCTGACGGGCGTTGCGGCTGATCTGGAGACAGCCGAAGGGGCCGAAGCTCTGTTCGCACAGGCGCCCGATGCGGATATCCTCGTCAACAATGTGGGCACAGCGCGCCCGAAGACCTTCTTCGATCTCGCCGATGACGACTGGCTAAGCCTCTTCCAGCTCAACGTCATGAGTGGCGTTCGCGCCGCACGCCACTATGTGCCGAAGATGACTGCGCGGGGTTGGGGACGGGTCGTATTCATCAGCAGCGAATCCGCACTCAACGTCCCGAAAGAGATGATCGACTATGGCATGACCAAGACGGCGCAACTCGCTATTTCGAGGGGGCTTGCCGAAGCGGTCGCCGGAACGGGTGTTACAGTTAACGCGGTCCTCCCCGGCCCAACGAGGTCCGAAATCCTGTCGAATATGATGAATGAGCTGGCGCACTCGCAAGGCATCAGCCAAGAGGAAGCGGAGCAAGTGTTCTTGACGACGATGCGCCCGACAACACTGATCAATCGATTTGCGACGACCGAAGAAGTTGCCAACATGGTTGTTTACGTTTGTTCGGAGCAAGCGTCAGCGACGAGTGGCGCCGGTCTGCGCGTCGACGGCGGTGTACTTCGGTCAATCGTCTAAAAGTGTACGGATTATAAACCAGCTTCCCTAGCGCGAGTCGACGTCGCCAGTGAGTTCCGTCGCGGCCGAGATCACTTTCACCATCTCGCGCATCCGACCCTGCAGGCGCTCCGATGACGGGTTACGGAGCGTGTTGCGGTGGACACCGTCAACTGGGCCAGGTTGGCCACCTTCACACCCAGTGCCTGCGACGGGTGCTTCGGCGAGATATAAGGCGTGCGCGGCTCGTCAAGGCTATCGACAAAGCCTGAAACCACCGTGGAATGTGCGAGCTGTGCTTGGCAGGTGAACAGAGGCCTGACGCCTTCCAGCGCACTGCTTGTCCGTCCTCATCCGTAGCGGCTGTTAGCGCACCACTACCACACAGCGGAACTCGACCAGTGCGCCATTGCCTGTGCGCTTGATCAGGCGTCCGTTGTGGACAGCGATGGTCGGGTCGATCAGGTCGCTGCGCAGTGCCCGCAACCTGGCCAAAGTACGGTCTTCATCCGCGCTCGCTAGCCGGCTGTACCCGACCACGTCGGCGGCCAGGATCGCGGCTAACTTGCGGTTCTCGCTCACAGGGGGCATCTCCTCGTGTCCATAATAACAGGAAGACACGTGATTACTGAAGGCCCGCTTCTGATAATCCAAGCCTCGAAGCTGCCAATCCGCTTCCGGCTCCAAATCGAGACCCTCCTTGCTCGTCGCAAAGTATCGTCAATGCGCCATGCGACCTTCCAACTTGAGACTGAAACACGTCATGGCCCTCCCTTTTCCGTTAACGGTGAGCGAGGCGTTTGATCGGGTGGAATCTGGCGCCGTAGATAGGACAAAACATCGAAAAACATTGGAATTCATGTGAATGCCGCGAAGCCAAAACGTCCTCCGGGCCCACCGTTATCATTATTTCAATGCTTTATAAGATAGTTCGCCACGAGCTTCGCCGATTCGTTCAGGCCTCTACTACTATTGTCGGCGCGCCGGGCCTGGCATGGCCGATGATGCGAGCCGAAGGGTACCCGTCCGCGACGATCCTCTCGACGAGCGCCGCTGCGCAGTCGGTCTCGCAAGCAACCAGCAACCCGCCCGAAGTCTGTGGGTCCGTGAGAAGGTGGCGTCGCCACTCGGGCATGCCGGGAGGTAAGCTTACCGCGTCGCCATAACTCGCCCAGTTGCGCCAGGATGCGCCGGTAACGTGGCCGTCGACCGCGAGCGAGACAGCTTCGGAAAACAGCGGCACGTCGCGGCTGCAAATCATCAGCGTGCACCCGGAACCGCGTGCCATCTCGAGGGCATGTCCGAGCAAGCCAAATCCGGTCACGTCGGTGACCGCGTGGACGCTCGCGTCCTGCGCCAGCTCCGCTCCGATCCGGTTGAGAAGGGTGGTGGAGGCGATCATTTCGCGATAGCCGCTCTCGGAAAGCGCCTGCATCTTGATGGCGGCGGAATAGATGCCGACACCGAGCCCTTTCGTCAGGATCAAGGTGTCGCCCGGCCTGGTATCAGAATTGCGTCGGATATCCTCGGGTCGGCATGTGCCGATGACTGCAAGGCCGTAAATCGGCTCCGGCGAGTCGATTGAATGGCCGCCGGCAACCGGGATTCCGGCGTTGGCGCAGACAGCTTCGCCACCTTTCAGGATTTCGCGGACCATGAGCGTCGGGATCTTGTCGAGAGGCATGCCGAGTATAGCCAACGCCATGATCGGCCGGCCACCCATCGCATAGATATCGGACAGGGCGTTGGTTGCGGCAATCCGGCCGAAATCGTAGGGGTTATCTACCATCGGCATGAAGAAGTCGGTGGTCGCAATGACGCAAGTCGCGCCGTCGAGCTGCCAGACTGCCGCATCGTCGCCGGTTTCCGTGCCGACGAGAAGCTGATGATAGGGACTGGCAGCCGCCGGATCGGCGAGAAGCTGCTGCAGCACTGACGGTGCCAGCTTGCAGCCGCAACCGCCGCCATGGGCGAGGCTGGTCAGGCGCACAACGGGCGCTTCCGTGATTTCAGGCGAGAGGGCGATTGCCATGGTCGAGCCTCCTCTGCTGGCAGGCTTAAGTAGGGATCAAAGTCAACCGGAATGGAAAATACGATCGCCCGACGCACGGCACGTTTGGAGCACGCTTGCGCTCAGCGGATTTTGTTGAGTTAGGAAAGGCAAGGACCGTACCCGGCGTGCGAGGCACCGCCGTCATTGGGTATAGATCGAAAGGCGCCCCGACCCGCGGGAGCTGTTTCATCGCCACGCTTTACTTTATTATAATACGTTCGTTTTCGTCAATCGCAGTCGCGGTCACGAAAACAAGACAAGAAATTCGACAATAATACACAGTGCCGATTTGCGGGCACAAACCTGCTACGGGAAGGCCGTTCGGAGGGCACTTTTGCTGCACCGTACGCACCTCGTTCTTTGGCATTGATTTTATTTGGTCCGAGACTAGTTACCCGGATTGAACCGTTGGTTCGAGTTGCCTTGTGGGGCATCGGCTTCGGGAGGAAACCATGAACATCGATCTTTCTCGACGCGCGTTCCTGCAAACAGCAGGCGCGGGTCTCGCCGGTACTACGCTGGGAGCCCTCGGCTTCGGCGATAGCGAGGCCGCACACGCGGCGGCCATACGGTCCTTCAAGCTCGCGAACACCATCGAAACACGCAATACCTGTCCATACTGCTCGGTGGCTTGCGGCATAATCTTGTATTCGAAGGGTGATCTCAGAAAGGGCGAGCCAGCCGAGATCACCCATATCGAGGGTGACACTGATCATCCGACCAATCGCGGCACCTTGTGCCCCAAAGGGTCGGCCCTGCTCGGATTTGTCAAGTCGCCGACCCGTCTGCAACATCCGATGATCCGCAAACCGGGCTCGGACAAGTTCGAGCCGATAAGCTGGGAAGACGCACTCGGCCGCATCGCCCGCCTGATGAAGGACGATCGCGACAAGAATTTCGTCGCCACGAACAATGACGGCGTGACGGTCAACCGGTGGATCACCACCGGCTTCCTCGCCGCCTCGGCTTCGACCAATGAAACCGCGTTCGCGACCTACAAGGTGGTCCGCAGCGCGGGCATGCTGGTGTTCGACAACCAGGCACGTGTCTGACACGGCCCGACGGTGGCGAGTCTCGCCCCAACATTCGGCCGCGGCGCAATGACGAATTCCTGGACCGACATCAGGAACACGGATCTCGTCGTCATCATGGGCGGCAATGCCGCCGAAGCGCATCCTTGCGGCTTCAAATGGGTCACGGAGGCGAAGGCCAACCGCGGCGCCAAGCTCATCGTCATCGACCCGCGATTCACGCGCTCGGCTTCGGTATCGGATCTTTACGCGCCGATCCGCCAGGGAACGGACATCGCCTTCCTGCTCGGGCTGATCAACTACTGCATCCAGAACGACAAGGTGCAATGGGACTATCTGAAGGCCTTCACCAACGCGACATATGTTGTCAAGGAGGGCTTCACCTATCAGGACGGCCTCTTCTCCGGCTATAACGAGGCGAAGCGAGACTATGACAAGTCCAGTTGGGACTATGACATAGGCTCGGACGGCTTTGCCGTTGTCGACGCGACATTGGCCAATCCCCGCTGCGTCTGGAATCTGCTCAAGAAGCATGTCGCGGTCTACACGCCGGAGATGGTCGAGCGCATCTGCGGCACACCGAAGGACCGGTTCATGAAGGTGGCCGCGATGGTCGCCGAGACGTCGTCTCCGACCAAGGCGATGACCTCGATGTACGCGCTCGGCTGGACCCAGCACTCGAAGGGCTCGCAGAACATCCGTGCCATGGCGATGCTGCAGCTTGTTCTCGGCAACATCGGTATACGCGGCGGCGGCATGAACGCGCTTCGCGGTCACTCCAACATCCAGGGGCTGACTGACCTCGGGCTGATGTCGAACCTGCTGCCCGGCTATCTGACGCTGCCGACTGAGAAGGAGGTCGATCTGGCAGCCTACATGTCGACCCGGGGCTTCAAGCCGCTCCGGCCGAACCAGATGAGCTACTGGCAGAACTACAGGAAGTTCTTCGTAAGCTTCCAAAAGTCGATGTGGGGCAACGCGGCAACACCGGAGAACGATTTCGCCTATGACTTCCTGCCGAAGCTCGACCTGCCGGGCTACGATCTGCTGCGGGCTTTCGAGCTTATGCACCAGGGCAAGATGAACGGCTATTTCTGCCAGGGCTTCAACCCACTACAGGCAGCTCCGAACAAGAAGAAGGTGATCGAGTCCCTTTCGAAGCTCAAATACCTCGTCATCATGGATCCGTTGGACACGGAGACGGGCCGGTTCTGGGAGAACCACGGGCCGTACAACGATGTCGATCCGTCGCAGATTCAGACGGAAGTCTACCAGCTTCCCTCCACCTGCTTCGCCGAGGATGACGGGTCGCTGGTCAATTCGGGGCGCTGGCTGCAGTGGCATTGGGCCGGCGGCACGCCCCCCGGCGAGGCCAAACGCGATACCTGGATCATGGCGCAGCTCTATTTGCGCCTGAAGGAGCTCTACACCAAGGAAGGTGGTGCCTTCGCCGATCCGATCGTCAAGCTAAACTGGCCTTATGCCGATCCCGGCGATCCGAAGGCCGAGGAGCTCGCTCAGGAGATCAATGGCAGGGCGCTCGCCAGGGTAACCGATACGGCCGACCCGACAAAGGTGCTGGCCGAGGCCGGAAAGCTCTTGCCGGGCTTCGCCGCGCTGCGCGACGACGGCTCCACCTCCTGCGGCTGCTGGATCTATTCCGGCTGCTTCAACGAAAACGGCAACAACATGGCCAGGCGGGACACCACCGATCCTGACGAAACCGGCGCCTATTCCAAATGGGCGTTCTCATGGCCCGCCAACCGCCGCATTCTCTACAACAGGGCGTCGGCTGACCTCGCCGGAAAGCCTTGGGATCCAAGCCGCAAGGTGATCGAATGGGACGGCACGAAATGGTCGGGCTACGATGTTCCCGACATCTTGCCAACGGCAAAGCCCGATCAAGTAGGCCCGTTCATCATGAATCCGGAAGGCGTCTCGCGCCTCTTTACCCGGGGCATGATGCGCGACGGACCATTCCCGGCGCATTACGAGCCATTCGAGTCGCCCATCGCGAACCCGATAGCTCCCAAAGTCCGCGGCAACCCCGCAGCGCGGGTGTTCGAAGGCGATATGGCCCAGTTCGCCGAATCGGCTTCGCAGGAGTTCCCCTACGCGGCGACCTCCTACCGACTGACCGAGCATTTCCACTTCTGGACCAAGCACGTCATCACCAATGCGGTGATGCAGCCGGAGTTTTTCGTGGAAATCTCGGAGCAGCTTGCAGCCGAGAAGGGCATCACCAAAGGCGGCTGGGTGCGCGTCTGGTCGAAGCGCGGTTCCGTTGTGGCGAAGGCCATGGTGACCAAGCGGATCAGGCCGCTGACCTGCGATGGCAAGACCGTCCACATCGTCGGGATACCGCTGCACTGGGGCTTCACGGGAGCGGCGAAGAAAGGCTTTGGCCCGAACATGCTCACCCCCTTTGTCGGCGACGCCAACATCGAGACGCCGGAATACAAGGCGTTCCTTGTCAACATCGAGCCCATCGCCGGGCCGGTAGCGTAGGAGGCGTAAGCGATGTTTCCTCCACTTCCAAATCCTTCGACGACGGATACCGCACCGCGTTTTTCCGACAAGGACCTCATCCGCCGCTCTGCCTCGAGGGTTCCCGCACCCGAGCAGCACTTGACGGAGGTCGCCAAGCTCATCGATGTTTCGAAATGCATCGGCTGCAAGGCGTGTCAGACGGCCTGCATCGAGTGGAACGACACGCATCCGGAGATCGGCTCCAATGCCGGCGTCTATGAGAATCCTGCCGATCTCACGCCGGACATGTTCACGCTGATGCGCTACAGCGAATGGGACAATCCCGAGACGAACGAACTCGAATGGCTGATCCGCAAGGATGGCTGTATGCACTGCGCTGACCCGGGCTGCCTCAAGGCTTGTCCGGCGCCGGGCGCCATAGTGCAGTATTCGAACGGCATCGTCGATTTCGTCCATGAGAACTGCATCGGCTGCGGCTATTGCATCAAGGGTTGCCCGTTCAACATTCCGCGCATCTCCAAAGTCGATCACACGGCCTACAAATGCACGCTCTGCTCCGACCGCGTGGCTGTCGGCCAGGGACCAGCCTGCGCCAAGGCCTGCCCGACCCAGGCGATCGTGTTCGGCACGAAGGACGAGATGAAACAGCACGCCGACGGCCGCATCAAGGACCTGAAATCGCGCGGCTACTCGAATGCCGGCCTCTACGATCCGCCCGGCGTCGGAGGGACGCATGTGATGTATGTGCTGCACCATGCCGACCAGCCGGAACTCTATTCTGGTCTGCCGAAGGAGCCGAAGATCAGCCCGCTCGTGGAGGCGTGGAAGGGCGTGACCAAATATGCCGGCCTCACCATTCTCGGCGTGGCGGCCGGCGTCGGCCTGCTTCACCATCTGGTCATGGGACCGAACAGGGTCTCCGAGACGGATGAGGAGCATGCCGAAGAGCTGACGGAAGGCGACTACGATGGCCGCGTATGACGTGAAGCCGAACGAGCAGGTACATCCCGGCAAGCCAGTGATCGTGGACCGCTACACGGTTGGCGCGCGGATCAACCATTGGATCACGGCGGCCAGCCTGATCCTGCTCGCCTTGTCCGGCCTTGCCATGTTTCACCCGAGCCTGTTCTTCCTGTCGGGACTGTTTGGCGGCGGCCAGTTCACGCGCTTCATTCACCCGTGGATCGGCGTCTTGCTCTTCTTCAGCTTCCTTGGGCTTTTCCTTCGGTTCTGGAAGGCCAATTTGTGGAGGCCCGAGGACGGAACGTGGCTCGCACGTTTCCGTGACGTATTGTCCAATCACGAGGACAACGTCCCCGAAGTCGGCAAGTACAATGCCGGCCAGAAGCTCGTCTTCTGGTCAATGTCGATCCTCATCATCATCCTGATTTCGAGCGGCATTGTCATCTGGCAACAATATTTCGCCGCTTACACCACGATCAGTCAGCAGCGGGTGGCGCTGCTTGTTCATTCGATCGCTGCCGTGGCGATCATCGGCGTGTGGATTATCCATTTCTATTCGGCCATCTGGGTACGCGGCAC
This sequence comes from Mesorhizobium sp. M1027, assembly GCF_040318745.1. Taxonomy (NCBI): domain Bacteria; kingdom Pseudomonadati; phylum Pseudomonadota; class Alphaproteobacteria; order Hyphomicrobiales; family Phyllobacteriaceae; genus Mesorhizobium; species Mesorhizobium sp. M1027. The sequence continues at coordinate 20,155 of NZ_JAMYMW010000009.1, read as the reverse complement.
CATTCCAGCCATGACGCGCGGACGGGTGACCGGCGGCTGGGCTTGGCGGCATCATCGCAAATGGCTGCGTGAACTGATCGCACGCAAACCGGACGGACGTTCGGGATCGAATCCCGCCGAATGAGCGGGCATTATTTTTACGCAATTCCGGACGGAAAGCCGTTATACTTTTCGTGGAATTGCTCTGGAGCAGTATCAAGCCGACCACGTGGCCCGTGAGGTTCGTGAGGTTGAAATGCCAAAGCAACAAGATCCGTCACGCCCTGACCCGACTGTAATCGACGAGGTCTCGGCCCCACCCTTTGCGCGCCTGCCTGATCCGCGGACCTTGTTCATTCGCCGCTCAGAGCGATTGAATGTGTTGGCGGATGACCACCAGCTCGGCCCCTATCTCCGCTTCCTCGCTGCACTGGCGGATGCGCAGCACCGCATCCAGGACGGATTGCCGGATGTCGAATTGCCGACCGCGGAGGCGCGCGAGCGCGCACGAACCTTCAGTATGCCGCCGCTCGATCGCAACCAATTCACTTCGGATGCCGCCCTTGCAATGACGCTCGGCCGCCTGTTCGAAGTGGCAGCCACGATCGAAAAACCCGAGGCGGCCGCAGCCGCCTTGGACAGGCTCGCGAATATCGATGCGTTCGGGGTCGAATCCATGGTGCGCAATGTGCTCACCGATGCGATCCCAATGAACGCGCTTGCCGAGCATGTCTATGTCGCGGCCGCGCTGCAGGTTCACTTCGCCCGCCTCGCGGCATGTCTCGACAGCTCGAAGCTGGTTCCGGTTGCCGACGGCGCCTGTCCGGCCTGCGGTGGGCCGCCCGTATCCTCGATCATCGTCGGTTGGCACGGCGCACACGGGGCGCGGTTCTGCGCCTGCGCGCTGTGTGGAACATTGTGGAACCACGTCCGCATCAAATGTACGCTGTGCGGCTCGACCAAGGGGATAGGCTATCAGGAAATCGAGGGAGGCTCTGGCACGGTCAAAGCCGAGACCTGCGATGCATGCGGCAGCTATGTAAAGATCCTATCCCAGCACAAGGATCCGGCTCTCGATCCGGTCGCCGACGACGTGGCGACGCTCGGCCTCGACCTGCTCGTCCGCGAGGGTGGCCATCGCCGCGGATCGTTCAATCCGTTCCTGGTTGGCTACTGACAATACGATGACTGCTTCATCCGCAAACCCTTTACGCAATCTTCCGTCGGTCGACCAAGTGCTGAGGACCCCGCTGGCGGTGGCCGCAATCGAGCGCTTCGGACGGCAGGCCGCGACGGAGGCCATTCGCCGAGCCGTCGCCGATGCGCGAATGGCCTCCCGCAATGCCGGAGCGATCGTGCCGGAGGCAAACGATCTTGCCGGCGACGCACTTTTGCAGCTCAGGGATGGCGAACGACCTTCCCTGCGCCCCGTTTTCAACCTGACCGGAACGGTGCTGCATACCAATCTGGGACGTGCCCTCCTTGCGAAGGAGGCGGTCGATGCTGTTCGGCTGGCAATGAGCGAAGCGGTGGCTCTCGAATTCGATGTCGAGAACGGCGGGCGCGGCGAACGGGACGATCATCTTCGATCGCTCGTTTGCGAGCTGACCGGAGCCGAGGATGCAACCGTCGTCAACAACAACGCGGCCGCCGTCCTTCTCGTACTCAACACGCTGGCGCTCGGTCGCGAAGCGATCGTTTCGCGGGGCGAGTTGATCGAGATCGGCGGCTCTTTCCGAATGCCCGAGATCATGACGCGCGCCGGCGCCAGGCTTGTCGAGGTCGGCACCACCAACCGCACCCATCGCAAAGACTATGTCACGGCGATCGGCCCGGAGACCGGGCTCATCCTCAAGGTGCACACATCGAACTACCGGGTCGAAGGATTCACGGCAGAGATCCGGGCCCCCGAGCTCGCTGCAATCGCCAAGGCGCATGGGATGCCGCTGGTCCATGATCTCGGTTCGGGCACGCTGGTCGATCTAGCCCGCTACGGCCTTGGGCGCGAGCCGACCGTGCGCGAGGCGGTCGCCGACGGCGCCGATCTCGTCACATTCTCCGGCGACAAGCTGCTCGGCGGTCCGCAGGCGGGTTTCATCGTCGGCTGCAGGGACCTGCTCGCAGCGATCCGCCGCAACCCGATGAAGCGGGCGCTCAGGGTCGACAAGCTTCGTTTGGCCGCGCTCGAAGCGACGTTGAAGCTCTACCGCGACCCAGACCGCCTGGCCGAGCGCCTGCCGACGCTAAGGCTGCTCTCGCGCTCGGTGAGGGAGATTGCAGCGCAGGCAAAGCGCCTTGCTCCCCTGGTTGCTGACGCCGTGGGCGAAGCCTTTGCGGTCGACACGGTGGAGTGCCGGAGCCAAGTCGGATCCGGCGCGCTCCCGCTCGAAACTGTGCCAAGCGCCGGGCTTGCACTCAAGTCGCGCTCAGGGAGCGGCCGGGCGCTCGAAGCGCTTGCGGCTGCGCTGCGTGGGCTGGGCGTCCCCGTGATCGGGCGCATCGAAAACCAGGCGCTCGTGCTCGATTTGCGCTGTCTGGAAGACGAGGCGAACTTCATCGCCAATCTTGCCGGCTTAAATCCGGGAGGAACCGATGCGCTGGCTTGATCGCCTTGCGCGCCGCCCAGCCGAGACGCCTGTGGCCGCACGCATGACCGAGGCCCTCGAAGCCGCGCGGGGAGGCGACCATGCCGTGGCTCTCTCCATATGGGAGCCGCTCGCTCACCGGGGCGTTGCCCGCGCTCAGAACGATATCGGCGCCTGCTTCGCCGAAGGGCTCGGCGTCAAGCGTGATGCGGAAATGGCCTTTCGCTGGCTGGCGCTCGCCGCCGAGGCAGGGGATCCTGTCGGGCAAAGGAATTTGGCGTCGCTTTATTTCCGCGGCGAAGGCGTCGAGCAGGACCTTCGCCGGGCGGCCGAGCTCTATCGGGCCGCAGCGGAAACTGGCGACGGACCGGCGCAGGATATGCTGAGCTGGATGCTGCTGGAGGGCGAAGTGATGCTTCCCGATGTCGGCGAGGCGCGACGCTGGGCGCTTGCCGCGGCCGATCAAGGCATCGCATCCGCGATGACCCGGATCGGCATGCTTTATCACAATGCGCTCGGCGTGCCGCGCGATCCCCACGAGGCTGTCCGCTGGTGGCGCCGTGCTGCCATGCGAGGAGACGCCGAAGGGCAGGCAATGCTCGGTGCCGCCTGCCATCTTGGCTCGGGCGTGCCGGCTGACGCGGTCGAGGCGCTGGTTTGGCTCCTGCGTGCCCAGGCAGGCGGCAGCGCCCTTGCCGGCCGCTATCTGGCTGCGGTGCGGGCCGAATTGAGCGCGGGCGATGCCGCCGAGGCCGAGCGTCGCGCCGCCGCGCCGTGGCCGGAGGCCGCATCATCATGATCGTTGGCACGGCGGGACATGTCGACCATGGCAAAACTGCGCTGGTGCATGCGCTGACCGGTATAGACACCGATCGTTTGCAGGAGGAAAAGACACGCGGCATGACGATCGATCTCGGCTTCGCCTATTTGCCGGTGCCGGGTGGGGACAGCATCGGTTTCGTCGATGTTCCCGGGCACGAGCGCTTCGTACACACGATGCTGGCCGGCGCCAGCGGCATCGACTTCGTGTTGCTGGTGGTGGCCGCCGACGACGGCGTGATGCCGCAAACCCGGGAGCATCTCGCCATCGTCGATCTGCTCGGTGTCAAGCGCGGCGCCGTCCTGCTCACGAAATGCGATCTGGCCGGTCCCGAGCGCCGTACTGCGGTGACGAACGATATCCGCTCGGTGCTTGCCGGGACGATGCTTGCCGAGGCCCACCTGATTCCCGTCTCGGTCGTTACAGGCGAAGGTATCGATGAACTCAGGTATCTCTTGTTCGAGGAGGCGTCGCATCTTGCCCGGCGTGCAGTTTCGGGCCGTTTTCGATTAGCGGTGGACCGCTCGTTCACGCTGCGCGGCGTGGGCACCGTCGTGACGGGCACCGTGCTTTCGGGTTCTCTCGGTGTTGGCGACAACGTGGTCGTAAGCCCGTCAGGATTGCTTGCGCGGGCTCGATCGATCCACGCCCAGAACCGGCCGGCCGAACGCGGTCGGGTAGGAGACCGCTGCGCGCTCAATCTGACCGGCGAAAGGGTTTTCAAGGAGGCGATCCGGCGCGGCGACGTGATTGTCGATCCGGAGCTTCACGCGCCGTCGGACCGGATCGATGCAAGCCTTCGCGTTCTGCCGGGGGAACGCAAGCCGATCGGCCAATGGTTTCCGGTGCGGCTCCACCATGCCGCGACGGAGGTCGGGGCACGCATCGTACTCCTCGGAGACGAACCGATCGGGCCTGGCGGCACGGCCAATGTTCAATTGGTGCTGGACAGTCCGATCGCGGCTGCTGCCGGCGACGTTTACGTGGTGCGCGACACCTCCGCGCAGCGAACCATCGGCGGCGGACATTTTCTCGATCTGCGGGCGCCCAGCCGCAAACGCCGCGCGCCGGAACGGCTGATCCAACTCGATGCCCATGCGCTATTGGCGCCCGAACTGGCCGCCGCCGCACTCCTTGATGCGCCCCCCCACTATTTCGACCTGAAGGCTTTTGCGCGCGACAGGGCGCTTAGTGACTGCGAGATGGAAGGCCTGATCGATGAACTCGGGCTTATCCGTTTTAAGGTCGGAGAAATGCTTCTCGTGCTGTCGCCGGAGCGCTGGTTGCGATTTAAGCGCGACTTGGCCGCGACCCTGGGGACCTTCCATGCCGACAATCCGGATTTGCCCGGCGTAGGAATGGAGAGACTGCGTATTGGGCTTGATCCACGTCTGCCGGCCTCCTCTTTCATAGCAGTTCTGCGGAGCCTTTCGCACGCTGGAGAAGTTGCCTTGGACGGCGCCTGGGTGCGACTACCCGGTCATGAGGCGCACTTGACGGCAAAGGATGAAAATCTCTGGCTACAGATCCAGCCTCTCATTGGCGGACCCGAACGATTCCATCCGCCGAGGGTGTGGGATATTGCCGAGGTGCTGGGCTCGCCGGACACCGAAATCCGCCGGCTTCTGAAGCTTGCCGGCCGCATGGGGAAGGTCCACGAGGTCGCTCATGACGACTTCTTCCAGCGCGAGGCATTGGCGCAAATCGTCGAGATCGCGCGCGACCTCGCTGCGTCGATGCCCACAGGGCAGTTCACCGCTGCTCAATTTCGCGATCGCGTGGGCAGCGGACGCAAGGTCGCCATCCATATCCTCGAATTTCTCGATCGGCACGGCGTGACGCTGCGGCGGGGAGACTTGCGCCGTCTGAACAGGCGCAGGCTGGACCTGTTCCGCCTGACAGGCGAGGGTGAGCCGCCGATGGCGCAAATTTCTGGAGGAGCATCGTCCCCGGTGGGGCGTCCGGACTTCAAATCCGGGAGGGGCCGCGAGTCGGTCTCTGGTGGGTTCGACTCCCACTCTCTTCCGCCATCCTAGTGAGCCAAGATGAACCCGACGGCTTCCTTTCTGAATGACCTGAAAACGACGGCTGAGACCGCCAGGACAACCGAGGCAAGCTTCAGGCGACAAGCGGCCAATCAGATCGCGGTTCTGGAACAGGAGCGCGCTTTCGCCTTCAGGCGGCTCAACCTCATGCAGGATATCTCCGACGCCGTGGCCTCGGCCGAAAGTGAGGAGATCGCTGTGGCCAGCGCTTTGGCCGTCTTCGCTTGCGGCTCGGCTGGAATGCGGACAGCGAGGCGCGCACGGAAGCGATCACGCATTTTGGCCCGGTTGCGCTTGCGTTGTTCCAGGCCGCGAAGTTGCCCGACGTCGAACCCGCCACCAATATCGGCGAGGCCCTTGCGATTTTTGAGCATTGGTACTCCGAATCCCAGGGATCGCCGTTCTGGGCGCTGTTCGAGCACCAGATCGTTGACACGCCGCTGGTCGACTTTTGACCGACGGACTTTTCGGCATACCCGGATGTGGAAGCAGAGAGCGCAACGTCGCTTTACCGACAAGATACGGTAACTGGCGCCTCGGCCACCGCCGTAAGCAACTGCTTTGGGCGCGGATGCCGGAAGGCGTTCACTCCCATGACAGACGCGGCGTAGTGCGGTCGCGTGGCCAAACGGCCATGCCGGTGGCGAAGGACATCGGCCGCTTCCAGCTATATCAGCATGAGAGCGGCGTACTGCATGGTCAGATCGAAGCCTCTACCCGAAGCCAGGGCGAGCGATACCGCCGCCGCCGGACCGCCCAGCGGCAAGCGCGTCTATGATACGGCCCCAGACACCAGCCCGACGCCACCTAACGAAGTGGTTGTAGCAAGTGGCAATATCCCGCTCCTTGGGTGATGAGCACAGTTACATATATAGAAGCATAACCAATATCATCACAGAACCCCTTGAGGGGGCTGCGCTGGATAAAGGTAGGCAGCGGGGGAATTCGCGTCGGATTCGCCGATAAACAGATAGCTTCAGAACGCGGCTATCAGCGTAGCTCCGTTATGCGCACCAGCGCGTCCCAATGACAGCCGGGCGGATGCCGGCAGTGCCGCCGACGCTATCCCTTGATCGCCGAACCGACGATCGAATCCACGAAGAAGCGCTGCAGGAAAACGAACAGCACCAATGGAGGCAGCACAGCAAGTGTGGCGCCGGCCATCACCAGTCCAGTATTGAGGGCGCCTCTGTTGTAGCTGAGCAGGCGGCTGAGGCTGATGACGATCGGATAGTCGTGTGCATTACCCTGTAGAACCGTCAGCGGCCAGAGATAGCTGTTCCAATGATAGACGAAGGCAAACAGCGCCAATGCTGCGATCGCGGGCGCCACGCTCGGCGCGACGATCTTGAACAGGATCACAAGTTCCGACGCCCCATCCATCCGTGCCGCGTCGATCAAATCGTCCGGCACGCCGGCGATGAACTGGCGCATCAGAAAGATGCCGAAGGCATTGGCGAGATTGGGCACGATGATGCCGGCAAGGCTGGCATTCAGGCCGATCGATCCGACGAGCCGGTACAACGGGATCAGCGTGACGATCGGCGGCAGAAACATGGTGGCGATCAGCACGGAAAACAGCAGCGAGCGACCGGGAAAGTGGTGCTTGGCGAAGGCGTAGCCAGCCATCATGCTGGTGACCAGAATGCCTGCGGTGGTGATCGAGGCGATCACCAGCGAATTCCACATCGAGCGGCCGACATTGATGACGCCGGAGACTTTCTCATAGGCTTCGAGGCTCGGCGTGCGCGGTATCCACACCGGCGGCACCTGCATGGTTTCGGCCGGCGTCTTCAGGCTGGAGAGTACCATCCACAAGAGCGGGAAGGCGGAGGCCACGGCAACCAGCAGCATCAGCGTGGCGAGCAGGGCTCTGCGGCCCGCCAGGCGTTTGCGCGCCCACAGGCTCGATCCTGAGCGGCCCCGCGCGCTCATTGGTCATCCTTCCGGTTGGCAAATGCAAACAGCGCGCACACAACGACGATCAGCGCCAACATCAGCATCACCGCCATGGCCGAGCCCAATCCGCCTTGCGCGCGCTCGATGCCGACACGGCGGATGTGATAGGTCAGCACGTTGGTCGAGCCGACCGGCCCGCCTTGGGTGATCAGCGCGACCGGCTCGAATACCTGCACGGCGTTGATGATGGCGATGACGGCGCTGAACAGAAGCGTGCGCCGCAGTAGTGGCAAGGTGATGAAGCGGAACTGTTCGCGCCGGTTGGCGCCGTCCAGAGTCGCCGCCTCATAAAGACTGCCCGGGATCTGGGTCAGCCCGGCAACCGCCAGCACCGTAAAATAGCCGATCTGCTGCCAAACATTGAGCACGACGATCGAGATCAACGCCGATCTTGGCGAGGACAGCCACGGTTGCGGGCCGATACCGGCCAGGCCGAGTATCTGGTTGAGGGGCCCTTCGCTCGGCGAATAAAGCTTCGACCAGACCAGCGTCACGGCGATCATCGGCACCATGTAGGTGGAAAACAACACGGTCCGCAGCGCCGCGCCGCCTGCGACATCGCTCTGGTGGACCAACAAGCCGAACACTACCGAAAGGGGCAGGATGAGCATCATCGACAATGCCGTGTAGATCGCCGTGTTGAGCAGTGCTCGCTTGAAATCCCGCCCGACCGAGGTCGGTCCGAATATTGCGCGAAAATTGTCGAAGCCGATGAAGCTCGCACTGGAAAAAGGTGTTTGCGTCGACCAGTCCTGGAATGACAGCCAGATGGTGAGCAGCATCGGCAGCAGGATGAAAACGCCGATCAATGTCACGGCGGGCGCCAGCATGATGCCCGCCGAGGCACGATAGGTCTTGATCATCGCTCTGCTTCCAAAGCGTCGGGCTCACGAAACGGCGCCTTCGCTATTTGGCGGCACGCTCCAGGATCGAGACGGCATCGGCCTGCGCGTTCGCCTGCGCATCCTTGGCCGAGAGCTGCCCATACTGCAACGCCTCGAGCGTCTGCTGGAGCGATTCGCTGAACTCCTGCCCTCCCGGGACGACAGGGAAGGGCTTGGCGTCGGCAAGCACGCTGACATAGCCGGACAGGAACTCGGAACCGAGCTTGTCCTTGTGGGCTTCGATGTCGGAGGTCCGCGTCGGCAGGATGCCCATCGACATCAGAATATCCGACATTGCCGAGGCGCCGTTCTTGCCGGACTTCGGACTGTTCAGCCATGCCAGGAAATCCCATGCCGCTTTTTGCTCGGCCTGACCGGCATTGGCGTTGACGACGGTCATCCACGAATAAGAGATCGAGTGCGGTTTGTCGCCGCTCGGGCCGACCGGGATGGGTGCGGTGGCGATATTGGAGAACTTGTCGCCCATGCCGCTCTTCAATGCGCTTTCCCACCAGTTGGCCATGATGATCATGCCGGTCTTGCCGGAGACGAAATTGTCTAGGAAGGGGCCGGTGGTGTTGGCGTCGGCGGTGGCCATCGCCGGATCGCTGGCGCCCGACTTGATCAGATCCTCGTAGAGCTGGAAAGTCTCGCCGGCTTGAGGACTGTTGAGCATCGGTTTGCCGTCCTTGACCAGCTCGCCGCCATTGGAGACCAGCAGCGAGGCGAACGGGTGGACGACGCCAGCCGCCCAGGAGTTGATCATGCCGAAACCTTGCTGGCCGGCGTCTTTCCGGGTCAGCTTCTGGGCGGCATCCTTCAATTCGGACCAGGTCTTCGGTGCGGCCGTAATGCCGGCCTGCTTAAACAGCTCCTTGTTGTAGTTCAACGCATAGACGTCGATCTCGTTTGGAATGCCGTAGAGCGTGCCGCCGACAGAGGCCGCACTGACGACACCGGCCGGCCACGCACTCTTGACCTCGCCGGCAACCGTATCGGGGGCCGGCGCGACCAGCTTGTCTCGCGCCAGTTCGGGCAGCCACAAATCGTAGATGCCGCCGATCGTCGGCCCATCGGAACTGCCGCCCTGGGAACGCAGTGTCGTCAGGAGGTCGCCGAAGGGGACGGCGCGGATGGTGACGGTCACATCCGGATTGCTCTTGGCGTAGTCCTTGGCCGCGGCGTCCAGCAAAGCGACCGTTTCGGGCGACCAGTGGGTCAGATAGGAGATGCTGACCGATTGCGCCCATCCAGCGGTGGGCGAGGCTAGTAGCCCTGCAGCCAATGCCAGTTTCGAAATCCAAGCCAAACACATCCGGGATCCTCCGCGTAGGCGCACAGCGATATGAACGACGTTATGACAACTTGAAGCAACGATGCAAGGGCTATCTTCGCGGAGAGTTCCTGGCCGGCGCCGTGGGCGATTTCTTATCTGGCCTGTGAGAGAGAGATATGTCATTGAAAACAGATAATTATATGCGATAGCTAGGGTTGTTTATCACTGCCGGAAATGCCCAAACGTGCCGCAAAAGCTCTTGCGAACAAAGTCATGTCGTTATAATGACACTTACCCCGCCGCAAAGGAAGCCGATGTCGAATGAGAGACTGATCATGGTTCATCGACGCGCTGCGCCCAGCCTGATCGGCGGCTTCGCCGCCGCGTGCACCGGGGTCTGTATCGCACTGCCGACCAGAGCCGACGACACCGTGAGGAACTGGCGCGCCGAGGACCGGGCGGCTGCCAATCGGAGCCGCTCTCGATGACACACGTTCTGGCCATCGATCTTGGCGGCACCAATTTGCGCGCCGCAATCCATACCGGCGATGTTCGCTGGCTGGAGATGCTCAGCCGCGAGCCTGCGCCGGCAAGCCTTGATGCCTTTGTCGCCCGTATCGGTGCGTTGCTCGCGGAGGCAGGCCCCGTCGAGGCACTCGGACTTGCAGTGCCGGGACTTGTTGAGGGCTCGGTCTGCCGCTGGATTCCAAACCTGCCCTATCTCGACGGTATTGATGTCGCGGCGTTGTTTCCTCGTCTGCGCTTGTCCGTTGGCAATGACGCACACATCGCCATGCTGGCCGAAGCGGTCGAAGGTGCAGCAAAAGGGTTGTCCGATGCCATCCTGCTGGCGATCGGCACCGGCATCGGCTCCGCCGTTCTGGCCAATAATCGCATCGTCGCCGGCGCACGTGGCGGCGCCTGCTCATTCGGCTGGGCCTGCGCCGACATCGAGGATGAAGGCGAGGACCGCAGCGGCTGGCTGGAGCGCTTCGCTTCCGGGCGGGCGTTCGACGCCGCGGCGCGCCAGATCGGGCTGGCTAATGGCGGCAGGCTGGTCGAGGCCGCCCGGGCCGGCAAGACGGCCGCCCTTGACGCATTGGAGTTGCCGGCGCGCCGGCTGGGCACCGCCCTTGCGGGTGCGGTCGCGCTGCTCGATCCCCAGGCAGTCCTGATTTCCGGGGGCCTTGCCGATGCGCTGGACGTGGTCGGACCGCCGCTGCTCGCGGCATTGCGGCGTCAGCTGCCGCCGCATCTGCGCGGCGTCGTTCTGCGGTCCGGCGAATTCGGTTCCCGCGCCGGTCTCGTCGGCGCCTCTCTGGCCGGTCTCGCCGGTGCACAGTGGAGGCAGATAAGATGAGCGAGCCGAGCTTTCAGCAACCCGACCGCAAAAGGCCCGAGCCGCTCTGGTATCAGGTGGAAGAGGCCATTCGCGCCATCGTCAAGAGCGGCGAATGGGCAACCGGCGACCAGATTCCGGCCGAAGACAGACTGTGCGCCCTGTTCGGAGTGAGCCGCATCACGCTCCGTCACGCGCTGCGCAATCTGGAGGAGCACGGGCTGCTCAGGCGCGAACATGGCCGTGGCACCTTCGTGCGCTCCACCACGCTGGTCGCCGGCACCCGCGAACTGACGAGCTTCACCCAGGAAATGGGCAATATGGGCGTGGTCGCGGGCTCGCGCTTGCTCGACTGCAGCCTGACCACCGCCAATGCCGCCGCGGCCGGAGCGCTGGAGATCGAGGAAGGCGACCCGGTTGTGCGCGTCCGCCGGCTCAGGCTCGGCAACAACGAGCCGATCGGTATCCAGACGGCGCAGCTCTCGGCCGCGCGCGTGCCCGGCTTTCTCGATGCCGGCCTGCTGCAGGGCTCGCTCTACGAAGCGCTGGAGCGCCATTACGGCATCGTGCCGGTCGCGGCACGCGAAAACTACCGTGTCGGTGCGGTCGGGGCGGCGGATGCCGAGTTGCTCGATCTGCCCGCGGGGAGTCCCGCTTTCGTGGTCGAGCGCATCACCACCGACGAGCGCGGCCCATTCGAATTCACCGTCTCGGTCATGCGTGGCGACCGCTACGAAATCCGCTCGACGCTGCGTGCCGGTCGCGCCGCGCCAACCGCAAGAAGCTGAGCCATACCCAAGCCGACCCATAACAGGAGTACCGACGTGTCCGATCTTTACATACCTCGCCTTGCCGCCCTCATCGAACAGGCCTCGAAAGCCAATGCCGAAGCCTTTGGTGAGGCGGCCAGCCGCTTTGCCGACACGCTCGAGAGCGGTGGCTTGGTTCATCTCTACGGGTCGGGCCACTCGGTGTTGCCAGTTCAGGAAGTGTTTCCGCGCTACGGCAGCTATGTCGGCTTCAATCCGCTGACCGACCCACGTGTCATGTGGCATAGTGTGCTCGGCGCCGGCGGCGTGCGCGAACTTCTGTGGCTGGAGCGGACCGAGAAATACGCCGAGAAATTCCTAGATCACCAGCCGCTCAACAAAGGCGATTCGATCATCATCTTCGGCCACAGCGGCCGCAATTCGTCCGGCATCGACACCGCGCTTTACGCGAAAAAACGCGGCATCTTTGTCGTTGCGGTGACCAGCAAGAACAATCTCGACAAGCCGGCGACGCACTCTTCCGGCAAGCGGCTTGCCGATGCCGCCGACCTTGTCATCGACACCTGCTCGCCGATCGAGGATGCCATCGTGCCGGTCGAGGGCTGGAGCCGGCCGGTCTCTGGTTCGTCGACCGTGCTTGCCATGATCCTGGCGCATGAGTTGATCGCCCGCACCGCCGAGGCGCTTTCGAAGCGCGGCATCGAGCTGCCGGTTTTTGCCTCGCCGACGATTGCCGGCGTCACACTGCACGACACCGACGTCATTTATGGCGTCTATCGCGAGAGAATGCTCGAGGCGCAGAAGAAGCACCTATCGGCCTTCCAGGCAACCATGCGCGGCGAATGACGAACCGGGGAGGCCACGCAAATTTGCGAGGCCTCCCGAAGCGGGTAGTCAGGTCATGAGCGGGCGGCACCCCGCGATCCGCTGGAGCCGATCAGTTTCCCGGTGCAGGATCAGGAGGAGCTGTTTTTGGGGACAGCGGTGAACCGTCCACCAGGGCTGGGCCGCCAGATTGCTCGCCATTCTGAATCGCTTGTTCGCGGCTCATGCCTTTGCGCATCTCCGGAACGGTGAAAACCGGGACCTCGCCCTTGAAACCCTGGAGCTCAAAGGCGCCCGCCTGGACAACTGGCATCGATGCTCCCTTCGCAAAGCCGGGGCCAAGCACCAGGGGGATGCGCAGCTTCTTGGTCGTCGATTCGAGCCGTGCGGTGCGGTTCACCGGCGAGCCGATCGCGGTGTAGTCGAAGCGCCGTTCGGAGCCGAAATTGCCAACCGAGCAGATGCCGGTCTCGATGGCGACCCCGATTGCGATAGAGGGGTGGCCGCCGGCGGTGAAAGCGGCGTCTTCACGCTTTACCCGTTCTATCAGGGCTAGCCCCGCGTCGAGCGCGCGCTCGCGATGGTCCGGTTGATCAAGCGGCGCATTCCAGAAGGCGAGCACCGCATCTCCCATGAACTTGTCGATGGTGCCGTCGCGCTTGAGGATCTCATCGGTCGCAATGCCGAGGAAGTGGTTGACCACCTTTGCAATTTCCTGGGTATCGAGTTGTTCGCTCATCGTCGTGAAGCCGCGTATGTCGCTGAGCAGGATTGTGATCTCGCGCTTCTCGCCGGACAGGATGGCTTCGGTGTCCGAGCTTGCGAGGCGCTGCACCACGGAAGGCGAAAGATACTGGGAGAACTGCCGTGCCAGGGTGGACCGGCGCTGCTCGCTGCGCCTGTAGAGGACATAGCCTTCGAAGCCGGCTACCAGGATCGTCGCAAGCGCCGGCTGCAGCGGGTCATAGAGTGTACCCTGCATGCTGTATTCGAGAGCGCCGAACACGAAGGGCGTGACGGCCAGCAGCGCGAGAGCCAGGGCACCAAGCACGACACGCTCGGCGAGCACTCCGGAAAGCCCGATGAACATGAGGGCAGTGAGGACAAACCAGAGCCGCTCCACCGTGCGCGCGTGCATCGGCTCTGCCAGGTAGCGCCCGGCAAGCAACTGGCCGATTGCATCGGCGTGGATGTCCGCGCCTGGTCGCGCTGGACGTGTCGGGGTGGGCAGGTACTGCGTCAGTCCCACGGCCGACAGATCGACAATGACAATGGCATCCCGCAGCCGCTGATCACTGTCGCCCGAAAGGATAGTGCTGGCAGATATACGCGGCGTATCGGTGCTGGTTTCCCAGAGGCGGATGCTCCCCTCCGGCTCGAGCGGCACGATGGCGCCGGCCATCCTGAGTGCATCAAACCCGGCGGCATTCAGGCGGGCTATGTAGCCGTCCTGCCCGGCATAAAGGCGCAGGAGCTCGAGCGCAAAGGACGGCCACAGCTGCACGCCTTGAGCGGTATTGCGAAGCCACAGCAGCGGCACATGGCGCAGTACGCCGTCGGGATCGGGCAAGGTGCGAATGACGCCGAGGCCCGCGGCGGCGTTCGAGAATTGGACAAGCGAACCGGTCAGGCCGGTGAAGCCGGGAAGTGTGTCGGGTACTTGCCCGACGATCGACCAGCCGGCCTTCGGCTCTGCTTCTGAAACTGTCGCCTCGTTGCCCAGGCTGACGGCAAGCGCCGTTTGGTTTTTGGCCAGCGCCGCTGCCAGGCGCTTGTCTCCGGCGATGCCCTCAGGCGAGGTGTCGGCCTCGGGCAGCACCAGCGCAAGCCCGATCACCGAGGCGCCGGATGCGGTGATGCCATCGACCAGATCGGCCAAGAGGCCACGGTTCCAGGGCCATCGCCCATGTGCCTTGAGGCTGGCGTCGTCTATCGAGACGATCACGACAGGATTGCTGGTCGCCTGGCGCGGGGCGAGAAACTGGTAGAAGTCGTAGGTACGCTCACGCAGGCGCGACAGCGGCCCGTCGAAAGCCAAATGGCAAGCGAGCAGCAGGAGCACGACCGCAAGACCGGATATTTTGCGCCTTCCAGCTTGCCGCCAATCAGCCCAGCGCCAACCGACCAAGAGGCTCATGTCGTGCGGCCAGGCCTAATTGCAGTAGTAGCAGCAACCTTCACCCTCACACTCGCCATCATCCTCCACCCCGCCGCCCACGGGTGGCGTTAGGCTGTCGGGGAACTCCATGACCACTCCCGGCAATGCGCCGTCGGTGGAGTCGCAGGCTTTGAGCGAGCCGCCGAGTGCCGATGCACAGATCGCGCTTACATCCAATCCAGGACCCGGCGCGCCTGGCAGGCCGGTGCCGGCTATCCGGTCGATGCTGTCCAATATCGGGAAGGTGTCGATGCCGCCGTAGCCGGTCAGCAGCTTGCCATCGTCCGATGTGCAGGCGTAGCCCGGGTTTGTGATGACCAGCCGTTTGCCATTGATCGTGCAGGTCATGCGGCCGGCGCGCAGTATGCCGACGGTCTGGCCGGCTGCCACCAGCACTTCGATGATGCCGCCTCTTGCCCCGAGCACCATATGCGGCGTCGCAACCTGCATGACGCCGCCTTTCGAAACCTGGCCGCCATAAAAACGGGCCAGGCCGCTGCTCATCCCGATGTCGATTTTTCCCGATCCGGAGCCCGGATTGTAGACGAATTCATCGATCGTCAGGCTGGTGTTCGGACCAATCTTGGCGCTCGATTCGTCCCGGAACACCAGCATTCCAAGACCAGTGGGATCGCTGCGCAGCTGATCCCCTAGTTCGACGCCGGCACCGACATTCATCGTCCCGCCGTTGTTGCGGACGATGTTGGTCTGGTAGGCCGTCATCGACCCGATCGTTTCAGCGGCGGATGGTGCCGCGAAGGCAAGGCAGGCGACAAAAATGGCGATCTGACGGTACGGGGTCCTCATCGCGGCCTCTTTCAATTGAGCGTCAACGTGTAGCTCATGAGCATTTCGAACGATTTTCGGTCGCGGTTGGCGATGTCGAAGTTGGTTTCGCGATAGGCGAGATCGACGCTGATCTTCTGCGCCTCCGTCAGCTGAAAATCGCTTTCCGAGGCAATGCGCCAGAAGTCGCTCTTGATATTTGTGCCGATGCCAACGGACAGATCGGGAGTGTTGCTGTGGCCGGCCGAGAACGCGACCTGGTGTGACCATGCGAAGAGATCCGGTACGGTCATCAACAGGCCGCCATAGCGGATCTCGCCCGTGTAGCTGTGTCCGATTTCGCCAGATCCGGAGGCGAAGTCATTCGACCCGACAAAGCGCAGTCCGAGCGCCTGGCCATTGCGGAAGCGGTAGCTGCCGCCTGCCTCATAGAAAACCCTGCTATCGGCGAAAATGCCTTGCGAGGCGCTTAGATCGATGTAGCCGCCGCCTGCAAAAAGCGTCGTCTCGACGGTCGGGCGCACAAGAAAGCGTCCACTGAGGCCGATGCCGGTTTCTTGGATGTCGCTGTCGAAACGATCTGTAACGGTAAACGCCGAAAGTAACAGGCGCAGCGAATCGATCCCACTATTGGGCAGCCCCTTGTCCCAGGTGATAGCGGCGTTGCCGTGGACGAAAGTCTCCTTGCTACCCGGAACCGACAAGTCTTCCGTGAAAAAGCGCTGTGTCGCCGTCAGCGACCCTGAAAGAACGAGGGCGTCGGCGCTTGGCGTGCCGAGGTCCCACCGGACAAAGCCTTCCGCCCGCCCATAGGGCGAGACGAAGCTGTCGTCGTCCTGCGCCCCGCCGGGCTCAAAATCGGTAAATGCGCTGAACACGCCGCCAGTCAGGGCGAGTTCCCAGGTGACGCCACGCAACGCGCGCTCGATGCGGGCGAGCAGGCGAACAGCTTCCTGCTGCTCAGCCGCGGACAGCCCCCCGACCTCGATGCCGTACTGCACCTGCCGCCGGGCCAATTCATAGGAGCCGACATGATAGTACAAACGGCTGGCCGCCAGCCGGGCGCGCGCGTCGCGGGGATATTTGATCAGATACTGCTCGATCGAGGAGATCGCCTGATCATATTGTCCCGCGTTGACGGCAACCGTGACGAATTGGGCGAGCGTTCCGTTGTCCGACGGACTGCCGATGCGGGCTGAAAAAGCATCGTCATAGGCCGAAAAAAGACCCTGCGCGCCGGCCGGCAATGCGCCGCCACAAAGCAGCGCCGCGGCGCAGCCGACGATTGTTCGAAACGAAGATTGCATGCCGAGAACCACCCCAAACCCGACCAGTGCGAAGGACTTAGCACGACCACAAGAAAAAAGGCGACTGAACTTTGACGAAATCGTCCGAGTTTTCAACAGCTGTTGCAGCCGCGCAACAAACTATCGGGTTCATTCGTGCCCCTGCTGCGACGGCTGACCAAATATACTCTAAGCGTTGCTGTAAAGGATTGAAGTATTCGGCACCGGTGGCAACTAACTCAAATTATCATCAATGATGGATCGCACAGTCGACAAGATTAATATTGTTTGCACGATTCTGCGCGTATCTGGCCGCCGCCTGACACGTATAGCTCATCCAAAAGGTCTTCCGTGGCGTTACGCAAGCGGTCGGAAAGCCGCAGGGCGATGCTTCTCGCAACGGCCTGCGCGATTACGCCTGGCCTTCGAAATTTCGTTGACCGCCGACGAGGTCAGCCTAGGAACCCCATCTACCAGGGACGCGTCACCGGACGCGCCTTGCTACAGCACGAGCATAGTGGCCAGCCCCAGCATCAGGCCCATGCCTACAATGTCGGTCACGGTGGTGAGAAAGATCGCCGAAGCGACCGCCGGATCGGCGCCGACCCGGCGCAGGCCCAGCGGGATCAGCACGCCGGAGATTCCGGACATGAGGCACGATCCGGACATGGCGAGCAGGATCACGAGTGCCAGCATGGGCGCCTGGGCCGCCGACTCCGGTTGCCGCGAGGCGTAGAACCACATCGCCGCAGCCGCCACAAGACCGACGAGCACACCGTTGGCGATCCCGAGCGCGCCCTCCCTCATCACCAGGTGCAGCTTCGATCGTTTGTCCACATCGCCAAGGGCAAGGCCACGCAGCGTCATAGCCAGTGCCTGGCAGCCGGTGTTTCCGCTCTGCCCGGCCAAGACCGGGAGGAATGCCGCCAGGGCGACGATCTTCTCGATCGTGCCTGTGAACGAGCTGACCACGAAAGCGGCCATGAAGGCCGTCAGTAGGTTGAGCTGCAGCCACGGATGCCGCTTCAAGAAGGCTGAAAACAGGGGCGTAAAAGAACGCTCCTCCTTCTGGACACCCACCATCTGGCCCGACTGGGCGGAAATCTCGATGATTTGCTGCTCGAACAGCCGCCAGCCGCGGACCTGCCCGAGCAGCCGGTTCTCCGCGTCCACCACGGGATAGACAGGGTAGTGACGGCGTACCGCCGCCTTGCATGCGTCGCTCAAAGAGAGATCGGCGGGGAGGGCGAACGGCTTCGGCAGCATGATCTGATCCACCGTGGCGTCCGCTTCGCTCAGCATCAGATCGCGCAGGACCACGAGGCCAACCAGTTTATCGCCCTGGTCGGTGATGTAGAGATAAGTGAGCTCGGTCGGCACCGGGGTGCGTCTGACGGCCTGCACTGCGGCGGCTACTGTCGTGCCGACGGGAACGCTGGCGGGAATCGGGTCCGTCAGTTCGATGAGCGACTCGGGGACCGCGACGTCCTTGCCATCGCCATGAGGCTTGACGGGCCGCATATGCGGCGGCAAATGCTCCGCCACCTTGCGGGCGTGCCGGTCTGGCAACAACTTTAGTGTGTCCCGGATGAACTCGGGAGACTCTCGGGCCAGCAATACCGCCGCGTCATCAGGTGCTCGAGCACGCAGCGTGCGTACCAGCCTCTCAACGTCGTTCTCTTCCTTCATCTGTTCCCCCAATTGCGAGTGTCTTGCCTCTGACGGTATGACACGGATCGGATCGCTCTGTCCTGGCGCAGTGGCCCATGCGCCTCGATCCGGAAACTTCGCCTCTTTGGGCGCCGAGTGGACCGAACCGAGACAGATCTGAGCCATTGCGGGGTGCATACAGGCGGGCTGTAACGTCAGAGTGTCGCCGAGAATTTGACGTGTTGCGAACTTCACCGGTCTTCCGGGCTTTGCGATCACGCCGCAGCAATAAGACTTAAACCCGGAAATTCTGCAGAGGCAGGATCGCGGGCGTTCGAACCTGATTGCCTCATCCGGCGCATCTTGCCAGGTTCACCAGCTATTGACGCCACGGCCGGTTGAGATCTGCGACTGCTTGCACAGAAGGATGTGGAGCACGAGTTCCTTCGAGGACGATTTCATGACGGTCTTGCACCAAGGCAAAAACTTCGGCAGGTTCGTTGCGTCTTGGGAGAGGGCAACAACAATGAAATTGTCTTGCGTACGCATGATGCCGGTCGCGGCAATGGTGATTTGCGCAAACTCGTTCGTTCCAACCGCCGCCCGCGCCAACTCGGTTGCCTTCGATCATGGATATCAGATGGCGGCTTATTTGTTTTGCTCTCAATCGATCTATAACGACAGACGTTTTGGCGACTTTCTTGTTGAGGATGGGAAGTATGACAAAACGAAAGAGTACAATCGTGGCGTTGCCGCTCTGAAAGCCGCGCTCAAAAGCCCCCAGCCTAGGAAAGTGTGCTTCGATGCCGCCCGCGCCAGCGGTTGGTGGACCGACCGCTGACGGCTTTACCATATAACTCCAGCCTCATCGAACTCGGCCTTGGTTGCTTATCTGCACGCTTGATTCTGCGTCTCCCGACGGCACGGGGAAATTACGGTGACAGCGCATTAGTTCTTCGCCGCCTACCTCATTTGTGGTTTGACGGGCTTTGCCGATCTGTCGGCGAAGCCTTCAGCCAGGAGGCATCGAAAGTCAGGACGTCGGTGACACGGCAATGCTCGACGAGGAACTGGGTCTTGGTAAGAGTGCACTGTCACCTAATTCACGTAATTCACCGTATTTCCTGCGCGCCTGCACACGGTAAATCCAAGCGTAGGTTAGGCGCTCCTGGCCCTTTCTTGGCCCCAAGGCAGACATTTACCGGTAACTATCTGGGTCCTTGGCCTTCGCGGCCTGGCAAGCAACCTTACTCAGAGCAGCCTTACGGCAAGCGCCTTCAAACACGCGGATAGCCCTCTCGAATTTAGCCGGATTAGGCACCAAGTGTTTATCTAGCCCGTCGTACAAAAGGATGGAGACAGCCATCATGGCTTTTCCACTTTCGCTTGGTCTCAGCGCCGGGCACCTTTTCAATACGCCATAGATGTTACCTGAAATTGCTGCAGCCCGATGCAATTTGCTACCTGACATACGTGCCAAGTAATTGATGTTTTGCTGCTCTCCCTGCCCGGCTGAAGCAGTCGATATTGTGAAGCAGATTGCTGCGATGACCGTTACCAAAATGCGGCTCAAACGTTCCCCTCTTCTTGCAGTCAACTCGCCCTACTAATCACCCCTTATCATAGCTTAGCCTGAGCCTCAAAAGCTCGCCAACCGACGCCAGCGGGCGCAAACGCCATTTTGCTCGATGTCTGCGGATCGGACCCCTGAGCGGCCCGAGACATAGGTGACGATTTGTACCGGACACATAGGTAACACTTTTCGGTTTTTGCCGGGAGGTGTTGATGCCGTG
>NZ_JAMYMW010000008.1:0-340774 GCF_040318745.1 Mesorhizobium sp. M1027 | reverse complement strand
CTTGTTGAAACGATCGAGGCAACCGAATGCAACAACTACTTCGCAAACGCCGGCTACGCTTCCGTCAAAACGTGAAAGACTCTAGACCTGGCGCCGAACCGGCCTTTTACGATCCGCGATGACGCTTTGTGCCTGCCGGGGCGTCTTTATGCGGCTTCGATCTTCTCCAGGAACAGGCTGAGCTGGTCCGGGTCCATGTGCACGACGTGTCTGTCTTCGGGATACGCCAGGCTGTTCACATCGGCGACATATTCGGAGAAGGCAGCGATGCGTTCGGCCTGCAGGCGATCGGATTCGGCGGCGAAATTGCGATAGACCTTGGAATGGCGCGGCATGTGGCCACGGTTCTGGCCGAGGATGTCGTCTGCGAACAGGTATTGCGCATCGCAGCCGGTGCCCGCCCCCATCGACAACATGATCAGCGACGTCCGCTCCGAAATCGCCTTGGCCACCTCGACCGGCACCACCTCGATCTCGGCGCCGATCGCGCCGGCGGCCTCCAGTTGCTTCACCGCCTCGAACACCTGCATGGCGGTATCGGCGGTCTTGCCGACGGCCTTGAAGCCGCCAGTCCAGGTGGCGCGTGACGGGATGAGACCGACATGGCCGATTACCGGAATGGCATCGTCGGCCATCCGCTTGATGGTGGCGTAGCCGGCGCTGCAATAGACCGCATCGGCGCTGGCCTTGTAGAGCCGAAACGCCCAGCGGACGAAATCATCTGCTGTGCCGATCTCGAAGAAATTCTCGCCCGGCATGGTGAACAGGCTGGGTGCCGCATCGCGGTATTGCGGATTGAGCACCAGCTCCGGCGGCACCGAGACGATATCGACGCCGGCGCGTTCGGCGGCCTCGGCCTCGTCCATCGTCAGCACGCGCAGCATCGTCAGCTGCCGCTTGCCCTTCATGGCACGCAGGTCTGCGACGGTCGGTCTTTTCCGGCTCATGGATTTTGGTCCCCTTTGCTACGTGACATAAGGCCGGTCAGGCGATCTGGATCATCACCTTGCCAGCTTCCACCTTGACGGGATAGGTCTGCAGATTGACACAGACGGGAGCCCCTTTGGCCTGGCCGGTTTTGTAATTGAAGCGGCCATTGTGCTTTGGGCATTCGATGATGTCGTCCATCACAAGCCCGTCGGCCAGATGCGCCTTCTCATGCGTACAAAACCCGTCGGTGGCGAAGAATTCATCGTCCGGCGAACGGTAGATAGCGAAGGTGCGGCCGCCATGGTCGAAGCGGATGACATCTTCCTCGTCGACATCGTCCACGGCGCACGCTTCGACCCAATCGGCCATCTCTGCTTCTCCCGAAATTTCTGCATTGCGCTGCTGCGGTGCCTATTCAGCCGCCGCCGACATGTTCACTTCGTGGAACTCGCCACGATAGGGCCTAGCCGTTGGCGGCAGTTCGCGCTTGAGGAAATAATCCTCGTATTTGAGCTGCCTGAGCAGGACCGGCCAGACCTCGCGATAGGCATGCCATATCGACGGGTTCGGCTCCGGCAGATCGTGCTTGATCAGTTCGTGCAGCCTGGGCAGCGCGTGGTAAGGCACCATCGGAAACATGTGATGCTCCACATGGTAGTTCATGTTCCAGTAGATGAACCGGCTGATCGGGTTCATGTATACGGTCCTGGTGTTGAGCCGGTAATCGACGACGTTGTCGGCCAGACCGATGTGTTGCAGCAGGCCGGTCATCACCATGTGCCAGGTGCCGTAGAGGCGCGGCACGCCGATGAGCACCACCGGTATCCACGACCTTATGAAAATGGCGAGCGCGATCGTCGCAACGTAGATGGCGATGTGCCAGCGCGCCGCGATGACGGCCTTGTGCTGTTCCATCTCGGGAACGTAGCTTTTCTCGTCGGGCGTCAGCTTGCCGAACGCCTGGCGTACCAGTGCCGGGAGCGAATAGCGAAAATCGAGAATGCCGGTGAAAGCCAGCGCCGCACGCAAAAGGTCCGGCGGGCGCATCACGGCGATCTCGGCGTCGCGCCCGACGATGATCGTGTCTGTATGGTGGCGGGCATGGCTCCAGCGCCAGGTCACCGGGTTGCGCATCAGCATGAAGCTGGCGATCTGGTAGACGACATCGTTCATCCAGCGCGTGCGGAAGGCCGTGCCATGGCCGCATTCGTGCCAGCGCGAGTCGCTGGACGAGCCGTAGAGCACGCCGTAGACGAAGAAGAACGGCACGCACCACCAGGTACCCCAGAAATAGATGGCGCCGGCGGCCGAGCCGAGGATGGCGACGATCCAGATGATCGTGTCGCGGATCGCCGGGCCGTCCGAGCGCTGCATCAACTCCTTGATCGCCTTGCGGGGGACATCCGTGTGGTACCACTCCGCCGAGGCCAGTCCCGTCTCGATCGCCCTGCGCGTGCTTTCGCCGACCAGGCTGTAATCGCGCTTTACCGTGCCCGCCATTGTGACCTCCAATTCCCGATCGGCCGCGAGCCCTCCCCGCTCCGGCCGGAGCCAGCCTCCCGACTGGTGTCTCGTATCCTGTTCGCCATTATCACGACCTGCCTCCAAGAACAGGAAAACGGCCCGACGGCTGCGGATAATCCTGCTGCGGCTGTCTGGCAATCGCCGCGATCCGGCTTTCGGCGGCGGCGATCTCGCCGGCACCGTCGAGAACCCGGAACACCGCATCGTAGGTGCGGCTCTCGCCGTGCTCCAGCCAGATCATCTCGCCGCGTTCGCGCGCCGCCAGATTCCCAAGCACATGATGCGTCGACGGCTCGATGCCAAGCGCGTACTGTCCGGCCTGGAAATTCTGCCATTGATAGGCGCAGGGCAACTGGTCCTTGCGCGTGACCACCTCGAAACCGAGGCCGAGCCTGTCGTTGACCACCGCCACCGGGACTTGGCCGGTGCTGTCGGCGCCGAGTTCGTGCTGCCAGACCTGTTCCTTGAATCCCGGTTGCGGCGCCGGCACCGTGCGGTAGCCGACCTGCTGCGCTTCATAGCGCTCGCCGGCATGGCCTGCCCAGACGACGTCGCGGATCGGCGCCAGGTAGCGCGATCCCTCGTCGAGCACCGGATAACTGACATTGATGTGATAGAAATACATATGAGGGGTCCGGTTGAAGCCGTGATTGACGACACGGTCCGAAAGCCGGATCTCGTTGCCGCCGACATCGGCCTCGATGCGCCGCAGCAGGTGCAGATCCTCGCCAAATACAGTCGATTGCTGGACGATAGCTTCGGCCCACAACACGCAGTGGTCGCCGTCCCAGGTCTCGCCGTAGCCGGTCAGCCGCGCCGGGATGGTGCTGACGCGGCCATGCAGCGAGTGGCGCACCGTCTTCTTGGGCGGGTAGTTGTAGGTGTCGGCCGGTACCTCGTTCATGAACAATATATGGTCGAGGCCGCAGGTCAGCAGAAGGCCGGAAAACGACCGCGCCCAGGCCAGCCCCTCCTCGCCTTCGTATTCGTGCAGGCCGGGATGGCGAAAGCCGCTCGGCGAATGCCAGCCGATCGCCTGGCCCCTGAAGTCGCAATCGGCGATATCGAGCGCCCGGTCGACCAGCGCAGTGAAACGCAGGCCGGAGCCGGTGCGGAATTCGAGCATACGGATGCCGCGCTCGACCCCATCGCCAAGCGTCATCAGCCGCACGCCGGCGAATTGCGACAGCATGCCTGAGCGTTCCGAGACCTGCCGGCGCGACAGCGTCTTGCCGTAAAGCTCTACCATGTAACGGCCAGTTCCTTCACTTGCTCCCGTCCTTCACTTCGCTCTCGTCTCCTTGAGGAGGGCCGACATGTCGGCGCCGGTGATGATGCTTTCCACGGTCAGCAGGTCGGTGTCCGCGACCGTCTGCTCGGCGACGATCTCGCCACGGCGCATAACGATGATGCGGTCAGCGACCTGGAAGACGTGATGGATGTTGTGGGTGATCAAAAGCACCGAGTGACCGGCATCGCGCACCTCCTTGACGAAGCGCAGCACGCCGTGTGTTTCCTCGACGCCGAGATTGTTGGTCGGCTCGTCGAGGATGATGACCTTGGCGGCGAACTGCATGGCGCGCGAGATGGCGATCGACTGACGCTCGCCGCCCGACAGCGTTGAGACCAGCGCATCGGCGTCGAGTTTCTTCGAGATGCCGACGCGCTTCAAAAGTGCCGAGGCGGCATCGCGCAATTGAGCGAGATCGAGCGGCGCGAACACGCCAAGCCATTTGAGATTGACCGGCTCGCGGCCGAGGAAAAGATTGCGCGCGATGCTGAGATCGGGAGCCAGCGAGGTGTCCTGGTGGATGGTCTCGATGCCGAGGTCCATCGCGTCGCGCGTCGAGCGGATGGAGACCTTCTGGCCGCGCACATAGATGTCGCCGCGATCGACGGGAAAGACCCCGGAGATCGCCTTGATTAATGTCGATTTGCCGGCGCCGTTGTCGCCGAGCAAGGCCACCACTTCGCCCTCGTTGAGCGTGAAGGAGGCGCTCTTCAGGGCGCGGACGCTGCCGAAGGATTTTTGCAGGTTCTGCAGCCGAAGTACTTCCATGATCAGCTCCTGGCGGCGTTCTTCTGCAGCAAAGCGTGCAGGATGAGCATGGCAAGGATGATGACGCCGACGAAGATGTTGTAGGCGAGCCCTGGAACGCCAATCAGCACGATGCCGTTGCGGATGCTGCGCAGCATCAGCGCGCCGACGATGGTGCCGAAAATGGTGCCGCGCCCACCGGTCAGCGCCGTGCCGCCGACGACCACCATGGCGATCACTTCCAGCTCATAGCCGGTGCCGGCCACCGGCGATGCCGCCGAGATGCGGAAGGCGCTGATCATGCCGGCGAGACCGGCCAGCACCGAGGTCAGGATGAACAGCCAGATCTTGACCGCATCGGCCGGCACACCACGCGCCACGGCAGCGTTACGGTTCGAGCCGATAGCGCTGATCCAGTTGCCGAGCTTGGCGTAGCGCAGCACATAGACCGCCAGCAGCGACAGGCCGATGAACCACCACAGCGAGGTATAGAAACGGAACGTTCCGATACTAAAGCTGCCGGCCAGCAGCGTCACGAAGAAGCCTGGCTGGTCCCACGACTTCAGCGGAAAGCCCTGGGTGATGTAGAGGGCAGCGCCTCGCACCACGAGCAGCATCGACAGCGTCACCAGGAAGGACGAAATGCCGATCTTGGTGACGATCAGTCCGTTGATCGCACCGATCGCTATGCAGAGCACCAGTCCGGCCAGCAGCGCCACGCCGATATCGACCCCGCCGTTCTGCACCAGCAGCATGACCACGACCGGCGCCAGCCCGAATACGGCACCGACCGAAAGGTCGAACTCGCCGGCTGTCAAAAGCAGCGTCATGCCGAGCGCGATGATGCCGAGCTCGGGCAGGAACGCCATCATGTTGGAGATGTTGAGCGGCGACAGGAAATTGGCGTCGGCGATCGCGAACACCGCCAGCAGGACAATCAGGATGACGAGCGAAGAGAACTGCGGCGAGCGCATCAGGCTCGACCTGCGTCTGGCACGCGGCATTTCCTCTTCTGCAGTAATTGTCATGACAGCTCGAACCATACGCTAGGTGACGCCCGCCGCCTGCGCGGCGAGCGTCAGTTCCAATCACTTGTTGTAGAGTTTCAGGATCGGTTCGACGCTCGAGGCGTCGTAGAGGCTGAAGGTGTGGATGTCGTAGCCGATCGGTTCGCCAGCGGCGGCCAGCCCGAGCAGCGCCACCGGCATGAAGCCTTGCGCCGAGGGAAACTGCCAGGCAGCCGCGTTGATGAACCCAGACTTGACTGACTCGGCCGTTTCCTTCGAATTGCCCCAGCCGACGACCGGGATCTTGCCGGCCGGCACGCCGGCGCCGTCGAACACCCGCTTGACGCTGGCCGCCACGGAATCGCCGAGCGCGATGATCGCCGGCGGGTTGTTGGCCACCATGTAGTCGGTCATCTTGGCGATGATGCCGGCCGGATCGGTGCCGCAATCGACCACGTCATATTTGATGCCGAGCGGATCGAAGACGCTGGCAATGCCTTCGGTCTCGAGCTGCTGGTAGCTGGCGCCCGGCACTTCGACCGGCAGGAACACCTTGTCGCCTTGCTTCACCATCTTGTGGTCGACCAGATACTTCGCCCAGATGACACCGGCTTCCTTCAGGTCGGCGCCGACGTAGGCTTGCCGGCCGGTCGCCGGATCGTCGGTGTTGAAGAACACGATCGGGATACCGGCAGCCTTTGCCGCCTTGACCTCCTCGGTCCACAGGCCGGGCTGCGCCGAGGTGGTGGCGATGCCGTCCGGCTTGGCTGCCAGTGCCGAGTTGAAGGCTTCCTTCTGCGCCGCCATGTCGCCGCCGCTGAACGAGATCTTGCAGGTCACCTTGAGCTGGTCGCACGCCTTGGTGGCACCGGCATTCCAATCGATCCAGAAGGCATCCGACGGGCCGCCATGCGACAACAGGTAGAACGTCTTCTGGGCATCCTGTGCCAGCGCCGGCGTACCCAGCGCCACGCCGGCGAGAACCGTCGCCGCAGCCGCGATTTTCAACGCGAATTTCAACATTTCTCTTCCTCCCTTGTTTCGTAGCCGAACCGCTCCGTCACAGTCCGTTGGCGCGAAATTTCCCGTCGAGGAATTTCTTGGCGCGCGGCACGTCGTCTTCCGAAAGATGCTCGATGATGACCGGAATGTTCGGATGCTTCTCGGCCAGCCGCTTGAGATAGAGGTCGTAATTCAGCGAACCGAGGCCAGGCGCCGGCAGCTCGATCTCGCCGACGCCGCGGAAAGTGTGGCTCTCCAGCGCGTCCTCGTCGCCGATGTCGGCGTGCTTCTCCGACTTGTCGCCGCCAGAACGCTTGACGTCCTTGGCGTGGGCGATTTTGATCTTATCGGTCAGCGTGTCGAACACCTGGTTCAGGATCTGATCCATCCTGTCGATATTGTGCGTTTCGAAATAGTTGGTCGGGTCCATCAACAGGCCAAGGCCTGGGTGGTCGACCTGCGCGAACATCCTCACCGTCTCCTCGACCGAACCGACGACATTGTTGACATAGGTTTCGAGCAGGAACACCGCGCCGTGGTCATAGGCGGTCTGGGCAAGGTCGGCGATGATCTTGCGACATTCTTCAAAACCTTCCTCGGTCTTGTTCTTCGGGTGATGCACCCAGTCGGACTCGGTGTTGTAGGTACCGGTTTCCGAGATCACGTAAGGGGTGCCGAAATGGCGTGCGTTACGGATGATCTCCTTCAGATAGCCGACGCGCCGCTCGCGCTCGCCCAGGTCCGGATGGATGATGTTGGTGTAACCCGATACGCAGCAGATCGGCAGATTGTGGTCGCGAAACGTATCGCGGACGGTCTTGGCCTTGTCCCTGGTGATCTGTCCGGCCGACAGGTCGATGTCCCTAAAATGCAGGTCGAGCTGCACGGTGTTAAAATCGAGCGCACGGATCTTCTGTGCGGTTTCCTTGAGACCATACGGAAAATAACCCGTGAAAATACCTGCCTGCATCATGGTGTGAAGTCCTCCCTGTAAGTGGCTCAGTCAGTTGATATTTCGGAAAGTTTGACCGTCCGGCCCTTGTCGATGGAGCGGTAGCCGGCTTCGACCAGCGCCATGGTCTTGACGTTGTCGGCGACGGACAGCGCCGGCGGCTCGCCAGTCTTGACCGCGTGCTGGAGCTGCTCCATGACGCCGATAAAAGCATGCGGGAACCACTTCGTGTCCCAGCTGGGTGTCACCCATTCCCCACCGGTGGTCTCGGTCGAGGCATAGGTCAGCGTCGAGGCAGCGCCAGTCGGCC
The DNA here is from genome assembly GCF_040318745.1 of Mesorhizobium sp. M1027. Lineage (NCBI taxonomy): Bacteria > Pseudomonadati > Pseudomonadota > Alphaproteobacteria > Hyphomicrobiales > Phyllobacteriaceae > Mesorhizobium > Mesorhizobium sp. M1027. The sequence continues at coordinate 333,011 of NZ_JAMYMW010000008.1, read as the reverse complement.
AGCCGATGGTGCCCTTGGCGACGCCCTTGGTGCCGTCGACGCGCCAGTTGATGTGCTGGTCGTCCTTGTAGCCCTCCTGGCGCGGCCCGGACCAGACATCCTCCAGCGATACGGCAAGTACACCGGATGGGAACTTGATCGTCGACACTGTGATGCCGTCCGAATGGTCGAACCGGGTGCGCGGGTCCTTGCGGGTCAGGGTGGTGATCTCTAGGGGATCGCCGAACAGGAAGCGTAGTACGTCGAGATGGTGGACGCTCATGTTGGCGAGCGTCAACCGGTCATAGTCCTCAAGGAAGCTCTGCCAGTGCGGGATCGCATGCATGTCGATCTGGGCAAAGACGATGTCGCCGAGCGCGCCGCTGTCGATCACCTGCTTCAAGACGCGCATCGACTGGTCGTAGCGCATGTTCTGGTTGACCGAGAGGATCTTGCCTGTCTTGGCCGCCTCGTCGCGCAGTTTGACGGCCTCTTCAAGGGACAGCGCCAATGGCTTCTGCGCCAGGATCGCCTTGATATGTGCCTGCTTCAGCGCATGGCGGATCAGCGCCGGCTGCTGGTCGGGCGGAAAGGCAAGGTCGATGATCTCGACGTTTTTATCCTCGATGAGCTGTTCCGGCGTGTCGTGGACGGCCGGGATATCCCAGCGTTTGGCGACCTTCTCGGCGCTGGCCTTGGTCCGCGAGGCAATCGCCACCACGGGGAAACCGGCTTCCTTGTAGGCGGCAAGGTGACATTCGGCCATGATCATACCCGCGCCGACGCAGCCGATCCTGTATTCCCTGGTGCGGACTTTAACGTCCGGCTCGAAGCCGTTGCTGTTCCTCCCGAAGCTCGTTTCTTGCAGCCGCCGTCACCTTGCCAGCGCTCCCCCGCTTTGCCCGAAATAATGCACCCTGCCCGGCTCGCAGGATATCGCCACCATCGCGTCCGGCCTGATGTCCGGCTGGCCGCGCAACAGCGCCCGCAGACGCGCCTGCCCGGCGGCGAGCGTCACTACGGTGTAGCCGCCGAGCGGCTCGACCTCGAACACTCGCGCCGGGCGGCCCGCGCCCCCCTCCGACCAGGCCTTGACCTTGATGTCTTCCGGCCTGAGTCCGATCTCGACGGCATCGGCCGGCGCCGTCTTGTCCGCGATGCGGATCGTGCCTTCCGCCGCCTCCACGCCTTCAGCGCCGTGCACCGACTTCAGTATGTTCATCATCGGCGAGCCAAGCAGCCGCGCCACATAGGTGCTGGCCGGCCGGTCATAAATCTCGGCCGGCGCGCCGATCTGCCTGATCTTGCCGTTGTCCAGAATGGCCATTCGGTCGGCGACCGACATCGCTTCTTCTTGGTCGTGCGTGACATAGATCAGCGTCTTGCCGAGCTCGCGCTGGATGCGCTTCAGCTCGACGCGCGTCTCCTCGCGCAGCCGGGCGTCGAGCGCCGAGATTGGATCATCCATCAGATAGGCGGCGGGATCCCGTACCAGCGCGCGGGCAATCGCCACGCGCTGCCGCTCACCCCCGGAAAGCTGTGCTGGCGGCTTGTGCAGGATATGGCCGATATGCAGCTTGGCCGCGACGTCGGCGAGGCGCTTTTCAATCTCGGCTTCGGCGACCCGGCGTTCGACCAGCGGAAAGCGGATGTTGTCGCGCGCGCTCATATGCGGGAACAGCGCCAGGTTCTGGAAGACCATCGCGACGTTGCGTTCGGCCGGCGACACTGCGTTGACCGGCTTTCCGTCGATCAGGATCTCGCCGGCGTCCGGCGTCTCGAGCCCAAGCACCAGGCGCAGCACCGTCGACTTGCCCGATAGAGGCGGGCCGAAGAAGCAGAAGAACTCATTGTCGTTGACAGTGAACGAGGCGTCATCGACGGCGAGCGTGTTGCCGTAGCGTTTGGTCACATTGCGGAAGACGATATCGGCCATGGTCTCAGCCCGCTCTCAAGGCAAGGCCGGTGGCGGCATCGAAGACGCGCACCGCCTCCGCCGCAGGTGCGACGACGGCTGTCTGCCCGATCGCCAGCCCGACATCATTGTCGAACACCGCCTTAACCGCGGTTTCCCCGTCGCCAAGGTGGATGATGGTGCGCGCGCCGATCCGCTCGACGAAACTCACGGGCATCGACAGGCCACGGCCGTCTTCAGCCAGCGTCACCTGCTCCGGTCGAAAGCCATAAAACACCTCGCCGCGCATCCGGCGTGCGGCATCGGCGATCTCGACCGGCAGCGGCGGCGTCGCCCCCAGCGGGCCGAGATCGACGACCAGCCCACGGTCGCTTTCCGCCGGCCTGCCCTTGAGCAGGTTCATGCCCGGCGCGCCGATGAAGCGGGCGACGAAGGCATTGGCCGGATCGTTGTAGACCTCGAGCGGCGTGCCGACTTGCTGCAGCACGCCGTGGTCCATCACCGCGATGCGGTCGGCCATGGTCAGCGCTTCGAGCTGGTCGTGGGTGACGTAGACCATGGTCTGCCGGAACTGCCGCTGCAGCTGCTTCAGTTCGGTCCGCATCACGGCCCGGAAGGCCGCGTCGACATTGGACAGCGGCTCGTCGAGCAGGAAGATCGCCGGCTCCATGATCGCCGAACGGCCGATCGCCACCCGCTGCAATATGTTGACCGAAAGGCGGTCGGCCTTGCGGTCGAGCAGCGGCGTCAGCTGCAGCATCTCGGCAATGGCGCCAACGCGGCGGTCGACCTCGGCCTTGGGTGCGCCGCGCATTTTCGGTCCGTAGGCGAGGTTCTGCCGCACGCTCATATGAGTGAAAATCGCATAGTTCTGGAAGACGAAGCCGACGCCGCGCCGCCCCATCGGCACGCCGGCCATGTCGCGCTCGCCGAACAGGATCTTGCCGCTGGTCGGCTCTTCCATGCCGGCGATCATGTTCATCGTCGTCGATTTGCCGCAGCCCGACGGCCCCAGCAGCGCCATGAACTCGCCGTCGGCGATGGCCAGATCCATCGTCTTCAGCGCGGTGAAATCGCCGAATTTCTTGACCAGGTCCTGCAGGTGGATGGTGCTCATGCCGCCACCTCGCGTACCCGGGCCATGCGTTTCATGGCAAACACCGCGGCGATGGACAGCACGATTAATATGGCCAGCGCGATTGCCGCCACATAGCCCCAGATCAGGTCCTGGGTGGTGAGCTTGTAGATGTAGACGGAGATGGTTTCGGTAGCGACGCCGGGACCGCCGCCGGTCATGATGTAGAGCGTGTCGAAGATCTTGAAGTTCTCGATCACCCTGATCGCCAGTGCGATGATGATGATCGTCTTCATCTTCGGCAGCACGATGGTGACGAACCGCTGCCAAGGGTTGGCGCCGAGCAGCGTCGCCGCCTTGATCTGGTCCTCAGGCACGCCGACCAGGCCGGCAAGCAGGATCAGGAACATCAGCGGCGTCCACTGCCAGATGTCGGCGACCATGACGGCGATGAGTGCCAGCGTCGGGTCCGACAGCCAGGCGATGGTGACTGGAAAGCCTGAGATCGCCGACAGGATGTCGTTGACCGGGCCGCCTGATTGAAACAGCATGAAGAACATGTAGCCGGCCACCGCCGGCACCACCATCATCGGCATCAAGAGGATCGAGTAGAAGATCCGTTTGCCCGGAAACTCGTCGGCAAACAGCGTCGCGAGCGCCAGCCCGAGCAGGAACTCCGTCGGCACGCAGACGATCATAACGATGGCCGTGCGCTTCAGCGCGCTCCAGAAGCGTGCGTCGACGGCAAGGTCGGTATAGTTGGCGAAACTGTTCCACATCGACCAGGCATTCCACCAGCCGGTGCCCGACAGCGGCGACCAGTCGGTGAGGCTGATATAGAGCTGCATCAGGAGCGGGAAGACAGCGATAAGCAGCACCAGGATCTGCGCTGGCAATGTCAGCCGGAAGCCGAGCCGTGCGCCCTCGTCCGGCAACACCGACGCCGCTTTGGAGGCTAGCATGTCGCCCTCCGGAATCGTCGCTGCCACCGCGCTCATTGCTTGAGCGCCCCGAAGGTCAGCCCGCGCACCAGATGGCGCTGAATGGCGATGCCCATGATCACCGGCGGCACCGCGGCGATCAGGCCGAGAGCAGCCTTGGCGCCGTAGAGCTGTCCGGTCATCGAGGAGGACAGCGAGGCCATGTAGACAGGGACCGTCACCCATTCGCGCGTCGTCAAAAGCAACGCGATCAGATAGTCCGACCAGTTGAGGATGAAGACGAACAGCGCCGCACTTGCCAGCGGCGCGCGCATCATCGGCAGCGTGATGCGGGTGAAGACGCGCCACCGCGAACAACCCTCGACCAGTGCCGCTTCCTCGATCTCGCGCGGCATGTCGTCGAAGAAGGTCTTCATCAGCCAGAAGGCGAAAGGCAGCGTGACAATGCCATAGATCAGCGACAGCCCCCACCAGCTGTCGGTGAAGTTGAGGAAAGACCACATAATCATCACCGGGGTCATGACCGCCATCGGCGGAAACAGGCGAAGCTGGATCAGCGCCAGCGGCAGGTTCTGGCCCGAGCCGAAGCGCGACAGCCCGTAGGCCGCCGCGGTGCCCGCCGACATGGCGATTGCCGTGCCGAACGTGGCCGACAGCAGCGACGACAGGATCGGCTTCAAGGCTGTGCGGTCGAGCGCGACGATCAGATTGTTGGTCGATTCCCCGAAGACGAAGCGGAAATTGCTGAGTGTCGGGTTCTTCGGCCACCAGGTCAGGTCGGCGCCGGTCGCCGACCATTCGGCAATCGGCTTGAACGCCATCGACACCATCCACAGGATCGGCACCAGCGTCACCGCCATCGCCGCAAGGATCGCGGCATAGCGGAATATCTCGAAAGGGACTGAACGCTTCATCTTGCGGCTTTACTGGGTCCTTCGTTGGGCGAGGGGAAGAGCGGCCGCTCCTCCCCTCCTTGGTAAGATCCTGCGAGGATCAGGCGATCGGATCGAGGACGGTCGGCCAGGCCTCCTTGTTGGTCTTGATGGCTTCGAGAAGCTTCTCCTCGCCGGTCCGGCGGGCAATCTTCTTCCACTCGGCCTCGGTGTCGGCCATCGCCTGCTCGGCTGTCTTGGCCTTGGTCAACGCGGCGACGAGATTCTCGTCCAGCGCGTTGTGGAAGGCGGTGGCGCCGGGATAGTTGATGGTGGGCACGGTGCGGGCGACCGTCTCGCGCACCACGTCCATGTGGTAGGCGTGATAGGTCTGGCGAACCAGCGGGTCGGAGAAATCCGACAGCCGGAACGGATCGAAATAGCCGCCCGGATTGGCGGTCATCCAGGCGTAGATGCGGCTTGAACCCAGCCACTGCAGGAACAGGTAGCAGGCTTCCGGGTTCTTGGCTTGCGAGGAAACCGACGCCGACAGGTTAAGCCACAGCACCGAACGGCTGACCAGTTTTCCGTCGATCTCGCGGCCGGGCGGCAGCATGGAGCCGATCTTTCCAGTGACAGCTGAATCCTTGTTGCCGGCATTGTCGAGGAATTTCGGCAGGTTGGAGAAGGCACAGGTCATGGCCGCACCGCCCTTGGCGAAATTGCCGTACTGCTCCGGCCAACCCCAGGAGATCGCATCCGGCGAATGATGCGAGAGCGACGCAATGTACTCGCTGGTCGCTGCGATACCTTGCTCCGAATTGATCAGCGGCTTGCCGGCATCGTCGAACAAGAACTGATTGGGCGAAGCCATTGAGACATAACGCTGATACCAGTTGGTATAGCCCCAGCCCTGGTTGCGCAGATCGGTCGAGCCGAACAGGCCCTTGTCCGGGCGCTGGAAGAAGGCTGCGATCTCGTCATGCTGCTTCCACGTCTTCGGCGCCGCCAGTTCATACCCGTATTTGTCGGAGAAGGCCTTCTTCTCGGCTGCGTCGCCGAACAGATCGGTGCGGTAGACCCAGGTCTGGAAATCGCCATCCAGCGACACGCCGTAGGTCGAGCCGCGATACTGGTTGAGCAGCGACACGCCCTTGGCGCCGTTGACGTAGCCACGCTCGGGATCGTCCCATTCCGGCTTATATTGTGCAACGAAGTCGTCGAGCTTGAGGATGCCGCCGGTTTCGGCGAGGTCGCCAAGACGGTTCCATTCGACCGCGTAGATGTCGTAGGCTCCACCCTTGGTGGAGATGTCCTGCATCGTCTTGGTGAATTCCTGGCCGTTGGGCACACCGACGATCTCGAGCGGAATACCGGTTTCCTTCTCCCATAGATCCTTGATCGACGGCGCGCCCGCCGGAAACGGCTGCGTCAGCTGGCCGATCGAACCGTCGGACAGGCCGAGCACGATCTTCGTCGGCGCCTTGCCGGCGCCCTTCATCGCCTTGGCTGCCTCGATGGCGCGGCCCTCGGGTGTGTCGGCGCCATACTGATAGCGCTCCGAGCCGTCGAAGCCGGTCGGGCCACCGATCATGCCGGGCGCCAGGGCATCGGCCGCATAGGCACGGCTTGGGCGAATGAATTTCGGCGCGATACCTGCGGCGATAACAAGGACTGCCGCCTTTCCACCGGACGCCAGCAAACGGCGCCGCGACACGCGGATCAAATTCGACATTGGAAATCCTCCTCAGGGCCTTGTTCCTCCACGGCCCTTATGATGGATATTGACGGCACTGCACCAAGGCTGTCAACATCATAAATAATCAAGACACATCATAATATCTCAAGGGAGGGGAAAATGGCGTTTATCAAGGCTCTCACACCGAAGCCGGTGCTTGAATTTGAGGGAACCAGGCCTGCCCACCTCGCCGCTTTGGTCCGCTTCGGAATTTGGTCTAGCGCAGCGACTTGCGGATCGGCCAAGGCCGGTTACATCATTTCCCATCAGAATCGCGAGCGGCGATGAGGCCTCTCCGACATCGGATCCATGAAAATGCGTAATCTCGATGCGTCTTTGGCACATTTTGGAATGAGGTGATCGACGGTGCGGTCCACCCTGACAGACATAGCCCGGGAAGCCGGCGTTTCCGCCGCCACGGTCGACCGTGTGCTCAACAACCGCGCCGGGGTCAGGGCGCGCACTCGCGAGGTCGTGCTCGAAACGGCACAGCGGCTTGGCTATATCGCTGAAAATTCAAATAATCCGAGCTCGCTCAACGCGCTGCGCGGTGAGGTCATACGGCTCGATTTCGCCCTGCCCGCCGGCACCAATTCCTTCATCAAGATGCTGCACCGCCAGATCGAGGCGCAGGCGCAGTCGCGGCCTGACCTCGACGTCCGCGTCGCCACTATCGAAGGCTTCAATCCGGATCGGCTCGCCCGTCTGCTGCAGGAACTGCACGGGCAGACGCAAGGCGTTGGTGTGATCGCGCTCGACCATCCGACGGTGCGCGAGGCGATCCGCTCGCTTTCGGCCAGCGGCGTCAAGGTGGTCACCCTCGCTTCCGACATCCTGCATGTGCCGAGGGTTGCCTATATCGGCATCGACAACCGCGCCGCCGGCCGGCTCGCCGGCTACCTGCTCAACCGCTTCATGGGCGCAGGGCGTCCGGGCAAGGTCGCGCTGTTCGCCGGTTCGCTCTCCTACCGCGGCCACGAAGAGCGCGAGATGGGCTTCCGCCACATACTGACGGAAGAATCGCCCAATCTGCAGATCGTCGAGATGCGCGAAATGCTCGACGATCGGGAAAAAGCCTATTCGGAAGCGTCCGCTTTGCTCGACCGACACCCGGACCTGGCCGCCATCTACAATGTCGGCGCTGGCAACACCGGCATCGCCCGCGCGCTGAAGGAACGCGGGCGCGCGCTGTCGACGGTCTTTCTCGGCCATGAGGTGACGGAAGGCACCAAGGAGCTCTTGCTCGACGGCACGCTCGACGCGGTCATCGACCAGAACCCGCGCGTCGAGGCCCGCGAGGCGCTCAACACCTTGACCCACGCGGTCAGGGGATTGCCTTACGAACTGCACCAGCCGAGGCTGCAAGTGATCTTCAGGGAGAGCATCCCGGAGATCTGAACCCAGGTGAATGGCTGGGGTTTCGTGAATCTTGCCGGCGCGCGACGCCAGGATCGTCAGCGTCGTCTATTCCGGCCAGCCGCTGAACAACACGCTGCTCGACCGCCTCGCGGCGACCGTCGGCTTCAGGATGCTGGAAGACCAGCTCACCGTTGGCGCGCAATATCTCAGCGTTGGCAAGATCACGCGCACCAACCGCAGCAAACCGGACGAACCGGCGCTCGTCGATGACGGCTTCGTTCTGGTCAAGGTCTTTGCCAACTGGCGCATCAACGGCCACGCCAAACTCGATTTCAGCGTCGATCTGGCGGCGGGGCGCGGCGGGACGATGGCCGGCTAGAGCTTGCTCACCATCGCTTGCGCATCTTCGCCCAGACCGATAGCGATCCGGTCGCCGGAGGCAATGCCTGATATGTCGCAGACGACCAGCGGCATGCTGATTTCGTAGAGGAATTCGGCAACGATGGCGCCGATGGCAAGGATCGGGTCCGGCCGCTCCAGGATAATGCCGGCCGGCCCCGTCCCTCTGCGAATCGCTTCGGCCAGAACCGAAGACGAGGACGACGACCCCCGCCCGCTCGGCATCACCAGGATCCTGCCGGCGATATTGCCGCCCAGGTCCGGATGCGAATGGTCGATGATGTCGCCCGTTTCGACATCGATCCCGCCCCAGAAGCTGAGCGCCTGCGAAAGCACCAGCGCCGGGCCCTGTGCGGAGCCGGCAAGGTGGAATGTACCGGTTCTGGCCGGCGCCTTCATGGCGCGCCTCGCACGACGCGGCCGGCCGCGGCCGAGCGGACGCAGTCTTCCATGTCACCGAAGGCCACCGAGACACCGATGTTGCCAGGTGCGTAATGCGCCCATTTGCCGGAATTGGTCATCACCACGCCGTCGAGACGCTCGAGGATCGACGTGACATAGGTGCAGGTGTCGGTGACCGGGACAAGGCCGAAGGCTTCCATGCCGGCCAGTGCGCCTTCGTCCTTCAGTCGTGTCAGCGTGGCACGCCCTGTGTTGACATAGATCGGGACGCCCCTGCCCGGCGTAACTTCGCGCAGCAGCGGCAACAGGCGCATCCACTCTTCATGGGAGAAATGCGGCGTGCCCAACGACACGGCTGCAAGCTGCACGCCATCGGGGACGCTCGACAGCCTGGCCAGCGCATGGCGGACATCAGCGCGAGAGATCCGGATTTTTTCCTCCGGCACCAGGCCGTGCAACGCCTCATCCAGCGTCGTCGCCTCCGGCGTAATGCCGACCGCATGAAACAGCGCCACAGCGCCCGTCGTTGCCGCCGCCGCCCCCAGCGCCTTCAGTTGGTCCTCGTCGCGCGGCTGCGGCAGGCCTGATATGACAGGAATGCGGTCGCCGCTCTTTTGCCCGACAAGTAGTCCGACACCCACGAACAGGGCGTCGCTGGGCTCGAGACCGCCAGTCAGCTCGAACAGGATCTGGCCTCGTCGATTTTCACTCAGATGCAGCCCCCAGGCCGGCGCGCGTCCGGTCATTGCGCAGCATAAATCGATGAAATCACCATAACGGTTGGTTCGCGCCCCGATCACCGAATTGGCAAAGACGATGGCGTTGGACTCACCCCAGGCGATCTGCTCGCCGAACCTTGGCCGGAATCTAGTCTGATAGGGTGCGCAGGTGAAGGTCGCCTGGCAGCCGAGGTCCAGATGCGCCATCATCAAGCGACGCGCCGGCGCTTCTTGCGACATCGGCATCTTCACCAATCCGGGATGGATGAGGTCGAACGAACCGACATTCAGCGTCGTCGGCACCCGAACGCGGCCGCCGCCCTCGATCAGCCTTTCGACGAAATCGAGGCTAGCCTGGCCGTGATAGAGGCAGCCGTCGATATGGGCACCGGCAATATTCAACAACTTGCGCGCGCCGACCGCCTTCGCGAAGGCGACCAGGATCTTCATGGCGGCAGCCGCTGCCGAGCCTTGCTCGCCATGCAGCATCGACTTGTCGCCGGCCGTCAATTCCAGCGTCATCGGCAAATTCCCGAGCCCGCACTATGCCGATCAAGCACTCCCTGATTGCGGAGCGTCTGGCAAGACAGAGCTTCGGATCTCTTCTACTTCGCGGCGATCAGCAGACCAGACGTTCACAGCTCCTCGCAAAGCGAGAGAGACGCGAAGCACGGTCGGAGAGCGGGCGATCCACGGCGGAAACGGCGCTATTCCTTCTGGGACGGTCCGTCGGCCGTGCTGCGGTCGCCATCTGCAGAATGCGGCAGGATGCCGAAGTCGCGCGACTTGGTCCCATGCGCCGCCGTCAGGAAACCATCGGCTGTGAGACCTCGCCTCAAAAGCTCACGTACCGCGGCCGACCGGCTCGGCATGTGCTTTTCGAAGCGCCAGTTCTCCAATGCCGCCAGTTCATCGACAGTCAGCATGATCTGCAGTCGTTCCGGGCGTTCCAGTTCGGACATCTCGGCCTCCAGTCATACCAGCCTAGTTAGTATGTCCCTGATTTTGTGTAGAATTAGGTACATGAGCAGAGTACGTCAAGGCCTTCAGATGTGTGACTCATGCAGAAGTCTGATGAAGCGGATCAAGCATCAAATGGACAATCAACAAAATACGCTAACTATTTGACACGAAGCGATTTTTCGATGGTCTTCGCTTGCCAATCACGAGCCCTGGGCGCATGGTAGAACACGAGGCACAAACCGCTCCTGAAAGGAAGGTTTTCCATGCGCTACGGATTTTCGGTTCGCCTGCACGAAGACGTCGGTTCCCGAGTTCGAGCTACATTGCGGTCCGGGATTGCCATCAATCTGACTGCTGTCGCCGAAGCCGTGCGACTGCAAAACCTCGCCGAGAATATTGCGCGCGAAGACATCGAATGGCTCGTCATGCAGGCAGCCCAGCTCCAAGGCGCAGCTATCGAGTTCGACGGCTTCGCGGAAGCCGATCTGGCGGAGTTTGCGTGCACTCAGCTGATGCAAAGCAGCCCCGCATTGGGCTGGGACGCCCTGGAAGGCGGGGGGGCCGTTTCGCCGGATCTTGGCCGTCAAACGCATTGAAGCGCGTGCTCCTGTGAGCCCAGCCATGCTGCCGCCACGTGCTCGGCAAAAAAGCCCGCCGCAATGGCGGGCTTTGGACTGCTGGAGGTCTGGTGGACGAAGGCCTCTCGGCCCGGTCCGACATTTCATTCCGATGTATTCGCCTTAGCGGCGCGCGATAAGCAGGCACAATTGGCGCAGATCGCTATCGTAAGTGCCTTCGCTACTCAGCACGTCGACGCAGCGCTTCTTCATCCTGGCCAACTTGTCGCTCGACATGTCTGCGACGACCTGGGGTAAGCTGGGATTGCTGGGATTGGACGGGCTGCCCGGGTTGGACAGATTGCTCGGATTGGTACCACCGATCCCGACACCGGCGCCGACATTGATGCCGCTGCCGACCCTGACCCCCGCGCCAGCCCCAACGCCGCTGCTGATACCTACCCCCGCGCCGGCGGCAATGCCGCTCGAACCGCCAACCGTTGCGCCGGCACCGGCGTTGATGCCGCTTCTGCCCCCAACCGACGCGCCGGCGCCTGCGGCGATGTCCCTGGAACCGCCAACCGTAGCACCGGCACCGGTGTTAATGCCGCTGCCGCCCACCAAGGCACCGAAGCCTGCCTTGATGCCGCCGCTGCCGCCAACCGTTGCGCCGGCACCGGCGTTGATGCCGCCGCGACCGCCAACCGTCGCGCCGAGGCCGGCATTGATGCCGCCGTTGCCGCCGATGGATGTTCCAACACCAACGGCAATTCCGTTCGCGGCATTCACGGGCATCGAGAGCATGAAAAGCGCTACGCTGCCTGCTACTGCACCGGTGATTGTTTTGATGTTGATGGTCATAACCTTCTCCCTGCTGTAGTTTCGCTGAGCAACCCGCGAACTCGCCGGTTGCATTACGCCCTAAGTGCAAGGAAGAAGATCGGTTTCTTTGCCGATCAACTTGCTGGTCCCATGGTGTATTTTCAAAAAACAGCCGCGTGAAATTTGTATTGAAATTTTCCGAAAGTTTGAAGCGATGCGAGAGTCAGCTGGTGGGCGCCGCAACAGACGAACGTCGCAACGGGTCGGCGGCCGAAAAGGCGAATTCCTAATCTGCAAACCACAACATCAAACCGAACCCCTCGGCAATGGAACAACGGGCCGAGAAGATCCGCGCTGCGCGGGTTTGCTTCACCGTGCTGCGTCATTTTTGACCGGTCTGGACTGTCTCTGCTGCCGACCGCGGACGAAAGTACAGAGCGCCGAATCGCGAGATCCAGCGTTGGAATCAAATCCGCGCGAGTTCACGCTTTGCGTGGTCGCGCCTTGGGTTTGGTTCCGTCCTTGGCGGCCGGCGCCGGCTTAGGCTGACGTGCTTTCGACTTCGGCCGGCTGGCGGTCTCTTTCGTGGCAATTTCTGCGTCGATTTCGGCGGTAGCCTGATCCCAATGCTGCTGATGCGCCCCGTCGGGCCTGCCTGCCTGTTCCCAGATCGCGTGTGCCCGCTGGCGAATCCGTTCCTGTCTGTCCCTCACCGTTGCCTCCGTCGGTTCATGCGTAAGCAACTTTGTTCTAGCTGAAATTTCGACCGGCGTCTTGAGCCCCAGGCAACACCGTCATTGAACCTCTCTGTCACACAGGACGGCGACGCCGAGGAGCGCCGCCTTCTTGATGATCAGCCCTTCAAGGTCGGCGTCCGAGCGCTCGGTTCCGGTGCGTTCGCGCAACAGTGCAATCGCCGCCTTCATCGACAGCAGCCCATCGCCTCGTTCAGCAAGCAGTTTGTCGACGGCGGCGGCCACGTTGGCCCGCTCGACATGCGGCAGCATGGGAATGGCTCCTTTCCTTGTTTCGCGACGACAGCGGCTCCATCCCGATCGCTCGGGATGGAGCTCTTATTCGATAATTTAGACCGCGACCTTTCCAAATCCGGTTCGCGGTTTGGAACGCCGATCACTCGATGACGTGCACGATCTTGCGGGTGCCTGGGTCGACGAGCACGGTGCGATTGCCGACGACGACGTATCTGTACTTCACGTCGGGAACATCGATCGGTTGCAGCTCGACCGTATCTGGCACCGTGGAACCGATATTGAGCTCCACGCCCAGAAGATTGATCGACGCCAACGGGTGCTTATGGACGTATTCGCGGATGACCGTCTGCTGTTCGGGCGTGACAATCACCTGGTCCGCGGTGGCCACGCCGACGCCGGCGAGCAACACCAATCCCGCCGCAGCAGGAACAAGGTGGATTTTCATCGTCTACTCCTGTTGTTACGGGCCTCGCCCTTACAGTTGCGACGCGGCTTTCCGGTCGAAGCGGCGAACCCTCTAGGCAAACGCCCACGCCACCTTGTTGTTCCGTAAGTGGCGGCTAATCGAATGGCGGTGAAGTGCCCGCGCGGTGCGGCGAATGAACTGCAAATGAGCTACGGTGGCCCGCGTCGCAAGACGCGGGCCGATCGGTTTCCCGATCAGCAGCGACACCGGAGGGGGTGATATCGGCTGCGTCTGAAACAACGTTTAGGACAAGCTAATGTTCCTAAGAGAGGGCAACAAACCTGCCGGTACAGCGCGGCGTTACCGCCCATGGGCAAGCCCCTGTGGCAGCAAATGAAGCGGCTACTGCTTGGGCGGCTGTGGCGGCACCTCGCCGGGCTTGAGCACCGGGGTCTTGCCCTCGTCCGGCGGTGGCGCCGCCATGCCCTGATCGCCCGTTGGCGGCGGCTTCAGAACCCCACCGCATGGCTCGAGCGTGTCGGACAAATTGTTGCCGGCCGGCTTCTGCTGCTGGTTCTTCTGATCCTGCGGCTCGACCTTGCAGCGGTCGGATTGCGCCTGTTCGCCCGGCTGCGCGGCCGCCGGCGCCGCCAGCAGCGCGCCTAGCATATACGGCAAGAAAATGAGCGGTCTCATGTCGAGCTCCTTTCGCGCCAGTATCTTCTGAATGTGAAGGCGGGCAGGCGCGATTGGTTCCGTCGTGCGGCAATGCGCCCGGACCGCAGCGGCCCGGAACCGGCTGCCAGACTTATGAGTTCAACCACTGAGCCAGTTCAGGGCTGCCGACATTATGGAGAACCAGCGATGGAACCGCGCAGGAAAGAACGAACCGACGAGGAGACAGAGAGCCCGACCATCCAGCAGCAGGACTGGGATGCCGTCCGGAGCGGGAGAATTCTCCCAGACGGCGTGCCGCAAAACGGCGATATTCGCTATGACGTCGAGAAAGACGGCGAACTGCCGGAGGAGGACGACGACAACGCCTACCAGGACAGCGACGAGGCCTTGCCGGACGATACGGAGGAACGCGTTATTTCACGCGATCTCGCACGCGAAGGTGGTCCTTTCGACGAGGAATGAGTGATTGCCTTTCGCACTGCGCTCGCTGTCCGGGTAGACGGTCGGATGAGCCCCTGCTTTCAATTCGGGAGGTCGAAGACCGGCTCCTGGCAGCGATAGACCAGACATTGACCGTCACGCGTCTTGATATACGCGGCGCGCGGCACTTGCGGCCAGTCGCATTCATTGCCGAATTGGCGGACGTAACGGTCGTAGGTGTTCTGGCCGGTGGTCAGCACCACCGAGCGATGCCTCTGGATCAGAAGCTGCGTCTGTTCGCATGTCATCGCGCGGCTGTCCGGCCGGGCGTCGGCCGTTGCGGCAAACAGAAGCGCCCCGGCTGTAAGGACTGCCGCTTGTGTCAGGACTCTGCCAAGCATGAGACCATCTCCCGTGAAGCCTAACGCGCATCTTGGTTTCGCAAGCGCCGGATCGAGCCACCCTCGCAAAGAAAAGATCGTACAGATTGCCAGGAAAAATGCAAAAGCCCGCCGCACCTTTCGGCGCGGCGGGCTTCAACTGAACGTCACTCTTAGTCAGGCTTGGGCGGCTTACTCCTCCTTCACCGGCCCGAACCGGCGCACGATCATTTCGAAGACGATATCCGAGATCCACATCGCCGATACGCCAATCAGAAAGGCCGCGGCCAGCGTCGTGGTGTCGTCGTCCGGCGAGGGAAAGGGCAGGCCGGCGGCGCGGAAATAATGCACGACCGGCAGCGTCAGATAGGCCGCCGCCAGCGCGCCGCAGATCGGCGAGGCCACCATTTCGCGGACCTTGTAGCGGTGACGTGACAAGGCCCGCAAAATGCCGCCGGACAGGCCGGCGACCAATACCGGCGCCTTGATGCCCAGAACGTCGAGCAGCTCATGCATCATGGCGTCCACCCGCACCATCTGGCGCCCTGCCCGTTGAAGGCGTTCATCTCGTCGAGCTCGGGCCGGGTCATGGCGGCGACGACCGGGGCGGATGGCCGGCGTGGCTGACTTTGGTCGCACCAGACTTGCCGCGGATTGCCGGTCGGCGCGGTTGTCGTGCAGCCGGCCAGCACCAGGCAGAGGATCAGCGCCTTGCCCATTTCTCAGCCTCCGCTCTTGCTGCCGCATCGGTCATGCCGGCGGCCTTCCGCCCTTCGGCGGAAGCCTCGCGGTTCATTTCGAGGCGGTCCTCGGCGGCCGCGATTTTTGCCTCGGCCTGTTTGACCGCCTCCTTCTTCGCCCGGTTGATGCCGCCGGCAATGTAAAGGCCTATGCCGCCGGCCACAGCAGCGAATACCGTCATGACGACCTTGTTGCCGATGATGGCGCTGAGAATGGCGAGGAGCGCGGCCATCACAAATCCTCGGCGCGGCGGCGGCGCAGGAACTCGGTCAAGACGCCGTTGATCACAAGAAACCAGGGGAACCATTCCCCTGGGATGACCGGCGAAAGAACCTGAGGGTCGACATAGGTGACGATGCTCGCGATGATGCCGATAGCCGCCTGAAGCCGCGCCCAGAATATTGTTTCGCTGTCGCGGAAGAAGCTCTTGATCCGGGTCCACATGTCATTTCCTTCCGAATAGTTTGAGGATTGCTGATAATTTGAGGATGGTGGCGATCAGCGCTGCCCAGAAGCCGGGCTTGGCGGCAGGCACAGGAGGCCCAGGAGGCGCGTGCGTGGCGGCCGCTTGTGGAACGGGAATTGGGCTGGCTGGCTCTGGCGGAGTTGCAGGGACGACCGCCGACGACAGCGGGCCGGCAGACGGCCAAGGCGTGTCCTTGATGCGCGACCATTTGCGATAGGCCTCTGCGAGCCTGGTATCGTAGGCGTTCTTGCGATAGCCGGCGCCGTTGTAGCCCTTGGCGAAGCCTGCCCAGTCATGGTTGCGCAGATTGTCGTCGAGCTTGTTCGTCTTGATGAAGTTGATCGCGGCCTCAAGCTGGGCTTCCTCGTCGGCCATCATGGCTTCCACCATGGCCTGCACTGTCGCGAACCCGGCGGCGGCGTGGTTTTCGCCGAGAACCTGGCCAAGACCCCATGACGCGGATTTGAGCGCCGCGGTTTCGTCGATCGCACAAGCTGCCTTGAGCCGTGGGTAGCCATCCCTGGGATAGGGCTTCTCGCCCCACTTCGAATAGGCGAGGCCAGCGGCTACCGCTCTTGCCCGCTTGGCACCCGACAGGTTGCGATAGAAGACGTGCGGCTCGAACAGGATGACCGGCCGGCCAAGGGCGTCGAAGCCGTGCCCGCTCGTTTCAACATCGAGGAACGCGTGCATCTCGTCCTCGCCGACGCCGATCCGGGCGCCGAGTTTCGGCAAGTCCATATCATCGAGGCGCCTGGCGGCGCCCTTGAACAAACGGTCCATAGGTTTCCTTTCCGCCCTCGCGGGCAGAGTTTTGAGCTTGAAACGGCACGTGCGTGGCGGCAGAGCAGAATTGGGCGGCAGCGCGCGCCGATGTGGCAAGCAAGGTTGATGTTTTCGACCCGCCATGTGAAATGGCCGCGGGATGGTGCACATGTCTGATGACGAACAAACCGCTGCGGCGCGCTGGACGGTGAAGTCCGAACTCCGCGCCGTCGGTCGCGACAAGCCGCTGCTGCTGGTGCTGGCGGCGATCCTCTGCCTCTATTGTGCGTTTATCGCCGGACCGATCGTCTACGCGGTGCTGGCCATCAACGGCATTGCGGATTTCTTCAAATGAAGCCGGTTCCGGCGATCTCGCTCCGGTCCCGGTTCCTGCGTCCACCGCGCCCGAAATTGCTCGACCTGATGAAATTGCTTAGCCGGGATGAAACTGTTCCCGTCTATCGTTCGTACCTGTAGCGGGTACGGGAGGACACGTGACGATAAGAATCAGGCTTCCAGGCGGGACTTTGAAGATCAAGAAAAGGGACGAGCTGCGGCGGCGCGAGCAGAAGCGCGAGGTGCCGGTTTGGCAGGTCGGCAATTATTTCGTCATCTGGTGGCCGAGCGGCATGTCCGATCGCCCATCGTCGTCCAACAAGTCCTCGCCCAGGAAATAGCCCGGGCACCCGACGATCCCGACCCGGCACTGATGCCTCGGTGCCGGATCAGGAACCGCCGTGCGCGCCAAACTTCCGAGACCGCTCGACAAATCCCAGAAAAAGTCAGCGGACAGCGTTGACTCTTCCGCCACGGAAGGTTTTGATGCTGCATTGCACAATCAGGCGGGGGCCGATGGCAGTACGTATCAGAATGCTAGGCGGCACGCTGAAGGTGAAAGTGTACCGCGAATTGCGCGATCGCGAACGCGCCCGCCGCATACCTGTCGTCAAGATCGGCCGGGTTTATTTCACCTGGTGGTCGAACCGCCAGCGACTCATTGACGACCAGTCGCCACGGTGAACGTCCCAATTCTTCCGACCTGGCATGCGCCTGGGAAGCCCGCTCAGCCGCCGCAGGCGAGCTCGCAAGATAAGTTGATGAGGCTGCTGTTGACTCTTCCGTGACGGAAGGTCTCTACTTACCGCATTGCACGAAAATTGCTGCGTTGCACAACGGGAGTTGGACCGATGGCGGTGCGTATCAGGTTGCCTGGCGGCACTCTGAAGATGAAGACCTATCGTGAGTTGCGAGCCCGGGAACGCGACCGCCGCGTGCCTGTGATGAAGATGGGTTCGCTTTATTTTGTCTGGTGGTCGAAAAGCCAGGAACCTCACCAGAAGCCGCAGGACAGCAGACGGTAGCGGCTCCGCCGGCGACGGGTCCGCGTCAGCGATAAACCCTGACAATTCCGAAATACAACTCCAGCTGTAGGAATTTTTGGTCGGCCGGCTGTGCCATTGTTGTGCGCACAGCATCCCGAGCGGCCCTCGCAGAGCAATTCTTCCGACGTCTTTTCGGCGATTTTCAAACGGCGTCCAGACTGGCGGGCGCGGGTGGTTGCAAGCTTGCAAACCGCCGCCGCTTGTCGCAAATAATTGGCCGCGGGCGGGCGATCAGGAGTCATCCATTGATGAATGTCCAATCGCGCATGCATGCTTTCCTTCGCTCAAGTCCGCTCCGATATTATTTTCACCTCGCAAAGGCTCGCCTTGCCGGGTCTCCGCAATCAGACGAAAGTGTGATCCTGTCGCAGATTGTTGGCCAAAGCCCGAAAACGTTCTTGGAATTTGGTTTCCATCCGACGGAATACAACTGCATTGGGCTTAGTGAATTCAGGGGTCTGCTCGTCGACGGCGACGCAACGACCGTGCGGTTAGCGCGCTCGCTGCTTCCAAAGCGGATTGAAGTGCGCCAGAGCTTCATTGATCTCAACAACATCGAAAGTCTCGCCACGCATTTTCCGCAACTTGGAGTGCTTTCCGTCGATGTTGATGGAAACGACTACTGGTTTCTGCAAGCCTTGCTGCCAGTGCGGCCGGCCGTCATTGTGGCGGAGTACAACGCCAGTTTTGGTCTCAATCCTATCACAGTGCCGTATGATCACGCTTTCGATCGCACCGCCAAGCACGACAGCGGCTGGTATCACGGTGCATCGATCACCGCCCTGGCCAATCTCTGCAAGAAGTACGGCTACAAGCTCGTTGCCGTCTCGTCCGCCGGCGGGAACGCGTTCTTCTTACCTAACGATTCGGACATGCCGGGATTGGAGCCGGCTCAGTCCTATCGAGAGAGCACCCTGCGCAACCGCTGGTCTGGAACTACCGCTAAGGATCAATGGGAGCGTATCAAGCATATGCCTTTTGTCGAAGCGACCTGAAACGGAGACAGGCATCACTTCACTAGGTCTGCTGGCCGCACCAACGAATCGGCCGGGACGTCGTGTCGAACAATCGACCCGGCCGAGATAATCGCCCGATCGCCGATGGTGACACCCTTCATGACCATAGCGCTATTGCCGATCCAGACGTCATCTCCAATAGTGATCGGCGCCGAACGAATGCCCGGGTCGACACGCGGATGGCCCTCACGAAAGATGGCTTGCATCTGAGCAAAACGCTTCTGCGGGTCCATCGGATGCGAATTGGTGTCGTGGATCGCCACGCCCCATGAGACGTGCACTCGCTTGCCGATCTTGATCCCCACCGGGTCTGACGACCAAATCGTCGAGCCTGGGCCAAGATAAAACCAATCATCGATTTTGATCCGACCCTCGTGGGCAAAGACCTGCAAATGCCCATCCAAATGGCTGTCCGCGCCGATCGAGACGCGAGACCGGTCCCCGCGGATATTGAAAATTTCCGCCCCGGCGCCAAACTTCGTGCGCGGCCCGATGACGGCATTTTCCCTAGCGGCGCCAGTGGCGATCCATGACCAAAAGCGGCGGCGAAGAGCTAGAACGGTGGAGAAGACGCGCATTCGCGAACATCTGCCACACAGGATCACTCCAGTCTAGGCTCCGAAGAAGCCCCGGCGCGACAGACGACGAAGTTCCTCTGTATCGAAAGTTCCGTGCCGCAGGCTGCCGGCAGCAGTCGGATGAAGCTCATCGCTCATGTAAACCAACGAGGTCAGGTAGCCGATACCGCTCTCGCCTCCTACATCAATTAACGGTATGGACAGCATATCGGCTACCTCCCGCTCCGCCTTCATGAACTGGACCAGCGTGTTGCCTTGACCGTTTATTCTTCCTATCCGGTGCGTCGCGTGTCCAGGGCCGCCGCTGTAGGTACCAATCATGACGATCTTGGCATTCGGCGCGCGCGCTCGGATGGCGGCGCAGGCCGCCCACAGCGAACCATAGTGAGTGGCGTAGGTCGTGTCGCCGAGAGCGCCTAGGGGCGTCTCCTGCGCGCCAAAGGCGTTCGGGCCCGGCTCCAAGATTACCAACTCCGCGTCGACCGGAATGTTGGCGATCGCATTGGACATTCCGTAGCTCGGATAGGCGGTGGTGCTCAGCCCCAAGGCCGAGCCACTGACCGCTAGATTGGTAGGAACCATACCGGTCAGACCGACGAGGACGGGAACGTAGTAGGCTCCGGCCGTAATGCTAGAGCCGATCAGGGTCAATTTTTTGCCAACCAGGGCGGCCGAGCCGTCGTCATATGGGTCGCCGCCGATGTTGGCCGGATCCGACAATAGGCCAAGATACAGAGCGCCATTGGCGACTGCCGTCACGCCGGCGCTTTTGGTCCAGGCCGAGTTGGAGAGGTTTTCCGAAGACGAGAAGACATTCGGCCCACCATTGATGCTTAGAGCCGACCTTTGGACATAGAATCCAGACACACCATCGCCGACATACGGGTGACCGCCAGCAGACGGGAAAATACGCTGTTGCCAGTTCGTCGCGGCCGTGGCTGTTGCCGTCTTCGTAACCGTGCATTCGTACCAGCCGTTGCCAAGAGCGACGATGCTCGCGCCTGTGCCGGTCGCGGTCCCGGTGTCGAGATTGAAGGTGCAGTCGAAGATGACGGCGTTGTTGGAGTAGAGATTGAGACGATTGCGTTCGCCCTTTTTGGCGGTGACTTTCCAGACGATATTGTCGCCATTGACCACGGACCTGCCCTGATAAACGGAAGGATTGCCAGAGCCGACCATTTCGACAAGCTTCGATGCCGTCATTCGGCCTCTGACGGTCACGTCGAGGCCATCGACAAGCGGAGGCAGGGAGATCAGCACCGGTTCATAAGGGCTGACCGTGGTGGTAACCGTCACGTTCTGCTTCGTGAAGGCTGCGTTGGCGGGGTCGCTGCTCGGGAACAGGTTAGCCGGCAGGCCCTGCTTGCGAAGCACGACACTGCGAATGTACATACCGCTGGTTCCATCGCCGGTGAACGGAAAAACGCCAGCAGCCGACATACGTGCCTGCACATTGTTCGTAATATTTGCCGCAACCAGGACGACAGCCTTGCACTCGTACCAGCCGGAGCCAATATCTGTGATGGCAGCGCTGATGAGGTTCGCGCCTGAACTGCTTGAGACGATACCCTCCTCAAGATTGAAGTTGGCTGTATAGGCCGCACCAGGCCCCGCGTGGATAAGCTGCAGAATGCTTCGCTCTCCAGCTTTGGCAATGGCAATGTGCTCGATCGTGTCGCCCGACACAAAAGAGTAGGATCGATATACAGATGGGCTGACTGATCCGGCCGCCTCTGTTAGCCTGGCGGTCGGAACGCTAAGGCCTTCGATCATTGCTAGGCTATCGACGCTCGAAAGGAGAGCAGCCGTTGCCGCCCGGACACCCGTATCAGCTGCTACCGGTCCGGCCCCAACATTGAACAACCCCAAAGAACCTGTCGAAACTTCGGTCCAGAAATACTCACCGACATCGACATTCCTGCCCAGCACCGCCGCGGCGGCGGCGCCGGCCAGTCCTGCCGACGCCGCAAAGCTGAACGTCGGCGCCACTGTGTAGGAGCCCGGCGCCGTGATCAGTATCTGCGTCAGCACCCCGCCCGCCACCACGAAGCGGCCGGCAGCGCCCGACCCGGTGCCGCCGGTAAACGCCAGGTCGAACATGCCGTTGGCGCCGCCCGAGCCTGGCGTGATCGCTCCGTTGCCGGCAACGCCGAAGCCGATTGCGGCGGCAGTCGTCGGGAAAATGCCCTTGCCGTAAAGCGATGCGTCGCGTGCGGCCTGAGCGCTGATGACGGCCGCCGCGGCCGCGACGGAATCGGAATTGGTCGCAGCCCGGTCGGCAGTGGTTTGGCCGGCATTCGCGGCGGAAGCGGCGGCGCTGGCGGATGCCTGGCCGGCGCTGGCTTCGGCAGCATCCTTCAGCGCCTGGGTTTCATCGCGCAGCGCTTCGACCTCATCGACCATGTCCGCGATGTCGGGCGGAACGGATGCGGCGACGGTGATGGCATCGGCGCCGACGGCCGGCTCGTCGGCCGTGAACTCGAACACGCGGCCGGCATTGACCGATCCGATCTGGGTATGGACGGTGGTGCCCTTCTGCAGGGTGCGCGTAGTGCGGGCATCGGCGGCGCGGAACCATTCGCCTGCGCTCGCGGTGTAGATGCCGTTTTGCGTCGGGTCGGCCTGGTCCTTGACCAGCACGCGGTCGCCGACCTCGGCCGGCACGCCGTCGATCGCCTGCAGGCCATGCAGGAGGATGTCGGCCGTGGTCGCGAGGCGCACGGGTTCGCGTTCGCCGGTCAGGAGACGAACGGCGGCAGTTGCAGGTCGGGACATGAGGGCTTGCTCCATAAAAAAAGCCCCGCACAAGCGAGGCTGGAAGGGGTTCAGTGCTGTCGGTGGGAAACTTAGGCTACGCGGCCGGACACCGCCCTATCCGGCGCAGCCGGCGATTTTCCGGACAGAGAGCGGCAACGGGCTACAGCAATCCGCCAATGAGCCTTCTTGTGCCGCCCATTGCCGCCAGTCCGCAGGCCATGCCGGCGCAGTCGGCGACCCAGTCGAGGATATCCATATCGCGCGCGATCAGTTGGGCGCCCTGAAGAAGCTCGATCGCCGCGCCGGTGATGGCGAGGAGCAGGACCAGTCTCGTCTTGTGTTCCGGCCAGCCGAGGCTTCCAAGCGCCGCCAGCACCGCGAATGCCGCGGCGTGGTTGAGCTTGTCGTGGTGGAAGGTGAAGCCCAGGTCCAACTCCTGCAGGAAGCGCACCGGCGAAAGCGCGAGCAGGAGAACGCCGGCCAAGGTGAGCAGAAAAACGATCCTTGCCATGGTCGAAAAAGAGTCAGTGCGCAACAGGTCAATCCTTCGTCTGAAATGGGAGGCGATCCAGAAGGCACCACCGACTGGGATCGCTCTGCGGTTATCAGGCCATAAGCCAGCATCGTGACCACAATCAGACCGCTGGCCCGGTTGCGGCACGCTCTACTCGGGCCGTCCGGCCACAAAACCGATAGCGCGCATCACAGACCGCGGGGGGTTGCACCCCTTCAGACCAGAGGCAAATACCGCCTCTAGCCAAGCTTCGAACGGGAGTTCCCCAGTGGCAGATCAGCGGAAACCCTGTTTTAGAGAAGGTCTCGGATATTGACAGGTGTTCCCGGTGGCAGGTCTTTCACCTTCGCAATAAGTTGGCCCATTATGTGCCAATAGACTTCCAGGTCCGACAGCTCCTGGTTTTTGATTTCGTCCTTCCCGTTGAGAAACAGCGGTATCTTATAGCCGACGCACTGGTTAAAGGCTGGCTCGGCGCCGCCGGCCTCACGCCAATCTGAGTAGAGATTGGCGGCCAATGCTGCATCTTCGTCCTCGATGACATCGACTTCGTGGAAGGTCCGGATGTTGGCGGGCACCTGAAGAGCCTCGCCCATGCCCGGCTCGAACATCACGACACCAGGTTCCCCTTGTTCCAGCCTTTGGCTATCGACTGCAAGCGCCGTCCCCAGCCAATCATAACCAAAGCAGGTGATCCGGCCGGTGAATTCCGGAAAACTCAGGCAGACACGTGCGTTCCAACGTGCCACGTCCTGCGCCCGGATTATCCTGTACAAACCGTGCTTGAACGAAGCACCGCCGAAGCTGGTCAGCAACTCGGCTAACCCAGGCACTTTCGTATCCAGGGAGAAATTGCCGGTGTCCGCGGGCACCCTGCTATCCACCGGGAAGTTTTGGCGAAATGTCTCGAACATTGCGATCTCCAATCTACCAGCCCGATCAATCTGACGGTGCCTAACCTACTCTTGCGGAAGGTGGAACGGTTTGATCGTAGCGGAAGGGAGACCTCGTTCATCAAACACATCGAAGACTCGCTCCGATAAGACGAGGTTAAAATTCTTGGCGATGCCGAAGTCATCGTGACCCGCTTTCCCGCTCACCTTCAGCCACACGAAAGATGGAAGCTCTACCTCGGGCTGCTGTTCGCGGAAATCTTCGGACGTTATGACTTCAACAGGGGCGAATGCCGCTCCGGTGAAGCCGATTTTTGATAATGCGTGCGCGGCCTCTTCCGTCACGAGAAAACATGGAAAGCTTGTTATAAGAACATCACCGATCCATCCCTCCATCTGGTACACAAGCTTGCTCACGATAGGAGGGTGGACACTGGTATCCATGATAGTGCCGTCACCCAATCCACCGGCCACATCGGGCAGAATGTCATAGTATCTCATCAGTCACCTATTGGTGGATCGAACAAATGTCCATACTTCTTGTCGATTTCAGTAACATAGTCAAGGACCTTCTGGCGGGTAGCGTGAGGGTTGTTCTTGTAGAAATATTCCCACTCGTTCCGAATTACCTTCTGGTGCAAATTTATGTCGAACTCTTTCCGGATTCCGCGAAGATTCTCGATTGAATGCAGCTCTTGCTCTGTAAAAAGCCCGGGATACCTTTTAAAAACTCCCTGCTCGACGCCATGATGCACTATGTAGTCGCTTTTGTTGAGACTAGGATTCGCGTCGAAAAAGGTTTTTCGATAGTCCTTGAATGGAGACCACCCAACCTTCGCCTCGGCATGTTTAACTTTGGACGTATCCCTAGCAAGCATCGCACCTAGTAACGCGGTATCAAAGGCACTATCGGACATTTCACCGGCTCGCGCCTTCCGGCGTGGGCTTGGTGGCGAGACCGAGCGCGCAAGCGCTTGCTGATGTCTAAGGGTTTCGGCATCTACACCATGAACAAGCGCCTCGCCGCCTTCGGCTAGGCCAGTTGGCAGCCTCGAAAATATTGGGAGTTTCTCTACCCATGGCTTGGCAATCTTCGCGGCAGCGCGTTCCAGGGCCACCGCCGCCAACCTATTGCCAGGAATTGCGCCCGCGGCATTGAGCAGTATTTCGTCGTAGTTGCCCTCCAGCGCTGCATTTCCAGCCTTCTCCAGTGCAAATGACGTCCCCAACGGCGTGAAGTCGGCCACCGAGATGCTGTCTTCGCCAAGCCCATCGGAGCCCACGAGTTTTTGCGCGAGAAGACGCCCTAGGCTCCCCCGCTCACTGTCGCCGGCTATCAATTTCCCGAGCCACTCTTGATTCGTCGGGAGGTAGTTGGTGAGTTCCGCGTTTGCTCCCGATCGTCCTGGCTCGACAGTGTTGGCCAAATCGAGCAGCATCATCGGGTCGACTACAGCTGCCCGGAACGACCTGTCCGCGATGCTGTTGTCCGTTTGGGATACGCTGGTCTGAAGCAGGTGGTTCAGTACCGCTTCGCGCGCGACTTGATTCGGTAGTGCGGCGAACACATTGCGCAGCTCTGCGGTCTGGTCTTGCGGCTGGGCCTTGAGTCTGCCGACAATGTCCTCAGCAACGGAGTTGGGTAGCGGCTGGGCGGTCTCAAAACCCAACTGTTGCTGGGCGGCGAGGGAGCCAATGATCGCCGCCTGATAGTCTCCCGGCGTCGACAGGTTGCTCCAGGCCGCATCAAGGTTCGCGAATGCCTCCCGGACATAGCCGCCGGGGTCGGCCCGCCTGGCCTTGAACGTCAGGTCCGCGGCGGTGGCGATAGCGTCGTGCCGCGCCTTGTCCTCTTCCGGCGCTGCACTGTCTGCCGCGGGGTCGGCGTCCTTGACCATGGCTCGCACGGCGTTGTTCGCAACGTCGCGCATGTCGTGGAAATGACGACTGACGTCGATGGTCCTGTTGAACGCCTCGAAGCGCCTGGCGCCCTCGGTGGCGCCATAGAGAGCGACGAACTGTTCCGACGTTGGGATCGGGCCGGAATAGGTTCCGGTGTCCCTGATGGCGACCGGCGCATTCTGCTCGGCTAGGCCAATGCTGATACGTGTGCCGATTTGCCGTGTCGCATCGGCAGCGTGGGCTCGCCGCACCAAGGCTGGCCGCTCTTCGGACGGAATGTCGTCCCGAAAAGCCTGCGCGACTCTTTCGTTCGGCGTAAGCTTGCCTACGCGGTCACGGGACGTAACCGGTGTGGCAGACCCACTCGCCCGAGGTCCGCCCACAGCCTCGATGATATCGTCCTTAGTCCTGCCGTCCGTTGAGACCGGCCCAGTCCCCAGCATCCCGGCGGCGCGCCTCGGGTCTTGGGCGATCATCGCCTGGACAAGCGCCTTTGCCGTGTTGCTGCGCCAGGCGGCCTCGGCCGCTTGCCGGGCAAGCGGGTTGCCCATCTTGCCGATCAGGTCGAGCCCGCTCTGCCTGATCGCCTCGAATGTTTCTGTGTCGTTCGGGTCGCTTTGCGCGATCGAGCTGGTATAGATTTGCTCGACCTTGCTCCACTCGGCCTGCTCATAGGTCTGGCGCCGCGCGTGCTGCTGCGCGGCCATGCGCGCCGAGCCGGCCAGCCGCAACGCCTGCTTTTGCGCGAGGAAATTCGCGCGTTCGCCCTGCGGCACTTTCGCCGCGGTGTCGTCGAAGATCTGGTCGAATAGGCCGGGCTTGACGACGCCGTCGCTGCGCGGATCGAGCTGGCCATACATGAAGTCGTGCAGGCCGCCGCCGTCGGCCGGCGCGGTCTGCACCGCCACGGCCTCGGCGTGCGCTATGCGTGCGTTCAGCTCGCGGCCGATAATGCCGGCGTCGAACGCATCCTGCTGCTGCTTCTGCTGCCGGAAGCGTTCGGCAATCGCCGACAACTCGTCGCCAAAGCCTTGCATGGCGGCGCCCACCGGCGAGCCGTTGGGATAGGAGGCCACAGTGCCGGTGTCGAGGCGGCGCTGGGCAAGCTGGAGCGGGATGGTGGCCATCAGTAGAGGCCTCCACCCGGCGCCGGCGGGAAGGCGCTTCTGCCGAACGTCACCGTCTTGGCCGGGTCGTAGAGGCCGGAGATGCCCGACACGAGGCTGCCGCCGGCCTTGAAGATCGAGGCGCCCACCGCCTGCTTGCCGGAAAAGCGCGCGATCGCCGCTTGCGTGGCGAGACCGTTCTGGCGCAGCTGCGAGCCGTACTGGATCGCCTTGAGGTCGAGCTGGCCCTGCCTGGCATTGGCCGTCAGCACCTCGGTCGGGGAACCAGAAATGGCGACGCCCGAAGTGCCGGCCTGGGCACGCGCCTGAGCCTGGAGGAGATCCTGTTTGTGGCGCTCCTGGCCCTGCTCGAAGGCCGAGCTTTGGGCGTCGGCCCGCGCCTGCTGTTCATAGGCCTTGGCCTGGTAGTCGGCCATCTGCTTGGACTGCTGGCCTTCCGCCAGCGCGCCGCCGACGGAAAGCGCCGTACCGATAAGAGCTAGTGTGCACATGGTCAGCCTCGTTCGCCGGCGGGAATGAATTTGCTGTTGATGCCGTCGACCGGTGCGCCGATCGCGGGGCGCCGGTCGAGCACGCCGCCGGGGCTGAGGAAGGACAAAAGCAGTCGGTCCGCCTGGATCGCCGGACGGCTGAGACGCGATGGTGTGGTGGCGCGAGGACCGGCCATGGCGGTGCGCCGGATGGTGGTCAGGTTGACCTTCAGGTCGACGGCGCCGTCGGCATCGAAAAGGCCGTTGGCGGCGGTGACGGCTCGGCTCAAGGCATCGGCCGCGAACAGCTCCTGGCGCAGCTGCTCGATCAGCTCGTGAACGCTCTTCCAGCGCTCACCGAGGGAAGCCGCCTTTGTTCGGATCTCGGCGCCAAGCGCTTCAATGTCGACGCGGGCTTCGCTTCGGGCGGCGGCGATGCGGCGCTTGTCCGCTGCCGCGATGGTCCTCTCGACGAGCGCAATTGCATCGTTGCAGTCGTCTAATGCGGCACGGGCTGCTGCCAGGTCGCCCTCGCCGAAAATCGCGCGATCCTCGGCCTGTTGCAGCTCCTGCTTGCGGGCGATCGCATTGTTGAGGTCGGTGTCGAGCAAGGCGCGGATGGCAGCGAAATCGGCAGCCGTCCGCGCCTTGCCGAGTTGCTCGGCATGGGGGATTTGAGTCACGGTAGGTTCCTTGGTTGGGGAAGCGATGGAGGACAGAGAGGTGATCTCCCCCCTCGAGGGGGGAGATGGCCGGTAGGCCAGAGGGGGTCGTCTCGCGTGGAGCGCCAACCCCTTCAATTCGCGATGGGAGGCCGCGTCAGGACGTGCCGACCCCCTCTGTCGCCTTCGGCGACATCTCCCCCTCGAGGGGGAGATTAACTAAGGCTCGGCGTCGAACACCGGCGTCATCGCCCTGATCGTGCAGGGCGTCGGGTTGACATGACGAATGCGCACCCGCCCCTGCCCTTCCCAGCTATCGTCGATCGGCACCTCGACATTGCCGGTGAACAATTTCGCCATGCCGTCGGGTGCAACCACGGACGGGATGCGAACCTGCTCCCAGCGGCCGCGGATGAACGACTGGACCTGAAGCCCGGTTGTGTCGGTTTCCAGCAGCGAAAGAATGAGCTTGGCCACCTTCTTGCGCCGCCCGACGATCGATCCGTCGCGGCCGCCGACATCGAGCTCCAGCGTGTTGGCTTCGGACTGGTAGCCGAGCCCGACCTGCCATGTGACTGCCGTAGCTCCACCGGGCAACGAAACCGCGCCAGCCGCCACTAGAAGGCCCTTGTAGACCTTGCCATCGGCAAGCGCGTCGACTGTTTCGCCGTTGAGATGACCAAGCCCTGAGACCGTGCCGACAGCGACGCCGTCATAGGTCAGGCCGCAGTCGACTTCGAATGCATCCTCGATCACGCCATACTCAAACGCCGCGGTCTTTATTTCGATATAGCGCCTGGTCACGCCGCCGATCGTGCGCTTGACGATCAGCCAGAGATCGTCGTTGCCGTCCTGGCCGGGCGTCACCACGGCGCTTTCGACAACAGCCCAGTTCGATCCGGCGAAGCTTCCGGCGATCTGGTGGATATGCATGCCGCGAACGTCTTGCGACGGCTGGTGCGTGTAGCCGCCGAGCTCGCCATCCCCGAGCGGAAACCACAGCAGCGGGTCGGGGTCGGTCTGGAAGGCGAGTTCAACGACGCCTTTCTTCGGAATGTGCTCGGAAATCTGCCCGACATCATCCGAGGTGAAGCGGCCGGTGGCGTTTTGCGTCAGCTCGGCGATCGATTTGCGGGAGCGGGTCACATAGAGGAACGACTGCCCGGCATCGACGGGACGCAGCGGGGCACAACCGAAAGTCCGGGACCGGCGGTTCTTGAACGAGGACGGCGTCAGCGCCTCGTCGATGCCCGAGCCCGACAGGGCCCTCACCCCGCCAAGCGTTCCGATGATCAGCGCACCGTCCGATTCCGCCACCCACGTAATGTCATTGGCCTGACCGCCACCTGCCTGCACGAATTCCAGCGCGTCGGTGTCTTTCTCACCGGTGGCGAAGTTGTCGAAATCGCCGGTTTGCGAGGCATAGACCGAGAATTTGCGGCTGAACGCCAGACGCTCCTCGTAAAGCGAACCGCTCTGGACATACTTGCCGGGCACGAACGTGCCGAAACGCCAGCGGATGATCGGGCTGAGATCGGGCAGAGCATGCCCGTACAACTGGACCGTGACCACCGTGGCGCTGGTCCGGGCAACGATCTTGACCCAGCGCCAGAAGCCATCCGCGCCAAGCAGACGAATGGCGCGGCCGACATCGCTGGTCTGGAAGCCGATGCCGTCGTTGATGCCGACGATCGAGGATGCCGAAAGATCGAACGGCGTTTGCGACGGCGCGTATTCGTGCAGGGCCAGTTCGGCGATAGCGGTTCCATCGCTGCCGCCACCTGAAAACAGTAGCTGATAATATTCATAGGCAACCGTATTGCTGAAGCCGTCAAAGAAGCGGGTTTCCGACTTGGACCAGCCGGTCTCTCCGTCCCGGCTGTCGAGCGTCGTCCAGTCGGTGCCGTTGTGCGAGGCCTGGAACTGCCACTGGGTTGGCGATGCCGTGTCTGAGTGATCATTCGTCGCTGTAATCCAGTAGGCGTCGACGGTCTTGGACCCGCCGCCGCCGAACTGGTAACGCAGATACCCGCTGGGAAAGCCCGCTATGTTCTCCCCCTTCTGCTTGTCGCCATCGAACACCTGCCACACGTCGGATGAGCCGTTGCTGTTGCTGACCGTGCCGCTTGGCAGCGTATTCGAGGCCATGACCGGCATGGCGTTGCCGGTTGCGGCCGGTGTCAACGTCGTGGCGGTGGTGTTGATCTTATCGTATGGGCCGTCGAGAAAGACGAAATCGGCGAGCGTCCAAGTCGTGTGCGCGGTGCGCGTCAGCACTTTGACCGGATGATCCTTGTGGGTGATCCACATCTGGTCTGCCGACTGGACGAATTGCAGGTGGAACAGATCGGCCTCGAGATAAGGCGAAACGACTTCGACCGTGCTGACGCGCGCGCCATAGGCATAGACGCGGATGTAGAGATCGCCGAATTCGAGCGCATAGGCCTGGTCGGCCGAGAAGATGAACGGGATCAGCCGTGTCGCCTTTGACGGAGCCTTCACCTCAGCGCAAAAATAGGTGCCGCCGCGCTTCCTGATGCCGCCATGCGGCAGCGTGACGAAGTTGGTGCATTTCGACAGCGCCACCCGGTAAAGGTCGAGCGAGGCGCGAGCATGCAAGCGGGGAGAAATCTCACCGCGGATGAAAGCGTCCTGGACCGGATAGAGCGTGGTCATCGGCCGACGAACCTGTTGTCGCCGCGCTGGAGAGCCCAGGAGGATCTGCAAAATCTGCCCCCGCGCTGGATGGCATTGGCCGAATAGGCGGCATCCAGCGCCCTCTCATAGGCGCTGCGGGCGACGTCGATCATGCCGGCCTTGTGGGTCAAGGGATGCGCGATCTTGACGGCGAGCGCCGCCACCATCACTTCGCTGAACAGCGCGTCCCAGTCGTTGGGGTCGGTCAGGTTGGCGACATAGCGGATGATGCGCGGGCCGGCCTGATCGGAATAGATCAGCCCAGCCTCCTGCCGCCATGAGAGCGGAACGCCGTCCGGCTCGCCATTCCCCGTCAGCGGCAAGGGCCGCAGGCAATCGGCGGGAAGCTCATAGGCAAAGTTCAGCGTGCCAGCACCGCTGCCGGTGTCGAAGCCGGCGACCGAGGTTGCCAGGATGGCGAAGACAAAGGCATGTTTGGTCAATTCGGCCTCGCGGGTCAGGTCGAAATGCAGATTGAGCAGGCGCGCCGCCTTGGCGTCCTGGTCGAGGCTGTCGATCGGTGCCTCGTCGAGCACGGCGAGCGCCATGTTGGCGATGTCGAGCGGGGTGATGGCCATAGCTCAGGCCTCCGGCTGTGTGGTTGGTCGGGGAAAACGGGGCATGGTGCCTCCACGGCAAAAAGCCGCTTCGAGGCGGCTGGGGATTTCTTGTGATTTTGGCTTGGGCAGATGTTGCACGTTTCGTGCATGAGGCCGTCACGCCACCAACCGCCCGTCAGGAAATGGCGTGGCAGACGCTTCGTCAGCCGTCTTTTTCCCATTCGAGCAAGAAAGACGGCAATGCTTGGGCTATTGCAGTTTCACGACACCGCCGCGCAACGCGGCGATGTCTTGCCTTGATTGTGTCAGCCGACGCGTGCGCTGGTCGCGATCCACTGCCCTGTTTCGGCTGACTTGACAAAGGCGCCTGATTTCACCCTTCCGGCACCTCCTGCCATAGCCAAGCCCTTGTCCAGGGCATCCTGAAGACTCGGCGTGTAGTAGGCGGTGTTTTCCAGACCGCTGAAGAAGTTTATGCGATGAACTTCCCCCTTCTTGCTCATGACAATCCCCGCTTTTCGGAGCACTTCCTGAACTGTTTTGTACTTCATGTTCATAGTTACCTCCCTTGCCGAGACAGTCAGCATCGCCCTTTCTTGTAACTGTTTGGTGCCGTCGATTGGCCAAAGGGCAACATGAATGTTGTAGCGAACCCCAAAATTCACATCACTCTGACGCAGCGCAGCGGGTGAACTTGGGATTCGCCACCGTGGCCGACCTGGCGTCCCGAAGGGGCGAGACGTCGGACGCCCGCCCCTTCGCCGATCAGGACTCGGTCGTCTTCAGCGCGATGAACGTCATGTGCTTGACGCTCGAGGCCGTGCGGTCCCAGTTTGCCGCCAGTGCCAACTCGACATCGGTGGCGAATTCGCCGGCCGAGGACGCGTCGAGAAAGCGGGTGCCCGGCACATGCGGCACGAAATGCCGGCGGCCGACCATTTCAGTGACGCCGCCGCCATGGCCCTGCCGCGGCTTGCGGTCGAACTCGAGCGGCCCGCCTTCGGTGTTGACCGGCAGCTCGTTCCACAGAATCGCCTTGTCCTTGAACATGAACGCGGTGTAGACGCCGCCGGCAACCGGAATGTCGTCATCGACGACGGCCCTCAGCCCCATGTAATAGGGGATCAGCGGCCCGCCCTGCTCGGACGACGGCACATAGTCGATGAGATCGGCGAGTTTCAGTGCCTTCATCTGTTTCGAATGCATCCAGATCGTCTTGAACTTGTCGGCGCGGTCGCCCATCAGATAGGCGGCCTCGATGATGTCGGTGTCGACGATGGAGGCGCCGGTGACGCGCACCAGGTCGCCGCCGTCATTGGCGATGTTGTCGGCCAGCACGCCTTTCAGGATTCCGAGCAGCGTCAGCTTGTTGGCGCGCTGCCAGTAGTCGGTCTGGCGACGCACGATGAGCTTCTGCGGATCGTCACCGGCAAGGATCGAGGTCAGGTCCGGGATGCCCCAGGCCTGCGCACGCACATTGCGGGCCGCGACTTCGCGGCGCGCGCCGATCTTCTTCATCTCGATCGAGTCGGCCGGGTCGTCATTGACCGGCTCGGAGGGATCGTTGCCGAGATCCTTCCAGCCGGGCATGTCGACGGAGCGCCCGCCCAGGCTGAGCTTCGAGGCGATCGACGGGTCGGAAAACAGGATCCCGGCCTGGTAAATCTCCAGCGACTGGACGTGCTCCTCGAACGAGTATTGCGCGTAGACGGACGGAACGATCGCGTCCGCGATACGGGTGTAGGCGTCTGCCATTTTTGTCTTCCTTCAGGTTTGGGGTCAAAGAGGGTTGTTGGGCATCCACAGGTCGGGGTTTTCGCCGGCCTCGCGTGCCAGCCGCCGGGCGCGGGCGGGGTCGCTTTTGACGAGCGCCGAGATGCCAGTCAGGTTGCGCTCGCCGGCGGCATTGCGCTTGAAGGGGTTGCCTCCGCTCAAGGCAGCATTGCCGTCGATCGTGTCTTCGCGGAACATCGCCTCGCCGATAGCGTGGAACGCCTTGGCGATCTGCGGGTCGGTCAAGGCGCCGTCCGGCAGAAGGATGCCCTTCGCCTTGTAGGCATTGACCAGGCCGAGCTTCTTCATCGCCCGGTTGGCGACCTCGAGCTTCTGGCGAAAGCCATCGCTCCCGGTCGGTCCCCAATCCCGCACGAGGTCGTCGTGCGTAGTCTCGACCGAGCGGGCAACGGCGATTTGCTGTGCCTTGGCCTGCTCGGCCATGTAGCCGACGAAGCGGTCGTGATAGGCCTGTGCAACCTTCGGGGTAGCACCGGCCTCGACCGCCCAGGCCTTGGACGCAGTGGCGAGCTCGTCCGAATAGGCGAAGTTTTCGGGGAGCCCGTCGGGGCGCCGGTACTCGACCTTCTCGGGCGAGGTCAGCGGACGCATCGCCTCGGGCAGCCGGGCATGGAACCTGTCCCAGTCTTCCGCGGCTGCATCGGCTGCCGGAACGCGCAGGCTCTCACCCTGCTGCCGCTCCAGCTCCGCATAGGAGGCGAAAACTCGATCGAGGCTTTCAGGCTTGGTCCAGCCCTTGGTTTCAGCAAGCTTGCGGTTGCCTTCGGAAAGACCGTCAAACCAACTTTTGGCCGCAGGCGGGGCGGACCCGTTGTCCCCGTTGGCCGGTGGCCGTGCAAGGTTGCCCGCCGGTGGCGCCGCCACCACGGACCCGGCGTCTGCCAGATCTGTCATGAGAAGATTCCTTTTGCTGAGAGTTTGAAGGCCGGTGATGAGAGCACTGGCGGTGAACTTGGTATCTCCCCCCTCGAGGGGGAGATGGCCGGCAGGCCAGAGGGGGTAGCCGCGCGTGGAGCGCCGACCTCATCTGTCGCCGGGGGTCGCGCCCGGTCGAACCGACCCCCTCTGTCGCCTTCGGCGACATCTCCCCCTCAAGGAAGGAGATTGGCGCCTACGCATTGTCGCCCCAGTTCTCCCAGAGCAGCGTGATCGTGCCGGTCACGGCAATCGTGCCGTCGGCATCGATGTCGGTGCCGGTGGCAAACGCCAGGTTGAGATAGAGGTCGACCGGCGTCACGGTGCCGTCGAGCGTCAAGGCTGCGGCAACATCGGCAATCGACGCGCTCGACAGCGCGGCACCCGCGCCATCCAGCGCACGGCCGGTCGCCGCCAGCACATTGACCATGGTTCCGGCAAGCACAGCGCTCGATGCTGCCGTCGAGCCGAGCGACCAGGTCAGCGCGGCATTGTCGTTGATGGTCGACGCGCGGGTAGTCAGCACCGCAAACTGCAGCCGGGCCGTACCGCCCTTGATACGGATCTTGCCATCGATGAAATCGAACAGCTTCTGGCTGGCATAGGCCAGTGCATCGGTGACCGGCACCGGCATGGCATTGAAGGAGAAGACGGTGCGGTAGGCGCCGCCCTGTCCGGTCGTCCTGGCGGTAAGCCCCGCCTTGGACGGGGCAAGGCCGGCTTCTCTGGCGGCGGCACGCGAAAGCGTCCGGGCAAGACCTCGTGTCATTCGATTTCTCCATTTTTGAGGATTTGAGGAAGAGTTGGCCGCTGCGTAGAAAAAGCAGATCGGGCACATGGGGCCGTCGAAGATTAGTCTCGTTTGGGCATCGTCTTGCCGAGCCGTCGTCTCCGGCCGTCAGACAAAAACAACCATGTCTTATTTCGTGAGGCACGGTGCCTATGTTCCGCCGCAAATGCGACCGTACTTGGCAAAATCAGCCTGCGTATTAGTTCATAGACTTCAAGGGAGTATCAGACGATGACCATGTCCAGAGCCATTGCCGCCATGTTCGTAACCGCCGCGCTGGCAGGCTGCGCGCAGACCGAAGCACAGCAGAGAACCAGCACCGGTGCGCTGCTTGGCGCCGGCGCCGGTGCGCTTGCCGGCCAGGCCATAGGCGGCAACACCAAAAGCACGGTTATCGGCGCAGCCAGCGGCGCCCTGCTCGGTGCGGTCGTCGGCAACGCCACCACCCCGCAACCGCGCGGCGAACAGCTCTGCCGCTATCAGGATCGCTACGGCCGCATCTACACCGCCCCCTGCGATGACCGGTATTATAACGGCAATTATTGAGCGTAGCGCTGGCGACGGCCGATCAGCCCCCGCTCCCCGTTCTACGGGGAGCGGGGAAACAGCTTCAGCCTCGGCGCATCCTTTCCCCCGATGATTTGGTCCTTCCGCTGATTAAACGTCGGCGCTATCGTCTGCTCTCCAAAGGGGGCGACGATGCGATTTTTGATTACCTCACTGCTGGTTGTTTGTTCGGTTTCCGCACACGCCAGACAGGCTGTCAGTGTTGGGCGGATTGACGAATGCCTGGTCTTGCCGGTGGCCGCCGTCGACAATCGTGTCAAAGCCATTTTGGAGGTGACATTGGACAAGGCCGGCAAGGTCAAGTCGGTTACAGTCGTATCCTACGAACCTCATTCGGAAGCAGCCGCGGAAGCGGCCCAGCAACTTACGAAATCAATCCAGAGGTGTTGGCCGCCAGGCGTCAAAACCAGCCCGTTGCGGATCACAGTGGATTTGAGCAAATTCTAGCTATAGCGCAGCCTCAGAGAGAAGAACGTTCAACCCGCGAAATTTTCGTCCACGAACATCTCGGCAAATTTCTGGGGTGGGAGGGTTACACCATTGACGCGGGCGATCTCGAGATTCCTTGCCCACATATCCCGGATTGCTGCCGGCATTCCCTCGGGCATGTGCATAGAGTGGGCTATTGCGTCATGCCATTGTCCGTCGCCGCCATAGATAGATCGCAGTTTGGGGGCCATCCTTTTCAAGCCATCCTCCGACTCTTGAGAAAGTTCTCCGATCGCCCAGAGCACATAAACATCGAGCAGCCTAAGCAGCGGCTGTCCGTCATAACGTGGGTTAGTCAACATTTAACCTCTCACGCATCATAGGTGGCATAATAAATAACGCGTTCGCAGATGGCAGAAATGCTTGGCTTTTCTTTCTGCGATGCAACCAAAGCCTCGGTAATCTCGATCGCAAGGTTGATTTCGAGAAAGTATGCCAGGCCCTCTTTAGCTGCCTCGGGTGGTACCAACACCCCATCCTGCTGAGGCAAAACCATCGCGTCTGAATCCTCTGTCCAAGGCTCCGCCGCGTAGATTGTGGGCTCCGCTGCGTAGACCGGGTCCTCCTCGTCAAATTCCGACAACCGCCCAACGATATCCAGCAACTTCATTTTTTCCCCATAGGGAAAATCCTCCTCGGCCATTCGGATGCAGTGCTTTCTGGAAGATACTCCCTCGATCATGTTGAGATCTAGGGACGAGTTGCATTACACCGGGTTCGTAAACTTGCACAATGATCGGCCGAAAGCGTCATGGCCTCCGCAAGGTCAGTGCTCCCCGCACCCTACCCATCCGCCGGTGCCGCTTTCTCCGGCGCCGCCTTAAGCAGAATCCCGATAGCTCGATTCCAGTAGCGCACCGCCTCAAAATGCCCTTGTCTGGTCAACCAGATCTTATTCTCCAAACTGACTGGATCGCCGATCTCAAACAGCTCCATGCCCTTGGGGCGCAAATATCTATTTTGGTCGGGCATTTTCAGTCCACCAACCGAGCAAATAGATCGGCGAGGTCACGCGCTATCGTCTCAGCGGATTGCCGATTCATACCTATGAATGGGATGCGTACGATTGGCATGGCCGCATCTTCAGTGTCGAAGCCATAGCCTTCACCTCCTCCGTCAGATGCGAATAAGAAGATGCCTGGCGCATATTTTTCAACCTCATATCCGCGGTTGAAGTCAGCCAGTTCTTCGGCTTTAAAAAAATAGTATAGTTATTGCCGATGAAACCTTCGCCTCCATTATGCTCTTTGAGGAAATCATGTAATCCTTGGCAGCACGACTCCCAACCGTGCGGACAGGCCGTCGACGACTGCGGATTCAGCCGGTGCGTCGAATGTCCCTCAGTTAAATATGTCCCATTGCTATCGTCCCAGGTCGCTCAGCAACTGGTTCCACCACGGCATACCCCTGTTGTCGGTGAACTGCCGCCAAACTTCACTGGATTGATTTCATGCACATCCACTACGGCGCGAACTATGGCAACAATAGCACTACCGACCGTCGTAGGGCTCAATCGTCGCTGACGGAATACCAAAGCGGTCGAGTAGATTCAGCACACGCTCTATATGACCACACGCAGATCGCCAGCAATGATAACATCGCCGAACCATCCTTCCATCTGGTAGGTGAGTTTGCTCACAACAGGGGGTGAACGCTTGTGTCCATGATGGTGCCACGGCCTATTCCGCCGGCGACATTGGGCTTTATGTAAAAATAGTCCACCATTCACCTAATGAGGATCAAAAAAATGAAAGCCCAACCTCATTGCTACTTACCATCGTAAGGCTCGATGACAGCAAACGGTATTCCCAATGATTCCAGCAAATCAAGAATGCGTTTCGAGATGACGAGGCGATAGTCCGCTGCGATCCCGAAATCGTCCCGGCCGGCCTTGCCATTCACTTTAAGCCAGACGAAGGGTGGAAGTTCCTGCCCAGGTTGATCCTCATGAAACTCTTCGGATGTTGTCACTTCGGCGTCGGCGAACGTCGCGCCTGAAAAACCCATCTTTTGCAGTGCGCGCTGGGTGTCTTCGGTGACGAGGTAACACGGGAACGTCGTAACGATCACATCGCCAAACCAGCCCTCTATAACGTAGTGAAGCTTGGTCACGATTGGCGGATGGACACTCGAGTCAAGAACGGTGTTTTCACCAAGTCCACCAGCGACGTTCGGCCATATGTAAAAATATTGCATCACTCACCTATTGGAGGATTGAACAGATGTCCGTATTGTTTGTCGATATAAGTCACGTAGTCCAGCACCTGCTGACGCGTTGGCTGGGGGTGCGACGCATAAAATTTATCCCATTCGAATCGGAAAACGATCTTGTGCAAAAGGTTATCTAATCCTTTTGGTATGCCGCGAAGATTTTGAAGAGAGTGCATCTCATCTTCAGCAACAAGGCTTGGATATCTGGTCCATATCTGTTGCTCTGCAGCGTGATGGACGACAACCTCTCCCTTTAGATTCGGGTTCGCATCAAGAAATGTTTTGCGGTAATTTTTTGAAAGAGCTTTGCCAAACGATGCTCCCGGATGCCTAATCTTAGAGGGGTCTCTGGCGATCGACTTTATTATCGCAAGAAGCTCAGCCTTGTCAGGCTTGACGCCGGTGCTCAAGAGGTAAGCGGCCTCTTTTGCTGCATTTATTGCACGAGACTCAACCTCGGTCGTCTGGCGAACCGCCGCTCCCTCAACGGCGAGTTCTGATGTGGCCCGCGACCCACCGGCCGTAAGCTCCTCTAACGGCTTGGCAAACTTGCCCGTCCCGGCGCGGACAATGGCCAGTCCTTTTGCAACGGCTTGGCCGAGTGACTCGAACGCCAGGCTGCCCTCTGCAGCTAATCCGGAGGCAGAAGTGACCGGCAGTTGACTGAGCGCGTCCAAAGGATCGTCGCGCAGATCCTGAAGAAACAGCCCAATGTCGTGCGGGGCTCGGCCTAGGCCTTCAAAACCTTCGGTGAGGTAGTTGCCGAAGTCCTCCGCGGCGAGTTCCAGTTTCGATTGAGGCTTCCTGCGGTTTGAAGGAGCAGGCGGTTGATTCTGCTTCCCGGCGATCACAGGTGCAACAACGGGCCTAGCCGGTTGGCTTTCGACCGATTGAGGAAGCCCGGCTTGGACGAGCTGTTGGGATAAGGCTGCTCGGACCTCTGGATCGGACGCCCCACCAACGAGGCTGTACAGGATGGTGTGCTTGTCCGCCTGTGGCACGCTCCCGTCTTTGAATGTCGTGGCGATGTTCTTGAGAACAGACCATGGGAAAGGTTGATAGTTCTCGATGCCCAGTTGCTTTTGTGCTGCAACTGAAGCGGCGATTGCTCGGACATAAGTTCCTCGGTCGTAGGTGTCCGGCCCTCCTTCACGATTCCATGACTCGCTGTCGGGAGTGGTGATCTCGCTCCAGGCTGCGTCGACGCTCGGAAAGACCTTGCGAACGTATGCGGCAGGGTCCGTCCGTCTGGCGTCCAGCGTCTGAAGCGCGGCGGCGGCCGTGACGTGATACCGCGCCTGCTCCCCTTGGGAACCTGCAGGACCAGGTTCGGCATCGCGTAGCGCCGCATGGATTGCTTGGTTCGGCATGGTGCGCATGCCGAAGGCCTGACGACCAACATCAATCTTTCTGGCAAAATCCCCGTACTGCTTGCCGCCCTCCTCGACGCCATAGACAGCGATGAAGGTGTCCCGGCCAGGCATCTTGCCGGAATAAGCGCCAGTCTGTGCGATGGCGTCCGGCGCGTTCTGCTCGGCGAGACCGATGTTGGTGCGAAGCTCAACCTGCTGAGCAGTGTTGGCCGCCTGCGCCTGTCGGATCAGCGCTGCCTGTTCCTGTTGCGGAAGGTCGTCCCTGAACGCCTGCGCCACCCTTTCATCAGGCGTCTGCTTGCCGACGCGATCACCCTTCGCTGCCGCCGCATTGGGCGCACCAAAGGCGCTGGAGCCGCCAACGACTTCGGTGGTGTCGTCCTTAGTTCGGTTTCCAGCCTGCGCGGCACCCAGCATCTCTGCAGCACGTTTCGGGTCCTGGGCGATCATCGCTTGAACCAGT
This sequence comes from Mesorhizobium sp. M1027, assembly GCF_040318745.1. Taxonomy (NCBI): domain Bacteria; kingdom Pseudomonadati; phylum Pseudomonadota; class Alphaproteobacteria; order Hyphomicrobiales; family Phyllobacteriaceae; genus Mesorhizobium; species Mesorhizobium sp. M1027. The sequence goes on along the minus strand of NZ_JAMYMW010000008.1, from coordinate 293,262 downwards.
GCCTTGGCCGTGTTGCCGCGCCAGGCGACTGCCGCCGCTTGCCGGGCAAGCGGGTTGCCGATCTTGGCAATCAGGTCAAAACCGTTCTGCCGGATCGCCTCGAAGTTCTCGGTATCGTTAGGGTTGCTTTGCGCGATGGCACGGGTTGAGATGTTATCGATTCTTGGTCCACTCGGCCTGCTCATACTCGTCGCGCCGCTGAAGCTGCCTCGCCGCCATCCGTAGTGAGCCGGCCTCGCGCAATGCCTCCTTCTGCCTGGCGAAATTGGCGCGCTGGCTTTCGGGCATTTTCGGCAGGGCATCGGCGAACAGCGTGTCGAAAAGGCCGGTCTTGATCATCCGGCCGGTGCGCGGATCGGTCTGGCCATACATCGCGTCATGCAGGCCGGCACCATCGGTCGGCGCGTTTGCCGCCACCTCGTCTTCCGCCTGCGCGATCTGGGCGTCGAACCGGCGGCGCGCGAGGTCGGCGTCGAACGCCTCCTCCTGCTGCTTCTGCTGCTGGTAGCGCTCGGCGACAGCGGAAAGCTCGTCGCCAAAACCCTGCATCGCTGCGCCGATCGGCGCGCCGTTGGGATATTGGACTACATTGCCGGTATCGAGCCGGCGCTGGGCAAGCTGGAGAGGAATGGTTGCCATCTATTTGTTTCCGATCATGGGCGCCACGCCAGAGATCACGGAGCGGCGCTGCCGCGCGCCGGCCCCGTGCCGCCGCCTTCGTCGGGTCATGAATTTTGGAGAGGTCGCCACTGAGAGTGTCGCCGGCACTGAAGATGCTGGCGGTCTGCGCCGTCGGCTAAATGGCCTCGGCAAAATATTGTCATTCCCTTATGAGTTGGCCGGGCTCGCGGACTCCCGCGAACGATCGGTCGGAGCAGGCCATGACTGTGGCAAGGCCGCCGCTCCTAAGCCCGCTACCCTTCCAACCGCGCCGCCTTCTCCAGCGCCGCCAGCTGCGCTTCGTCCAGCGTCAGGAACCCCGTAATGTGCTGCACCACTTCGGCCCGCGCGTTGCTGAGCGCGCTGTGCAGCTCGAAGCCGTTCGGCGTCTTGGTCTTGGCCAGCCATTCGCCGTAGGACGGGCGGCGGTAGTACCCGGTGACGCTGGCTAGGTCAGCCAGCACCATTTCGCCGTCCTGGCCTGAGAACACTCTGAGATAGGCCTTGGCCAGCGCATCCCGCGCCTTGGCCGGGCCGCCGGCCTGGCTGGAATGGGCGAAGCGTTTTTGGCTCATGCCCCGCCACCCTGTATGTCGCCACTCTGCACGTCACCGCCCTGCGGCATCAGCCCGCCGAGCCCATCGAGCAAGCCGCTATCGCGCGCCTGCACTGCCGCCGGCACGGCATCCCTGGCCAGCTTGCCGGCAGAAACGATCGAAGCCATGCCTGCTTGTGCGGTTTGAGCCTTGGCTCTGGCATCGCGGATGCCCGCCACCTCGTCCTGGCGGCGGAAGATGCGCTGTGGGCTGCGGCCGGCGCCCTGCACGATCTTCAGCGCCTCGTCGCCGTCGATGTTGTCCATCACGCCGGGATCGAACTGCGCCATCTGCATGGCGGTGGTGACAACCTGGATGGTGTCGCGTGCCTCGGCCGAGCGGCGCAGCACGTCGAGCGGGCCGGTGAAGGTCGGCCGCAACGCCTTGCCGGCAAGGCTCGCCGGCGGCAGGAAGCGGCTGTCTTCCTCGTAAAGTCCCTTGTCTTCCAGAATACCCAGCTCGCGGTCGAGATTCGAGGCAAAGCCCGCCTGGATAATCGAGCCGGAGGGGCCGAGCAGCGCGCCCTTTTCCTCTTGCCGGATCAAGGCCTCGGTCGCCGTCATCTGCGGGTCCTGTACCAGCGTCTGGAACAGATTGACGAACATCATGTCGCGGATCTCCTCGGCCCGGCTGTCGGCGTAATTGAAGGCATAGGTCGGGTTCTGGCCGGTGGCGATCGGCGCGATCAGCGGCCGGCCGGCATCGTCGATCAGGCCCGGGTAATTCTCGCCGGGATTGAGCACCGGCACGTAGTCGAGCCTGGCTTTCGAGGCGGTCGCCGGATCGGTGATCTGCTGAAGTGCGCGCAGGCCGGAGCGCCGCACGGCGTTCTCTTCGCGCACCGTCGTCAGTGCCTCGATGGTTGGCGAGATGCCGTAGGGATCGCCTTCGTAGCGGCGCCAGTTGAAGCACGATACCGGGAAGGAGCGAAAACCGCCTTCCCTGACGATCGCCTCCTCGTCCTCGATCACATGATAGGACGCGAACGCGGTGTCGAGATACTGGTAGGAGCCGCTCAGGCTGTACATCTTGCGCTCGTCGCGCGGCTGGATGCACTGGATCAGCGAGATTTTTGTCTCGCATTTGGCGGGGTCGTCGACCAGAACTTTGATCCGCGCCGGCAGTCTGTCGTAGCCGAGCAATTGCGCCGCCTGTCTTGCGGTGCGCTCGTAACGGCGGTGGAAAATGTCGACCTGGCCCCAACGGTTGCGCGAGAGATAGCCCTCGACCACCGGGATCGAGGCATAGCGGATCAGCGTGCTGCCAAAACCCTCCTCGGCGTAGAGATAGGCCGGGCCGTAGCGCACGACATTGCGCAGGCAGGCCTGCGTTGCCGGCACGAAGTTCGAATTGGCGGAGTAGCGCAGCGAGAACAGGAAATCGCGCAGCGCTTCCGCCCATTCCTTCTCCTCGTCGGTCTCATCGTCGTTGATGGCCGCGGTCGACAGACCGTGCCATTTCTCGGATTGTGGAATGATCAGGCTTTCCAGTCCGGCGGCGAGGCGATTGGCGGCCGAGTTGATCGTATTGGCGTAGACACGCGCACCGCGCCGCTCCTGCCGCTCGGCCTGCGAGTCCGCGCCGGCCTGCCGGCGGCCGCTCCACATGTCGGGCGCATCGGGGTCGCAGAACTCGGACACCGCCTCCCAGACATGCTCATACTGGCTGCGTTCGCTCTCCAGTTCAGCCTGTCGCGACAGAATATCGCGAGCACGGGAATCGCTCATGGTCAGCCTCGCTTGATGGAATTGATTGAAAAAGAAAACGGCGGGACGCCGAAGCCGCCGATCTCCCCACTTGAGGGGGAGAGGTCCGGTAGGACAGAGGGGGTCGTCTCGCGTGGATCGGCGACCCCCTCTGTCGCCTTCGGCGACATCTTCCCCTCAAGCGGGGAGATTGGAAGCGCCTTATTCCGCCGGCGTCGCCTCCAGCGCGGCTTTGCGCCCAAAGCGCTGCACCACGAAACGTCCCATCTTCTGGCCGGGCACTTCGATCAGCGTATAGGTGATCCAGGACAGCAGGCACACCACCGGCAAGACGACGACAACAACGATCGCGAAGCGCAGCGGCGCCGACAATTCGTGGCCGAACTGGGTGATGACCAGAGCCGCCGCCGGCTGGAGAACCAGCAGATGGATCAAATAGATGCTGAAGGAAAGCTCACCCATCAGATGAAAGAACCTGTTGGCGAGCGTCATGGCGATCTTTCTGGCAACGGTGCCCATCATTCCGGGCAGCATCCGGTAGAGAACCAGCGCAAAGAAACCCACAACGAGCGCTTCCCGCATCAAAAGCTTGCTCAGCCCATAGCCGCCGCCGAACGGCAGAGCGGCCAGCAGCATAGCCAATGTCAGATACACGAAAGGCCGCTTTTGCCTTTGATGGACGACGCCCGCCAGCAGCATCCCGCACAGGAAAATCTGCATCTTCAGCGGCAGGAACGACGGCATCGGAAAATGCACCGACAATTGTCCCATCAAGAACACGATCGCGCTGCCGGTCGCCGGGACCAGAATGGCGCTCCATACCCAGTCAAGCCTGCGGACCAACAGCATAATCGCCGGGAACACTGCATAGAATTGCATCTCCAAGCCAAGGCTCCAGTCGGGCAGCGGCGTGCGATAAGCGAAATCCGGCACCAGGCCGAACAGGAACAGCAGATGGGCGCCGATGTTTTTCAAGCCGCTGTCGAGATAACGTTCGGGCGCCTGCGGCGACCGCAGCAGGAACTCGTCGATGACCATCCTGGACTGGTAGAGATAGGGGCCAAGCGCCAGGGCGGCGAACAGCATGACGTAGAACAGCGGCGCAATCCGGAAATAGCGGCGGGTCCAGAACTTCAGCCAGGTTTCCGGCCTTTGCCAGGGCTCCTTGTCCTGGCGCAGCTGGTAGTGGAACACCATCAGGAAGCCGGACAGCATGATGAACAGATCGACGCCGAGATCGGGCTCGCCGAGAATAGGAATGTGCCAGCCGGTCAACAGCAGGCAGTGTCCGATGAGCACCCAGATCGCGGCGAGCGCCCGAAGCCCGTCCAGGCACTCGATGCGCGATGACCGGGCTTCTGTCATGCCGGACTCCTCGATAGCCATGTTGCATTGCAGCATGGCTGCTGAGGAAGGAATGTCAACCGTGCCGAAGGAACACGAATTGCGCTCGGCTGTTACGGAAAACGCGGAAGCTGCGATCTCCCCCCTCGTGGGGGAGATTGGCAGCATCACCGCTTCTTCACCAACCTTGCGTGCCGGCGCCAGTACCACCACGCCAGCACCCGGTTGCGGAACACTCTTCTCATGGCGCCCATGTCAAACCCCCAGCAGCACGCGGCGCTGGCCGGTGAGGTCGCCGGGCGACAAATCGGTCTTCACGGTTCCTGCAGTGCCATCATTGGCCGCAAGCTGAGCCCGTAAAGCGGCTTCGCGCGCCTGCACGTCCTTGTCGGCAATGGTCGGTGTCGGCGCCAACGGCTTCAGCGCCGGCGGCTTTTGAAAAAGGCACATGGTTTTCTCCAAAGTGAGAGCTTCTTGTCCAGTCGTAGAGCAGAAAGTCCTCGCCGTTCCGGCCATAGCCCGGCAGGCGGCAGCGTTGCGTCGCGCCCAGCCGGGCAAGCCAGCGCAGCGCCAAACCGTTGGCGGCCAAGGCGCGGGCCTCGACCCGCCAGGCGCCGCGCGCGGCAACTTCAGGCCCGAGCACCGCGTGAAAGAACTCCGTAATAGCAGGCACGCAGCGCCTCATCCGGCGCGTGCCCCAACTCCAAGCGATCCACAATCCGCTGCGCTGCTCGGCAGCACCGAAGCCGGCCTCCGGATTGCCGTCGAGCTCGGCGACATAAGCAAACCCCTGCAGTGCCGTCAGCGCCAGCAAAGCCGGCGACCACTCGTCGAACTGGCAGTCGATCTCGGCCCGGTCTTCTGGACGCAGATTGGCGGCGATGTAGCTGAGGTCGCGCAAAGTGGCGGGGATGATGCGGACGGTCATGTTGGGCCACTTTCCAGCAAGCTGCGAAGCGGAGAGCCATAGGAAAACGAGGCCGCCAAGCTAGATTGACTCTCTTTGCCGTCTGGATTTCCTTGGCCTATGATTTGTGGGTTTACCTATGGGGACAAGCGCATGACTTGTAGTAACTGCGCGCCGATCGAGGAGACCCGTACTATCTTTAGCACCGATCGTCTCGCGGCGGCGATCACGATGGCCAAAGAGGCCATACGCGACGGTATTCTGCAGGAAGTACCGGGTGGTCCTATGTCGAGTGTCATCCCGTTCTCGGATCTCAACCCGGACGGGCCATGGGACGATCTGCTTCGTTACCGCTTTCGGTGCACGACCTGCGCACAGGTTTTCTTGCTCTCGGCTGAGACCTATCACGGCAGTGGCGGCGAATGGGCTAAGGAGGCCGGCTAAGCTTTTCGGCGCTTCGTCACTATGCGTCCGCCGCGAACCTCAGTCCTGGCGTATCTTCGCGGACATCCGGCTGTCGATCTCGGTCAGCTTGGCGAGAATGCCTTCCTGCGCCTGCACCATCGCCTGTTGAACGCGGATCAGCTTGAAGGTGAGCCAGATCGTTACCCAAAGGCTTGCTGCGAGATAAATCAGCATCGGCATCCAGGAGATGAATATCCCGAGCAGCGAGTTTTCCGATTCCATATTGCCCCCTGATATGATGTTGCCGCTACATCGTCGTTTTGCCGCCGGGCGTGCATAAACGCAAGCATCGTCACCGAAACGCCCCCAGCGGATCGGCCTGCCCGGCCTTCCGCCGGGCCGCCTTGAACACCGCCGGGTCGACCTGCGCTTCCCGCAGCATCATCACGCCATAGCGGGTCGCGGCCATCAGATCGTCGCGCAGCTTCACCACCTGGCCGTCCCTGCGGTGATAGAGCCGGAACTCCTCGAACCAGGGCAGAAGCGTCGAAAACACCTTGAAGCGGCCGGATTGCATGCGGTCGAGCATGTCCATCAGTCCGGCCTCGACCGAGACCGACCCGTCGGCGAACTGCGCATGGCTGGCGAGCATGTTCAGCCCATGTCCCGAATATTGCCTGGCAAGTGCGGTGCCGGCACCTTCCAGCGTCTCGCGGCGGCCGTCGCGCGGCCATGCCCAGGGCAGCCAATCGCCCCACGGTTTCAGCGTCAGCGCCTGCATGGCGGGAGTCTGCTGCGAGGCACGGCAGGCCTTCGTGACATAGACGACATCGGCTTCCGTATCCCAGGCAAGCTCGACCGCGGCCGAGGGATGGTCCCAACCGAAATCGAGTGCGCCGAGCCGCGGCCAATAGCGCGGCAGCCGGAACGGCTCGCAGGCGATCAGCTCCTCGGCCACCGGAAAGATGCGGCCGGAGCCGAGCACCGGAATGCCCTTGGCACGCGCCTCGCGCTCATGCGCCGGATAGGCGGCAATGATCTCGGCGCGCTGCTGCGGCGTGTAGTGCTCGGCGTCGTCGATGGTCATGAAGGTGACGTGACGGGTCATTGTTTTCACCCTCGCGGCATTGAATCATGGTGGCAGGTATTGGACGTATGCTGCTGTTCGGTAAGATGTTTTCATGATGGCGGGACAGCGCCCCCCTCTGTCCTGCCGGACATCTCCCCCTCAAGGGGGGAGATGGCAGCTTCAGCGTCTCGCTTATCCACAAGCATTGGAGATTGGCGAAAGCCAATGCGACATCCAATCTCCCCACTAGAGGGGGAGATGTCCGGCAGGACAGAGGGGCGCGCGAAGGAACGCGAGTTGCGCGATTTCGCAGCCCTGTCATCCCCTCCCATCCCTCCCACCTGCTCCGCGGACAAAAACAGCAGCACCACATCGCTCATGCCGAGCAGCGGCGTGAAGGTGACGATGGTGATGCCGCCGGTGGCGTTGGTACGAGTCAGCCCTTCGGAATAGATGTCGAGCGGCGGCTCCTCGTCGAACCAGACGCCGTGCAGCGTTTCGCCCTGCCATTTCTCGCGACCCTTCTCGTAGCTCTTGAACGACAGCACGGATTCGCCGGCCTGCACGTCGCCACCGCCGCCCCAGGCCACCACGACGCTGTCGAGCGCGCCCGGCGCCCGCCCCGCCATCGTGCTGAGGATCGCGTCGGCCGGGATCATACCGGTGCCCCACGCCGCCTGCTGCTGCGGCGGGCCGATCAGGATACGCTGCGGGTTGTCGCGCGTGCTTTCGCCGGTGACGCCGGCCGCCCACATCCGAACCGGACAATCGAAAACCTTGCCTTGCCACCAGTCGGGATAGCGGCCGGTGAGGTGCATCGCCCACTCGGCGCCGCCGGCCCTGGTCTTGCCGAGCTGGTTGCCGGCCATGAACAGGCGTTCGCGATTGGTCGCGCCGGCGGCGTGGAATTCGGCCTGTCGGGGATAGGGCCGATAGGCGGCAAGCTGGTTAGTGCGGCGCCTCCGGTCCAGCTCCGCCAGCAGGCTGAGATATTCCTTCCTTGCCGCCCGGCTGTGCGAGGCCTTTTTCGAGGCCCGGCTTCTCGAGGAACGGCCTAAGGACGGCTTCGAGGCCGCGGATGCGCTGCCTGATTTCGTCATCGCTCAATGCATCCAGATTGTTGATGTTGACACTAAGATCCTTGGGCAGCACCGACAGCACGAGCTTCAGATACTGGTCGGGCTTTTCGGCGCGCACCTCGGCGATGACGCCGGCGCCATGGGCGCGGAAATCGGCGCGGATCGCTTCGAGAAAGCCGTCGGCCAGCGTCTTCTTCGCCCGCCTGGTCTGCTTGCCGGGTGCTTGATCGTGCGGCTGCGGATCGCCGGCGGAAGGAGCTTTGGCCATGCCCTACTCCGCCGTCCCGGCGGAGATCGCCGGCTTCTTGTTGCCTGGCCGCACGATGCGCTTGCGCGGCTTCGCTTTCTTGGCGGCGCGCGCCGACTTCGGCTTCGGCGGCTGGCTTGCCGATTTCGCATCGGTCGTCGTGCCATGCCCCAACGTACTGGCGTCGGGCAACGCATTCAGCCTTGCCCTTAGAATTGCCGCCGCCTTGCCGTCGAGTGCTCCCAACGGGAAGCCGAAACCGCCGACCGCGTCGCCGGGGCCGCCGCGCACCATGCCGATCCGCACGCCGACGACAACCTGCTCGAAGCGGCCATGGCGTGCATAGGGTGCGGCGCCGGCGAACTCGCCAATAGCGCTGACGACCTCTCGGCCGTCATCGTCGATGATGATGGTGGCGTAACGGTTGGACATGGGGATGTTCTCTGGGGATGGGCGCTCAGTGGCGCATTGGAAAATTTACGATTGGTGAGACTTGCAGTTCCGACGATCGCCAGAGCCGCGTTCCTTCGCGCCCGCCGATTTAACAGCCGGCAGTTCACGTAGCGTTTGGTCCAAAAATGAAGCCTGAAACAAAAAACCCGCCTCGGCGGGCGGGTCGTTGGAGCCAATTAGCACCATACCCAGATTAGTAGCATAGCTGCCGGCACAAAGCAAGAACAAAATGTGGCACGGCGGCAGAAAAAAATGCGAACTTCCCTCGGTGCCTCGGCTGTCAGCCGGCAAGCTTGCGTTCCTTCGCGCCCCCCTCTGTCCTGCCGGACATCTCCCCCACGAGGGGGGAGATCGGCAGCTTTGGCGGCAGCGCCTTTTTGCACCTACAAAATTGGCGAAAGCGGCAATGACAGCCAATCTCCCCACTACAGGGGGAGATGTCCGGCAGGACAGAGGGGGGCGCTGTCCCGCCGACTTCATAGCCAACTCACGTAACGTCCGATCGAAAAAGAAGCCTGAAACAAAAACCCGCCTCGGCGGGCGGGTCGTTGGAGCCAATTAGCACCATACCCAAATTAGTAGCATAGCTGCCGGCACAAAGCAAGAACAAAATTCACCTGAGACGCGAAAAAAACGCAGAGTAGCCGATTGGCGAAGCACACTGGAATGTCCGCCGAGACGCCACCGTCCGGATCAGAACAGGCATTCGCGCGTTTGACCCTTAGCCAATGGGAGCAAAAATCATGAACGTCGCCAATCTGCAACTCGAAGGCCTGCTTATGGCCATCGCATCGATCAATCAGGTACTGGTCCGCAAGGGCGTGCTCTCCGTCGAGGAGATAGATATCGCATTGCGCAAGGCCGAAGCCAGCGAGACCAACGAGGAAAGGTCCGAGGGCATGTCGGCGTCGAGCCGCGACGCAGTCAACTTCCCGATCCGACTGCTGGAGTTGGCCAATCAGTGTCAGCCGGAGACGGACATGCCGTCCTTCTCAAAACTGGCGCGCATGGTCGGTCAGATCAAGGAACCTTACAACGACCAGATGTGACGCCGCGATCGAGGATGACCGCCGCAGCAAGCTTTGGCATTACCCCCTGCCAAGCCTCAGCGCCAGGACGCGGCCCGGCCCATGCACGGCGGCAAACAGCAGCCCTGCCAGGAAGGTGAAGTGATCGACGAAGAAGCCGAACTCCGCCTGGTTGCCGGCCCAGTGCGACGGCCCGTGGAAGGCGAAGCCCAGGAACAGCACATAGGCGCCGGCGACGAGTGCTGCCCATGAGAAGAAGGCGCCAGTCAGGAAGCATAGAACGAGGACGACCTCAAGCAGGGCTGCGCACCAGGCCAGGAAGAGCGGGAATGGAAACCCGGCCGCCGCGATATAGCCGGCGGTGGCGCCGATATCGACGAATTTGAAGATCACGGCCATCAGGAAGACGGCTGCGAAGATCAGGCGGGCGATAAGGATTGCCGCGGTCTGCCACGGCGACTGGACGGTTGATTGAGCGGTTTCCAAGGTCACGACGTCCTCCCAAGAGTTACGATGGTTGTGCCCCAAGGACGCACCACCAGCCGCAAGCCCGACATCATCCCCCGAAAAACCTGCAGGAGACAAGTGCGCGGGGAGAAGGCCTCGCAAGACCAGGTTTCCTCGCCCCTATTCATGGGGGAGAGGTGGCGCGGCGAAGCCGCGACGGAGAGGGGGGCTGTGCCGGGAAGAAAAGGCCCCTCTCCGGCCGCTTCGCGGCCCTCTCTCCGCCGCGAGGCGAGGAACCCGAGCCTGGAACTACCTTAAGTTCACCTTCGGCTTGCTAATCGGCTCCCGTACCGTTCCATACTGGCTGCCCCAGCGGTCGGTCATCGCCCAGCGTATGTCCCAGAGTTCCGGGAAGAAGCGGTGGCGGGCGCCGGCCTCCAGCAATTCGACCGGCCTGCCCTTTAGCGATTTCGCGCCGAGGCCGATCGTGCGGTGGATGAGATAGAGGTGGTTGGCGCGGAATTTCTGGAACAGCTCGTCGAACTCGACCAGCGCTTCGGCAACGACATAGCTGTCGCCGTGATCGTAGCCGGTATCGTAGACATCCTCGACCGAGAGGCCGCGGCCGTCGAGGTATGACGCCTTGAAGGCCCGCCACAGATCCGGCGGCAGACGCAACAGCTGCTTGAAACCCGGCGATTCCTGACCGCTGCCATTGCCGAGCTGCAGCCGGATCTGCTGGTATTCCTTGGGCGACATGGTTTCGAGCAGGTCGAGCTGCGCCGTCATCAGCCGCATCAGCCGGTGCACGCGTCCCATCAGCGTGACGATGCGATGCGTGTCCTGCTTTTCCAGGAAATCGACGACGTCGACCAGCGTGTAGGCGATGAGCTTCATCCACAGCTCCTCGACCTGGTGCACGATCTGGAACTGCAGCTCGTCGGCATTCACCATCTCGGCCAGCGGCTTCTGGCAGGCCAGCAGCCTGTCACATTTGAGGTAGACGCCATAGTCGCGCATCTCAGGCGTTTCAATGCGGGCATAATAGTCCTGCTTGTCCATGGCCATGCTCCTTGCCGCGGCCGTTGGGCCGCAGGCGTTTGTTGGATCCCAGTCCCCGAGTCTAATCGCTTTCTTGCCGAACATTGTCCCTTTCTGTTATTCGATTGGCGGGAAATGAAGGACGAAAGCTGCTTCTGAAGCAGACAGAAAGAACGAATGATGCTGGATGCGGTCGACCGGAAGATCGTCGCGGCGCTCGAACGCGATGCCCGCACCTCCTTTGCCGCGCTCGCCGACGAGGTCGGCCTGAGCAAGACGCCGTGCTGGAAGCGGGTCAAGGCTCTGGAGGATGCCGGCGTCATCCGCGGCTACTCGACCCGCATAGACCCGGCCAAGCTCGGCTTCGGCATCGAAGCCTTCATCCAGGTGTCGATCGATTTCGAACTGTCGGACGCCTTCGAGGCGGCGGTCAAACAGCATCCGCTGATCCGCCGCTGCCACGCCACGACTGGCGAGGCCGACTATCTCCTGCAGATCGTCACCGTCGACATGATGGCGCTCGACAGGATGCTGCGCGAGGAGCTCAGCCGGCTGCCCGGCGTGCGGCGCACCATCACCTCGATGGCGATGCGCGAGATCAAGGGCGGCATCTCGTTCGCCAATGCCGTCGGGCATACGCAGACCAAGCGATAGTCAGGCCCTGGTCATCAATTCGCGTCCCAGCCGCTTCGGTTGCTCGGCGCGCAGAACCACATTTGTCGTCACCGTGCCGTAGTGGCCGATGCTGTCGACGATGCTTTCAAGGTCGGGCGGTGACGGGACCACGACCTTGACCAGAAAACAATCCTCACCGGTCACCCGCAGCACCTCGACCACCTCCGGCAATTGGGCGAACTTCTTCAGGCAGGCCTGGATATGCTCATGCGTGGTGCGCAGGCGGATGACCGCCATGGTGCCGAGCCCGAGCGCTGCCGAATTGATCACCGCCTTGTAACCGGTGATGACCCCGCGCTCCTCCAGCCGCTTCACCCGTTCCGAGGTGGCGGGCTGGGACAGTCCGACGCGGCGGCCAAGCTCGGAGATGCCGATGCGGCCATCCTCCTGCATGATCTCAATGATCGCCAGATCGGTGGGATCGAGCCTTGGCCGATAATCGCCGTTCCGCATGATCGCCTTTAATCCATCGGATTTCGTCGCTGCTTTCCGATGATCTCTCATTCCGCTGCCAGGGGGAAGACCTAGAATTGCGCGCGACATCAGGAAAGAAGGGCTTCGCATGACCGACTTCATCATTGTGCCGGGCATCGGCGGATCGGGCAAAGCCCATTGGCAGACGCATTGGCAGCAGGCAAGCCCGGCGATGCGGCGGTTCAGTCCGGCGAGTTGGGATGCGCCGGATTTCGACGACTGGGTGGCAGCACTGGAAACCGCTGTATGCCAGGCATCGACACCGCCGGTGCTCGTCGCCCATAGCCTCGGCTGTCTGCTGGTCGTACACTGGCAGCTGATCTCCCCCCGCTCTATCGGCGGCGCGTTGCTGGTCGCGGTTCCGGACCCTGCGTCGTCGGCCTTCCCCTCCTCCGCCCGGGCCTTCGCCGACGCGCCGCAACAACGGCTTCGCTTTCCGTCGCTGATTGTCGCCAGCACCAACGATCCCTACGGCTCGCTGGACTATGTCAGGGCGAAATCCGAGCGCTGGGGCAGCGATCTCCATATCGCCGGGCCGCTTGGCCACATCAATGGCGACAGCGGGCTCGGCGACTGGCCGGTGGGAATGGAGCTGCTGACGGCTTTTCTCGGGCGAACGCAAGCAATCGCCCGAGCCGCCGTGCTTCAGCCGTGACCGCAATGGGACGGCTACCGCGCCGTCCTGATCTGGTTTGCGCCGCGGCGCCGCGCCTCAGTTCGATGCTGCGGCAGGCGTGCTGAGCTCCAGAAACGGCACTGTCGAACCCGGGATCATCGACTTCGGCAATTCGCCGTTCCATCTCTCCGCCTTGGTCAGTTCGACCAGCAGCGGATTGTTGGCGATTGCGGCGGCGCGAGCCTTGATGGCGCCCGCGGTCGCATCGCCTTCGACCCTGGTCTTGTAGGCGCTGGCCTCGGCTTCGGCCTTGACGCTGTCGGCGCGGCCCTTGGCCTGTGTGACGGCGATATCGGCCTTGATCTTTTCCTGCTGCAGGTTCTGTTCCTGCTTCTGCACCTCGACCTGCGCCGTCATCCTGGCTTCTACCGCCTGCTCGTAGGCGTCGGAGAAGTCGATGTTCTCGACCTGCACGCTGTCTATCATCACCGGGCCGTCGGTTACCGCCGCGATGGCGTCGGCGACGTCCTTGTTGAACTTCGCCCGGTTCTGGATAACCGACACCGCGTCGTACTGGCCGAACACGGTCTTGATCTCCTGCGGTGCTTTCCTGGCAATGACACGGTCGGCCAGTGCCGCGATCGATCCGTAATTGGTGTAGACGTTGCTGACTTCCGCGGCCGGCACGTGGAAGTTGACGGTGACGCGCATGTCGGCCGGCTGCTGGTCGCGCGAATAGGCCTGCATGGCCGGCAGGCCGCTGCAATCGTTCTGGTTCTCGCAGCCCCATTTGAGCACCTGCTGGCGCAGGCTGATCTTCTCGACGCGCTGCAACCACGGCAGCTTGAAATGCAGTCCGGGATCGACGACCGAACTCAGCGCCCCGTTGGTCAAGAGCACGCCGCGGTCGCCCTGGTCGATCGTGTACCAGGATCCAAACAGCGCAAAGATGCCGAGCGCCACGATGAGGAGTGCGACCAGGCCGGAACCGATCGACCCCGACGCCGTCCCCGGCTTGCCCTGCGGACGGCCTGAATTGCCTTGCGTTTCGGTCATTACCCCACCCCAACCCGATTGCCCGTGCTGCTTTTGCCCACAATAGTGGCGGCATTGCAATCCTCTGGATATGGAAGGACCTTCGCGCCGGCCCCGGACCGGCGGGGTGTCAGGCTGGCTAGCGGATTTCCCCTGCTGTCGCGGCAGCGGGCTGGGACGCGTTGGCTGGCATCTCCTTCTGCCGTTCGGCATCGCTTTTGCGCTTCGGGCAATCCTCGTAGTCGTGGTCGCGCCCACCGCAGTAGGAGCAGCATTTTCCCGGCGCGTCGGAGCGAAGCATCGTTGGCATGCACAAGGATGCACGAAAACCCGACAGATTGCGACGGCTTGCGCACCGGCAACGTCGATTTCGCCACGGAACCGCTGCCGCCGCATGAAAGTTATCTGCTCATTGCAACGGGAGCACAGGACATGGCCGACGACCCGAACCGCTACGAGACCGGAGCGAGGAAATATCCGGCAAAGATGAGCCCCGACGCGGCCGACCAATTTTCGCAGGATGCGGCCGGCAACAAGCCGCCTCCCGGCGGCATGGGATTGACCAGGCCGGCTGACGATTTCGACGACAAGACCCGGCATTCGGAGGGCCAGAACCCGCCGCGCGCAGCGATCCGGCCAGACCACAAGGCCACCGCCAAGAAGCCCGGCGAGGACCCAAAACGATGAACGTCGCCAATCTCCAGCTCGAAGGATTGATGATGGCGATCGCGGCCGTCAACAATGCGCTGGTCCACAAGGGCCTGCTGTCGGTCGACGAGGTCGACATGGCGTTGCGCCAGGCCGAGGCGGCGATGACCAGCGACGAACGTCTCTATGAAGACATGTCGCCATCCAACCGCGACGCCGTCTGTTTTCCGCTCAGGCTGCTGCAGGCGGCCAACAATGCCCAGGGGGAAACCGGCGTACCGTCCTTTGCCGAACTGGCAAGGATGGTCGGCCGGACCAAGCAGCCCTATAACGACCAGATGTGATGGAGGACGCCATGGCCGACGACAAATCCAAGACCAAGCAGGATCGCAAACTGGTTTCCGGCGAAGAGCCATACGAGGTCGCTGCCTTTGCCCGCAAATACGGCATACCGCAAAGCGAGGCCGCGACCATCATCAAGCGTTACGGCCCCTCGAGGAGGAAGCTCGACGCGCATATGGCGAGCCGCAACGCCTGAACCAATTCTGGCGGCGGCCGCCGTTCACGCCGGAAGCGTCCCTGCCCTGCCGCCTTGTCGAGAGTATCGGCACCGTCAGCCATGACCTGTCGGGTTCGGCCCTGTGGGGATTCAACGCCTGGTTTTGACAGCCGCGGAATACTCTCGCGGCGCAACAACTCATTTACCTCGACGCTGTACCAGTCCGGTGAGCAAAGCCGGGGGTCGGATGCAGGAACAATTATTGCGCTACGAATGTGTCATGGAGCCGAACGGCCGTTGGATGGTGTGGGACATCGTTCACGATCTGCCGGCGCAATTTTCGGAAATCGCGCTGATCGGCCTGAGCCGTCGTGAAGCGGTTTCGCTCTGCCGACTGCTCAACGAGACGAGCCTTTCCGAGACGCGGCAGAGCCGGGCCTCCTGAGAAGCGCGTGCGTCTCCGGCCTGCCAGGCTAAGAGGGATTTCACATGCGGTCGACAATATTCGGTTTGGTCTTGTTGCTACCGGCCGCCGCACTGGCAGAACCGATCGAGACGCAGAAGATCATCACCGCGGCGACCGGCGACTGGAACGGCGACGGTGCCGCCGATCTGGCGATGATCGTCGAGACCGAACCCGGCCATCCCATGGACCTGCATTTGTTCCTCAGGGACCGCGACGGTAATTTTCTCAGACCTGCCGGGGTCGTGCATGAACAGATTTACGGCGAATGGAAGGATTACGAGCGGCCGGGCCCCGCCACATCCGACACCGAGCCCGAACTCACTGCGCTCCCCAACGGCTCGATCAAGCTCTATGTTCCGGCGATGGAGATCGGCAGCGAGCGGACCAACAAGACGCTGACGCTCGCCTGGCGCAACGGCACGTTCGTCGTCGCCGGTTTTGCCTATGAATATTGGGATTACATGGACGACAATGTTGCCGGCGACTGCGACTACAATGTGCTGACCGGCAAGGGCAAAAGCAGCAAGAAGTTGGCGGACGGCAGCACCAGGCAAGCGACCGTATCGGTCGAAGGCAAGGTCATCCCATTTGCGGAATGGACTCCGGGCACTGGCTTCAGCGCTTGCGGAGAGTGAGAGGTTTCGGTTGCCTCACTGCAGCGGCGGCTTCCACAGCAGACTGTTGCGATCGGCGGACTTGACGCGCAGCCAGGTTTCGCGGCCGTCGCGCAGCACCCGGAGCGGGATCTCGGCGCCCGCCGGGCCGCTGTTCCAAAGCTTGCGATAAAAATCGGCAAGCCCATCGACCGCCGTGTCGCGGACATCCGAGATGACATCGCCTTGGCGAAGGCCCGCCTGGGCGGCTGGACCGCCCTCGGCGACGCTCATCACCACGACCTTGCCGTCGCTCTCCGCCGAGAAGGCGCCGAGCCACGGCCGCGGCGGCTTGGCGACCTGCCCGCGCGTCAGCAGATCGTCGAGGATGGGCGGCAGAAGATCGATCGGCACCACCATGTTGATGTCGGCGACCTCGCCGTTGCGGCTCATCTGCAGGCGCAGCGAACCGATGCCGAGCAGCCTGCCATCCGCGCCGATGAGGCCGGCGCCGCCCCATGAAGGGTGAGCCGGCGCCGTGAAGATCGCCTCGTCGAGCAGATATTCCCAATAGCCGGCGAATTCCTGCTTGGTGACGATTCGCGCCCGCACGGAGCGGCCGACGCCGTCGGAGAGCACGACGGGATCGCCGATCTTCGCCCTGGACGCGTCGCCGAGCGCAATGGCGGGCAGCCCGAGCGGCGCCAGCGCCTGCACCAGGCCGAAGCCCGACTCCTGGTCGTAGGCGAGCGCATGGGCGGGAACCACGCGCCCGTCCTGGTCGGCCAGCCAGACCTCCTCGGCCTCGGTGATGAGATAGCCGATGGTGAGTACCAGCCCGTCGCCGCGGATGACCACGCCACTGCCCTCGCGGCGGGTGCCAAGTGTATTTGCCGTGAAGGCGTCCTCCGGCACGGTGGCGCGGACGGCCACGATGGATCGCAAAAGGGGTTCGATATTCATGCTTTGGTTCCTGGCAATGTTCGCAGGCTGATATGGGCTATAGGTATGGCGCAGGTGATCAGGCGCAAGAGGTGGCGCCGGCTTTGGCGTGGACCGGCGCCGCGCCGTTTGCGCCGGGTTTTGCAACAGCGCCGGCAGCCCTATCTGTACCTACGGCTATCCCAAGCTGCCCTATGCAAAGTTCCTCCGCCACTACCCACGTTGATATTTGATATCCTCCCAACCCAACCCTTCCAAAGGCCTGCCAAATGAACGACTACGCAACGGACCAATACACGCCGCCGAAAGTCTGGACCTGGAACAAGGCAAATGGCGGCGCTTTCGCCAGCATCAATCGGCCGATCGCCGGCCCGACGCACGACAAGAAACTGCCGGTCGGCAAGCATCCGCTGCAGCTTTATTCGCTGGCGACACCGAACGGCGTCAAGGTGACGATCATGCTGGAGGAACTTCTGGCGCTCGGCCACAGCGGCGCCGAATACGACGCCTGGCTTATCAGGATCAACGACGGCGACCAGTTCGGCAGCGGCTTCGTCGAGGTCAACCCGAACTCGAAGATCCCGGCCATGATGGATCGCAGTGGGAAAAAGCCGGTCCGCATCTTCGAATCCGGCTCGATCCTGCTCTACCTCGCCGAAAAATTCGGCGAATTCCTGCCGACGGAGCAGCCGGCTCGCGCTGAGACCCTGTCATGGCTATTCTGGCAGGTGGGCTCGGCACCCTATCTCGGTGGCGGCTTCGGCCATTTCTATGTCTATGCGCCAACGAAGATCGAATATGCCATCGACCGCTTCGCCATGGAAACCAAGCGGCAGATGGACGTGCTCGACCGACGCCTCGCTGAAAGCGAGTATTTAGGCGGCAGCCACTATACGATTGCCGACATTGCGGTGTGGCCCTGGTACGGCGGGCTGGCCAAGGGCCGCATGTATAACGATTCCGGCGAGTTCCTGGAGGTGGAGCAGTACAAGAACGTGCAGCGTTGGGCCGACGCCATCGACGCGCGGCCGGCGGTCAAGCGCGGCCGCATGGTCAACCGCACCTTCGGCGAGCCTTCGATGCAACTGCACGAGCGCCATGATGCCAGCGATTTCGAGACCAAGACGCAAGACAAGCTCGCGGCGGCCAAAAGCTAAGCCGACGACGCGCCGATCTCTCGCCTTGTAGGGGAGATCGGCAGCTTCGGCCGACTGCTCAGGCCGTCTCTACCGCCGCCATCCACAGCCGGCATCAACAAAAGGGAACAAGGGAGCTTGCCAGCCGGTTGTAAAATGTGGCGTTGGGCACGGTCGTACAAGCAGCAGGCAGGTTTTCCCGCTAGCTCAAAAACGACGATATGAGTTGGGCGATATATATTAGTTGACTAAACTAGCGGAACGTCCAATGCACATTCCCAGAACCGAACATGTCCTGTCTAGACCATCATATCTATATGGGACATTACTACATAAGCTGAACGCGACCTCGACGGTTCGGCGGCACTGCCCTCAGACGCCGCGGCTTTACCTCCGCGCTTTTCGCCCCGGATCCGTAGATCAACCGGACGACGAACAGGAAATATCCAACCTGCATGACGATCAAGGTCAAGATCGTCCAGGCCAGCGTCTTCCAGATTGAACCCGTCGCAAGGTAAGTCGAGATCGCCACGATGGACGATATGGTGGTCAGCCCCACCAGGAACCGTGGAAAGTTCATGACTTTTGCGCCGCCCCGTAACTCGCAACAGCCGGGACGAACTCCCCTAACCCATTACCCCGGACCAACGTTTTCACTATTTTGGCAATTGCGCAACCACCAAATAGAACAGCAGTTAACGCATGCTTCCGTGATCAAGGGCTGTGTGTCAGGTCACCAAGGTGGGCTGGCTTGGACGGCGGCTGCGCGTCCCTCCTCCCCGACCAGCTCTCCATAACCCCTCACAACCCCATCAAGCCCACGTATTCGCCACGTCTCCCCTTCGCACGCCTCGAGATAGGACTGGCCGAGCGGGACTTTCCCTCCGCCGTCCGGCAGGTCCAGCACGTAGACGGGATTGCAGATGCCGGACAGGCGCGCACGCAAGGCGCTGACCAGCGCCTGGCCCTCGGCGATCGTGGTGCGCCGGTGCGCCATTCCGCGCACGAGGTCGCCGTGGTGCAGGTAATAGGGTTTGACGCCAAGGCGATACATCAGCTCGCGGCACAGCTCTTCCAACACCTCGACCGTATCGTTCACGCCTTTCAGCAGAACGCTCTGGTTCAGCAGCACGAAGCCGCCCTGCCTTAAAGTACGGCAGGCCCGCTCGGTCGCCTCCGTGATTTCGCGTGGATGGTTGAAATGGGTGACGACAGTGACCATCAGCCGGCCCTGCAAGGCTTGAACCAACCGGCCGGTGACGCGCGACGGCAGCGCGACGGGTACGCGAGTGTGGATGCGCAACAGCCGCACGTGCTGGATCGCCTCGAGACGGGCGCGGATTTCCGCCAGCGCCTTGTCCGGCAGCGACAGCGGGTCGCCGCCGGTCAGGATCACCTCGCGGATTTGCGGATGGGCCGCGATATAGGCGAAGGCCTCGTCGAGAGCTTCGCGCGTATAGCCGCGGCCGATCGAGGTCAGCTGCTCCTTGCGAAAGCAGAACCGGCAATAGACGGCGCATTGATAGGTCGGGAACAGCAGAACCCGGTCGGCATGGCGATGCGTCAATCTCGGCACCGGACTGAAGGCGTGGTCGGCGATCGGGTCGTCGAGCTCGCCCTCCTGCTCTGCCAGCTCGTCGGGCGACGGGATGACCTGAAGCCGTATCGGATCGGCGGGGTCGTTCCAGTCGATCAGGTCGAGATAGGCCTTGGGGATGCGAACCTTGTGGCGCGTGGCCGCAGCTTCGGCCGCCGCCCGCTCGGCTGGCGACAGCGGCAGCGAATCCAGATCGCCTACATGCCGCACGCCGACGCGAACATCGTCCCGCCATGCGGCATCCGCTTCGCGAGCGCGCCGGTCATCGGCTGTCATGCCGGCCGCATCGACCGCCATGCTGGCGTCGGGGATGTCGGGATGTGAGGTCATTGCAGGCTCCTTCAATTTCGGCCGGGGTACAGCATTGGAGCCAGGACTTGAAGACAATAAGCGGTGTTGGCCGGGTTGGAGGGCGCGGCAGGAAGCCACAACCGGCCACTGATCGGCACAATCGTCCAACAGCGCTGAGACACAACATTAGCTTGCGCTCATATTAGCTTGAGCGTATACACATAAACGGCCGGTCATCTACCCCCCAACCGGTTAGGCTCGGCGCCAGTCCCTCCCTACCCCTCAGGTCAACGACGCCGGGCCGCTCGGGGTCCGCCCGGTCGCCCGCGGCTGAGACCGGATCGTCGACCTCTTCGATGTCGATCATGCCCCCTGCTCAAGCAGCACCCAACTGAACATACCAGCTGAACACATCGGCGATGCCCGCGTCTCTCGGCCTTCCCGTCGCCGGCCGCGGTCGCTAATCTCGGATTGCGAAAAAGCTGGAGAAGAGCGTATGGCGAACGACTTGTCGCCAAGGCTGTTGGAGATTGTCAATGCGCTGCCCTTGCGGCAGGGCATGCGAGTGCTGGAGATCGGCTGCGGGCCGGGTGCTGCAGCGCGCGAGATCGCGCGCCGGATCGGCGGCGGGCACGTGCTGGCGATCGACCGCTCGGCCAAGGCCATCGCGCAGGCCGGGGCCGCTTCGCGCGCCGAGATTGCGGCAGGCCGGCTGAGCCTTCGCCAGGTCGCCATCGAGGATTTCGAGTTGGAGGCCGACGAGAAGCACTTCGACATTGCCGTTGCGGTGCGCGTCGGCGCGCTGGACGGGCGTCATCCCGAAGCAGGAAAAATCGCCCTGCAGCGGCTCGGCGCGGCGTTGACCGCGCAAGGCCGGCTGTTCATCGACGGCGGCGATCCGCTGCGCGAAATTGCGATACACGGCTGAACAGCTCGTGCTTAGCCTCCGGAATCGAGCGGCAGAGCTGGGTGCGCGCCTCAGCTCCGCAACCCCGGCGCCTCCTGCCCGGTGCGCTCGACATATTCGGTATAGCCGCCGCCATAGGTGTGGATGCCCTCGGGCGTCAGTTCCAGCACCCGGTTCGACAGCGCCGCCAGGAAATGGCGGTCATGCGAGACGAACAGCATGGTTCCCTCGTACTGCGACAGTGCCGTGATCAGCATCTCCTTGGTGGCGATGTCGAGGTGGTTAGTCGGCTCGTCCAGCACCAGCAAATTGGGCGGATCGAACAGCATCAGCGCCATCACCAGCCGCGCCTTCTCGCCGCCCGACAGCACGCGGCATTTCTTCTCGATCTCGTCGCCGGAAAAGCCGAAGCAGCCGGCCAGCGCCCTGAGCGGCGCCTGGCCGGCCTGCGGAAATGCATCTTCCAGTGTCTGGAACACGGTGCACTCGCCCTCCAGCACTTCCATGGCGTGCTGGGCGAAATAGCCCATCTTGACGCTGGGCCCGCGCGCCACCGTGCCATTGTCCGGCTCGGAAGCGCCAGCGACCAGCTTCAGCAGCGTCGACTTGCCGGCGCCGTTGATGCCCATCACGCACCAGCGCTCGCGGCGGCGCACCTGAAAATCCAATCCCGCGTAGATCAAGCGGCTGCCATAGCCCTTGTGCACGTTCTTCAGCGTCACCACGTCCTCGCCGCAGCGCGGCGCCGGCTGAAAGTCGAACGACACTTTCTGGCGGCGCTTGGGCGGCTCGACCCGGTCGATCTTGTCCAGCTTCTTCACCCGGCTCTGCACCTGCGCGGCATGCGAGGCACGCGCCTTGAAGCGCTCGATGAAGGCGATCTCCTTGGCCAGCATCGCCTGCTGGCGCTCGAACTGCGCCTGCTGCTGCCGGTCGGCGATCGCCCGCTGCTGCTGGTAGAATTCGTAATTCCCCGAGTAAGCGGTCAGCGAGCCACCATCGATCTCGACCACCTTGTTGACGATGCGGTTCATGAACTCGCGGTCATGCGAGGTCATCAGCAGCGCGCCGTCGTAGTTCTTCAGGAACTGCTCCAGCCAGATCAGGCTTTCGAGGTCGAGATGGTTGCTCGGCTCGTCGAGCAGCATGGCGTCGGGCCGCATCAAAAGGATCCTGGCCAGTGCCACCCGCATTTTCCAGCCGCCGGACAGCTTGCCGACGTCGCCGTCCATCATCTCCTGGCTGAAGCCAAGGCCGTCCAGCACCTCGCGAGCACGCCCATCCAGCGCGTAACCGTCGAGCTCCTCGAAGCGGTGCTGTGCCTCGCCGTAACGGGCGATGATCTCGTCCATTTCACCGGCGCGATCGGGGTCGCCCATCGCGTGCTCGAGCTCACGCATCTCGGCCGCCACTTCGCTCACCGGCCCGGCGCCGTCCATCACTTCGGCAACGGCGCTGCGGCCGGACATGTCGCCGACATCCTGGCTGAAATAGCCGATGGTGACGCCGCGATCGACCGAGACCTGGCCCTCGTCAGGCTGCTCCTCGCCGTTGATCATGCGAAACAGCGTTGTCTTGCCGGCGCCGTTAGGCCCGACCAGCCCGACCTTCTCGCCCTTCTGCAACGCGGCGGAGGCTTCGATGAAGACGATCTGCCGGCTGTTCTGCTTGCTGATGCTTTCGAGACGAATCATGGTTTTCCAGGAAAGGCCAAAGGAGAGTTCTCGCGCCAATACGCGATAGGCCGCACCGGCGGAAGCCCGCAAGTGGTGAGGCGCCCCGCGCCAAATTGTCTGAACCCAGTTGCTTCCCGGCTGGATCAGGCTTTGACGGCGTAGGGATGAGCCGGCGGATCAGCTATCGGTCAGGGCTTTTGTCGTCGCCAGCTTGACCCCGGCGGCGGCAAATGCCGCATTGTGCCGGGCGATGATCTCCGCGGCGGTCTCGCTGGCCGCGTCGAGCGTGCTGTGGGCGTCGGAAACCACGGTGACGCCCAGGCCCGCTGCAAAGGCGCCCTTCACCGTGGCCGCCACGCAGAAATCGGTCTGCGCGCCGATCAGAACGACCTCGCCGGCGCCCTGCCCGGCCACCCATTCTGCAAGCGCGGCATTGCTGAACGCGTCGCCGACACGCTTGGCGAACGTCGGCTCGTCCTCGGCCTGGCCGAGCGCCGGCCACACCGGCCAGCCCGGCTCACCCGGCGCCAGTGGATCGCCCTGCGGCCCGTCATGCCTGATGAAGGCGACCTTGCGCCCGCTGCGCCGTGCCCACTCGATCAGCGCGCGGGTGCGGGCAACCATGCCGTCGGCATCATGGATCGGCGGTTCGGCGACACCGTCGAACATGCCGGCCTGAAGGTCAATCACGATGAGCGGCGCAGTGGCCGCGGGGCTGGTCCCTGACGTGGCCGCGAACATAGCGTTGGTGGTAGGCGGGTCAAGTATACGCGCCGAAGCCGACGCTGGAGCTGCCGATCTCCCCCTTGAGGGCAGGGCTATGGCAGGTGGAAAAGCCGAGGCTTTCGCTCTACGATGTACCCCCACCCCAACCCCTCCCTACAAGGGGGAGGGAGACTTCCGTTGGCACTGACCTCGGCAAATTGCCTGCCTTTCGGCGCCAAAGGGGAAGTTAAAGGCGCGCGGCAGCATTCCCTCCCCCTTGTGGGGCGGGTTAGGGTGGGGGTCCATCTTCGCAAGAATCCAAATGCGGTTGCCCAGCGCAACAGTCGGGGTGTCCAAGCCCCGGCGACGAAATTGGATATCCCGCAATCAATCCGGCGCGCCGGCGAAAAGCACCATCCTATCGCCGCCGCCAGCCGGCCAGTCCCTGATGCTGCGGTCATAGCCGCCGGTCAGCACCGCGCCGGCGGCGGCGAGGCAACCGCATAGATCGGGCCGGACTGGCTGTCGAACATGGCGAGCTGGTTGCCGGTCTGCAGGCGGTGAAACTGAGGCCGTCCGGCACCTCGCGAGCACGCCTCGCCCAGCGCCAGATACGCCTCGATGAAGCAAGCCGTGCCGATCACGATCATGAGGGCTGCAAGCAGCCTGTCAGCAAACCTGTTCCTCTGTCCGCTCTGCAATGATGGCGCTCGGCGCCTGGCTTGTCGGTGATGGCTCGAAGTCTACCCCAGCCCGTAGGCAGCTGCCGCAGGCATCGCGGCGTTGCCGGGAGGCCGGTCGTGCGCTAGATCGCTCGCCGAGGATCTCGCTCGAGGCCAGCCATGGACGATTGGAAGCTACCTTGGGACGGCGGTTGCCTATGCGGCGGGATACGCTTTCGCGTAAGTGCGCCGCCTTTGCTGACGACGGCGTGTCACTGCACCGGCTGCCAGAAACTGAGCGCCAGCGCGTATTCCTTGACCATCGCCGTGCCGAGCGACGGTTTCGCCGTCACCCAAGGCGAGCCGGTGGTCGGCGGCCTGCACGGCCCGCACCGGCAACTCTACTGCCCGCATTGCAAGAACTGGATGTTCACGCGTCCGCATGGCCTGGACTTTTTCGTCAACATTCGCGCGACCATGCTGAACGAGCACCATTGGTATGTGCCTTTCGTCGAAGTCTTCACATCGGAAAGGCTGCCCTGGGCTTCGACCGCCGCTACCCACAGTTTTGCTACGCAGCCCGACCTTGAGGGATACGCCCCTTTGATCGAAGCATTCGCCCGTGAAGCGGCGCGGCCAAGCTGACTGGTTGGCGCCCGGAAAGGCGGGGCCAGTCTTCGTGCTTCACCGCAACTCCACCCAGACAGGCGCGTGGTCGCTGGCGCCGGTCTCGCCACGCACGTCGCGGTCGATGCCCGCCGCGACCAGCCGGCGCGACAGCTTCTTCGAGAGCAAGATATGGTCGAGCCGCAGGCCGGCATCGCGCGGCCAGCGATTGCGGCGATAGTCCCAGAATGTGTAGAGCGTCTCCGTCGGGTGCTTCTTGCGCAGCGCGTCAAGCCAGCCCTGGTCGAGCAGCCGCTGGAACGACGCGCGGCTTTCCGGCTGCACCAGCGCGTTGTCGTCATAGGAGCGGGTCGGGTAGATGTCGCGCGCCTCGGGCACGATGTTGTAGTCGCCGGCCAGCACCACGGGCAGGCCGGTGTCGAGCAACTGCGCCGCATGCGCCTCCAGCCTTTCGTGCCAGGCCAGCTTGTACTGGAATTTCGGGCCGGGCTGCGGGTTGCCGTTCGGCGCGTAGAGCGAGGCGACGACGATACCGTTGACCGCCGCTTCGATGTAGCGCGCCTGCTGATCGCTATCGTCGCCGGGCAGCGCCTCGCGGGTCAGAACGGGTTCTGAGCCACGCGAAAGGATGGCGACGCCGTTCCAGGTCGGCTGCCCGACCCAAACCGCGCCGTAGCCGGCGGCCGCCAGCGCAGTGCGCGGAAACTGCGTCTGTCTCGCCTTGAGCTCCTGCAGGCAGGCGATGTCGGGTTTGGCGGCGGCCAGCCATGCGAGCAGGTTCGGCAGCCGGCTGTTGATGTTGTTGACGTTGAAGGTGGCGATCTTCATCGGCCTGCTTCAGCGCACGATGCGTTCGGTCCACGCCTTCACCGCATCAGCGAGCGTCTTCAGATGATCGGCGATGGAGAAGCCGGAGATGTTTTTGCGCGGCTTCAGATCATGGTCGCCATCTTCCAGCCAGAGAATCTCGATCGCCTCGGACAGAGCATAGGTCGCGACCTCGTCTTTGGTCCCGAACTCGTCGCGCGTGCCCTGGAGGATCAATGTCGGCGTCTTGAGATCGGCGAGGTGCTTTGTCCGAAGCTGCGTCGGTTTGTCCGGCGGATGGAACGGATAGCCGAGGCAAAGCAGGCCCGAGATCTCGCCCTTCGAAAACATCTCGTCGGCGATCATCGAAGCGACGCGTCCGCCCATCGACTTGCCGCCGATGATGAGCGGCCCCTCCACGCCCTTCGCCCTGAGGTCGGCGATCGCCTTGACGTATTCCGGGTTAACCGTCTCGGCGCGCGGCGGCGGCTTGCGATGGCCGTAGCGGCGGGCGGCCATGTAGTGGAATTCAAAGCGCGCGACGCGGAAACCGGCCGCGGCGAGCGTTTTTGCCGTGGCTGTCAGCGAGGGCGAGTCCATAGGAGCGCCTGCGCCATGCGCGAGCAGGATGGTGTTGGCGGCGGTGTCGGGGCCGTCGAAGAGAAAGGTGGTCATGGGGCGGTCCACTTATAGAGGCCGCGCTCCGTCCCACCCCCCTCTGTCCTACCGGACATCTCCCCCTCAAGGGGGGAGATTGGATGTCGCCGCCGGTTTCGCCAACCACTAAAGCTGAAAGGCACGCGGGGCACCGAAGCTGCCGATCTCCCCCCTTGAGGGGGAGATGTCCGGCAGGACAGAGGGGGGCGTTCAAGCGCAGGCATTGGATTACCTCACCCCGCCGACAGCCGCGCCAGCTGCAAATCCACGAACTGTATCCCCTTGGCCGCCATACGCGCCCATTCGGAATTGGCGTCGAGTTCGAGGTAGCGCACCCAGCGACGCCGCGCCTCGGCGAAATTGCCGGCATCGAACTCCAGCCTCGCAAGGTTGAACACCGCGTCGGCATAATTGGGATCGAGTGCGATCGCCTTCAGCAAATGGCGGCGCGCCGAGGCTACCCGCCCCTCTTCGCTCATCAGCCCGGCAAGATTGAACCAGGCTTCTACGAAGCCGGGGTCGCACTTGATGGCGCGGGCATAGTCGTGCGCCGCCTCGGCCGCGTGGCCGGCCGCGCGCAGGCAGTTGGCGCGGTTGAAGGCGGCGATGGCATCGCTCGGGTCGATGGCCAGGCAGCGCTGGTAGAGTGCCGCCGCCTGCTCGTGGTCTTCAGCCTCTTCCGCCGCCTCGGCATCGGCGAACAGCTCTTCCAGCGTGTCGTCATCCCGCGTTCCCAGATCGAACAGCAGCTGGCCGTCGAGTTCGCTCTGGCCTCCCTCGAGATAGATCGCGTCGGCCCTCCCATGCTGCGAGCCGACGGCGAGCGACTTGGCGGTGAGCGAGGCGACCGGGCCCGAGCGATGCACAGAGCGCGCGATCGCCCCCCACGAGGCGCCGCCGGCAACCAGCCCGGCATATTTGCGGGCGAGGATCAGGTCGCGAAAGGAATACGGTTCGCAATCATGCTCGAAGGCATCGAACAGCGACAAAAGGTCGAGATCCGCGCCGGTCAGCCGCGACTGGTCGATCAGCGACTGCCGCGACAGCGCCGAAGCCTCCGGCGCTTTCATCAGCTCGAGCAGGCGCAGGAAGCCGTTCTCGCTGACCAGCTTGCGCCCGGCCGCGCGCTCGGTGACGACGCGGCGTTCAATCTCGGTATCGCCGGCCCTGGCGAGCAACATGCGGCCCAACACGACATGTGTGGTGCGCCGAGTGACGCCGCGCCGCAACTGGCCGTGCCGACGCTCGACCTCGCGCGCCGCCAGCCTGAGCGGGAAGGCCGCCAGCGCACCGACGATGCCGAAGACCGTGCCGGCGAGAGCCGTCACGCCTTGCTCTTGCCGACGGCTTTGAGAAGGTTCGCCTTGAGCGGGTTATCCTTGGCCGCGGCGGCGCCGGCCTTGGCGGATTTCGCCGCGGGCTTGGCCGTTTCATCGGCCTTGCTCTTGGACTTGGCCGGCGGCTTGGCCGATTGCGACAGGCTCGCCTTCAGCGCATCCATGAGGTTGATGACATTGCCGCGCTCAGGCGCCGCCGCGATGATAGGCTTGTGGCCCTTGAGCTTCTCGCGGATCATCGCCATCAGCGCGATCTCGTAGCGGTCCTCGTAATTCTTTGGATCGAAGGTGGTTTCCTTCTGCTTGATCAGCGCTTCGGCCAATTGCAGCATTTCGGGATCGGGGTTTCCGGCCGGGATATTGCCGAAATATTCAGCCGTGCCACGCACTTCGTTCGGATTCCTCAAGGTGCAGACGAACATGCCGTTCTCGCGCGCGCCGATCGTCACGACGCGCTCGCGGCTGGACAGCACAAGGCGGGCGATCGCCAGCTTCCCCGATTTGCGCATCGCTTCGCGCAACACGGCAAAGGTCTCCTCGGCCATTGCGCCATCCGGCGCCAGGTAATAGGGCGCGTCCTGATAGATGACGTCGACCGAATGCTCGTCGACAAAAGCCTCGATGTTCATCGTATGGTTGGATTCGATGCGCACCGCATCGAGATCGGAGTCCTCGATGATGATGTACTGCTTGTCCTCGTATTCGTAGCCCTTGACCAGGTCCGAACGCTCGACCAGCCCGAGCTCGGGGTCGACCGGCTTCATGTTGATGCGGTTGTGCGTCTTCTTGTGCAGCTGGTTGAAGCTGATGCGTTCGCTGGCGCTCGTCGCCGGATAGAGCCGGACCGGACAGCTGACCAGACTGAGCTTGAGGTAACCTTTCCAACTTGCCCTGGGCGCCATGAAATACTCCTACGCGGCCTTGTGCTGTCGAACAGTTCGCAGCGTTCATTCGTCCGGAGGACGAACGGGACTGCCAAAATCCTACATTGCCCTTACAATACCGGGCCCTTACAATACCGGCAAATCCCTAGCGAAATCTTCCTCCGCTGAGAGCCGCCTGCACGCAAGAGGTCCATGGTCGAAGAATAATTCAAATTTTCCGGAGCGTCGATGGAGTCTGGGGCCCGCAGAACTACCTCGCGGTGGCTATCAACGGCAAATCCCGGGCGAAATCTTCCATGTCGGCCCAAGGGTCGCCTGACGTCGCCAGCAGGCCCGGCAGTGACGAATAATTCAGGTCCTGCGGGGCGTCGATGGATTCCAGGTCGCTCCAGCTCACCGGTGTCGAGGCCGGCAAATTGGTGCGGGCGCGCAGCGAATAGGGAGCCGCCGAGGTGTGGCCGCGCGCATTGCGGTGATAGTCGATGAAGATGCGCCGCTTGCGGTTCTCCTTGCCCATGGTGGTGGTGAAAGTGTCGGGCGCGGTGGCGGCAAGATGCGTCGAGATGGCGCTGGTCGCCTGGTGCAATTTCTTCCAGTTCTGCTTTTGCGTCACCGGTACTGATATGTGGATGCCGTGGCCGCCGGACGTCTTGGCGAACGGCACCAGCCCTAGCGCTTCCAGCTCGCCCTTAATGTGCACCGCCGCCTCAACCACCTCGCGCCAGGCGATCCCCTCGCCCGGGTCGAGGTCGAAAACGACCAGGTCCGGCTTGTCGAGCCGCGTGCGATGGGTGCCCCAGGTGTGGAACTCGACGACACCGAACTGCGCCAGCGCCAGATAGCCCTTGGCGTCTTCTACGGAGAGATAAGATTTGGTCTCGCCCTCCGAATTGGTCGCCTCGAAGGTCGCCACCGATGACGGCATGCCGGTGAAGGCATGGCGCTGGAAGAAACAGTCCTGCGGCCTGCCGGTCGGGCAGCGCACCAGCGACACCGGCCGGCCGAGAATGTGCGGCAGCATGAAATCGCCGACCAGCGCGTAGTAGACGGCAATGTCGAGCTTGGTCGGGCCGGTCTTGCCGAACAGCCGTCGCGTCGGGTTGGTCACCCAGATGGTGGCGAGATCGGCCTCGGTGATCAGCCGCTTGCGCTTGGCCGACACCGGCGTCGACAGGCCGACGTCGCGCAGGCCGCGGAACACCGCATGGCGCAGCGCATTGTCGGTGGTCCGGTTGGCGTAGTGGATGTGCGCCGAAAGCAGCGGCCGCACCCAGTTCATCTCGCGCATGATCTCGCGCGGAACGCCTTCCGGCGCGGACGCCCCGGCGCGCAAAGGCTCCAGCCGGGCCAGCAATTCGGTGGCGGTGGCGGCATCGAAGCCGGTGCCGACCTTGCCGCGATAGTGCAATTCGCCATCCTCGAATTCGCCGAGGCCGAGTGCGGCCAGCCCCTCGGCCGCGTCGGAGACAGTGTAGCCGGCGATAACGAAATCGCCGGTCTGAAGCGCCTTGGTCTTGGTCCAGGTCTTGGTACGGCCGCTCTGGTAGATTGCCGTGGCGCGCTTGGAGACGACACCCTCGAGCCCCATCTCGGATGCCTGGTCATAAAGTGCCTGGCCGTCTCCTTCGACATGATCGCTGAGCTGGATGGCCGAATTGGCGCCGAGACCGGACAGCAATTGCGAAAGCAGCGCCTTGCGCCGGCGGAGCGGCGCTTGTCTCAGGTCCCAGCCGTCGAGATACAGGAGATCGAAGGCGTAGAAGTGGAGCTTGTTGCCGGCGCCTTCGGCCAGCGCATCCTGCAAAAGGGCAAAGCGGCTGATGCCCTTGGCGTCGAGCGCGACGACCTCGCCGTCGATGATCGCCTCGCGGCACGGCAGCCTGGCGAAGGCAAGCGGCAGGTCGCCATAGCGCTTCGTCCAGTCGAGGCCGGCGCGGGTGATCAGCCTGACTGCGCCGTTAGCGAGATGCGCCATGGTGCGGTAGCCATCGAATTTGATCTCGTGCAGCCAGACTTCGCCCGTTCGGGCCGCTGGGTCATCGCCGCCCGGCGGCTTCGGAACCTGCGTAGTCAGCTGCGGCTCGATGCGGGTGGGCGGCGGCGCCTTGATGGCGCCTGGCAAAGCACCTGGCTTCAGCACCACCGGCCTGGCAGGCTTGGCGGCCGGCTTCGGCGTTGCCACCAGTTCCTCGATGCGGCGTCCGGATTTGACACTTTCCGGCCGGGCTTCCAGTATGTCGAGCTTGGCGTCGGCGGCGAGATCGCGCTCCTTGAACAGCAGCCAGTTCTTCTTGCCCTCATCCTCGCCGGGCTTCGGTTTCAGCCGCGTCAGCATCCAGCCGCCATTCAGCTTTTCGCCGGCGAGGCGGAACTTGAAGGAACCGGTGCGCAGGCTCTTCTCGACATCGTCCATCGGCGCCCAGACGCCGGTGTCCCAGACGATCATCGGCCCGCCGCCATATTCGCCTTCGGGAATGACACCTTCGAAGTCGATATACTCGAGCGGATGGTCCTCGGTCTCGACCGCCAGCCGTTTGTCGGCGGGGTTGAGCGACGGGCCGCGCGGCACCGCCCAGCTCTTCAGCACGTCGCCGACCTGCAGGCGCAGATCGTAGTGATCGGCGGTGGCGTGATGCTTGTGGACAACGAAACGATTGCCCTCACCGGCAACCAGACCGCCGGCTGGTTCCGGCGTCCTCGTGAACTCGCGCTTGGCGCGATAGGCCTTGAGCTTTGGCGGGGCGGTCACGGCCACATGCTCTTGCGCAAAAACAACGGCTTGATGCGCATGTCTTGAATCATTTTGTCAGCATCGGGCAGGTCGGCGTCACGCCGCTCAATCGTCCGTGGCCGGTGTCAATTCGAGTTCGGCCGGCGACAGGCCCTGCTGCAGCTGGCTGAGCCGGAATTCGTCGACCCAATAGGCCTCGCCGTCGACCAGCACGCGCGCGCTGTAGCTGCCGGCCGAAAAACGCTGCGCAGTGATGTACACCTTGTGGCGGTCGAGCGCGTTCCGCACCGCGGCGCGCTTGGATTTCTGACTGGCGACGGAACTGGCCATGCTGGTCACTCACGCACAAGCCGCAAGGCGGCGTGCCTTAAGGATGGCCGAGAGCGTGTCGGCTGTCAATTTGGCGGTCGCTGCGAGCCGCGCGCGGTGGCGCCTCCCGATCTGTGGAAACCGAGCCGGTGCGCTATATTGCCCTGGCGGCTTGGAACGCGATGCTGATCCGGAGAGCTTCACATGACATTGACGATGCGCAAACTCGGCAGC
The DNA here is from genome assembly GCF_040318745.1 of Mesorhizobium sp. M1027. Taxonomy (NCBI): domain Bacteria; kingdom Pseudomonadati; phylum Pseudomonadota; class Alphaproteobacteria; order Hyphomicrobiales; family Phyllobacteriaceae; genus Mesorhizobium; species Mesorhizobium sp. M1027. The sequence continues at coordinate 261,772 of NZ_JAMYMW010000008.1, read as the reverse complement.
CAGGGCCTGCAAGTCTCGGCAATCGGTCTCGGCTGCATGGGCATGAGCCAGTCCTACGGCCCGGCCGACGAGGCGGAATCGACCGCCACGCTGCACCGCGCCATCGAACTCGGCTGCACCTTCCTCGACACCGCGGAAGTGTACGGGCCGTTCACCAACGAGGAACTGCTCGGCCGCGCGCTAAAGGGCCGGCGCGATGAGGTGACGATCGCGACGAAATTCGGCTTCCGCATTGAAAACGGCAAGCAAGTCGGCACCGAGCGCGACAGCCGGCCCGAACATATCCGCGAGGCTTTGGAAGGTTCGCTGAGAAGGCTCGCCACCGACCATGTCGACCTCCTCTATCAGCACCGCGTCGATCCGGCGGTGCCGATCGAGGATGTGGCGGGTGCTGTCGGCGAGCTGATCGCTCAGGGCAAGGTTCGCTTCTTCGGCCTGTCGGAAGCCGGTGCCGCCAACATCCGCCGGGCGCATGCCGTTCATCCGGTGTCGGCAGTGCAGAGCGAATACTCGCTATGGGAGCGCAATCTGGAACCGGAAATCATTCCGCTGCTGAAGGAGCTCGGCATCGGCCTGGTGCCGTTCTCGCCGCTCGGCCGCGGCTTTCTCACCGGCGACGTCAGGCGCGCCGAAGACTATCCAGAGGGCGATTACCGGCGCGGCGACCCGCGCTACCAGGGCGCCAACTATGACGCCAACATGCAGGCGGCAGCCATGGTACTCGACATCGCCGCGGCCAAGCGCGTCAAGCCAGGCCAGATTGCTCTGGCCTGGCTGCTCCACAAGGGGAGCGGCTTCGGCATCGACATCGTGCCGATCCCCGGCACCAAGCGCCGAAAGTACCTCGAGGAGAACGTCGCCGCGGCTTCGATCAAGCTCGACACAGCCGAGATGCAGGTGCTCGACGACGCGCTGGCGCCCGGCAAGGTCGCCGGTCCGCGCTACGGCGAGCGCACCATGGTAATGATCGATCGGTAGGTCTTGCCTTCTCCCGTTCTTGCGCAAAGCTCCGGCCTTGGCTAGCATCCTTGGGCAGGCACCGAGCGGAGGAGAACGTCGCGGTGGACCGGCTGGAGCGCCGTTGCGTCCCTTCAAACACGAGTTGGGCGCTCGAAGGACACTCCATTTTTGAATCGACGCAAGGAACCTTCCGGAAAACCCATTCCGGTTCCGGGGTCGTGCGCTCATCTGGGAGGAGACTAAATTGATCAACAGACGTGAATTCCTGCTGTCGACCGCGGCGATGGGCGCCCTGGCGCTGGCCGCTCCGCAACTGGCTTTTGCCCAGGACAAGCTGACCATCCTCGGCTCGGTGCCGAGCCTCGGCTTTCCGTTCTTCGTACACATGCTGAACCAGATCAAGGCGGAAGCCCAGGCGCAGGGCGTCAACCTGATCGAGAGCGACGGCCAGAACTCGGCGCCCAAGCAGACCGCCGACATCGAGGCGGCACTCGTGCAGAAGGTCAACGCCATCGTCATCTCGCCGCTCGACGTCAACGCGCTGGCCCCAGCCATCGAAGAAGCGGTCAAGGCCGGCGTTCCCGTCGTCACCATCGACCGCCGCGTCGACGGCGTCGAGGGCATCCTCGCCCATGTCGGCGCCGACAATGTCAAAGGCGGCGAGGCCGAAGCGCAGGCCATGGTGGCGGCGTTCCCGAACGGCGCCAAGATCTTCCATCTGCAGGGCCAGCCCGGTGCCGGCCCGGCGATCGACCGCAACAAGGGTGTGCACAATGTCCTCGATCCGATGAAGGACAAGTACCAGATCATCTTCGAGCAGACCGCCGACTTCGCCCGCGCCGAGGCGCTGTCCGTCACCGAGGCCGGCCTTGCGGCCAACGGCAAGCCCGACGCGATCATCTGCGCCAATGACGACATGGCGCTTGGCGCGGTTGAAGCCTGCGCGGCGCGCAACTTCACCGACGTCAAGATCTACGGCTTCGACGCGCTTCCCGAAGCGCTGGTCGCCGTGCGCGACGGCAAGCTGGCCGGAACGGTCGAGCAATTCCCCGGCGAACAATCGCGCACTGCGGTGCAGATCGCGGTCGCCTACGCCAGGGACAAGACCGAGCCGAAGGAAAAGCTGGTGCTTTTGACGCCGATCGTCATCGGCAAGGACAATCTCGACAAGGCGGAGAGGCTGGGCGAGACGAAGTAAGCGCCGAGGGCGCACAGCGCCAAAGCAGCGTTCTGTCGCGCCCCCTCTGCCCTGCCGGGCATCTCCCGCTCAAGGGGGGAGATTGGCAGTTTCAACGAGTCGCCTTCTCTTCAACGCCGGAGTAGCGAAAGCCTGGGTGACATCCGATCTCCCCCCTGGAGGGGGAGATGTCCGGCACGACAGAGAGGGGCGCTGTCCCGTGGCCTTTCGGGTGGACCACAATTCAAGGAGCATCCTTTGCCAGTCGAAGCCATTGCGCCATCGCCCGCCCTGCTCGCCGTCGAGGGCGTGACCAAGCGCTTTGCCGGCGTCACCGCGCTGAACGACGTTTCGCTTGAAGTCCGCCCCGGCGAGATCCTCGGCCTGCTCGGCGAGAACGGAGCCGGCAAATCGACGCTGCTCAAGATCCTGTCCGGCGTGATGCCGCCGTCCAGCGGCCGCATCGTCTTCGACGGTGTCGAATTCAGCCCGCACAATCCGCAGGATGCCAAGCGCCACGGCATCGTAACAATCTACCAGGAGCTGAGCCTGATCCCGACGCTGACCGTGGCGGAGAATATCTTCATCGGCCGCGCGCCGCTCGGCCGGTTCGGGCTGGTCAGTTGGCGGCGAATGGAGGAAGATTCCCGCACGATCATCGCTCGCGTCGGGCTCAATCTCGACCCGGCGACGCCGGTTTCCGCACTGTCGGTGGCCGAGCAGCAGCTGGTCGAGATCGCCCGCGCGCTATCGCTGAAGAGCCGCTTGATCATCATGGACGAGCCGACCTCGGCGCTGACCGAGACCGAAGTGCACAGGCTGATGTCGATCATGGACCGGCTGCGCAAGGATGGCGTCGCCATCATGTTCGTCACCCACCGGCTGGAGGAGGCATCGGCGATCTGCGACCGTATGACCGTGCTGCGCGACGGCAGGCTGGCCGGCCATCTCGACCGCGAAGGCGGGCCGATCAGGCTGCCGAAGATCATCGAGAAGATGGTCGGCCGTGCCGCTTCCGAGCTCTATGCCAGGCCGACGCAGCGCGATGTCGCCGGCGACGTCCGGCTCTCTGTGCGCGGCCTGCGCACGGTGCGCGATCCGCAGGCGCCGCACGCCATCGTACTCGAAGGCGTCGATCTCGACCTCAAGGCGGGCGAAATCCTCGGCGTCGCCGGGCTCGTCGGCTCCGGCCGCACCGAGCTCGCCCGCGCCATCTTCGGTGCCGACCGCATTGCCGCCGGCACCATCATGCTCGACGGCAAGCCGATCGCGCCGGCATCACCCGCCGACGCCATCGAGCTCGGCATCGGCCTGGTGCCGGAGGACCGCAAGCACCAGGCAATCTTCGCAGCACTCGCCATCCTCACCAATTTCTCGATCGCCGCGCTCGACCGCTACTCCAGTGTCGGTTTCATGGCCGAGCGGCGCGAACGCGAGGCGCTGGCGAACTACAGGAAGATGCTGTCGATCCGCATGGCTTCGCCCGAGCAGGCGATCGAGGGCCTGTCCGGCGGTAACCAGCAGAAGGTGATCCTTGCCCGCTGGCTGGCGCGCGATCCCAAGGTGCTGATCGTCGATGAACCGACGCGCGGCGTCGATGTCGGCGCCAAGGCGGAAGTGCACCAGATCCTGGTGGAACTCGCCGCGCGCGGCATCGCCATCATGATGATCTCTTCGGAGCTGCCCGAGGTGCTTGCAGTGTCGGACAGGATCGTCACCATGCGGCGCGGGCGCATTACCGGCGAGATGCCCGGCGTCGAGGCGACCGAGGAGAAACTGATGGAACTGATGGCGCTCGACCAGAAGCAGGAAGCAACGCAATGACCAGTACGACCGAACGGAGCCAGCGCGGTGGCGTCAATATTGCGCGCCTGCTGATGAGCTTCGGCCCGCTGATGTTCCTGGCGTTGCTGATCGTCGTCTTCACTGTGCTGAAGCCGAGCTTCATCGACCCGATCAACCTGTTCAACATCATGCGCCAGATCTCGATCACCGGCCTGATCGCGCTCGGCATGACCTTCGTCATCCTCACCGCCGGCATCGACCTGTCGGTCGGCTCGCTGCTCGCCTTCTGCGGCATGGTCGCGGCGGTGGTGGCCAAAGGCGGCACCGCCAACACGCTGTCGCTGTCGACAACGGGCACGCAGGGCTATGGCTGGTTCGCCGCCCTTCTCGCCGCCGTCGTCGTCGGCGCCGTGGCCGGCGGCGTCCAGGGCTTTGCCATCACCAGGCTGAAAGTGCCGCCCTTCGTCGTCACGCTCGGCGGCCTAACCGTGTTTCGCGGCCTGACCTTGACAATCTCCAATGGCGGCCCGATCTCCGGCTTCGACGCCTCGATGCGCTGGTTCGGTACCGGCCTGATCGGCCCGGTGCCGGTGCCGGCGATCATCTTCGCGATTGCCGCCATCCTTTGCCACATCGTGCTGCGCTACACGCGCTACGGCCGCGCGGTCTATGCAGTCGGCGGCAATGCTGAGGCCGCGCGCCTCTCCGGCCTGCGCGTCGACCGCATCCTGATCTCGGTCTACATCATCGTCGGCTTCTTCGCCGGCCTTGCCGCCTTCGTTTTGTCGGCGCGGCTCAACTCCTCCGAAGCCGTCGCCGGCATCGGCTACGAGCTGACGGTGATCTCGGCGGTCGTTATCGGCGGCACCTCGCTGTTCGGCGGCATCGGCAGCGTCGGCGGTACGGTAGTCGGTGCAGGACTGATCGGCGTCTTGCAGAACGGGCTGCAGTTCAACAACGTCTCGTCCTACACGCAAAGCATCGTCATCGGCCTGATCCTCATCCTCGCCGTGGCCTTCGACCGCTGGCTGAAATCGCGGGTAAGGCGGTGATGGCCGAGCGAACGCTGCGGTGCCATAAACTGCCCGGGAGGTGGCGATGCCTCAAATAAGAACCATGACCGAACAGGATGTTCCGGCGGTGTCGCGGCTGCTTGGAGGGTCCTGGCGACAGACCTATTCGCCGATCCTGGGTGCCGAGACCACGGCACGGCTGTCGGATGAGAGGCACGCGCCGGAGCGGCTGGCGTCCGAGCTCGGGGACGACAACAAGATGTCCTTCGTCGCCGAGCGGGCTGACGGCTCGCTCGCCGGTTATGCGATGGCAGCGATGGACGACAAGGGCGAGGTCATGCTCGAGCGGCTCCATATAGACAAAAGCGAGTACGGCACCGGTGTTGCCGCCGACCTGCTGCATGCCGTTCTTGCCGCGCACGCGGGTATTCCCAGCATCGCCCTGGAAGTGATCGAGGGCAACGACCGCGCAATCGCCTTCTATCGTAAGCACGGCTTCGAGGTCGTCGAGCGCCGGCCGGCTGCACACGGCGTGGGCGGCCACGCCTTGCTGATCATGCGCCGGCTGCTGCCGATGGCTTAGCAAGCGAAAGCGGCTGAGCGCGTAATCTCCCCCCTTGAGGGGGAGATGTCCTGCAGGACAGAGGGGGGCGCCAACTTTCTCTTTCGTCCAATATGGCGTCGCGCCAGGACGTGCCGACCCCCTCTGTCGCCTTCGGCGACATCTCCCCCTCAAGGGGGGAGATTGGCACTCGCTCAGGCCGGGGCGTTGACGCGCTGTGGGCGCGTTGCCCAGTCGGCAACGGTCGCGCCAGCAACGCTCTCGCCGGCAACCATCCCGTTCGTCTGCGGCGCAAGCAGGTCGTTGCGGCGGGCGAAGGCAACGAAGGTGGCGCGCGCCGTTTCGGCGTCGATCTCTCCTTCCAGTGCTGCACGGCACGCTTTTGCGGCGATGTCATGCGCGGCCGTCCGGCTCGCTGCCGGCCATTCAGCCAAAAGTGCATAGGCCTCAGCCGCGCTTTCTATCTTCGTCGGTGTACCGAGGCCGGTGAGGATAGTAACCGGCTTGTCGAACGAAGCACGATCCATGACACTCTCCTTTCCTGGCTCAATCGGCTCCTTTCGGAACTCAACCGCGCGGGCGCTTCGATCCTCGAGGGCCGCCTGCGAAACGATGGCACCGATCTGCGAGTTGGACCCAATCGAGGGCATGCCCGGCCGCGGCAGCAGCCGATGCACCTTGACCAGCGCCTCGAGCCAGGCCGCCACGCCCAGCGGCGGATGTTCGCGCCCGTAGAGCCACGCCTTTGCCTTGGCGAGCGGGTATCCCGCCTCTTCGGCGAAATCGTTTTCCGACCACCGCAGCAGGCGCAGGCATTCGCGCATCCGCGCCGCGATCATTTGCGCTCCTCCGTGCCGGCCCCCACGCGTTGAGCCGACAGAAACATCAGCGTGTAGGCCGCCTTGCGGCGGTCCCAGCCGGCCGACTCGGCCATGTGCAGCAAGCCGTCGACCAACGGCGCCAGCGCCGCCCTGCAGTCGGCTTCATAGTTGAGATCGTTTTTCGGGCGGGTCGGCGCCGCCATCTTTCCAAAACTGTCCATCATATCCATGGCAACACCTGCTCAGCATTAGTCCCGGACCGGCAAGACCGTGCCCGCTTTTGGCGGACACGGTCCATCTGCCGTTTCGAAGTCGCGCTTTGGAAGCCTGGCTTTAGAAGTCCATGCCGCCACCGCCGGGCATTGCCGGCGCGCCAGCTTCCTTCTTCGGCTTCTCGGCCACCATCGCCTCGGTCGTCACCAGCAGGCCGGCGACGGAAGCGGCATCCTGCAGAGCGGTGCGCACCACCTTGGCCGGATCGATGACGCCCTGGCCGAAGAGATCGCCATAGTCGCCGGTCTGCGCGTTCCAGCCGAACGAGAACTCCTGCTTTTCGCGCAGCTTACCGACGATGATCGAGCCTTCGGCGCCGGCATTCTCGGCAATCTGGCGCACCGGAGCCTCGATCGCGCGACGCACGATTTCGACACCGGTCTTCTGGTCGGGATTGTCGACCTGAATATTGTCGAGCGCCTTTGCCGCCCGCAGCAGCGCCACGCCACCGCCGGGCAGGATGCCCTCCTCGACCGCGGCACGGGTGGCATGCATGGCGTCGTCGACCCGATCCTTGCGCTCCTTGACCTCTACCTCGGTCGAGCCGCCGACGCGGATGACGGCGACGCCACCGGCGAGCTTGGCCAGCCGCTCCTGCAGCTTCTCGCGATCATAGTCGGATGTGGTCTCCTCGATCTGCGCCTTGATCTGGGAGACCCGGCCCTGGATTTCGCTCTTCGAGCCGGCACCGTCGACGATCGTGGTGTTTTCCTTCTCGACCACCACCTTCTTGGCGCGGCCGAGCATGTTGAGCATGACGTTCTCGAGCTTGATGCCGAGATCCTCGCTGATTGCCGTGCCGCCGGTCAGGATGGCAATATCCTCCAGCATGGCCTTGCGGCGATCGCCGAAGCCCGGAGCCTTGACGGCCGCGACCTTCAGGCCGCCGCGCAGCTTGTTGACGACCAGCGTCGCCAGCGCCTCGCCCTCGACGTCCTCGGCGATGATCAGCAGCGGCTTGGACGACTGCACCACCGCCTCCAGCACCGGAAGCAGCGCCTGCAGGTTGGACAGCTTCTTCTCGTGGATCAGCACATAGGGCTCGTCGAGCTCGACGCGCATCTTGTCCTGATTGGTGATGAAATAGGGGCTGAGATAGCCGCGGTCGAACTGCATGCCTTCGACGACTTCGAGCTCCGTCTCGGCGGTCTTGGCTTCTTCGACGGTAATGACGCCCTCATTGCCGACCTTTTCCATCGCTTCGGCGAGGAAGCGCCCGATCTCGGCGTCGCCATTGGCCGAGATGGTGCCGACCTGGGCGATTTCGTCGTTCCTGGTCACCTTGCGGGCATTGGCCTTGAGTTCGGCGACCACGGCTTCGACCGCCTTGTCGATACCGCGCTTCAGGTCCATCGGGTTCATGCCGGCGGCAACCGCCTTGGCGCCTTCCTGGACGATCGACTGCGCCAGAACGGTCGCGGTCGTGGTGCCGTCGCCGGCGACGTCGCTGGTCTTCGAAGCCACCTCGCGCACCATCTGTGCGCCCATATTCTCGAACTTGTCCTCGAGCTCGATCTCCTTCGCCACGGTGACGCCGTCCTTGGTGATGCGCGGCGCGCCGAACGACTTGTCGAGGACGACGTTGCGGCCCTTGGGACCGAGCGTCACCCTCACCGCGTCGGCGAGGATGTTGACGCCGCGCAGCATCTTCTCGCGGGCTTCGGTATGAAATTTCACATCTTTGGCAGCCATTGGATCACTCCTTCGATAGGCAGCTTCGTTGACTGGAATGCTTGTTCAGGCCCACTCAGGCAGCCTTCTTCATCTCGCCGGCGCCCTCGATAACGCCCAGCACGTCGCTCTCTTTCATGATGAGCAGATCCTCGCCATTGAGCTTGATCTCGGTGCCGGACCATTTGCCGAACAGGATGCGGTCGCCGACCTTGACGTCGAGCGGCTGCAATTGGCCGCTGTCGTCGCGCGCGCCTGGACCGGCGGCAATGACCTCGCCCTCCTGCGGCTTCTCCTTGGCGGTGTCGGGGATGATGATGCCGCCGGCGGTCTTCTCGTCGACCTCGATACGGCGGACCAGGATACGGTCGTGCAATGGACGGAACGTCATGTCGTTCTCCTCTCGGGACAAACAGATTTTCGAAGATCCTCCTGACCGAACCGGCAATATCGGCCCGGCACGGGGTGCGCGACCCCTTCATCAGGCATCGCGCGCATACGAACTAGTCGCGCTTTTTTCTGCTTTCAAGAGGGTCACGCAAAAATTTTAGCACTCGACGCATGAGAGTGCCAATGCACTGTAATCGTTCGCACATTAGCCGCTCTCAGCTAAAGTGCGGCTCAAATTTTGGCGCGATATTTCAAAATGCCGCCCGTTCGGAGCCGCTCGTGGCGGCGGGAACCTATGTGGAAGGCGAGGCGTTTTGCAGACCGAGATTTCAACGGACCGAGATTTCAACGGAAAGGACGATCGCATGACCAGCAGGGACTTTCAGCTCCAGATGCAAGGGTTTGGTCTTACCACGGCGGAGATCCACTACCGCCTGCCCGATCATCGGAGCCTGCTGCAACTCTATATCTGGCAGGAATACGATATTGCCCCCGATTTCCCGACGCTGAAGCATTTCCTCGATTTGTGGGAGCGCGAAATCGAAGGCCCGCTGCATTCGGTGCGCGTAGCCCATCATCACCTGATCCAGCCCTCCGAATGGCGGGCCGTAAACGGCATTATCACCGTCCACTGAGGAGCAAGCCGATCTGCCGCTAGACAGCGGACAAAGTCTCTCGAGGGGGGAAAGGGCAGTTGCCTCTCCCCCACTTGTTTTAGATCTCACAATATCGGAGGGGTCCGGGCTAGCCGGGCGTGGTCGACAGTCTCGCAGGCGAGCAATCCCGCGTTGCGCGCCGCCCTGACGAAGGCCTTGCGCGCATCTCGCGCGGTGCGCCAGCCGTCGAGCGCGTCGCGGCAGGCCCGATAGGCGGCGCGCCAACTCCGGCCGCGTGCACGGTCCGGCCACTGCTGACGCATGCATTCGATGGCTTCCCAACTACTGGCGACCTTGCGCTCGCTGGATTGGAATTTCAACGTGATCGGCTCGGCGAAGCGGACGTCGTCCATCACTTCCTCCTTGTTTTCTGATCGTCTTCTTGTTTGAGCAAGCAACGTCATGCTGGGACCGGCGACCAGCCGGCGCCGCTGAAGGACATGGTTCGTCCCTTTGCGCGGTTCAAGAGCATCGCGGCAACAGCGGTTATTCCTCCTCGTCCGGCCCTTGCAGTAGTTCGATTAGCGTCGCTACCCTTGCCGTCGGCAGCGGTCGGCCTTCGTTCACCAGCGCCTCGTCGGCGGCGATCCAGGCCAGGGCCTCACGCAATTCCTGGACCGTCCCGTCCGTCGCCGCAATGTCGGCGATAACGGCGTCGTCGACCGGGCCCAGCACGGAAATGATCTCGTCGCGTGTCATGGTCAGCTCCATCTGCGAGTGCCGGGAATGGGCCCGGCAACACAAGAATCTGGGTCTTGACCTGCGGCAGACAATAACCGGCCGGGGAACTCGGCGTTGGCGATTGAAGCCAAACAGGCAATCTCCTGCCGGACATCCCCCACTTGTGCGAGAGTGGCAGCCTCGCCGAACCGACACCGGCCCAAAAAAACCGGCAACGCGAGAGCCACCGGGGTCTTGACTTGCGGCGGACAATAACCAGATCGATGGCACCGGTCGCCGAAATGGGGCCGGGGAAACCAGGGAGCGCCAGCTCTTTGGCGCTCCTCGTATCTATGTTGCTCGATGGAGGATGTAGCTATGAGAACCGCATTCGACTTTTCCCCGCTCTATCGGTCGAGCATCGGCTTCGACCGCGTCTTCAACCTGCTGGAAAATGCGCCGCAGGCTTTCGACGCCTGGCCGCCCTATGACATCGCGCGCAGCAGCGAGAACAACTACGGCGTCACTATCGCCGTCGCTGGCTTTTCCGAGGACGACCTCGAAATCATTCATGAACCCAACCTCCTGATTGTCTCCGGCCAGCATAACGAGCCGGACAACGCGGAGTATCTGCATCATGGCCTCGCCACACGGCCCTTTACCCGCCGTTTCGAGCTTGCCGATCACGTCAAGGTCGCAGGCGCCTCGCTCGACAACGGTCTGCTCAGCATCGATCTGGTACGTGAGGTGCCCGAGGAGATGAAGCCTCGGCGCATCGCCATCGCGACCGATGTCGCCTCGCCGAAGACCGGGCCGAAGGCCGCGCAGGTCGAAGCAAACAAGCAGGCTGCCTGAACGAACCAGTCGAGAAAGGAGACTATGCAATGGCTATTCGTGATCTCATTCCCTGGGGCCGGGAGAACAATCAGGCCCCCAGCCTGTTCCGCAGCGGCGATCGCGATCCCTTCCTGACGCTGCATCGCGAAATGAACCGTCTGTTCGACGAGGCGTTCCGCGGCTTCGACACGGGGCTGCCGTCGCTCGGTGGCTTCGCCGCGGCCCGCGCCAGCTGGCCGAATGTCGAAATCTCCGATAGCGAAAAGGAGATCCGCGTCACCGCCGAGATCCCCGGCATGGACGAGAAAGACGTCGAGCTGCTGCTCGATGACGGCGTGCTGACGCTGCGCGGCGAGAAGCGTGAAGAGACCGAGGACAAGGACAGGCAGTTCTCCGAACGCTTCTATGGCCGTTTCGAGCGGCGTATCCCGCTCGGCTACGAAGTCGACGAAGACAAGGTCAACGCCGCGTTCCGGAACGGCGTGCTCAGCGTGACGCTGCCGAAGACGGAGCGCGCTCAGGCCAAGGCCAAGCGTATCGCCATCAACGGCGGCAACGGCAAGTCCTGATGGCTCGCAGCAGGACGACGCCCGCTTCTGCCCTGCCGGTTCCGGCGGGCAGAAGCGGGCAATGTCGATGACCCGTTCTCCCGACGCTCCGGTTCCGCCTGACCAGGCGCAGCAAGTCTTGCAGTGCCTGACGACCGAGCATTTCGTGCTGCAAAACGCTCGCGCCGCGACCATTCAGGAAGCGAACCAGCGAGCCGAGCTGTTCCTGACCTCGGTCTCGAGCGCAACGATTGCCTTGTCCTTCGTCGCCCAGGTCACGGAGATGGGCAGGCCGTTCGTGTTGTTCAGTCTTATCTTGCTACCTTGCCTTTTCTTCATCGGCCTGGTCACCTTCGTGCGCGCTGTGCAGATTGCCATCGAGGACATGGTGCATGCCCGCGGCATGGCCAGGATCCGCCACTATTTCGTCGAGCTGGCGCCGGTCCTGCAAAGATACCTTGTCAACTCCACGCATGACGACCTCTCGGCGGTGCTGGTCGACAAGGGCCTCCGCCCCTCGCCGCTGCAATATTTCATGACCACCGCTGGGATGGTGGGCACGATCAACGGCGCCATCGCCGGCGCCTTCACCGGCATCGTTGTTAAGTCCGCTTTCGGCGGAGGCATGTCGCCCGGCGTGATTTGCGGGCTGGCGGTCTTCGCGACATGCATTCTCGTCCTGCGGCGTTATCATAGTCGCGCCTGGGCCACGGCCGAAGAAAGCTTGCCAGCACGGTTCCCGGTCGACAATGGCAGGGAAAGCTAGCGCCGACATACCCGGATGTCGGAAAGTGGCAGGGCGCCGCCCTTGCGTCTTGCGCGCCAATTGACCATCCTCGCCAACATCATTTGCACCGCGGCCGGGGGGTTCGCACATGCCGACGCTTTATGCGCTGAAACCGGCCTTCCAGGCCAGGCTGCGGCCGCTTGCCGACGGCCTGGCCAAGGCCGGCGTCACCGCCAACCAGATCACACTGCTGGCCGCTGCCCTCTCGCTCGCCGCCGGCCTTGCGGTGGCAGCCCTTGCAGGCCGCCGCGCGGTCTTTCTGCTGATGCCGCTCGTGCTGTTTACGCGAATGGCGCTAAACGCCATTGACGGCATGCTTGCAAGGGAACATGGCCAGGCCTCGACGCTCGGCATGTATCTCAACGAGCTTTGTGATGTCGTCTCCGATCTCGCTTTGATCCTGGCCTTTACCGTCATTTTTCCTGCCTGGGGCGTCGTTGCATTCGCTATCGCGGCTGTGATCGCGGAATTCGCCGGCGTGCTCGGCATCGCGGCCGGAGCTGGGCGCAACTATGCCGGCCCGTTCGGCAAAAGCGACCGGGCGCTGGCGCTTGGCATCCTCGCGGTGCTTATCGCGTCCGGCCTGTGGGTCCCGGCGCTCACGCCGCTCGTGTTTCCGGCCATGGCTACACTCTCGCTGGCGACCGCCATCAACCGGATACGCAGCGGCCTTAACGGGAGCGGTAGCTGAATTCCGGTCTCGCCAGGGAGAACAACATGCTTCACCAACAGACGGTTGCCGCGGTGGCTTCAGTCAATATCGAACGGGTGGCGCAGGAGCGCAGCTTCAAGAGCCACGATGGCACAGAGATCTTCTATCGCTATTGGCCGGCGCTGTCGGAAAACCGCAAGGGCGCCATCCTGCTGTTCCACCGCGGCCACGAGCATGGCGGCCGTATGGCGCATCTGGTCGACGAGTTCCAGATGCCCGACCACGCCTTCTATGCGTGGGACGCACGCGGCAATGGCCGCTCCGCCGGCGAACGCGGCTATGCGCCGTCGTTTGCCGCGCTGGTGCGCGACATCGATTGTTTTGTGCGCGAGATCGACAGCGACGGCTTTGCCCGGCGCGACATCGCGCTGATCGCGCAATCCTTCGGCGCCGTGCTTGCCGCCGCCTGGGTGCACGATTACGCGCCCGACATTCGCGCCCTGGTGCTGGCCTCGCCAGCCTTCTCGGTCAAGCTCTACGTGCCCTTCGCCAAGCGAGGCATTGCATTGTGGCAGAAGCTGAAGGGCCGCTTCTTCGTGAATTCCTACGTCAAGGCGAAATTCCTGACGCATGACCCCGAGCGTATCGCCTCCTTCGACGCCGACCCGCTGATCACCCGGCCGATCGCCTCCAACATCCTGGTCGAGCTCTACGGCCATGCCGCGCGCATCGTCGCCGACGCCCGCGCCATCACCGTGCCGACACAGCTTCTGATCTCCGGCAGTGACTGGGTGGTGCGGCATGAACCGCAGCACGAGTTTTTCGTCAATCTGGCGAGCCCGGCCAAGGAGCGGCATGTGCTGCCCGGCTTCTTCCACGACACGCTGGGCGAGCGCGACCGCCACAAGGCACTCGACCTGATCAGGCCTTTCCTTGAAAAGCAATTCGCGGCGTCGGAAAAGCCAATCGACCTGACCGAGGCCGACCGCGCCGGCTACACGCGCGACGAGGCCGACCGGCTTACCTCGCCGCTGCCGCTGCTGTCGCTATGGGGCCTCTACTGGGCAATGAGCCGCGCTTCGATCCGCATGGGCGCCTGGCTGTCGTCCGGTATGAAGACGGGGATTGTCACCGGCTTCGATTCGGGCTCGACGCTCGACTATGTCTACGAGAACGAGGCGCGGGGCATCAGCCCCATCGGCCGCATGATCGACCGCACCTTTCTCGATGCCATCGGCTGGCGCGGCATCCGCCAGCGCAAGCTGCATCTGGAAGAACTGATCGGCAGCGCCGCCGCCTCGCTCAAGGCCGCCGGCCGGCCGGTCCATATCGTCGATGTCGCCGCCGGCCATGGCCGCTACGTGCTCGATGCCGTGCAGAAATGCGCCGAGCCGCCGGCAAGCGTACGGCTGCAGGATTTCTGCGAGCTCAACGTCTCGCTCGGCCGCAAGCTGATCGCCGAGCGCCAGCTGCCGGCGAGCGTCACTTTCCATCAAGGTGACGCCTTCGACGCCACGATGCTGGCCGGGCTCGACCCGGCGCCGGATCTCGCCATCGTCTCGGGGCTCTACGAGTTGTTTTCCGACAATGCCGTGATCGCCCGCTCGCTCGGTGGACTGGCCAGCGCCATGCAGCCGGGAAGCCTGCTCGTCTATACCAACCAGCCCTGGCATCCGCAGCTCGAGATGATCGCGCGCAGTCTGACCTCGCATCGCGGCGGCCAGGCCTGGGTGATGCGCCGCCGCACGCAGGCCGAGATGGACCAGCTGGTGGCGGCCGCCGGCTTCGAGAAGCTCGACCAGCGCACCGACCAGTGGGGCATCTTCACCGTTTCGGTCGCGCGGCGCGTCTGAACATGGACTTGCCTGCCTCTGCCTTACCTCGCGATGCCCCTGCCCTTCCGGCCTTGCCGCGCGAGCCGTATCCCGGGATCGTCCTGCGCGCCGCATTGTGGCTGGCATTTCTGGCGCCGTTCTTCTACGCCACCTACGGCTTCGCCAATTGGCTGGCGTCGCGGCGCGAGGATGTCGGCAGCATCGTCTTCGGCTGGGAGCATGGCATCCCGTTCCTTGCCTGGACGATCGTGCCCTACTGGTCGATCAACCTGTTCTATGGCTTGTCGCTGCTGTTGAACAATTCGAAGAGCGGCGTCGACCGCCTTGCCGGCCGCTATCTGACGGCGCAGCTCGTCGCCGTCGCCTGCTTCATCCTGTTCCCGCTGACTGCGACCTTCGTGCGCCCGCAGACGAGCGGCCTGCCCGGCTTCATGTTCGCCGTGCTCGGCGGCTTCGACAAACCCTTCAACCAGGCGCCGTCGCTGCATATCGCGCTGCTGGTCATCATCTGGGACCATTGGCGTTACAGATTTACCGGCATCGCCGGCTTCGCCTGGCATGTCTGGTGTTTCCTGATCGGCGCCTCGGTGCTGACGACGTGGCAGCACCATTTCATTGACATTCCGACCGGCGCGCTGCTCGGCCTTTTCGCCCTGTGGCTGTTTCCGCGCGACAGCGAGCTGCCGTTCACCGGCTTCCGCCTGAGCGCTGACCCGAAGGCGCGGCGGTTGGCGCTGTTCTATGCGCTCGGCGCAAGCCTTGCCCTGGCCGGCGCCGCTGCCGGCGCGTTGGTCTCGGCGCTGTGGCTCATCCTGTTGTGGCTGGCACTGGCGCTGGCCATAGTCGCTTTCGCCTATGCCGGCGCCGGCGCCAAAGTGTTCCAGAAAACGGCCGATGGCCGCGTGTCGCTGGCCAGCCGTCTACTGCTTTGGCCCTACCGCCTTGGCGCCAAGGCCAATGTGTGGGCATGGACGCGAAAGCTTCCGGCGCATATCGTCGTTGCCGACGGTGTTTCCCTTGGCCGTTTTCCAACCGCCGCCGAAGCCGACCCTTTCGGCACGGTGATCGACCTTGCCGGCGAATTGGAAAGGCCGCGCGGCACCTCGATCCGCTGGGTGAGCCTGCCCATGGTCGACCTTTTGCCGCCGTCTCGCGAGGCGCGTGCGCAAGCGGTGGCGGCGATCGAGGCGGCGCAGAAGCAGGGCGCGGTGCTGGTCTGCTGTGCGCTCGGCTTCCAACGCAGCGCCGCCGTGGTCGCCGAATGGCTGGTCGCCAGCGGCCGGGCCGCCACGCCCGATCAGGCGCGAGGCAAGCTCGCCGCCGCGGGCCGGCCGGTGCATCTTTCCACGGACGCACCGGCATGACCGCCTATCGTGACAGGGCCGAAGCGTTCGCTGCCGGGCTGATGGTGCAGGTGGCATGGCCGCTGCTGCTGATTGCTGCTGCCTTCCTGGCGGCGCCAGTCATCGGCCTGGCGGCTGCGCCGCAAACATCGTCGCTGTCCGCGGTAGCCTGGCTGATCGCCGCCGCAAGTGCCATAGCCACAATCATTCTCTCGGCCCTGCTTTTGTTCGACGCGCTGCTGTTTCGGTTGATGGCCAGCCACGTCAGCGAGGCAGGCGGCGGCGCGGCGATCGACGACGTGCTGGTGCGCATGCGGCTGAAGTCCACGGCTGCCGGCGGCCGCTCGCTCGAGCAGCGGATGGCCGGCACGCGCCGCCTGCTCGCCAAGCAGCGTATCGCGTTCGGCCTGTTCGCGGCGGCCTCGCTCGTCGCGGCATTCTTTTGAGCCCGTCCATGACAAAGCTTCGCGTCAGCACCTATACCCTGCTGCAGACGGTGACCTCGGTCGGCCTGTCGGCGCTGGCCTGGGCGGTCACCGGCGTGCGGCCGATCTGGAACGGCAGCCAGCCATCGGACCGGCAGCGCATCTACTTCGCCAACCATGCCAGCCACGGCGATTTCATCCTGCTGTCGGCCTGCCTCAGCGAGAAGGAACGCGCCCGTACCCATGCGGTGGCGGCCGCCGATTATTGGGGCAAGACGCGGCTGCGCCGGTTCATTGCCGAGGACATGCTGTCTTCCGTGCTGATCCACCGGCAGTGGACGGATGAAACGCAGCACCCGATCTCGATCATGCTGTCGGTGCTTGACCAGGGCCATTCGCTGATCCTGTTTCCCGAAGGCACACGCAACATGACCGACGAACCGCTCCTGCCGTTCCGCTCCGGCCTCTACAATCTGTCGATGGCGCGACCCGATGTCGAGCTCATCCCCTGCTGGATCGAGAACATGTCGCGGGTGCTGCCCAAGGGGCAATTCGTACCGGTGCCGCTGCTCTGCCGCGTCGTCTTCGGGGCGCCGATCGCCATTCAACCTGGTGAGGAACGCCGCGCCTTTCTCGACCGCGCCCGCGAAACGCTGCTGGCGCTGAACCCCCGGCCGGAGCGAGACGATTGAGGACCAAGGCAAAATGCTGCCGATGATGCACGAAACCCTCATTCTGATTGTCGGCCTGCTGGCGGTGCTGATCAGCGCCAGCGTCGTCGCCGGCGTCTTGTCGTGGCGCGCGCCAAAGCCGTTGTCGCCGACGCTGGTCAACCTCACCCAGCGCATCAATGCCTGGTGGGTGATGGTGGTGGCGATCACCGTTGCCTTCTTCTTCGGCCGCCCCGGCATGACCATCCTGTTCGCGCTGATTTCGTTCGCCGCGTTGCGCGAATTCGTGACGCTGACGCACAGCCGCCGCAGCGACCACTGGGTACTGCTCGGCATGTTCGGTATCGTCATCCCGTTCCAGTACTGGCTGGTATGGACCGCCTGGTACGGCATGTTCACCATCTTCATCCCGGTCTACTGCTTTCTGCTGATGCCGGCGATCACCGCGCTGCACGGCGACACCGAGCGCTTTCTCGAGCGCGTCTCGGCGCAGCAATGGGCGGTGATGATTTCGGTCTACTGCGTCAGCCACGTGCCGGCGCTGCTGACGCTCGAGGTGCCTGGCTTCGAAGGCCGCAACCTGTTGCTGATCGCTTTCCTGATCATCACCGTGCAAGGCAGCGACGTGCTGCAATATATCTTCGGCAAGCTGTTCGGCCGGCATCTCCTGGCGCCGACGGTCTCACCGTCGAAGACCTGGGAGGGGCTGGTCGGCGGGCTGGTGGCATCGAGCCTGCTCGGCGTGCTGCTGTCGTTTCTGACGCCGTTTTCGCCGCTGCAGGCAGCCGGCGTCGCCTTCATCGCCTGCCTGATGGGCTTCCTCGGCGGGCTGGTCGCCTCCGCCATCAAGCGCGATCAGGGCGTCAAGGACTGGGGCCATCTGATCGAAGGCCATGGCGGCATGATGGACCGTGCCGACAGCCTGGTCTTCGCCGCCCCGGTCTTCTTCCATACGGTGCGCTATTTCTGGACTGTATGAAGGTTGGCGCCGTTTGCCGCGGCGGACGGTTCAGCGCGACCTTGCGAGGATAACCTGATCCGTTTGGTTATTACCACTTTCGCGAAAGCGGTAATAACCCGACCTGCCGCCGTCGTCGGCCGCGTTCATTTTGCCGCGGCGAGCGGCTCTTTCTTGCGCGCCGGCGTCAAGCGGCGCATGCGGCGTTTGGCGGTAGCCTTCAGCGCCACCGGCGGAGCGCTGGACAACGCGCCGAGCACCGCGCCGACCATGCCGTGTGCGACGAAATCGGCATTGATCTCGTTGGCCAATCTGGCGTCTGCCTCCTGGTTGTCGCTGTCGGGTTCCGACCACAACACGATACCCACCCGCAACCTTGGTTTGGCGCGTTTCAGCCGACGGACCAGGAACCGGCCGTGCTTGACGGAATCGCGGTTCAAAAATCCGACGACGACGGTATCGACGGCGTCGAGTTCAAGGCGGCGAATGCGTCCCGGTTCCAGATCGGCGAAGCTCGCCCTCAACACCGTAGCGCCCTGGACTTCGAGCACCTGCGCCAGCATGGCGGCAGCGGCGTCGTCGAGTTCGCCGCGCCCTCCGGCGCACAGCACCGACATGCCCGTGCCATCCGGCAGTTCGGTGTCGTCCTCGTCGTCCCCCTGAATCTGCTTGTCCTCGCGTACGCCATTGTCCTCGGCCGCGGCCGTATCGTCCGCTTCCGCCTCCTCCTGCGCGCTGTCGTCGAGGTTCGCCACCATCGTCAGCGCGCTGCCGGCGACCTGCTGTCTTTGCTCATCGCTCAACACACCCCGCACACGGTCCTGCTCGCCGAGCAGAAGTGCGGGAATCGCGACCTTGTCGTAGAACTCGACCAGATAGTTTTCCTCCAGCATCTCCTCGGCATGGTCTGTCGCTTCCTCGGGATCGCCGGCCAGCAGCCGCTGGTAAAGCCGGGCGTGCGGTTCGAGCACGGGTTCGTTGCCGAACAGAACGTCGAGGAATTCGAACTGCGGCACATGGCGGCCGAGCACGACGAGGCAGACCGTGAGCGGCGTCGACAGAACCAGGCCCAATGGCCCCCATAGCCAGGTCCAGAAGATCGCCGCAACGATGATGGCCAATGGCGACAGCCCGGTGCGCGAGCCGTAGAGCCAGGGTTCGATCACGTTGCCGGTGATCAGTTCCACGACCACGAAAAGCCCGGCGGTCCAGAGCACGAGCGACCAGCCGGGCGCCACGGCCAGCGCCAGGAACAGAGGCAGCAGCGTCGCGATGACCGGGCCGATATAGGGAACGAAGCGCAGCGCCAGCGCCAGCAAGCCCCACAGCAATGGATTGGGTATGCCCAGAACCCAAAGCCCGAACGTAATCGGCACGGCATAGACGATGTTCACGACCAATTGCATGAGCAGGTAGCGGCCGACCCGCTTGCCGGCATCCTGCAGCGCCTCGGTGGTTCGATGCAGATCGCCGTAGCCGACGAGACGTATGAAACGATCGCGCAGGTCTTCCCGCTCGAGCAGCATGAATATGACGACCACGACGATCAGCCCGGCCGATCCCAGCGGGCTCAGCAGCGGGCCGATCAGATTCTGGAGAACCTCGAGCGGTCGTTCGCGCGCGACGATTTCGACCGGGATCGGCTCCCGCGGAGGCTGATCGGCGGCGGGTTGCACAGGTCCGGGTCTGTCGAGTTCCTGGCCGACGCGTTCGATCACCCGGCTCAATCTGGAAACGATACCGCCGCCGACGCCGGTGTCCTTGAGGGACCGGACCTTGGTCAGGATATTAGCCTGGTAAAGCGGGATGTTCTGCGCCAGTTCACTGACCTGCGTGGCGACGATGAAGGAGAACAGCGCCAGCACCGTGAATGCGCCGAGCACGCTCGCGATCACGGCAGGAAGACGCGGAATGCCAGCGCGCTTGAGTGCCGACACCATCGGTACAAGCGCAAAGGTAAGCAGCAGGGCGATTGCGATCGGCAGAAAGACCTCGCGCCCGAAATAGAGCGCCGCGACGGCCGTCACGACCGACGCTACGCTGGGCAACGATGTGCGCGGAAGCGCCCTGGCAGCGGCAACAATGCCCGCCCGCCGGGGCTCCGACAGGTGCGCGCCGTTTCGACGATTTGCCGCCACTTGATACCTCCGCCCCGCCGTCGCCATGATCGGGCATATTGAGCCGGCGTGCAACTTCGCAGCGTCTCCCCCAACTGGACACCGATTGCCCTGGACCTTAATTGGCTTTGTCGGGCTTCAGATCGGCAGCGCGGCTATTCAGTCACGGTAGAATTTTTCAGTCACGGTAGAATTTTTTGCATAAATGGCGTCACGGGCAATCCTGTTCCATGTCTGCGCCGGAACGCGGAACTTTTGGGTCAAAACACCGTTCCTTCGTAGATCGCTGATGGACAACCTCAAAGCAGCAGCTCAGGAGGAATGATCATGAACATCAAGATGCTTTGCATGGGCGCGATGGCGCTTTCGATGATGACCGGCGCAGCGCTTGCCGCCGGTGCCACTGGCACTTCGGCGCTCGACGATCCGCAGAAAATGTCACCCTTCTTCACCGACGCCGGCATGAAGAGCATGAAGTCGGAAGCCGAATTCAAGACCGCATGGATGGCCATGTCCACGAGCGACCGGGCCATGGTGTTGAAGGAATGCAGCGACGCCGGCATCGCCAAGACGCATGCCGACTTCTGCAAGATGGCCAACCAGCTCGGTAACAAGTGACCGCCGGCTTTTTGCCGATTGTAATAACGGACCAAGCGAAAGGGCGGGCAGGTCCGTCATTGTGCGACCTTCCAGTCTGCACGGCGGGCGCTTAGCCATTTGACGTCGCTACGCCGGAATATCCGCGCAATGAAGGCCATGCTTTTGTTCGATTGCCGTGGCGCCACCGGCATGGCCTGGTCGGAACGCATGTCGCGGAGTGGCCACCCCGAGCGGTCCCGTCTGCTCGCAGCCCGCCGGTTGGGCTCCGCATGGCATTGCCGGCCGGCACGCCTGGCGGCCGGCGCGCTTAACCCAGTGGCTAGGCCAAGTAATGACCCAACCACCTCCGCACCGGAGTCCCACGAAAGACCTGCCATGACCGACGCGATGGTAAGAGACAGCAATGGCACGGCGCTGCACGAGGGCGACGCTGATCAAGGATCTCAAGGTCAAAGGCACCTCGGAGACGATCAAGCGCGGCACGCTGGTGAAGAATATTCGCCTCACCGGCAATCGAGGCGAGATCGAATGCAGCACCAGGCAGGTGAAGGGCCTGGTGCTGAAGACCGAGTTTTTGAAAAAAGGCCTGATCGCCTCGGCACCCTTCGCTTCCATATCAATCGCCTCGTGACTGAACCGCCAATGTGAGCGAATCGCCCATGCGACGAGTGGGAGGAGCCTGTCCCCTCGCCCTATGTTGCACTGCGTTAGATTTGTTGCATTGCAATATCGGCGCATCGGGTCGAGCCTCTGCGAGGTGGGCATTCCTTGCACGAGGTGATTGTGTCGGCATCATTTCGGCCTGACATCGAAGGGCTGCGCGCACTGGCGGTGGCGGGTGTCATCGCCTTCCATTTTGGTCTCTCCGGCCTGCCCGGCGGCTTTGCTGGCGTCGACATCTTCTTCGTCATCTCCGGCTACCTGATTACAAAACACCTGGTTACGGAAATAACCGAAACCGGGCGGCTGAACCTCTGGCGCTTCTACGCCCGGCGCGCCCGGCGCCTGCTGCCGGCGGCACTGTTCGTTATTCTCGCCACGCTGTTTGCTGGTTACTTCATCCTGTCGCCGGAGGAACAGGCGCTCTATTCGAAAGGCGCTATGTTCGCCTCCGCCTACATGATCAACCTCTGGCTGATCCGCTGGTCGTTCGACTATTTCGCCGCCGACGCCACCAACAACCCCTTCATCCACTTCTGGTCGCTGTCGGTCGAAGAACAATTCTATTTGGCATGGCCGGCGCTGCTTTTGATGGCCGCATGGCTGCGCCCGGGCAAGCGCACCGCTATAATCGTCATTGGCGTCGCCGGCCTAGCCTCCTTCGCCGCCTGCGCCTGGCTGACGGAAGTGTCGCAGCCCTGGGCCTTCTACTTCTCGCCTCTCAGGGCCTGGGAATTCGCCGCCGGCGGCCTCGCGACCATGGCGCCGGCAAAGATCTGGCGCGACCGGCCGCTGCTGGCCACGCTCCAGGCATGCCTCGGTCTGGTGCTGATCGCCTGGGCCTATCTGATGCTGGACGAAGACTCGCCGTTTCCCGGGGTGAATGCGCTGGCGCCTGTCGCCGGCACCGTGCTGCTGCTGCTCGGCGGCAGCGGCGGCCGCAATCTGCCGAGCGCCGTGCTGGCGCTGCCCCCCATGCAATGGCTGGGCCGGCTGTCGTATTCGCTCTATCTCTGGCACTGGCCGGTCATCGTCTACGCGGCAATGGTGGTTCCCAACCTGTCCATCCTGGACCGCTTTGCCTGCGCGGCGCTGACGCTGGTTCTGTCGATGTTCACCTATCATTTCATCGAGAACCCGATCCGCCGCAACGGCTGGCTGATGGCCGGAGCAGCGCGGGCGCTGGTGCCCGCCGCCGCGCTGACCGGCGCCGGCGTGGTCGCGGCCTATGGCAATGCGCGCTTTGCCGAGCACAATCTCAGCCCCGAACAGCACGTCATCGCCGACAGCGCCGCCCAGCTCTCCACCGTGCGCGCGACCAATGGCGGCTGCGTGCTCGATTTCGAGACCGTCAAGCCGAAGCCCTGCATGTTCGGCCGCAAGGATGCCCAGCGCTCGGTCGTGCTGTTCGGCGACTCGCATGCCGACCATTGGTCGACGCCGCTGATCAAGGCGGCCGAGAAGAACAATTTTCGCGTCGTCACCTTTCTCAAATCCTCCTGCCGGGCTTCGCGGGTGACGACCTGGAGCTGGCGGCTGAAGCGCGACTACACCGAATGCGACCAGTGGCGCGAGCAGTCGGTCCAGGACATCATCGCGCTGCACCCGCAACTGGTGGTGATTTCGGAATTCTCGATCGGCAATGTGATGAAGGAATCGCCCGAGGAGTTGAAGCACGCCGATTGGCAAGCGCAGTGGCGGACGGGCCTCACCTGGACGCTTCAGGCCTTCAGCCAGGCCGGCATCAAGGTCGCGGTCATCAGGGACGTGCCCTACAATGCAAGCTACGCCGACAAGTGCGTGGCGCGCGCTCTGTGGCGGGGCCAGACGCCCGCGACATGCGACACGCCGAGGATCATGGCGGCAAACGACGACATCGCCACAGTCGAGCGCGACATCGTGCGCTCGACGCCGAACGCCACTTACATCGACATGACCGACCGGTTTTGCGACCAGACCACCTGCCACGTCTTCATCGACGGCAAACTAGCCTTCCGCGACCGCCACCACCTGGCAACGCCCTTCGCCGAAATGCTGGAGCCGGCGGTGGAGCGGGCGCTGTTTTCGGATGTGATGGCGGCGGCTGTGAAGTAACAGTGCGGGATCTTGTCGGATCACGACCGACCAGCCCTTGGCGAGCAACCCACGCCAGGTCAGCTAAGGATGAGACCTGCCAGTAAAACGGTAAGGATAAGCGACAGCGGAACTGCAAGAAGGCAGCACAGCTCGAAAGTATTGGCTCGCCAAGAAGTCATTGGTCGCTTTTCCATGTTGGCCTCCTCCCTCAACGGCCAGACCGGGACGGCGGTTCCTAGATGGTGCTCATCCCCACCACTCATCATGCAATTGGCGCAGTTCGTTCCGCTTCCTGGTCATCCATCGTGCACGCGCCAAATGTGTCGCCCACGCCCGGAAAGCCCTCTCCGGCTCCCGCTCCGGATCAATATGCAGAACGATGCGGGCGACCTCACGCCAATCGGTCCCTTCCGCCGAAGCGTCGAGCAGCCGGATATAAGTAAGCATGCGATCTTCGTCATAACCGGTCAGAACCGAAGACGTCGGCGCTGCGTTCGCGATATGAAGGTTTGGCGGCTTTAGCATTGCGACCTACCAGCACTGGCGCACCGTAGCAGCCTATGAAGAAGCCGGCGCCCTTTGATCGGAGGATGCGGATCGAGATTCGCCTCGACGGTCGACAAATGCGGGCCTCGGGCGGTGGTTCCACGCCCAGCAGGGCTCACGCCTCACCCATCGCGATCGGGTGGACGCAATCTGTGTATTTTACTATGTATTTCAGTGGAACCTAATTTAGTCGGCGCAATTATGCGTGCGTGAGAAAGCGTGAAATCCAGACCGTCACTGAAAGC
The DNA here is from genome assembly GCF_040318745.1 of Mesorhizobium sp. M1027. NCBI lineage: Bacteria > Pseudomonadati > Pseudomonadota > Alphaproteobacteria > Hyphomicrobiales > Phyllobacteriaceae > Mesorhizobium > Mesorhizobium sp. M1027. The sequence goes on along the minus strand of NZ_JAMYMW010000008.1, from coordinate 237,504 downwards.
CGGCTATCGCGGGATCAGTTGGCCGATGATCCAGTGATTGCAGTCGATTTGACCGAACGGATATTGCAGGCGGCCGACAACGACAGGATAGTCTGCCTCGTCGTGGCAACGGAGCAGCTGGAAGCCGACCGCATCGAGAAAGCGGAGCCTCAGGAGACCAGGATTGCCGCTAGTTTCGTCCGGGACTTTGAGGTGATGCTGCTTGTTCTTTATGCGGCCTACGCCCTCGCTGTGCTGGGTGCGACCGCTTTCGTTTTGCTGGAACTGGGGCATGTCCTATAGATCGGCAAGGTGACGGGACTGGCACCGCCCGATTGTCGCTGTTTTGACGGGACACCGGGATACATATGGCGCGGACCACAACCAGCTCGAGGCTTGCGTCGACGGCCACCCTGCCGCACAGCCAGAGGCATTTTCGCCCACGCGGCGCTAATTGGGGCTCTCAGTTGGGGGCATCTTGCTAATTTGTGGAACGAGCCTGCCCCTCGCGGGTTTTTCTATTAGAGGGACGTTAATGAAGGAGGTAGCTATGAAGAAGCTCCTGCTTGCCTCGGTGATCGCCATCGCCTCGGCGGCTTCCGTGATTGGCCCGGCCAATGCCGGCGGCAGCGTCACGATCGGCATCGGCAACGGCTATGACGACGACTATTATTATCGCCACCATCGGTATTCCGATTACGACGATGAGTACGTCCCCCGTTACCGCTATGATGTCTATAACGAGGACTACGCGCCGCGCTACCGGTACCGGTACCACCGGCGCTGCCATACCGAAGTCATCAGGCACTGGCGTCATCACCACCGGATCATCGAAAGAATCCGTGTCTGCCGTCGTTGACGGATCGATCCGGCCGGTAGTGCCGGCCGGATCGGCGGGGCTCCTCATCTCGGCTTGCGCATCAGCATCATGCCGTAATGCACGGCCAATATGTCGAGCCCGATCTTGAGTAGTTTCACCACCACGTCGCGCGGTTCGCCCGCCTGTTCGGCCAGGCTCTTGACCGTTGCGTCGGCACAGCAGACCTTTTGCACGATGCCGGCGATCTCCCAATGGACAAGCGCCCTGGTGGCCTCGGCATGGTCGCGGCCGGCGGACAGGATGTGTTCTGCGACGCCGCTGCCGGTGCGGCCGCCGTCGACACGCTCGGCCCAAGCCATCGGCTTGGCGGTTGCCTCCGACGAACTGCGGAAATCCTGGCGGTAGCGCATCCCCGCCTCGCGCTGCTGGCGCGACAGCGAGGTGAGGCCGCTCAGCGGGTCGACATTGCGCACCCGCACGATGCCGCCGGTCGCGGTGTGGCCGTCATTGGAGACCTCATAGAGGCGCGCCGCCTCCTGCGTTCCTTTGGCCAGCCGCTTGCGGCCGAACCTGTCGTCCTTCAGCGCGAAATCATGGCCGATCTCCTTGCGGATGCGCACCTGCTCGGCCTCGCCCTTCGGCAATCGCGGCGGCCTGGCTTTGGTCTTCTGGGCGGTTTTGCTGCTCATCGGCTCGGTCCTCCTGGTTTTCCGTCGTCGGGCTCTGGCGAATTTCCGTCATCCACTGGGCTCAAATCGCTTCGGCCGGCAGCGTGCGCAGGAAGCGCGCCGCGTGATAGGCGCAGTAACTTTTCGAAGGCTTTGTGCGCAGCCCGCAGCACAGCATGTCCAAACCGGGGCGACTGCCGGTGGCATCGTTTTCGGCATCCTCCTGCAGCGTCGTGTCGAGCGGCGCGCGGCAACGGTCGAAAAGGCAATCGATGAAGCGCATGGCGGCGAAATGTGGCTGGCGGCCACCGGCGGCGATCGGGCGCGGCGCCTGCATTTCGAGCGGCTCGCCATCGGACCCGGTGATCCGAGCCGGACCCGGCTGCCAGGCCGGCGGCGCCAGCCTGGCCGACAGCCTTGCCGGGCGGCAGCGTGGCTCGGCCGGTACTGCCCCTGCTTGGCCGGCGGGGTTCGACGACTCTGGCGCCGATTTTCCATGCCGGCCGCCACACCAGCCCTTGGACCTGGCAAGGCCGATGGCGCGCAAAGGGGCCGTGCGGTGGACGATGCCGATGATGGCCGCGCGCGAGGCCGGGCGGCCGCCGAGCGCGGTCAACCGGGTAGCGATCTTCGCGGCCGACAATCCGCTCATCAGCCAGTTCTCGATTTGTTCCAGTTCCGAGGCGGAATAGCGGGCGGCCATGATGTTTTGTTCCCTGCAAAGATGGTTGTGTGTGCGGCGCCGGCTTCGCCCGCCTCAGGCTTGAAAGGCGGTCAGCCTTCTCGTGGTCTGCTGCGGTCGAGCTTCATCTCGGCCGCCTGCCTTGTTGCGCCGGACACTGCCTTGCCCGTCCGCTTGTCGAACGCGATGACCGTGCCGTCTTCGGTGCGGATGCAGGAAACCGCAGCATCCGCATTGCCGACCGGCAGGTAATTCGTGGCCGGAGCCGTGAGGGGAACGGCTCCGGCCGTTCCGGCCGCTTGCGCTGCCGGATCCGAGGCGCGAGCCTCGGGCATCGTCCCGGCCGGGGAGGAGGACAGCCGCGACGAAGGGGAAAGGGTTGGCACATGCATGGCCTCGGCGATCGGTTGGGGTACCGCCTCCAGGCGAACGCTGCCGGCACGCTGAACGGCGGATTCGAGGACCGAGAGCTGGTGAAGCGACTTGTGCATGCCAAACATAAGAGCATAACTCAAATCATAATGCAAGCGATTCTTGCATAGACGAAACCGAATCTTACGTCTCAGATGGAGCCATGGCGAAAACTGCACTGTCGATTAAGGTCGGAGCGGCGATCCGCCGGGCGCGCAAGCAGCGCGGCCTGGTGATGCGTCACATTGCCGAGCACAACGACACCGACGTCGCTGCCGTCGGCAATTGGGAAACCGGGCGCAACCTGCCCAAGACCGAGAACCTTTTGAAGACCGCCGCTTTCCTGCGCGTCGATCCGGTGGCGCTCGGCAAGGGCGAGGTCGTCTTCCTCGAAGATGCCGGACCGGTCGCCGATGCCGAGATCGTCACCGATCCCGGCCCCCTGCCCGCCGGACCGATGGACGTCCAGCTTCTCGGCACCGCCGTCGGCGGCGACGATGGCGACTTCACCTTCAACGGCCAACCGGCCGGCTATGTCCAGCGGCCGCCGGGGATCCGGCATCTGCGCAATGTGTTTGCGCTGCACGTGCTGAGCGATTCGATGGTGCCGCGCTACGAGCCCGGCGAGATGATCTATTGCGGCGGCCGCGACGCCGTGCCCGGCGACCATGTGGTGATCGAGACGCTGCCCGAAGAGAACGAGCAAAACGGCAAGGCCTTCATCAAGAAGCTGGTCAAGCGCACCGCCGCCGAACTGATCGTCGAACAGTACAATCCGCCCAAGACGCTGACCTTCAACCGCTATGCCATCAAGAACGTCTTCCGCGTCATCCCGCTCAAGGAACTGCTGGGGTATTGAGGAGGGAGCTTTCCCTTCTCCCGAGAGAAGCAGGACAATCGCACATAGGCAAGTGCCCCCTCACCCGGAATGCCAGCCGAATTGCGAAGGGCAATTCGGGGCAATCTGACCTCTCCCCGAGGGGCGAGGAGGTCGCCTGCATTGATGCCAAGCCCTTCTCCCCAGCGGGCAGAAGGTGGCCGCCCGCGGGTCTTGCCTCAGGCAAGCCCGAGGACAGGCTCCGCGGCCGGATGAGGGGGACCCGTATGCGATAGCCCGCCCTGAGAAGCGGACCCGCGCCCGCCCCTCAAGCCCGCCTCGACTGCTCCGGCTCTCGACCGTTGAGCAGGCGCGCCTCGGCGCGCACCCGTTGCCGGTCGTCGATGAAGGCGGCCTGGATCGAAACGGCGGCGCCCGGCAGGCCATCGGCACGGCAGGCCTTGCAGATGAGGCGCCCCGAAAGCGCTGATAGCGGCGTCTCCGGCGTCACCCCATGCCGCTTGAGCTCGGCCGGCTTCCACCACCTGTTGCGGCCGCAGTCGATGCACTCGACGGCAATCGAGACAACATCGGCGATCGTCGCTTCCTTGCCCGCCAATGCCATGGCCACCCCCATCGTTGTTCCTGCTTTGTTCACATCATTATCGGTTTTTGGAGCGGAGTCGAGTCGGTTCCGCTTACATCAACGTGAAAGTTTCACTTGTTCAATTATTGAGTTATGCTTATATCTGGCTGCGGGCTGGAATCGGCGCGAGCCACAGAACCGCGGCCGGCCGGCAGCAAGGGAGCGACGATGAACCCAGCCCAGTTCGCCCATGCCTGCGGCTATAGCGGCGACAGCCCGGCCATGCTTGCCGCTTTCGCGGCCATCCGCCAGGACGGCATCCGCAAGGCACGCCAGGGTCATCGCCAGCGCAAGGCGGCGATTGACCAGATGAAGCCGAGCCGCGCTCTGTTCCTGGCGGCGATCCGTCCGGCGCAGTCAGCCGAGGAGGCACTCGAGGACGCCGCCCGCTTCCTGTCGATGTTCCGCAACATGCCGCGCTGGCGGCAGGAAAGGCGCGCCGCCGACCTCGCCCGCGCCAGGCAACAGCGCCTCTTCGCCCGCTTCTTCCGCCGCTACGGCCACCGCCTCTGGGCGTTTGAGACCGCCTGAAGGCGCGGACCTCCCTTGCGGGTCAAAACGGATATTGCGATCGCCGACGTCGCACCGTATGTCTTCGCGCGATGAGCGAGATCGAATTCCGTCGCGCGCAGGCGCCCGACCTGCCGGCGATCGTTGCAATGCTTGCCGACGATGTGCTCGGCGCAGACCGGGAAGACCCATCCACGCCGCTTGCGCCATCCTATCTCGATGCCTTCAGCGCAATCGATGCCGATCCCAACTAGTTGCTGGCCGTGGCTGTCGAGGCCGGGCAAGTGGTCGGGACCCTGCAACTCACCTTCCTTCCGGGTATCTCCAGGAAGGGTGCCTGGCGCGGCCAGATCGAAGGCGTTCGCGTCGCCCGGCAATGGCGCTCGCGCGGCGTCGGCAAACTGATGGTCGAATGGGCGATTGAAACGTGCCGTTCGCGCAATTGCAGCTTCGTCCAACTCACCACGGACAAAGGTCGACGGGAGGCGCACGATTTTTACGAGCGCCTCGGTTTCACCGCCAGTCATCTCGGCTACAAGATGGCGCTGTAGGTTGCGGCGGCGGCCTCCGCGCTGCTTGACAATTCACCCGCAATGTTCTCTTTATGTTCCTATCATAACGCGAGACAATGCGGCGTTCGAGTGGCCGCGGGCGAACGGGCCGGATGGAAGCCAACATCCTCCACGCGGATCTGGATGCCTTCTATGCCTCGGTCGAACAATTGCTCGACACGGCCTTGCGCGGCAAGCCGATTGCCGTCGGCGGCGGGGTCGTGCTTGCCGCATCCTATGAAGCCAAGGCGTTCGGCGTGCGCGGCGGTATGCCGGGACGGCGGGCGCGGGAACTCTGCCCGCAACTCATTTTCGTCGGCGGCCATTTCAAGGACTATCAGCGGCTGGGCGATGCGGCAATCAAGGTGCTCGGCGACTTCACGCCGGTGGTCGAGCGGATTTCGATCGACGAGGCCTTTGCCGACGTCGCCGGCTGCACCCACCTCTTCGGCTCGCCGGCTGAGATCGCCGGCAAGATACGCCGCCGCGTGCGGGCCGAGCTCGGCTTGCCGATCTCGGTCGGCGTGGCCCGCACCAAGCATCTGGCCAAGATCGCCTCACAGGTCGCAAAGCCGGACGGGCTGGTGGTGGTCGATCCGCGCCACGAGCTGGAGTTCCTGCACCACCTGCCGGTCGAGCTGATGTGGGGTGTCGGCCCGGTCACCAGGGAGCGGCTGGCCGGTATCGGCGTCGACACCATCGGCGAGTTGGCGAAGACCAACAGTGGCGCGCTGGAGCGCCTGCTCGGGCCGGCGGCGGGAGAGAAACTGAACGCGCTGGCGTGGAACCGCGATCCGCGCAAGCTTGAGACGCAGCGCCGGGCGCGCTCGGCCGGCGCGCAATCGGCGCTCGGCCGAAAACCGGCCGACGAGCAGGTCTTCGTCCCCGCCCTGCTGCATCTGGCCGACAGGGTCGCCACCAGGTTGCGTGCGAAATCCCGGCCCGGCCGCAAGGTGACGGTTCGCGTCCGCTTTGCCGATTTGCGCTCGGTGACGCGCTCGGTCACGCTCGACCAGCCGATTTCGGCAACCGCGATGCTGGCCGAGATCGCCGAGGCGCTGGTGCGCAAGGTGCTCATCGACCATCCGCACGAAAAGACAATCTCGCTGCTGGCGATCGCCGTATCGCATCTGGAGCAGCATGCCGGCCTGCAACTGGAACTGCCGCTCGGGCTCGACGACGACCGCCGCCGCCCCGGCACCCGGAAGGGCGCGGCGCGCTGGACCGCGGATCGCGCCATCGACAAGATCCGCGACCGCTTCGGCTGGGAGGCGGTCGGCTACGCCTCGATCGCGCTCGAACTACAGCGGTCGGTTCCCGACGCATTTCGGGAGCTGGCCGAGAAGGAATTGTGAGTTGCGCGGCGGGGGCGAAAAAAGAATTATCCGACAGGAGCCAGGGGCGATACGGCCGGCCCGTTCAAAGCCGTGCCGTCGACGGCAAAATGCGAGCCGTGGCAGGGGCAGTCCCAGCAGCGTTCCAATGAGTTCCAATGAACGTGGCAGCCGACATGGGTGCATGCGGCCGAGCGCTTGTGGAGCGTGCCGTCCTCATCGCGAAAAGCCGCGACTTTGGTAAGCCCTTCGCGCACGATAGCGCCCTCTCCCGGCCGCAGCTTATCGGCGGAATCGATTTCGCCGGGCGCACCATACTCGGCAAAACTCCTGATCGCTGTCGCATTCTCCGCCAGATAGTCGCCGATCGCGCGTGCCGTCTTGCGGGAGGGCTCGTAAAGTTCCCGCCAGGCGCTTTCCCCCTTCAGGATCAGGTCAGAAATCAGTTGGCCGGCAACAACTCCATGGGTGATGCCCTGACCGGAATCGCCGGTGACCACGAAGACATGCCGGTTGCCGGGATTGCGGCCGATGAACCCGGCATGGTCGACGGTCTCCATCACCTGCCCGGACCATCGATTGGTTTCCGCGCCGATATCGGGCACCAATTTTTTAATCCAGTCCGCCAGGGCCGCGAAGCGGTTGTCGGCATCGTCGGCCTGCCCTGTCTTGTGGTCCTCACCACCGACGATCAGAAAGTCGGTTTTGCCTTCACCAGGCTGCAGGCGAACGTAGTGATAGGGATCCAGCGTGTCCCAATAGAGTGCATCCGGCAAAACGTCGCGCGCGATCTCGAACGACATCGCGTAGGTCCGATACGGCGCTTGCTTGGTGTGGAGCGCGACCCGATCGTTGATCGGCGAATTAGTGGCGACAACGGCCGATCTGGCAGACACGGTAAAGCCCGAGACCGTGCTTACGCGGACGCCGCCGTCGGTCTCCGCGACCTTGTCGACGATGGTCTCCGCATAAAGCATGCCGCCGCGCGCGCGAATGCCCGCAGCCAGCCCGCGGAGATATTTGAGGGGGTGAAATGTCGCCTGATTGGCGTAGCGAAGGACGGGCGTATCCGAAAAGCCTGCAAACGACACGCCTGCGGTTTTCTCGACGTCGACACCAATCTTCAGAGCGGCGCCCAGTTCGCGCTCGATGACGGATTCCCTTCTGCCTGACGCCGGAAACAGAAAGCCGTCGAGGCGGCGGAAATCACACGCGATACCCTCTGCTTCCTGGATCGATTGGACACGGTCGATAGCCGCCGACTGGCTTTGGTAGTAAATCCGCGCCAGTTCCTCGCCGCGCAATTTGATCAGTTCCGAAAAATAGTCGTCGCAGATCGATGACAGATGCGCGGTGGTGCGTGCCGTCATGCCGCTTCCGATCCGGCCGCGGTCGAGCACCGCCACCTTTTGCCCGGCGATCGCCAGTTCGTAGGCGACCGACAGTCCGGCAATGCCAGATCCGACGACCACCACATCGACCTGTTCACTCCGCTCGAGCGGAACCGCCTCAGGCGCGACTTCGGTTGCCGCCCAAAGCGATACAGTCCTTTCATCGCTGACATTCATGGCGGAACTTCCAGACGTGATAGCCGGTAAACGGACGCGAGGGTTCAAAGTTCCTCGACGCCTGAATGCCTGCGTAAGCTTGACGTCACCGCCGGTCCGCCCCGACGCGTTGTGAGCCGGCCTGGCTGGGGCGGTGCGATGCACTTTGCGTCAGGAGGTATCGTTTCCTGCAAATGCGAGATTCGAGGCAGCCCTGGTCGTCAGACCACAAGCGTTGCACCGCCCCAAGCGATCAGGGCGGTGCCGGCCGCACGGCCAACCCACCGGCCGGCAGGAAACACCGGTTCGACGAGAACCCACGAAGGTCCCGAAATGACCCAGAAGCGGGCGTTCGGCAGCGATCCGAGCAGCAACGATTTGGCAGGACCGAAAATCGGCATGGAATGTCGCAATCATCATCATGTCCCGTCCAAGTTGTGGACACTTCCTTCTCAAAGGCGCACTCTTGGCATGCGAAACGCGAGCCAGAGTTTCGTCCAACGCTTCACATGCCTGACTTGCGTCGGTGATCGTCTGAGCTATCCGGATATTTCCGGGTTGGCAGACTTCACATTGTGTCGCCCATCCGTGATCAGGCTACGGCCTAAGGCACGTTGCAGCCCGTTCCGGATCCACTGGGAGGTAAACAACATGCCTGATTTTCAGCGCAGAGAACTTCTTGTTCAAGGAAGCGCGGCTCTTGCCGCAATTGCTGCTCTCTATACCTCGCGTCGGGCTTACGCTTTTCCAACACGGCCGAGCGAGGAAGTTATTCCATGGCTGGATCAGCCGACCGAAAATCCCGATCCGGTAGGTATCCAGAAACAGCTTGTCTGGGAGGATTTGGATAGCTGGATAACGCCAAACGACAAGTTCTTCAGCATCTCGCATTTCAACCGACCAACGATCGACGAGAAGACATGGTCGATGGAGATCGGAGGCCTGGTCAAGAAGCCCTTAAAATTGACGCTCGCCGACATCAGGGCACGACCGCGGCAGGAGGTCGTTTTCACAGTGGAATGCTCGGGCAACCACGGGTTTCCCTTTTTCACCGGCGGCATCGGCAATGCCCGCTGGGCTGGGACGCCGCTCGCCCCGATCCTCGAGGAAGCCGGCGTTCTGGAGAAGGGCATCGAGGTCGTCTTTTTCGGTACTGACAAAGGCGAGGTCGCAATACGCGACGTCAAGATGCAGCAGAACTTCGCTCGCAGCATGTCGCTCGCCGACGCGATGAACCCCGATAATCTCCTCTGCTATGAAATGAATGGAGCCGTCTTGCCGGCGCCCAATGGCTTCCCGGTACGGCTCATTGCGCCAGGCTGGTACGGGATCGCCAACGTCAAGTGGCTAAAGCGCATCGAGGTTCGCGATACGCGGTTCATGAGCCTTCTGATGGCCCGTGACTATGTGACCATCCGGGAGGAGGACCACAACGGCGAGACCGTATGGGCCGAGACGTCAGTCGGGCGAGCGCTGATAAAGTCCGCGCCTGCGAAGGTTACCCGGAAAGACTCAGATTACCGCATCGTTGGCGCAGCCTGGGGGGCGCCGATCGACCGGGTCGAAGTGCAAATCGACCAGGGGCCTTGGGCACCAGCGACCATTGACCACAGTGAGGAGGCAGAACACGCCTGGAAAATTTGGTCCCTGGCTTGGGCAAATCCCTCTCCTGGAGAACACACGGTGACCTCGCGCGCGGTCAGCACCACGGGACAAATTCAACCGGCGATGGACGATCCCTTGATTGCCAAGAAACACACATACTGGGAGAGCAATGGCCAGGTGACGCGCCGCGTGCGTGTCGGCTAGAGCATTTTGCAGCCAAATGGAATCATTTTGCGTCCGCATAAATGCGGCAAAACAAATAGTTAGAGCGGGTTACCGGTTCCAGGAGAGCCGGAACCGCTCTAAGAACTTGCTGCCATGTGGCAATTGCGTTTGGGTCAACCAGGAAGAGGCTGCCTGATCCGAAAGCTGGCGCCGCTCTATATCGAGCATGACGGCTGTGGGCCGTAGATCCTCTTCGCGACGATACCGCTCCCCGAAATCGGAAGCGGAACCCTTCAGCTTTGTGACCGAGGCGATGGCAGACTTGTCCGGTGGCGCAACCTTGGCCACGTCGCCTCCGCGCGCCATCTCGGCAAGCCCCTCACCGCTCTATCGTACTGATCTCCGCATCGGGCAAGCACCAGGGTGCGTAGCGGAAATCGCGGATCTGGACGACCTGCTCGTCCCGCCATTCGACCAGCATGAAGCCGCGCACGGCGCCGTCCGGCTCCCCAGGGTTGCGGATGAGGATCGCCGGCCGGCAGTCGACAAAGCCCAGCGACAGCGCCCAATCGGTCGCGCGGTCGTAATTGCCGAAATAGGTCGATACCTCGGCCTTGCCGCGCAGGCGGACGCGGTTGACGACATCGAGCCGGACGTCGTCGGCGATCAGAGCCCTGACCGCGTCGAAGTCGCGCGCGTTGAACAGGTCGACATAGCGCCGCAGCCGGCGCTCGTCATCGGCGTCGAGCCTCGGCGCGAGCGCCTGCTCGGGCTGCAGCGCCAGCAGCTTGAGCTGAGCCCGCCCGCGATGCAGCGCGGCCTTGGTGGCGGCGAGCGTCGCGCCGGTGACTTCGCAGGTCTCGTGCAGGCTGAGGCCAAGCACGTCGACCAGGATCACGGCGCTGCGCTGCGGCACCGAAAGCTGCATGAAGGAGCGCAGGCCGGTCTGGGCGGCGAGCCGGCTGTCGGCGCTGCCGGAGGGATCCTCGATGACGCTCATGTCGGCCTCGGTCATGCGCGACCTTTCCCGATTGCGCCGCCGCAGATGATCCTGCGCGGCATTGTGGGCGATGCGAAACAGCCATTGCTCCGGCCGTTCGACCATCGCGCCGCCGTCGATCGCCTGCAGCGCCTTGATCAGCACCTCCTGGACGATATCCTCGCCGTCGATCACCGAGCCGGCCATGCGCGCGCAGTAACGATGCAGCCTTGGCCGCAACCCGACGAGCATTGCCTCCAAAGTCGCCCTGTTCATTTTCGGCGTAGCGTCCCATTTCTGCGCGAGCGGCATGGCAGGCGCTACCCGGCTTTCTGATCCGCCAGCATACGGTAGTTGCCGATGACTTTGACAGGCGATCGCATTGCCGGGGTCGAACGGCGCTGTGCGTGGTTTTCCGTAAACTCCTTGAAGGCCGCAAGCCCGGTCAGCGCCGACGAATCGCCGTCCTGACCGACGATGTGGACGAACGAACCATCGTCCAGCTCGAGCACGAGATAGCGCACCGTCGGCGGTGCCGCCTCGCCCAGCGCTTCGAACACTTTTTCGACCAGCGCGCGGTTCTCTTCCAGGTCGGCTTGGTTCACACCATATCGAATGAGCGCATAATTCATCGTCGTCTCCTGACTGGTTGGTATGAACGAAGGACGACCGGCCGCGCTGAAAAGATTCTCATTACCGAAGAATCTTTTCGGTTGCCCGCATCGTCTTTCCCGCGTGGGCGGCTGCGCGGCAGCCATCAAGCAGGAGAGACGATCATGCATATCCAGTTTGCCGAGCTTCCAGTGTTCGACCAGGACCGTGCCAAGGCGTTCTACACCAGGCATCTCGCCTGTCAGGTGCTGGCCGACCAGAAGATGGGCGATGGCGGCTGGCGCTGGATCGAGCTGGCATTTCCGCATGCCGTGACGAACCTGCACTTCATCAGGCGCACCGACGACGCCCCCGGCGCGGAGCCGGTATTGGTGCTGGTCGATGAAAATGTCGGAGCAATGAGCGCGGCGTTGAAGGCGAGCGGCGTCGAGATCGTCACCGAACCGCATGAGGCGCCGTGGCAGCCGGGCCGCACGGTGGCGGAGTTTCGCGATAGCGAAGGCAACCGCATGGTCCTCGCCAGCCGATGAGCCACCGGAGCTCTCTGTCCGGCCGGGCGTCGTACCTAAGTCCTACCTCCGGCCGGACCATCGGCCGTGCTTCCTTCGCATTATTATTTCGTGACCTCTGCGCCCCGGAACCTTCCCTTGCATCGGGCGTTCGGGCGCTGTATTCGCGATGCCTCATATTTAGGCAGGCGGAGGAAATGAATAAGGGCGGGTGGCAAAACAAACATGGGCCGGGGAGGAGCATCTTACCATGTCGAACCGTAAAATCGGAATGTCCCACAGTTTGGGGCTGCGCGTTGCTGACCTCAAAGCCAGAATGCGAAGCGCCCAGATCACCGAGCACGAGATGAAGACGTTTCAGAAAGTTGCCGCCATCATGGGAGGCGCCGAAGGCTCCCTGCGGCTGGATGCCGACGATCTGATCGCCGCATCCTTCCTTGCCGACCCCTTAGAATATCTCCCGCTACCCAGGTGAAGGGGGTGAACGCTGGTCAAATCCTATCGGGATTGAACCTGCGATTCCCGCCGGCGGAGCATCCGCCACCCCAAGCCGCATGCCAGGAGGACGTTGGCCAGCGCCAGACCGGAAAGCGCGGCCAACGTCCCATGCGGGCCGAAGCGCTCCAGCAGCAATGCGCCGGCCGAGGGTGCCGCCGCCTGGGCGATCAGGCTCGGCATGGCGAGGCGACCCATTAGTCTCGCATAGCCGTTCGAGCCGAACAGCGCGAGCGGCAGCGTTCCCCGTGCGATGGATTCGAGGCCGATGCCCGCGCCATAGAAACCGAGCGCCACCGGGATGATTGGCATGCCGGCCCAGAGCGCCGAAACGCCGATCGCCACAAAGGCAACTGAGGCGAACTTGGTCAGGATCGGATGGTGGTAGCGCGCAATCATCATCTCGATCGCGCGCGCCGCCACCTGGGACGGGCCGACCAGAGCGCCGAGCCCGACGGCCGCGGCCAGCGCCATGCCGCTGCCCTGCAGGATGGTGAGCAGATGCACCGACAGCGTCGAGGAGATTACCGCCGCAAGCGTGAGGGTCGCGGCCAGAACGATCATGATCGACGGATCCATATTGTTTTCCAGGACCGGTGCCGCCTCCTTCAATTCTGGTTTGACTGCCGGTTGCGGCGCCGCGCGGGGCAGGATCACCAGATAGAGCGGAAGCGCAATTGCCAGCTGAAAGGCGGCGTAAACCAGGCAGGTGCCGCGCCAGCCGACCTCCCCCAGCAGCAAGGCTGAGATCGGCCAGCAGATCGTGCTCGCAAGACCGCCGAACAGCGTCAGCGCGGTGATTGCGGAGCGCGCGCCGTGGCCGTAGTGGCGGCCAAGCGTGGCGAAAGCGGCATCGTAGAGCCCCGCACCCATGCCCAGTCCGATGGTCAGCCAGGCAGCGACATAGGCCGCAAGGTTGGGAGCAAGGGCTAGCCCGATCTGGCCGACCCCGATGCATCCGGCGCTGAATGCCAGGACGTTGCGGCCGCCATGCCGCTCGATCGATGAACCGACGCGCGGAGAGATCAATCCCGCCATGAGCAAGCCGAGAGACAGCCCGCCGACAACCCATGCCAGCGGCCAGCCGGTATCGGAGGAGACCGCCGGTGCAATGACCGCGGGAAGATAGTAGGACGATCCCCACGCCATGATCTGCGTCAGGCCAAGCGTGGTTATGATCGCGCCGCTGCTGCGCAGGATGGCCGTCGAAGGCGGCGAAAGGCTCATGCGGCGACGCTGCAGCCGCAACCGCTTTTGCCGATCGCCTTTGCGTCGACATCGGCGACACAGCAGGCATCCGAAGCGGCGGGCGCCGGACCGCCGCAGCACCCCTTATCGGCAGTACCGATCGTCGGCACGGTGCAGACGCCGGTCTCCGGCAGCACGAGCTGGACATTGTCGGCCGCCACCATGTCTCCGGCGATCGCCGCCGCGACCGAGCGGACCTGCTCATAGCCGGTCAGCAGCAGGAAGGTCGGCGCGCGGCCATAGCTCTTGATGCCGACCGTATAGAACCCTTGCTCTGGATGGCTGAGCTCGCGGTGGCCGTGCGGCGGCACGTCGCCGCAGGAGTGCTCGTTGGGATCGATCAGCGGCCCCAGTGCCTTGACGCTTTCCAGCCACGGATCGAGCTCGAGCCGAAGCTCGCGCGTCAGCGACAGATCCGGGCGTTGTCCGGTCGCGGCGATGATGCGGTCGACCGGGCCAAGCGCCTGCAAACCGTCCCTGGTCTGGCCTTCGACGACCAGCCGTCCGTCGGCATCGCGGATCGAAACAGCCGCAAAGCCCGTCACCAGCCTGACGCCGCCGCTCTCGGCGAGCTCGCGCACTTCGGCGCCGAGTTCGCCGCGTGCCGGCAATTGGTCGGCATCGCCGCCGCCATAGATGCGCACCAGATCGGTGCCGCGCGTTGTCCAGATGAAAGCCGTGCCGGCCTCCACATTTGCCAGGCTGGCGAGATCCAGCACCGCATTGGCGGCGGAATGGCCGGAGCCGGCGACCAGCGTCGTCTTCCCCGCATAAAGGCTGCGGTCGCGGCCGAGAATATCGGGTATGCCGTAGGCGATGCGGTCGGCAAATTCGGCTTCGCCTTCTGCAGGAATTCCGCCGGCGCCGAGCGGGTTCGGCATCTGCCAGGTTCCCGACGCATCGATGACGGCGCGGGCGCTGTCGCGCCTGGTGCCGGTGGAGGTTTCGACTACCAGCATGAATGGCCGGTTTTCGCGTACCTTGCTCAGCACCTTGTCGGCGCCCCAGCGCGAAATGCCGACGACGCGGGCGCCGGTTTCGATCGACTGCGACAATTGCGGAAGCTTTGCAAGCGGCTCGAGATAGTCCGCGACGAGGTCGTCCGCGGTCGGGAATGCCTCGGGCTCGGGCATCCGCCAGCCATGCGCCTCGAGCAGGTCTCTGGCCGCCTGATCGACGCAATAGCGCCAGGGCGTGAACACCCGGACATGGCCCCAATCCCTGAGATTGGATGCAACCGCATTGCCGGCTTCATAGACTTTGACAGGAATGCCCTGCGCGATGAGGTGGACCGCTGCTGCCAGACCGACCGGCCCGGCGCCGATCACCGCGACGGGGAGTTTTTCAATTGTTTCCATGTCTTCCATCCTTCCGGTAATTTCGAATTATAATGCCAAAAAAATCACGCCGCCGTTTTGGCGACCGCTTCCGCCGATGCCGGCGCACAGGTGCCGTCGGCGCAGCATTCGTCCGCGAGGTATCCGATGAGCCCGTTCATGGCGGGATAGTTGGCCCGGCAGATCAGCGTGGTCGCCTGGCGCTCCTGCGTTACCAGGCCGGTGTCGACCAGCCGCTTGAGGTGATGCGACAGCGTCGAGGCGGCGATGCCGAGCCTGTCCTGGATGCGCCCGACCGGCAGCCCCTCATCGCCGGCTCGCACCAGCGTCCGATAGAGCTGCAACCGCGTCGGGTTGCCGAGGGCTTCAAGTTGTGCGGCTGCTTTTTCGAGTTTCATGGAAATAAGCTATTTCCAGAATCGCTGCACGTCAAGAGAATTTCGACAAAGATCGAAATAAGACGATATCTAGCCGACGCGCTTACCGCTGGCGTCGATGACGACCTCGCCGTTCTCCTTGGTGAACGGGCCGATATCCGGATTGGGCAGGATATCGAGCACCGCTTCGGAGGGTCGGGCGAGCATGGTGCCGAGCGGCGTCACCACGATAGGCCGGTTGATCAGGATCGGATGCGCCAGCATGAAATCGAGGATCTCGTCGTCGCTCCACTTGGGGTCGCCCAGGCCGAGTTCGCCATAGGACGTGCCCTTCTCTCGTAGCAATTGGCGCGGCGTCATGCCCATCGCCGCGATCAGCTCGACGAGTTTTTGCCGCGATGGCGGGTTCTTCAGATATTCGATCACCTCCTGCTCCTCGCCGGACTGCCTGATCATGGCCAGCGTGTTGCGCGAGGTGCCGCAATCGGGGTTGTGGTAGATGGTGATGGTCATTGCGCAGCTTTCATCTGTCCGACTGGTTTCGGTTGGGCGAGCAGCCACCCTGCCAATGCCACGGCCAGCAACGCGCCCAAAAGCTCGGCGGCGATGAAGCCCGCCAGATCGGCGGGGCGGATCCCGGCAAACGTGTTGGAGAACGCACGGGCGATGGCGACGGCCGGATTGGCGAAGGATGTCGACGCGGTGAACCAATAGGCGGCGGTGATATAGAGCCCGACCAGCCAGGGGATCGAATCCGGACGTGAGCGCAGGCCGGCGAGGATGGTGAAGACCAGCCCGAAGGCGGCAACCAACTCCGCAATCCATTGCCCGCTTCCGGTCCGCACCGTCGCCGACACTTGCAGGATCGGCAGTTCGAACATCGCGTGCGCGAGCAACGTTCCGGCGATGCCGCCGGCAATCTGGGCGGCGACGTAAGCAAGCGCTGCGTTCGTTTCGATCTCGCGTCGAAGCGCGAATACCAGCGTCACCGCCGGGTTGAAGTGCGCTCCGGATATCGGCCCGAATATGGTGATGAGCACGACCAGGATCGCCCCGGTCGGCAAGGTGTTGCCGAGCAGGGAGACGGCGACATCATTGCTCAGCCTGTCAGCCATGATGCCGGAACCGACCACGGTGGCGACCAGCAGAGCTGTGCCGAGGGCTTCGGCGGTAAGGCGGCGGGAAAGATTGGCCATGATGCTCAGCCGGCCTTCGGCAGATTGCGGCCGATCTCATCGAGGCGCTTCTGCAAGGCAACCTTGTCGACCGCATTGATCGGCAGGCTGACAAAGATCGAAATCCGGTTGTTGAGCATGCGGTAGGCTTCGGCAAAGGCGAGATGCTTTTCCGCCTCGGTGCCTTCAACAGCGGCAGGATCAGGTACGCCCCAATGCGCCGTCATCGGTTGCCCTGGCCAGACAGGGCAGGATTCCTTGGCGGCATTGTCGCAGACCGTGAAGACGAAGTTCATCTCCGGGGCTCCAGGCACGGCAAACTCTTGCCAGTCCTTCGAACGGGCAAAGGACGTATCGTAGTTGAGGCTTTTCAAAAGCTGGAGGGCATAGGGATGAACCTCTCCCTTCGGATGCGATCCAGCCGAATAGGCCTTGAACTTGCCGGCGCCGACGCGGTTCAGGATCGCCTCGGCGAGGATCGATCTTGCCGAATTGCCGGTGCAGAGAAAAAGAACATTGTATGGCTCGCTCATGGCGTACCCTCCCTTCTAGCAGTTGCAGGTCACGGCCTGGATGACCGGCTGGCAAAGTTCCGGCGCGCCATTGCAGCAATCCTCCATGAGGTAGGCCAGCAGATCGCGAAAGCCGGTCATATCGGCGAAGTAGCGCACGCTGCGGCCCTCTCGTTCGGTCCGCACCAGGCCGGCATGCGACAGGATCTTGAGATGGGCCGACATCGTATTCGGCAACGCGGCGAGCCGTGAGGCGATCTCGCCCGCAGCTACGCCCTCGGCGCCGGCCCGCACCAAAAGGCGAAAAACGTCCAGCCGGGTCTCCTGGCCGAGCGCGGCAAGTGCGGAAAGGGCGAGCGTCTTGTCCATATTTCCAGATTTCCAGAAATGGGGAATAGAGTCAACGCGCCTATGCCGGTGACGGCCCGCCTAGCTTATCAGCCAGGCACTGTGGCGGCGACCGCATCAGCGCGACCAAGGCTTGCAACCGCTTTCCTGACCCGCTGCAGATGCGCCTGGCGACCGGCGGCCGAGACGCTGTCCATCCGGTAGAGCGCCACGAATTTGGTCCGGCACAGCGGATGGCAGACGGAGCGGAAGCCGCGCAGCAGGGTTCGCCGGCCGGGCTGTCCCATGATCCACGACATCAGCGGAGTGGCACCGCATGTGGTCATCGCCATCACCCGGCGTATGTGCCGCAATTTGGGCCGTGGACCGCGGCGTGCGGTCGGCATCTCGAAAGCGAAGCCCGGCACCAGCACGCGCTCCAGCCAGCCTTTCAGCATCGCCGGCAGGCCATACCACCAGGTCGGGTAAATGAAGACGACCGCCTCCGCCCAGAGCAGCTCCTGCGCATGTTCGTGCACGAGTTGCAGGTTCGCCGCCTTGTCGTGGTAGCCGCGCCACTCCTGCGTGCGCATGACTGGGTCGAAGCCGGTCGCATAGAGGTCGAGCAGATGGACCTGATGGCCGCGTTCGGCAAGCGTCTCCAGCACCATATCGCGGACGGCGCCATTGAAGCTGTCCGTGCAGGGATGGCAATAGACGACGAGGACCTTCATCTTGCGCTTAGCCCGGTCGGTCACGAAAGGATCGCGGTGGTGCCTGCAGGCGCGTCGCATGCAAACAAGCCACCCGCAGACATAGTCGATCAGCTGTTTTCATGCGAAGCCCCGCAGCCCGTATCAAGACGCAACAGCTCCAGTCACGTCAAGGCCCGCTCATTCGCTCAAAGAAAATTGCGCAGACATGGGCTTGCCGGAGGGCGCTGTCCCGGCCCTTCTGTCCCGCAAGCCGTCCGGTCCTTCAGTCGCCCATAAGCATTGCTTTCAGAGCATCCGCACCTAGCTTCAGGGCGTATCCAAAACCTTGGGAGAAAAAGATGCAGACAGGAAAACTGAGCGGCAAGATCGCCTTGGTGACTGGTGCCTCCTCAGGCATCGGCGAGGCCACCGCCTTGGCGCTGGCGGCCGAGGGCGCCACGCTGGCGATTGCTGCGCGGCGCGCCGAGCGCCTGGACAAGCTGGCGAGGCGGATCCGTGAGACCGGCAGTGCGGCGCTGCCGATTGTCGTCGACGTCACCGACGAAACGCAAGCCACGGCGATGGTCGAACGGGTCCAGCAGGAGTACGGCCGGCTCGACATTCTGCTTGCGGTTGCAGGCGTCGGCGTCGCCGCGCCGTCCGCAACACGACGCCGGAAGAGTACCGCCGGATGGTCGACGTCAACATTCTCGGGCTGCTTTATCCGATCCATGCGGCACTGCCCTCGATGCAGCGGCAAGGCGCCGGCCACATCGTCGTCGTCTCGTCCGGCACCGGCCGTTATATCCACCCTTCGGTGGTCTATTCCGGCACCAAGCACGCGGTGAGCGCGATGGCGGAATCGCTGCGCCGCGAGATCGGCAAGGACGGTATCCGCGTCACCTGCATCGAGCCCGGCGCCGTCAAGACCGAGTTCACCCGGAATATGCGCGCCGATGTGCGCCAAGCGGTCGAGCAAAGGCTGGGCGACATGGAGCAGCTGGAAAGCGAGGACATCGCCGCCGCCATCTTGTACGCGGTGACCCAGCCGCCACGGGTCAACGTCAACATCCTGACCCTCTATCCGACCGAGCAGGCGTGAGGGCCGCAAGGTGGTACCCTGCCGCCCCCGCAGCCCTGCAGCATCATCCGCCGGTCATCAGCGCGAACACAAGCTGCCGCAGCTTGCCGCCCGGGCCGAATTCGACCCGGTCGAAATCGCGGCTCGCCTGCCGCTGTGCCTGCGAAATTCCGGCGAGACGTCTCGTAACTTCGGTCCTGATCTTGCTGCAGCCACGGTCATCGGCGACGGTCAGGCCGATGGTGGCCGCCTCGATCTTATGCACCATGTCGATGATGCTGGCGCCATGCACCTTCTCGTGGGCGGCAAGGCCGGCTGAGAAGATCTCCCAGTTCTTCTGGATTGCGCCCGGCAGCCGCGCAGCCGGCTTCGGCAAGGTGTAGGTGATGATCAGCTTCGGTCGCGCCGACACCAGTACGCAGGCGTCGCCTTGCGGCTGGTAGTCCCTCACCCAGGTCAGCTTGAAATTGGTATGCGCGATGACCCGGCGCTCGCCGAGCAGCGGCCCGCGCCCGCCGATCGAGGCATAGAGCTCCGGGCCAGACTGCCCCGAGATGGCATAGGTCTCGACCTTCTCGACCGCCTGCCAGCCGGCATGCGCCAGCGATGTCGGCAGAAAGGCGAGCAACAGGCAAAGGCGAACGGCTGTTTTCATGCAAGTCCTCGCAGCCGCCGTGATCGATGCAAGTGGCGAGCAGTTCCCTTCCGTGGACACAGCCGGCAGCCGGCTATGCTGGGATGCTCGTATACAAGAATCCACAGGTAACGCCATGTCGCCGCGACCGAACATTGCCGGGCAACGCCCTGCCCCCGGAACCCAGCCTCCCGGTGTCAGCCTGCCGCGCGCTGTCTAACTTGGCCTGTGCTCGCGCAAGTCGGAGTGCGTTATCGCTTCTAGCGACGCCTGAATGCTTCGAGTCGGGGTTGACATTCTGTGAAGGTGCGCCGGTTGCCGCCGCCCGCGAACGCTGCCATCACCTCTCCGATCAACTTGCCGCCAACTTCCCATGCGCATGCGTTCGGTCGGCGAGCGTTTCGATCACGCGACACTCGCCGACCCGCCCGCAGGCGCATTCCTCGACCATCTTCCGCAATTCCCTGCGCAGAGCCTTGAGACTGGCGATGCGCTTCTCCACCTCGACCAGCCGCGCCTTCGCGATCTCGTCGGCGCGGGCGCATGATTGATCCGGATCATCCTGCAGCGAAAGCAGCATACGGATCGCATCAACCTCGAAGCCGAGTTCTCGCGCCTGCCGGATGAAGGCAAGCCGCGCTACTGCCCTCCTTCCATAGCGTCGCTGCTTTCCTTCGGTTCGACCCGTTTCGGGCAACAGGCCAATTTGCTCGTAGTAGCGGATCGTCGGTATTTTCACCTCCGCGCGACGAGACAATTCACCGATCGACAAATCCATAAAAAGCCTCTTGAACCTCTAGCCACTAGAGATCCTACAGTGTCTTCATTGAGGAGTCACCCATGTCTGAAGCTTGCTGCGATCATAAAACCAAAAGCTGTGCGGGACCGCCGCCGCTGGTTCTGCCGGCGAAGCTGCACGGTCATTCGCATGATCGTGCAGCGGAAGCCTCATGCTGTTCGGGCGGCGTGCCGGTCTTTGACGGCATGAACCCGCGCTACAAGCGTGTGCTGTGGACGGTCATCGCTATTAATGCGGCCATGTTCCTGACCGAAATGACTGCCGGCTCACTTGCCGGTTCTCAGGCGCTGAAGGCCGACGCGCTGGATTTCCTCGCCGACACCCTCACCTATGGGCTGAGCCTCGCGGTCATCGGCGCGAGCTTGAGGACGCGCGCAACGGCTGCGCTGCTCAAGGGTCTGTCGCTCAGCCTGATGGCGCTTTGGGTTTTCGGCTCGACCGTCTATCAAACGCTGATCCTCGGCGTACCCAGCGCGGAAATCATGGGCATCATCGGCTTTCTGGCCCTTGCCGCCAATCTTGCTTCCGTTGGTTTTCTGATGCCCTACAAGGATGGTGACGCGAATGTCCGCTCGGTTTGGCTGCGCTCGCGCAATGACGCGATCGGCAACATGGTGGTGATGGCCGCAGCTGTCGGCGTCTGGAGTACGTCAAGCGCATGGCCGGATCTGGCCGTCGCCGCACTTATGGCCGGTATCTTTCTAACCTCATCGGTGCAAATCCTGCGGCAGGCCTGGAGCGAATACCGCGAAGGCGCACCAGACCGAACGACTGTGCCTGCCGAATGATCTGTTGGTTATGTGGGCAAGAGCGGATGTCCAGGATACCCGTCTCGTTGTCTGTAATCGGGTCACGGAGCGACGCTTTGTGAAAGCGCCGCTCCCTGTCTTCTGCACGATCCCCGCCTGATCACGCACGCTGCCGGAAAGGGCGACGTCTCCGACGGTGATCGTGACCAGGTCGCAACCCCGCAGCTTGCTGTCGATGGCAAGATTGAACAGCGCAAGATCGCGTTCCGCACCTGATACTGCAGTCGCGTTCGGATGCTCCAGACCTCTCGTGCCTTGGGCGGAGGCTTCTGACGACGATGTGACCCGTGTTCCAACTGCGCATGGTTCTTCTCCTATGCCGCCCTCCACAGCCGCAGCGCCCGATGCGGGCCTGCGAAATTGCAACGTCTAACCTGGAGCCGCCTCCCAGGATTCTGTTCGGAAGGTTACCGACTTGCGCCGCGTCCGATGAAGTGGACCACGCAATGCGCGCAGTCGCGCCATTCGTTGCGCTTCTAAAAAGCGAAGGGCTCAAGTCGACCAAGGAACGCCCATCTGGAGCATAAATCGACTTCGCCGCTGGGTCGCCCCCACGGATGAGGCGACCCACTGTTCCGCGGCGCTCGAGACGGCTCGCGAAACGGACGACCCGCAGATGAATTTTTCGTGTTATGATGAGCTTGCAACACGCGTAATCTCGACCTCGGCAATATGGCAGAGGTCGAAAGCTATTGCCTTGGCACAGGAAGCTTTCGCCCCCGGCAACTTGATCGCCTCCGAAACGCTGGGTGTGCTGCTTTCCCTGACTGACCCAGGGCGAGGAGGTTGTCCATGTCCACGAGTAGTGTTGACCGCCCGCTGCAGCCGGGCGACCGGGCACCGAATGTTGTGCTCAATGCGATCTCACGCGAAGGCAAGATCGCGCTCGATGATTTTCGAGGCCGTAGCCCGTTGTTGATCGGTTTATTCCGAGGCCTGCACTGTCCGTTCTGCCGGCGCCATGTCGCGGCGATGGCGCAACTTAAGCCGGCCCTGCGTGAGAAAGGCGTCGAATGCCTGGCGGTGGTCAATACGCCAGTCGAGCGGGCGCGGCTCTATTTCCGTTACCACCCGGCACCCGATCTTCTCGCCGCATCCGACCCGGAGCGGGCCTCGCACCGTGCCTTCGGCTTGCGCGAGGTCGGGATGGAAACGGTCATGGCGATACCGTTCCATCTCCCGGGCGAGTTGCCCGAGCCTATGGACGTCATGGCAATGAATGAATTTCTTAACAAGAAGGAAGGTTATGAGATTACGGAAGTCGATCAGCAGGCGATGGCTTCCAGCCAGGCGCAGCTTGTCGGCCAGTTCCTAATCGACCGGGCGGGCATCGTACGCTGGAACTTCACTGAAGTTCTGGAGGATGGCCTCAACACCTTCAGAGCGCCGAATCCCGAGGAATTGATCTCGGCAGCTTCCGAAGTTGCACATACTTAGGCTGCGGAACCAGGCTGCTGAAAGCTCGCTCGACGAGCACCGAACTGTGGTGATTTTGGATTCAACCATCATCGAGATGCTCAGGCGCGGAGGGCTAACGGCCGGCTGGCGTGCCGTCCAAGTGGTACAGCGCGTGGTCCA
Source organism: Mesorhizobium sp. M1027 (assembly GCF_040318745.1). Classification (NCBI taxonomy): domain Bacteria; kingdom Pseudomonadati; phylum Pseudomonadota; class Alphaproteobacteria; order Hyphomicrobiales; family Phyllobacteriaceae; genus Mesorhizobium; species Mesorhizobium sp. M1027. The sequence continues at coordinate 214,602 of NZ_JAMYMW010000008.1, read as the reverse complement.
GGCGGAGTGGCGCATGGTCGTCTTCGATCCCCATCAATGGTTTGCTGCCCGGGTGTGTACCCGGCGCGTTTACCTGAGGTGTCGCCCGGTGTCGGGCGGCAGCATCGGGAAGATTTCTGGGCGCGTTGACAGCGCACGGCGCTGAGCGGATCAAGATGGATCCGGCCCGGTCTTCTGCTCAACATTGCCGAAAGCTTGCGCCGCAAAGGGGGATCGCTGGTTGCTAGCGGGCGGCGAGCTTGTCGGACCGTTTGCAATACAAGCGGACGCCGACGGGCACGATCTCATAGCCGGCGTTGTTCAACTGGAGCTTCATCTCCTCGAAATGCCGCTTTGAGCCGCTGACGATCGATTCAGGCGTGTAGTCCCAGCCGTTGCGGGCGGCATTGGCCAGGATGTCGGCGTAGAGTCGCATGCTCGTGATTTTCACATCCGATTCCAGCACCTGCCTGCATCCTCTTGCGAACGACGGCGACGGGGCCGCCGAAGAACTCAAAATCGTGCATGCAATAACGACCGAAACGGTACGCATGGAAGCCCTCCCCTGACTACAGCTGTTGCTGCGGGCGATCTTGCAGTTTGTGCGTCAGCGGCGGCATCGGGCAGATGCAGTATTCGACCCCCTGCATTTGTAGTATTCTTCCGCTGGGGATGGGGTTCCAGCATGATGCTCAACGACGCTTCGAAAGCGCAGGCGCTCGACGCCTTGTCGGGTCGCGAGCGCGCGGTTGCGGAAAAATTCGCGTCCGGTATGACTTACCGTGAAATCGGCAAGGCGCTTTTCATTGCCCCGACCACAGTTCGCACTCACCTTGCGAGCATCTACGAAAAGCTCGGCGTACGGACCAAGATCGGGCTTGCGACCTACTTTAGCGGTATCCCGCGCGCGTCGCAGGAAGCGCTTTTGCCTTTGTCCGAAGCCCCGCCAGCGCTTGCCATATTCCCGATTGAATGCCTCAATTCCGAAGAGCGATGGCGTCGCTTTGCCGATGGCCTGTCGTCGGACATCACCATCGACCTGGCGCGCTACGCAGGCCTGCCTGTCATAGCCTTTCACACGATGAAATCACTGGGCAGCAAGCCGGCCGATTTTGCCGCGGACGGTAAGACGCTCGGCGTCACCTATATAGTTTCGGGCCGGTTGCGCGCCGACGACCAGAGGGTTCGCTTGACGATAGAGCTTGCCGATGCTCGTAACGGCGTCAGCCTGTGGAGGGAGCGCTACGACCGGCCTGTCGAGGACATTTTCCAGCTGCAGGACAGCCTGACCGAAAGCATCATCAATGTGTTTGCCGGCAGTTACGGAACCCTCGCTACCGTCGGCCGCAACGCGGTTCGCCGCAAGCCGCCGGCCAGCCTGCGCGCCTATGATTGCTATCTGCTCGGTGTAGAACAGCACACGACGTTCAGCCGCGCCGGCAATGCGGCGGCGATCCGTCTGTTTTTACGAGCGCTGGAGCTTGACCCCACTTTCGCCAACTGCTGGGCCGAACTCGCCTATGCCTATTCGATCGAGGCCTGCAACGGCTTTGGCGACGACGTGCTGACCTCGATCGAGAACTGGCGGACGGCGGCCGAAAACGCACTGCGCCTCGACCCGACGGACAGTTGCGCCCACGCGTGCCTTGGCAACCTCAGAGCATGCCTTGGCGATCTCGAAGGAGCGGAGAGCGCCCACCGGCGCGCTCTCGAATACGGCTTCAATCATGCCGGCATATTGCCGCTACTTGCCGGCAGCAAGGCGCTTGTCGTTGGCGATCCGGCCGAGGCAATTCCGCTCATCGAGCGTGCCATGCGGCTTAACCCACTGGCCCCGCCCTGGTATTTCGGCATGCAGGGCCGCATTCTGTTCGTCGCCGGCAGACACCGGCAAGCCATTGCAGCGCTCCGCCGGAGTTCGCCGGAGTCGCCGGACGTGCTGATGTTTCTGGCGCTCGCGCATGCGGCCACGGGTGAGGCCGGCGAAGCGGCCAGGTTTGCCGCCCGTTTGAAAGCCGAATTCCCCGAATTTTCGGTCGAACGCTTCATCACTGCCTATCCCGTGACCAATCCGGATGCCGTGCTGGCCATACGCGACGCCGCAAGGCTGGCCAGGCTCATCTAACAGGGCCACATGCATCCGAGGCGACATTCCAGTCCTTGCATGGACACAGCCGGCAGCCGGTTATACTGGAAACGCGGAACGAGAACCAACGCCATGTCGCCGCGACCGAACATTGCCCGGCAGCGCCCTGCCCCCGGGACCCAACCTCCCGGCGTCAGCCTCTGTCGCGCGCTGTCGAAGCTTGGCCTGTGCTCGCGCAAGCAGGCCGAGCTTCTGGTTGCCGAGGGCCGCGTGCGGGTCGCCGGAAAGATCGTGCGCAACGGCTCGATGCGCGTCGATCCAGGCCGCGACCGCATCGAGGTCGACGGCCGCCGCGTCGCCGCCGAGCGCAAGGTCTATCTGATGCTCAACAAGCCGCGCGGGCTGGTCACCACCCGTGACGACCCGCAGGACCGCGGCACCGTCTATGATTGCCTGGCCGGGCTCGACCTGCCTTTCGTCTCGCCCGTCGGCCGCCTCGACAAGGCCAGCGAAGGCCTGCTGTTGATGACCAACGACACGCGCCTTGCGCAGCGCCTGCTCGACCCCGCCTCGCATGTCGCCAAGACCTATCACGTGCAGATCGGCGCGCTGCCCGACGAGGCCATGCTGGCGCGGTTGCGCGCCGGCGCGACAGTCGACGGCGAATTGCTGACGGCCCGCTCGATCGAGCTGCTGCGCGGCGGCACCAGCACCGCCTGGCTGGAAATCGTGCTCGACGAGGGCCGCAACCGCCATATCCGCCGGCTGCTCGCCGCCTACGATATCGAGGTACTGCGCCTGGTACGGATCGCGATCGGATATCTGCAACTCGGCGACCTTGCCAAGGGCAAGGTACGCCATCTGACCGCCGAAGAGCTGGCGCTGCTTCGGGCCTGAGCGACCAGGCAACTGGAGACCCCTCGAACCGAAGCGGCAATTGACATTTGCATCTCTGTTTCATATTTTCCATTTGTGAAACCGAAATGCGCCGATGCAGTCAAAGTGTCAGGCTGACACGCATGGGCGAAGCTGGCTTGGAAGCCGGAGAGAAAACATGGCTACGGCGTTGCGGGCGGTTCCCAGATTCCTGGACGAATTGGGCACGTTTGGCGGTCTCAAGGGAACCGATATTGCAAACATCACCGATGTGTCCAAGGCCACGGTTTCGAGGTGGAAAGCCGGCGACATCAAGCCCCAGCCGCGCAGCGAGCTCATTCTATCGGACCTGCACTATATCGTCGGCCGACTGCAGGAATTCTACGAGCCAAGCGATATCCGCACCTGGCTTTACGCTCGCCACCCGCAATTGAACGGTGAAAGGGCGATAGATCTCATTCACGACGACCGTGCTCTCGACGTGCTCAAAGTCATCGATCGGCTTGAGAACGAGGTCTTTCTCTAGTTGGCGATCGCCGGTCGGAAACGACGTGATAGCCGGCTCATCGACGCTATCGAGGCAATAGTTCCGGTCGAATACTCCGGAACGGTTTGGCGTGTGGTGCGCCAGGGCCGCAGCCCGATCCAGTGCTCGAGCTCCGGTGGCCGTTGGGACGATGGAACATTCGACGTGCTCTACACCTCGCAAGAGCGCGAAGGTGCCTTGAGCGAGATGAGATTCCACCTGACGCGGGGGCAGCCAGTGGTCCCTTCACGTGTCAGATACAATCTCTTCGAGATCGATCTTTCTTTGGACCGGACGCTCAGACTGCTCGACCTGGCCGCCTTGCAGACCCTTGGCCTCGACACCTCGCGCTACGGCCAGCTTTCGTATCAGGAAAAGCACGCCGAATATCCGAGGTCGCAAGACATCGGCGAGGCCGCATATTTCCTCGATTATGACGGTCTGATCGTGCCCAGCGCGCGATATGACTGCCTGAACGTCGTCGCGTTTTGTGATCGGCTGCCGGCCGGAGCGATAACGACAAGGACCGATCACGGGGAAATCGACTGGACTTAGCGGCGGCCCCGCCACCGTCAGGTGCGGCCGCCGACCTCGTCTATATGGCGCAACATGCCGTTGGGTCTGCACAGCCGCGGAACGTGCCCGATTGGCGGAGCTTCTCGGTGCCGTAGCCGCCGCTGAGCAGGCCGACGCCCAGCCGGACCGTGCGATGCGTCACCCGCCGCGAAGCGTCATGGATTTCGGCAAAATCCAGCCCATATCCTAGGTGTGGAGCTTTGAGCGTGAAACTCGCGCGTGCGGTCTTGCTTGCCGCGGCTTTCGTGGCTGTTGCGGCCGTTTGTCCCTCTTCCGCAACCGGAGAGGCGAATGGCCGGGAGAAAATTGCGTTGCGCGTCGAGATCGACGGCGCCATCGGTCCGGCGAGTGCCAGGCAGCTCGAGGAAGCGCTGGTGGTGGCCGCGGACCGAAACGTCGAGGCTCTCATCCTGCAGATGGACACGCCCGGCGGGCTGGTCACCAGCATGCGCGAGATGATCGCCGGCATTCTCGCCTCGCCGGTTCCAGTCATTGGCTATGTCGCGCCCGCCGGCGGGCATGCGGCGAGCGCCGGAACCTATATCCTCTACGCCACCCATGTAGCGGCGATGGCGCCCGGCACCAATCTGGGCGCGGCAACGCCGATCGAGATGGGCGGGCCGCTGCCATCGTTCCCGGACGGCGGCAAGAACGATGGCCCCGAGGGGGACAAGGACAAGAAGAACGCACCCGCGGGCGATGCGATGATCGCCAAGGCGACGAACGATGCCGTTGCCCTGATCCGCAGCCTGGCTGAATTGCGCGGGCGCAATGCCGAATGGGGTGAAAAGGCCGTGCGCGAGGCGGCCAGCCTGTCGGCCGGCGCGGCGCTGCAGCAGCATGTCATCGACTTCGTCGCCCGCGACACAACCGAGCTGCTTCAACTGGCCGACGGCCGGACCGTCGAGATCGCCGGCAAGAAAGAGGCATTGGCGACCAAAGGGCTGCCGGTTGAAACGCTTGAGCCAGGCTGGCTCATCCGGCTTCTCGCCGTCATCACGGACCCGAACATCGCCGTCATCCTGATGCTGGTCGGCGTCTATGGCCTCGTCTTCGAGTTCACGAGCCCGGGCGCGGTCGCGCCCGGCGTGATCGGCACGATTTGCCTGCTGCTCGGGCTCTATGCGCTCAATCTCCTGCCGATCAGCTATGCCGGCCTGGCCTTGATGCTGCTTGGCATCATCTTCCTGGTCGTCGAAGCCTTGAACCCGACTGTCGTCCTTGGGCTGGGAGGCGTGGCTGCGTTTCTGCTGGGCGCAGCCATGCTGCTCAGGATCGAGGGGCCCGGCTTCGAGATGTCGTGGGCCGTTATCGGCACCGCCGCCGTCCTGACGCTCGGCCTGGCACTGTTGACCGGCAGCTATCTGTGGGCGGCCCGCAGGAGCGTTCCGCGTGTTGGCGCACAGGCCATGCAGGGTCTGCCGGCGGAGGTCCTCGACTGGCAGGGCAGCGAGGGCCACGTGCTCGCCCGGGGCGAGCGCTGGCGGGCAAAAGCCGACGAACCGCTTGCAGTGGGCGACAGCGTCGAGGTGGCCGATGTCAGAGATCTTGTGCTGACGATACGGCGCCGCAATGTGAGAAGCGATGGAGCAACGCAATGATCATCGGTTATGTGGCCTATCTGGCAGCAGCACTCGTCGTGGTCATGTTCCTATCCGCGGCCATTCGCATCCTGCGGGAATATGAGCGCGGCGTGGTCTTCACGCTCGGCCGCTTCACCGGGGTCAAGGGCCCCGGCCTTATCATCCTCATCCCCTTCGTGCAGCAGATGGTGAAGGTCGACCTGCGAGTGGTGGTCCAGGACGTGCCGCCGCAGGACGTGATCTCGCGCGACAACGTCTCGGTGAAGGTGAACGCGGTGCTGTATTTTCGTATCGTCGACGCTGAGCGGGCGGTGATCCAGGTCGAAGACTTCATGACCGCCACCAACCAGCTGGCACAGACCACGTTGCGCTCGGTGCTCGGCAAGCATGAGCTCGATGAAATGCTGGCCGAACGTGACAAGCTCAACAGCGACATCCAGGAGATACTCGATCAGCGAACCGATGCCTGGGGCATCAAGGTCTCCGATGTCGAGATCAAGCATGTCGACCTCAACGAGAATATGGTCCGCGCCATCGCCAAGCAGGCCGAGGCCGAACGGCTGCGGCGTGCCAAAGTGATCAATGCCGACGGCGAACAGCAGGCGGCGGCAAAACTCGTCGAGGCCGGCAAGATGCTGGCCGAGACACCGCAGGCCATGCAGCTGCGCTATTTCGAGGCTCTCCATGACATCGCCGGTGAGCGTTCGTCGACGGTCGTGTTTCCGGTGCCGATGGACCTGCTCGGTCATTTCATCAAGCAGGGTGGCGGAGGCGGCTGAGCGCGTAATCTCCCCCCTCGAGGTGTCCTCAAGGGGGGAGATCAGCACCCTCACCTCCGCCACGGCGGGACCGGCGCAAAGCGTTTGCCGATCCAGTCGGCGAAGGCACGTGTCTTGGCGGCTTGCCCCTTGGCCGAAGGCATGACGACATAGACGGCGCCCTCATCGGCAAGCGTCCAGTTCTCCAGCACTGGCACCAGCCGGCCGTCAGCGAGCTCGCGTCCGACCAGCCAATCCGTGCTCATCATCAGCCCGACGCCTTGCACGGCGGCTTCGACCAGCACCTCGGCATCATCGGTGACCAGCGGGCCGGAAACCTCGATACTGACGCGCCGGCCCGAACTGTCGGTCATCTCCCAGGCTGGAAAGGTCTGGAAGCCTGAGAAGCCGAGACAGCTGTGTTCCAGCAGCGCTTCAGGTTCGGTCGGCGTGCCCCGGCGGGCGAGGTAGGACGGTGCGGCGCACAGCAGCCGCCGCCGTGTCGCGACCTTGCGCGCCACCAGCCGCGAATCCTCCAGTGCGCCGAGACGCACGGCAACATCGAAATTCTCGGCGACGAGATCGGCGAAGCGGTTGGAGAACTCGGCCTCGATACGAACGTCGGGAAATTCGGCGAGAAACTGCGGCAGCAGCGGGGCGATCCACATGCGCCCGAACGAGCCGGGCAGCGCCAGCCGCAGCACGCCGCGCGGCCCGCCGCCGGCATGCGCCGACGCGGCAGCTTCGGCTTCGTCGACCGCGGCCAGGATGGCGCGGACGCGGACGAGAAATTCCGAACCCGCCTCGGTCAGCGACACGCTTCGCGTCGTCCGGTGCAGCAGGCGCACGCCCAACCGCTCTTCCAGCGAGGCAAGGCGCCGCGACAGGATCGTCGCGTCGCGGCCGATGCGAGCCGCCGCCTTGGTGAAGGAGCGTGCTTCGGCGATTACCGCGAAGGCGGCCATTTCGGCCAATGCTGCCGGTTCGTACGATTGCTGCATCAGGCGCAGAGCTCAAATGTAAAAGCTAAGGATTATATACCAATAGCGCAGCAGCTAGTTTCACTCAATCCCGGCCCGTCAATCGGGCCGTCAACCGGAGTGAGACATGAAAGCGATCGAACTGACTGCCCCGAGACTGGACGCGTTTCGCGTGGCCACCGTTCCCACACCTGAACCGCAGCGCGGCGAAGTGCTGATCCGCCTGCGCGCCGCAAGCCTCAATTTTGTCGATGTCGCGGTAGCGAGCGGCAACTATCCAGGTCCGAGCTTTCCGCTCATTCCCGTCGTCGACGGCGCCGGCGAGATCGTCGGCATCGGCGAGGGCGTGTCGAGGGTCGCCATCGACGACCGCGTCATCGCCCACGCAAAACCGCGCTGGATCGGCGGCCGTCCTCGGCCTTACGAGACCAGAGAGATGCGCGGCCTGACGCTGCCCGGCTCGCTCGCCGAGTATGTCGCGCTGCCGGCCAATGCCGTCGTGCCGATGCCGGCGCATCTGTCCTTCGAAGCGGCAGCGACGCTGCCGATCGCCGGCACCACCGCATGGAATGCGATCCGCGCCGCCGATGCCGGGCCGGGATCGGTCGTCGTCCTGCTCGGCACCGGCGGTGTCTCGATCTTGACCCTGCAGCTGGCCAAGGCAGCCGGCGCCACGGTCATCATCACCTCGTCGTCTGACGAAAAGCTGGCCCGCGCCAAGGCCTTGGGTGCTGATCACCTCATCAATTATCGTGAGACGCCGGACTGGGACGCCAAGGTGCTCGAGTTGACCGACGGCTTCGGCGCCGATCTGATCGTCGAAACCGGCGGCTCGGCCACCTTCGCCCGCTCCATCAATGCCGCGGCGCCTGGCGGCACGGTGTTCGCCATCGGCTTCGTCACCGGCGCCGAGGCCACCACGAACCTGCTGCCTATCATCATCAAGGCACTCAAGGTGGTGGGCAACAACACCGGTTCGGTGTCCGACCTGCGCGACGCGGCGCGCGCCATCGGCACCGCCCATATCGATCCGGTCATCGACACGGTCTACAGCCAGCACCAGGCGACCGAGGCCTACGCCCATATGGCAGCTGGCGGCCGGCATTTCGGCAAGCTTGCGTTCAGCCTGTCGTGGTGAGCCCGGAAAGGCAGAGCGCGGCTTCATTCCAGCTTGGGTTCCTCGCCCCACGAAAGTGGGAGAGGTGGCTCGGCGAAGCCGAGACGGAGAGGGGAACCGCGCTCTACGAAGGCCCCCTCTCCGGCCGCTTCGCGGCCACCTGCCCCCCGCTTCGCGGAGGGCGAGGAACCCAGGTCTTGAGAGATCGAGAGACAGCGCGCCTCTCCCGGCCATCTCCCCCTCAAGGGGGAAGATCGGCACCTTCGCCGTCTGCCCCTAAATCAGCTTCTCCAGCGTGATCGGCAGGTCCCGCACCCTTTTCCCGGTGGCGTGGAACACCGCGTTGGCGATCGCTGGCGCCACGCCGACAATGCCCAGTTCGCCGACCCCCTTGCCGCCAAGCACCGAGGAGTGCGGATCGGGAATACCGACCGAGATCACCTCGATATCGGGAATGTCGGCATTCGTGGCGATGAGATAGTCGGCGAGATTGTTGTTGACGATGCGCCCATGCCGGCGGTCGACGATGCCTTCCTCGAGCAGCGCCTGGCCGATGCCCATGATGATACCGCCCTTCCACTGGCTTTCGGCGAGCTTGGGGTTGTAGAGCCGGCCCGAATCCAGCGCCGACACCACACGCGACACACGAACCGTGCCAAAGTCCTCGTCGACGCGCACCTCGATGAAATGCGCGCACCAGCTGTAGCGGGAATAGTCGCCCTCGGTGTGTGGCAGCGCCATGGCTATGGTGGTGTAGTTCTTGTAGCGGTCCTCGACCGTCGAATTGGCCGGCATGGTGTCGCCCTTCGCCTCGATATGCTCGCGCCCGACGCTCCTGAGCAGTTCGGCGATGGAAACTTCAGGGCCGTTGCCGCGCGGTGAAGCGATGCGGCCATTGGCGACGACGAGCGTGTTGGCCTGCAGTGCATGGAACGGCGAAGCCGGATCGCTGATGGCGAGCCCGATCAGTTGGTCGAGCGCGGCACTCGCCGCCTTGTGGGCGGCGCCGGTCATCACCCCGGCCAGCCGCGAACCGCCGGTGACGCCGGCACGGGCATAGCGGGAATCGCCAAGCTTGACGACGACGTTTTCCGCCGGCACGCCCACCACCTCGGCGGCGGTCTGCGCCAGGATCGTGTAGGTGCCCTGCCCCATGTCGATCGATGAGCTTTCGACCTCGACCGAACCGTCGGCGAGAATGCGCACGACCGCCTCGCCATAGGCGCGCCGCACCGGGTAGGTGCCGGCGGCGGCACCCCAGCCGATCAGCTGGTTGCCGTCGCGCATCGAACGCGGCTCGGGGCTGCGCTTCGACCAGCCAAAGGCTTCGGCGCCGGCGGCGAACGCCTCACGCAGCTGCCGTGTCGACCACGGCTTCTTGGCATGCGGGTCCTGCTCGGCATAGTTCCTTAGCCGGATTTCCAGCGGATCGATACCGACCTCATAGGCGAGCTCGTCGATGGCGCTTTCGATGCCGAAAGCGCTCGGGTTCTCGCCCGGCGCGCGCAATGCCCCCGGCACCACCGTGTTGACCCGCACGACGTTCTGCCGCGACGAGAAATTCGGCGTCGCGTACATGACCGAGGTGACCGAGCCGAGCGGCTCGACCCACATGCCGTCGACAGAGGTCTCGTTGACGCCGCGATGCACGATCGACTGGATTTTGCCGTCGCGATCGGCGCCGAGCGCCACGGTCTGGCGCGTCGCCGCCCGTCCGCCATAGGCGGTGAAGGTCTGCGGCCTGGTGACCGCTAGCTTCACCGGCCGTCTCAGCATTTTCGCGGCGACTGCCGCTACAGCGCCGTAGCCATAGGCAAACGCTTTGGAGCCGAAGCCGCCGCCAATATAGGGCGAGACAAGGCGCACATTCTCGAACGGCACGCCAAACCATTCGGCATAGGTCCGCGCCATGCCGTCGACCCATTGGCTCGGCTCCCAGACCGTCAGCTGGTCGCCCTGCCACTTTGCGATCAGGCCATGCGGCTCCATCGGCGCCTGGTATTCGCGCGGCGTGTTGTAAGCGTTGCAAATCCTGACCGGAGCCGAGGCGAACGCTGTCTCCGCCTCGCCCCATTCCTTGGTCATGGCGTCGACCGGGATGCCGTCGCCGGCCTTCGGATCGCTGAGGTCGACGATCGCCGGCGCCTCGTCATAGGCGATCTTGACCAGCGCCGCGGCCGCTGCCGCCTGCTCGAAACTCTCGGCCACCACCGCCGCGACATGCTGGCCGCTGAAGGTGATGTCGCGCGCCAGCGGGCAATAGGCGACATCCGGCGGCGGCGTGCCCAGCCAGTCCGTTGCGGTTCTCAGCGGCAGGATATTGTCAGGCGTCAGCACCAGCAGCACGCCGGGCGACGCTTCGGCCGCGGCCGTGTCGATCGAACGCACCCGGCCAGCGGCAATGGTGCTCTCGACCAGCACCGCATGGGTAAGCCCCTCGAGCCGCTGCTCGACGGCGTATTTGGCGGCACCGGTGATCTTGGCCGGGCCGTCGACGCGCGACAGCCGGCCGCCGACCTGATCGGCGAGGGCGGCACCGTCCGAAGCGTCGCCGTGTTTGGCATCGCCGGGTCTTGCTCTCAACTCGTGAACGGTCATGCCGTTTCTCCCATTTTTAGGATGGCGCGGGCGACGACGCGCGGCGCCAGTTGGATCTTGTAGTGGTTGGCGCCATGGTCGACGGCGCCCTCGACGGCGAGCAGGCTGGCTTGCCTGACGACCTCCGGCTCGAGCACTTTGCCTTTCAACGCCTCTTCGACGGCGCGGGCGCGCCATGGCTTGGTGGCGACGCCGCCAAGCGCGACGCGAAGATCGCGGATCGTCCTTCCGTCGGCCTCGAACTCGATACCGACCGCGGCACTTGCCGCGGCGAATTCATAGGACTGGCGGTCGCGGACTTTGAGATAGGTCGAGCGGCGGGCGGCGGCCGAAGCGGGAATGCCGATAGCGGTGATCATCTCGCCGGGCTCGATCGCATGTTCGTTGTCGGGCGTGCTGCCCGGCAGCAGAAAAAAGTTATCGACGGCGATTTGGCGGTCACCGAGATGGACGATTGCGTCGAAAGCGACGAGTGCAACCGCCAGGTCGCCGGGATAGGTGGCGATGCAGGCCTCGCTGGTGCCGAGCACGGCATGGCCGCGGGTGACGCCGCCGATAGCCGAGCAGCCGCTGCCGGGCGAGCGCTTGTTGCAGGCGGGAAAATTCGCCGGGTCGCGGAAATAGGGGCAGCGCGTACGCTGCATCAGATTGCCGCCGATCGTCGCCATGTTGCGCAGCTGCGCCGATGCCGCCTGCCACAGCGCCTCTGAGACGGCAGGGCACCCGCTCTTGATACCGGCATGGTCGGCCACGGTGCTCATCCTGGCCAGCGCCCCGACCGTGGCGCCCCGGTCATCGATCACGATCGTGTCCAGTCCGGTGAGATGGGTGATGTCGACCACGATCTCGGGTTCGGCAACGCCGCATTTGGCGAGATCGACAAGCGTCGTGCCGCCGGCGAGCAGCATGGCGCCGGGCAGTGCTGCTGCCTCACGCGCTGCGTCGACCGAGCCGGCACGGAGATACGAAAAGTCCCTCATGATGTGGCCTCCACGGCTGCCTGGCGCACGGCGGCGACGATATGCGGATATGCGCCGCAGCGGCAGAGATTGCCGGCCATGTATTCGCGGATCTCCTCATCGGAGCCGGCATGGCCTTCGCGAATGCAGGCGACCGCCGACATGATCTGGCCCGGCGTGCAATAGCCGCACTGGAAGGCATCCTGTTCGAGGAAGGCGGCCTGCACCGCATGTAGCGCGCCATCCTCCCCGGCAAGCCCTTCGATGGTGGTGATGGCACATCCTTCGGCCTGCGCGGCAAGAGTCAGGCAGGCCAGCACGCGCTGGCCGTCGATATGGACGGTGCAGGCGCCGCACTGGCCTTGGTCGCAGCCCTTCTTGGTGCCGGTCAGGCCGAGATGATCGCGCAAGGCGTCGAGCAGGGTAACGCGCGGCTCTGCCTCGAGCTCATGTCGATGTCCGTTGATTTGAAGCTGGATCGGAGTTCGGGTTTTGCTTGTCATGGGGCGTCTGGCTCCAGTTGCTTGACGCGGGAGGGGATGATCTGGCGCCCGGCCAGCGAGCGGCAAGGTCAGCTTATGGCGAGGTGAAGGCTAATCTCCCCTTGCGGGGAGATGCCCGGCAGGGCAGCGGGGGTCCGCTTGGCTTGATGCGACCTCCGGGAGGGCCGCGGCTTGCGAGGTCGAAAGACGTGACATACCCGATCCCGTGATTACATGATCCCGTGATTACATGATAAAGGCGCTCCACAAATCGGAGGCGCCTCCGTTTATTAACTAGGAGCGTGCTCCGCCCTGTTCAAGCCCCGGATCGAAATTGATCGAAATTGGAGAAAAATGGGGGCGGGCAGCCAGCCGTCATGCCGGGGGACAAAAAAGCACCACCGGCCCAAGCCGGTGGTGCTCTCTGGACTGTCTGTAGGGGCAGGACAGTCCAATGATCCTGAGGGGATCGCGCTCAACGTGGGCTCATTTTTGCCCCACGGCATCGGCCGAACAGATGAGGAGTGCGGGCCGCGAGGAAATATCCTCCGTCGTCATCCACCGGCCGTGCACCAGAGGCGGGCAAGATGCCTCGCCTGCCGGAACGCCGGCCCAAACTCGATCCTGTGATTATAGTTACTTGCGATTATATTTGTCGGAGACGTAACGAAGGTGGAAGAGTCTGCGTTCTTGAAACGGGGCCTGCCTATCCGGTTATGCTTCGGATCAGCACTGGAGAAGAAATTGGCCGCGGAGCCGCCCGTCATACCTGGAGACAAAACCGAAACCGCCGTTGCAAAACCGCTGCGCGCCGACGCGCAGCGCAACCGCGACGCGCTGGTCGAGGTCGCGGCAAAGGCCTTTGCTGCGCATGGCGTCGACGCCTCGCTGGAGGAGATTGCGCGCCAGGCCGGCGTCGGCATCGGCACGCTCTACCGGCATTTCCCAACCCGCGAGCATCTGGTCGAGGTGGTTTATCGGCGCGAAGTGGAAGGGCTGTGCCAGGCGGCCGACGAACTCGCCCACGATCATGCGCCCGACGTAGCGCTTGAACAATGGATGCAGCGCTTCGTCGACTACATCGCCACCAAGCGCGGGCTGTCGACAAGCCTGCGCATCCTGCTCACGACCAACTCTGCCCTGTTCTCCGACGTTTCGGGCAGGGTGACGCTCGCCTTGCGGCGGCTGATCGATGCCGCGGTCGCCGACGGCTCGATCCGCAGCGACGTCGATGCCTCCGACGTGCTGCATGCGCTGGGCGGCATCTATTCGGCCCCGGACACCAAGGACTGGCGCGACCGCTCGCGCCGATTGGTGTCGCTGCTGATGGATGGGCTGCGGTTTGGAGCGGCCAAATCCGGCCCATCCAAGGAATAACGAATGCAGTGACTGTCCTTATTTCAGCGAGATGCTCATACCGCTGAGATCGGCATTGACTTGCAGGCCTACCTGCCTGCCTGTGAGTTCGAGTTGGGCACCCTTGTCATTGGTCATGACGATCACCTGGGCTCCTTTGCCGAGCGCGCCGCCACCGCCCGCTGCGCCGTAAACCCCCGTCACATCCCGGGCGCGGCGTATGTGGCGCACGGTACCTTTGAAATAGGTCTTGGAGGCACCGAAGGCGAGGCCGCCCGAGATGCCGCCGACCGAGATGGGATACCGGCGACCATGGAAGGTCAGTGTGCCCTCGCCTCCGGCGCCGCCGATGAAGAAGGCCGCCTTGTAGATGGCGAAGCGGATCGTACCGCTGTCGGCATGTGCGACACTGGTAAAGCTAACTGCAGCCGCAGTTATGACGGCAACCGCGACTGAACGAAATCTGGACGAAATCTTCATGATGAGAACTCCTCAAGATCGCCGCATGCCCAGCCGGCCGGGCACGTCGGCGCCGTATCAAAGTCATAGCTGAACAGTCTCGCCCGTCATTGGTTCCAAGCACGCGGCCTGAATCCGGCTGCGAGAAGACCGCTACGAAACGAGGCGGATGGCGAGCGCAGTCCTGGCTGTAAGACCAGTGGCCGAATGGTGGGGATGATCGTAGGTGTTGAGGCGGAATGGTATTAGTCTGCGCTGTCTGGGGTTTCGGGAGCGCGGCAAGGAATGGACTTCAACTCACGGCATGGCTACCTCCTGATCGGCGGCCTGATCCTGGTAGGTGCCGGGCTCCTGGTCCTTTCGCTGATCGTCAATCTTCGCGTTGCGCACAGCGTGCGCGACGACGTACGCCATCGTGAAAAGCTGCTGGAATATTATCGCAACATCTTTTCGCAGCTGGGCGTGATCATGATCGGGATTGGCGTGTCCCTGTTCATCTTCTTTTTCCAGCAGAATTATCAGGACCAGCGCAAACGCGAAGCGGAGCTCCAGCAGGTTCTCGCCAAACTGGCGGCGCGTGTTGCCCGCGGCAGCGCTGTCGTGGAGGCCCTCGGCGAATTCGACGCGCTGCTGGATGATGGTGGTGCTTATGTCAGTCCGGAACACGGCGGTGACAACGCCGCTGTCAGCGCCCACGGAACGGCGCTCGCCAAGCAGGTTTCCCAGATCCTTCTGGTCGAGCGCGACGTCGATGTTCAGGGGTTCGATATCCTGAATCTGTCGCGCGATTTCGAAGCATCGTTCGTCGTCAACGAGCTCAACCCAACGCTATGGTTCAACATCGTCCGGGACGAGAGCGACATCAAATATGCCACCACCCAGATCGCCCTTGATTACAAGGACCTGCAGGATGCGATCGGCGGCGAGCCTATCGAGGTTGCGATCGCCAATCCCGAAAAGGAGCGGAAGATCAAGCAGGAGGTGCTCGACGTGTTTTATGATGCCGACCTCCTGCGCCAGCGCAGCAGGCGGTTTCTCGGCCGTGCGTGCTGGCTTTTCAGCAATGGCAAAAGCTTCGTCAAGCTTGCACCGGCCAATGAGATCGAAGCCGATGCCAAGTCGCACCAGGAATGGATTGATCGGTCGAAAGGCTTCCTGACGCAGTTGAAGTCGGGAAGCGGCGATTGCTTCAAATTGCTCCAGTTCGGCCCGGCATCCTGAACCGGCAAGCATCGCCCGCCCGGCGGCGGCTAATCCCCCACGCGTTGCAGCGTGCCGAGACGATTGTCGTCGAGAAATTCGACGGTCACGGCCGACGCGTTGCCGTCGGCGCCGAGGGCAAAGCTGACGGCCGAAGGCCTGTCCGGCATCTCGGCATCGGGAAAGGTCACGAAGAGGTCGCGGTTGAAATGCTTCAGTGGATAGGACCGCGCACCGGCAGGCCCGACCTTGAGGACAAGAGCGTCTCCTTCGCCTGACACAATAGCATCGCCGATGAAGTCGTTGAAGTAACGGCCCGCATAGGCGCTGGCCGGCGCCGCCGGACTTGCTGGAGAGGGCGGCGCGGCATAGGTAGCCTTGGCCGCCGCAATCACCGGGCCGAACATGCCTGCATAGATATCATTCCAAGCCTTTACCTTATCCTTTCCCAGCGTTCCGTCGAAGACGAGATCGGCGAAGCTGTCGGACAGTCCCTCCGGCACGCCTGTCGGAAAGGCGTTGGCGATGACGACGATGCCAAGCTTCTCCTCGGGAAAGAGCATCACCAGACTGCGGGCGCCGGCGCTGAAGGCGCCCGCATGACCCCAGATCGGTCCGTGCCGGCCGAATTCGACATTCCAGCCGAGGCCGTAGAAGGCCTCGCCTCCGGAGACGGGGTTCT
This sequence comes from Mesorhizobium sp. M1027, assembly GCF_040318745.1. Lineage (NCBI taxonomy): Bacteria > Pseudomonadati > Pseudomonadota > Alphaproteobacteria > Hyphomicrobiales > Phyllobacteriaceae > Mesorhizobium > Mesorhizobium sp. M1027. The sequence goes on along the minus strand of NZ_JAMYMW010000008.1, from coordinate 198,385 downwards.
TGCCGCGAACCATCAAGGGAATATGTGTCTGGTCCAGCGCATCGGCGGCAATGAGTCTCTTGCCGGCGTAGTCCCCGTTGCCGAGCACAAGGCGCATCCATTGCGAGAGGTCGCGTGCGGTGGAACTGACGCCGCCTGCTGGCGCCTGCGCATCCGGATAGCGCTGGACCTTGGCGGTCCACGCGCCATCGATTTTGGCGTGGAGCTCGGCGCGGTTGGCGTGCTTGATGAAGTCCGAATGACGGGAACTGGTCGAGGCCATTCCAAGCGGACGGTAGAGCTTCTCTTCGGCGACCTCTTCCCATGATTTGCCTGTCGGCTTCGCGGCCGCGACGGCACCCTCGGTCAGTCCGAAATTGCTGTAGGAATAGCCCGCGCGAAAGCTGGATGACGGCGACACGAACCGCAGGCGGCGCAGGATCTCCGCGCGGTCATAGCCGATGTCCTCGAGGTCGTCGCCGGCGGTGCCGGGAAGCCCGCTGCGGTGTGCAAACAGATCGCGGACCGTGAGTTCGCTGGTCGGATAGGGCTGAGCGAGCCGGAAAGCCGGATCGAGGTCGGCGATCTTGGAATCCCACGAAGCGATCCCGTCGCTGACCAGCGCCGCCACGACGGTGGCGGAGACCGGCTTGGAGAGCGAGGCAATCTGGAAGACCGTGTCGGCATCGACGATCTCCGGTTTTCCGGCTTCGCGATGCCCGAACCCCTTGAGGAAGATCACCTCGTCGCCGTGCACGACGCCGATGGCCAGACCGGGCACGCTACCATCCGCGACGACGCCTTCGGCAAGCAATTCGAGCTTCGACAGGGCTGCGGCGATCCTGTCGGGTGGGATGGTATCGGCCGACGCCGCCTTCGGCAAAAGCACCATGATTGCGATGAAGGCCAACATCCTCCACCGGAGGTGATTCCGGTTTGTGAACCGCCGCATGCTCAGCCCCTCCGCTTCACCGGCGTGCATTATTGCAGGCCGACGCAGGGAAGGCCAGCCTCACGGTCGACCCGCCATCCATTGACGGATGTCCGCTTCACACCAGTCGAAATTCAGACAGCCGCGCCTGAGCTAGGATGCAGCGCGCAGGCGGAGGCGCCGCCTGCCGGCGCGGGCCTTCTCCGCCGCCGCGGCGGTGATCTCGACCACGCCGTCTTCACGCGGTCTGGCGTTGGTGACCTTGTGGAGCCGCTCATAGGGCAACAGTTCCTTGACTCGGGCTTGAAGCGACGCGACTTCGGCTCGCAGATCCTCGCATTCCTGCCTCTGGACGTCGAACTGTATCTGTTCGGATGCCTGTTGCAGAGAAAGCTGCGAAAAATTTGCGCTGATTGCGGAAAGGTTCATCTTGTCGTTTTCGCTCTCTTTCATGAGAGCAGACAATTTTTGCTCGACAATTTGCCTTTCGGCCACCGCGTCGCTCGCCTGGGCCTTGAGCATGGCGATCTCGCTGGCGGCTTCGCTGTTCTGGTTGGAGGCGGCCTCCAGCCGCGATCGAAGGTCCTCGATTTCAGAACGCAGGCCGGTCATCTCCGCGACACTGCGTGCAAGCTCGGCTTCCCTGTCACCGTCCCTGAGGCGGGCTGCTTCCGTTATTTCCGATAGCTTCGCCTGCGCCATATCGAGCGATTTCTGCAGCCGCATCTCCTCTTTCTCGCTCTTGCCAAGCGCGGCCAGCAGTTCCGAAAGCTGCGCGGCATCATTGGCATGGACAGTCGAGAGTTCGTCCAGCCTGTGCCGGGCCTCGGCCTCCCGTTTCAGCGCCTTGTCGAGGTCGATCGACAGGCTGACATGTTTCTCCCGCAGCATTTCGTTCTCGCGCGAGCGTCTGTTGGCCTCGACGGCTCTGGCCGAGAGTGTTTTGACAAGCTCGCCGAACTCGGCCTCGCGTTTTGCGCTCGCATTGCCTGCCACGACGAGTTCCAGCCTTGCCGCAGCCAGCGCGCCGCGAAGTGCTTCCTTGTCCTCGACCAGGCTCGCCTCGTGCTGCTGCAGGGCCTCGATAGCGCTGTCGCGCTCGCGCTGCTTTCTGGTTGCATCGTGGAGCTGTTCGGACAGCACCCTTTGCTGCGCCGTCAGGCCGGTATTTGCCAGCTCCAATTCGTTGGCGCGAAGAATGTCGCCGTGGAGCAGTTTTAGAAATTCGCCCGTCAGATGATGCGAGGTCGCGATCTCCGACAGTTTCGCATTGATCTCCCCCAGATACTCCTGCGCGTCGTGAAAGAGCCCATCGACCGCGCTTAAGGCAGCCAGCCGGGTTTGCGTATGGGGGGACAGCCTTCGTGCGGTCTCGAAGGCGTCCGCATTGGCCTCGATCTGCGAGCTGTCATCCGTTGCCGCGAGATTCTTATCCGATTCCGTCTCATCCGGCACGGTGACGTCGTTCAGCGGCGGCTGATCGTCCACGTTGAGACATTCGCTAAACGCATCCGCCAAATCGGTTTCGAGCTCCTTGAACGCTCTCTCCACAGTCTCGGCACGCTTGATCAAACCTTTGAAATTCATGACCGAATATCCCTCTCGTGCAGCGCCGTTAAGGAGCGGACTTTCAACACTTGACCTCGCCTCCCCGAATACGGGTTCATCTCCTGACGTGCGCTCTGGCCGACGCAGGCTAGGGACAGGCTTGGCCACTGTCCTCGTGTGTTTGAATGACGCAAAGCCGTGTTCTGCGGCGCTCCATACCCGAAGCGTTGGCACCGCTCGCAAAATGCCACTCATTTCACCCGAAACGAATATCAAGCGGCGCAAGCCTGAGAATCGCCTGGTAATTGTCTTAAGGACCGGCCGAGCACCTCGGTGTTCTGCAGCAGCTACAAGGTCACGGCCTAAGACGACGCGTGTCACTGCCGAGAGGCCTGACCTAATAAATGATTGTGTTGAATACGTTTCGCTGATTAGCTGCTGTGAATAGACCAGGGACAAGACCGACAAAATGTTGTCCCGGGAGGACCGCGATGCCGGTGCTTGAGGTTCGCCACGTCTCCAAGAATTTCGGGGCTATCCAGGCCCTGACCGACGTCAGCTTCCAGGTGGTGCGAGGCGAAGTCGTTGGTCTCATGGGGGATAACGGCGCCGGCAAGTCGACGATAGTCAAGACGGTGGCCGGGAATTTTCCTCCGAGCGACGGCGAAATTGTAGTCGAGGGCGAGGTGTGCCACTTCCACCAGCCTGTGCAGGCCCGCGCCAAAGGGATCGAAGTTGTTTATCAGGACCTGGCGCTCGCCGATAACTTGACGGCCGCGCAGAACGTCTTTCTGGGGCGCGAGATCAAGAAAGGCTTCTGGCCGATCAGGATTCTTGACAAGCAGGCGATGATCGATCGCTCGGCAGCGCTGTTCAAGGAACTCAAATCGGAAACCCGGCCGCGCGACCTCGTCAGGAAGATGTCGGGTGGGCAGCGCCAGGCGGTCGCCATCGCGCGGACCCGGCTTTCAAATGCCAAGCTGGTGCTGATGGACGAACCAACGGCCGCCATCTCGGTGCGCCAGGTGGCGGAAGTACTCGAACTGATCCGACGCCTCAAAGCACAAGGAGTCGGCGTCATGCTGATCAGTCACCGAATGCCTGACGTGTTCGCCGTGGCAGATCGTATTATCGTCCTCAGGCGGGGCTCGAAAGTTGCCGACAAGCCAGCCGACAAAACGTCGCCCGAGGAAATCACTGGACTGATAACGGGGGCCATCCGTGGCGAATAGTGTTCAGGAGTCAGTTGGCGTTCAGGGCTCAGTCGAAGAACATGGCCGGCCGGTCATGTCGGATTTCGTTCCGACCAAGGAAAAAACAGTTCTCCAACGTGTGATTTCAAGTCAGCCCTTCTGGGTGACGATCGCGCTCATTGCGCTCGTCATGTTGATGACTGCCATGGAGCCGAGCTTCGGCACCTCTGAAAACGTCGCCAATGTGACGCGCAATTTCGCACCTTTCGGCATCATGGCACTTGGCATGACGATCGTCATCATCACCGGCGGTATAGATCTGTCGGTCGGCTCCGTCATGGGTCTCGTGGTCATCGTCGCCGGCCTGTTCCTCACCTGGCACTATCCCTGGTATGTCGCCTTCGCCATGGGCCTTTTCTCCGGTCTGGCCTGTGGCGCGGTCAATGGATTCTTTGTCGCCTATGTCGGGATGCCGTCCTTTGTGGTCACCCTCGGCATGCTGTCCGTCGCGCGCTCGCTGGCGGTCGTATTCTCGGCCAACCAGATGCTCTACCAGTTCGGGCCCGATGCCCCGATCGTAAAGGCAATCGGTCAGTGGAAATGGCCGCGGCATGGTCTGGACGACTGGGCACCGCATTGGATACCAGAACTGTCGTCACAATTCTGGACCATGGTGATCCTGGCCCTGATTGTCGGCTTCGTGTTCAACTTCACTGCCTGGGCCCGGCATCTCTTCGCCATCGGCGGCAATGAGGAGGCGGCACGGCTCACCGGCGTTCCGGTCAACTGGATCAAATTCCAGGCCTATGTCTTCTCGGCTTTCACCGCCGCGCTCGCCTCGCTCCTGCTCCTCGGCTATAACGGCTCGGCCATCAATGCCATGGGCCAAGGCTATGAGCTGCGCGTTATCGCCGCGACAGTCATTGGCGGCGCCAGCCTCATGGGCGGCGCCGGCACGGCCTTCGGTGCGATCATCGGTTCCGCCTTCCTCGAGGTGATCAGGAACGCGCTGCTGATGGCCGGCATCGATTCAAACTGGCAGGGTGCCTTCGTCGGCGCCTTCATCGTTCTTGCGGTTCTCTTGGGCATGCAAACCGGCGGCAAATCGATTCTCGCCGCGTCGCTGGCAGTCTTGATGCCCAAAAAACGCCGCTAGAAACCCGCCGGCGGGAGGCTTGCGGGACATCACACCAAGGAGGAGAACGTCACATGAAAAAACATCTGCTCACGGCCGCCGTCGCGCTTGGCGCAATGGTGCTCGCCGTTTCCGGCGCCCAGGCGAAATACACCTTCGCCCTGGTGCCGAAGAACATGAACAATCCTTTCTTCGACCAGGCACGCGACGGCTGCAAGAAGGCCGAGGCCGAATCCAAAGGCGCTGTGGAGTGCATGTATATCGGTCCCGGCGAACATGGCGGCGGCGACGAGCAGGTGCAGATCGTGCAGGATCTCGTGGCCAAGAAGGTGGACGGCATCGCCGTGTCGCCATCGAACGCCGCGGCTATGGCGGTTGCGCTGCAGGCCGCCAAGGAGGCCGGTATCCCGGTTCTCACCTGGGACTCCGATCTCCTGCCCGAAAACAAGGATCTGCGCGTTGCCTACATCGGCACCCACAATTACGAGATCGGCGTGAACCTCGCCAAGCTTGTCATGCAGATCAAGCCCAAAGGCGGCACGATCTGCATCCAGTCCGGCGGCGCCGCGGCGGCCAACCACAACGAGCGCATGCAGGGCATTCGCGATACGCTTTCGGGCACCAAATCGGCGGCCTCGCCCGGAGATCGGCTGACAGGCCAGAACGGCTGGACCGAAATTGAAGGCTGTCCGCTCTACACCAACGATGATTTCCCGCTTTCGGTGCAACAGTTCGAGGATATCATGGCGAAAAACCCGAACCTCGACGCGTTTGTCCCAACCGGTGGCTTCCCGCAGTTCATCCCTGATGCCAACCGCGCCGCCGTCGCACCGTACAAGGACAAGATCGCCTCGAAGGCCCTGGCCCTTGTCGTCGCCGACACGCTTCCGGTACAGATCGACCAGATGAAGGAAGGTTTCTCGCTTGGCCAGGTCGGCCAGCGGCCGTTCGAGATGGGCTACAAGACGATGATGGCGCTGAAGGACATGAAGGACGGCAAGGCTCCGCCGGCCGACCCGACCTACACGGGCCTCGATGTCTGCACTCCGGAGACAGCCGACACCTGCGTCGCCAAATAGTGCTTTTGGGCGGGAGGAAACTCCCGCCCTTTTCCATAGGGGATCTCAATGCCGGAATTGTTCTCGCTCAAGGGCCGTGTCGCATTGGTCACGGGCGCCTCGCGTGGCCTTGGTTTTGCCATGGCCAAGGCACTTGCGGAGAACGGCGCGACGGTGGTCGTCAACGCCCGCGACGTGGCCGCCCTTTCCGCCGCGGCGGACAGGATAGGTGCAGAAGCCCTGCCGTTCGATGTCACCGACGCGGCGATCTCAAGGGCGTCGCTCGAAGGAATCGTCGAACGCCACGGCCGCCTCGACATTCTGGTCAACAACGCCGGCATCCAGCATCGTAAGCCGCTGGTCGAATGGCAGGACGAGGATTTCAACCACGTGGTTGCCGTCAATCTGTCGGCTTGCTTCCGCATGATGCGCGACGCGGTGCGCCTGATGCTGCCAAACAAGTTCGGGCGCATAATAAACACCGGATCGGTCGCTGCGATCCTTGGCCGTCCCACCATTCACGCCTATGTGGCGGCAAAGGCGGGGCTGCACGGGCTGACACGCTCAACTGCCGCTGAGCTGGGCCGCCACGGCATCACCGTCAACGCGATCGCCCCAGGCTATTTCGCCACCGAGCTCAACACCGCACTTATGCACGACGAGGCCTTCACCAAATGGGTCGAGGCACGAACCCCCGCGGGCCGCTGGGCCCAGCCTGAGGAACTCGGCGGAGCCGTGGTGTTTCTCGCCTCCGACGCTGCCGCTTACGTCAACGGGCACGTGCTGGCCGTTGACGGCGGGCTATCGGTTTCCCTGTGATTTCAACCGGCGACACCGTGCCGACAGGGCGTGCCTGCTAGCCGCCTGAAACGACTTGCTGCATGTGCTGCTGGCCCGGTCCCCCTGCGCGGACGCAGACGCCACACGATTGGATGGCGCGCCGTATTGCAGCCGCCGACTCTCGATTCGCAACGGGTTATTTCGACGTCTGGCGGCATCGATGCTTGATGCCGCCAATATTTCATTCCACACACCGGCCACGATGAGAAACGACATACGGGATCAGCGCCGGGTATTCGGGTGGGCCTTGCCCACTTCGATTGCCCTGCATCTGCTCATCGTCGCGTTTTTGTTGTTCGGACTGCCGGCAACGCTCTCGCAGCCAGGGAAGGAGCAGGCCATTGCGGTGGATATCGTGCCGCCGCCCAAACCGCCGGAAAAAACCAAACCTCCGTCCCCCGCTGAACCGCCCAAGCCGGAAAAGCCGCCGGAAGCAAAGGTCGAGACCCCGGCGAGCCGTGAGGTCGCCGCGCAGAGACCTGTCTTCCAATTCGGTGAGAAGGACGCCGGTCCTCGCAAGTCTCTGGACGGCAACAGTGCGGAGGATGGTTCGGAACAACCGCCCGCGCCGCAAGATCCCAATAACCAGGATCTTGCACAGCCACCTGCCGTGACTGCGGTCGACGGGAAAGACCAGGCTCCGCCGCCTGGCGCACCACAGCCGCCAAAGCCCAAGCCGGCGGATGTCGCTAACGTGCAAAAGCCGTTGAAGCTTGAAGAAGCGAAAAGATTGTTCTCGCAAGCAGCAACCGATGATCCGATCGCGACAACCGCCATGAAAAACGTGCCGCGCGCCGTACGAATCGGTCAGCTCTGCAACACGGAGCTCGCACAGCAATTGGTGCACGCGTCGCCCCCCTATTTCCCAGACAGCTTGCTTGAGTATCGGCTGAAGGCCGGCACGGTCATGAACGTCGCCAGTGCGCCGTTCCCCGCAAACGGGCAGTGGTACGATCTGAGCTTTCGTTGTGAGGTCGATCCGGACGCAACGAAAGTCGTGTCGTTCGCCTTCCGTGTTGGAAATCCGGTGCCGCGCAGTGAATGGAAGCGCCGCGGGTTGCCCGCCAATTAGGTGGTCAAGGCCACGGAGGCTGGCTGTCCGGCGCCATCAAATCCGGCTGGCGATGTCTTCGCGCGGCCCGGGTGACCGAACCAACACGCGCCAAAAATGGCTTTCGTCAGTGGCCGCCGAAGTCTAGCATACGGCTTTGGGAGGAGGCTTCGATGACTTCAAGTTTCAATGTTCACCATGCTGCCGGCTATGAGCAGCTCATGGGCCGCTGGAGCCAAAGGCTCGCGCCGCTGTTCATCGACTTTGCGGGCCTTAAAGACGGCGAAAAGATCCTCGACGTCGGTTGCGGCACCGGCAGCCTGACCTTCGCGCTCGTCAAGGCCGCTGACCTCCGTGAGGTCGCCGCGATCGACTTTTCAGGCGTTTTTGTCGAGGAGGCAATCCGGCGCAACTCCGATCCGCGGATAAAAATCCGTCAGGCGGATGCCTGCGCCCTGCCCTTTGAGGACGGCGCGTTCGACCGTGCCCTGGCCCTGCTCGTGCTCCATTTCGTGCCCGAAGCCGGCAAGGCAGTCGCCGAGATGCGCCGCGTCGTGCGGCCGGGCGGCGTGGTCGCGGCGACGGTATGGGACCATCTCGGCGGCATGCCGGGGATGCGCATGATGATCGACACGGTGGCGGTGCTCAGCGAAGGCGGACGCCAGCTGCGCGCCCGCTATTGCACGCAGCCGATGATGCAGCCGGGTGAAATGAAACGGACCTTTGTCGAGCAGGGTCTCCGCGACGTTACGGAGACCGAGCTGATGATCCGCATGGACTATCAAAACTTCGACGATTACTGGGCGCCGATAGCCGCCGGCGAAGGGCCGCTCGGCAAGTATGTGGCCACGCTCGATCCAGAAGAGCGGGCGCGCGTCGACGCCGCCATGCGCGACGCCTATGAGGCCGGCCGGCCCGACGGCCCGAGATCCTTTGCGAATGTCGCCTGGGCCTGCCGCGGTATCGTTGCCTGACCGGCCGGCAGCCGGGATGCATTCTTCGCATAGGAAGCATCGCTCTCCTCGCGCCGGCTTGTCCCGCTGTTGACGGGACGGCCTCCGCTTCGGCCCCGCTAGATCCGCCAAGGGTGGCTGCATTAGCCGATCCCGTAGACCAGCCTGACGCGGCCGTCCGAAAGCTGCTCCACTTTGCGCAGTTCGAGCCCACGACGATTTTTCGCCGTCCCAAACAGCGCCTTTCCTTCACCGGCGAGCAGCGGATAGACGATCAGCCTGAGCTCATCGACCAGCCCGGCATCGATAAGGCTCGCGGTAATTCGGGCGCCGCCCATAAGGTAGATGTCTTTGCCGGGCTTCTGTTTAAGCGCAGCGATATCCTCGAAATTCCGCACGAAGCGCGTCTTTGGCCAGGCGGCCGAAGTCATTGTGTTCGACAGCACATAATGCGGGGTCTGCGCGGCGAATCGGGCCCATTCGAGCTCGGCCGGCTTCGGCAATTTGCCGGTCATCGGCAGCGGCTTGTCGGGCTCGTTCTGGATGGCGCTCCAGTAGCGCTCGTAGCCGGCATACATGACGCTGCCAAGCAGGCAGGCGTCGATTTGCGGCGTCAGGCCATATTCGTCCGACCACGCGTCGACCCAATCGGCGTAACCCTCGGGCCCCTCCATCTTGCCGTCGACGGAGATTTTCATCCCAGCGATCAATTTGCGCATGACTTCCTCCATCAGGCTTGCTGGATGCAAGCACGTTTCATCGTCGCTTCGTGTTGCTGGCGGCGACCTCAGGGATGGACGCCGCGAGTTACATCAGGCCGGCAGGCGGCGATCGTATTCTTCCCGCAGGCGGCTCCAGCCGTCCCAGAACGAGGTCGGCGTCTTGCCAGCCAGGCGGGCGGCCAGCAGGTCGAGGTGTATGTGCCAGCCGGCCGTGATGTTGAGCTGGATTGCACGTTCCGGCAGGCGGCGATGGACGACGGTGAGCAGCACATCGCTACCCTTCGCCTCCAGCAAGAAGGAGACGCCGCCGGTATTTCCCCAGGTGATGGAAAGCTTGCGCGGCGGATCGAGGTCGGTGATCCGGCCCTCCATCCGATGCTCTTCGGGAAAGCCCGCGGGGCGCTGGCCAGGCGGGTCCGTCAGCTCGTCGTTACGCCAGACCAATTCGAACGAGCTGCCCGCCTTCATTTCCATCTGCCCCGCTGCCATCCACTGCCGGCGCAGGTCACTCTCGGTGAGATAGGCCCAGACGCGCTCGATGGGTCCGGGCAAAAGGCGTTGGATAGTGAACGTGGCGGGCTCGCTTAGCGCGCCATAGGCGTCGATGCTTCTCATCTGGTTCATTGCTCGTCTCCTTCTTTCGGATTGGGCGATTTCCTGGGCTCATCCTGGGCTTTGCGTGCGTCCTCTTCGCGAAGAAGGCGTTCGAGAACATCGAGACGACCGGTCCAGAAGCGCTCGTAGAAGCTGAGCCACTGATGGGCGCTGGCCAGCGGTCCGGGGGATAGTCGGCACAGATGCGTGCGGCCCCTCACCTCTCGACGAATAAGCCCTGCGTTCTCCAGCGCCTTGATGTGCTTGGAGGCCGCCGCGAGCGACATCGCGAAGGGTTCCGCCAGCTGGCTTACCGTTTTCTCGCCATCGGCGAGATCGCGAAGCATGTGCCGGCGCGTGGCGTCGCCAAGGGCGTGAAAGACCGCATCCATCTGAGGTGTTTGTAATTCAACCATGTAGTTGAATATAGACGCACGCTTTGAGATAGTCAACCGTTTGGTTGAATAAATTATGTGAAGCGCCGCAGGGCCGTTTGCGCCATCGAGCGCATCGACGTGACGGGAGATACGGACGGCCCGCGACAGTAAGGGCGAGGCCCTTATTTGCCGTTGAAGAAACTGTGGATCGCGGCTTCCAGCCTTTCGATAAGCTGAGGGTTGTGGCAGCTGCCAGCCCAGATCAGGGCGTTTAGCCTTATTTCTTTGTTGATAAAGCTCACTTTCCCAGAATCCAGCAGGTATTCCGCGATCTCGTAGTGCCGCCCTTTGATAGCCTCGATGAGCGCGTTGTTTCTCCCCGTCTTGTCGGTCAGATTTACTTCCGCGCCATTCTCCACGAGCAACTTGACGACTTCGAGATGCCCGTTCTTCGCCGCCTCGATAAGAGCCGTTCTACCGTAGTAGTCAGCTCGCGCGTTGATCTCTACTTGGGGGTGTCTCACGAGGCCTGAGATACACGCGTAATGTCCCTTGGCCGACGCAAGGCTCAAGGGCGTGCTCTTCCACTTGTTTCTGGCATTCACATCGATTTCCGGGTCTTCGATCAGCACCTCGACCACCGCTGTGCGGTCATTGAGGGCTGAAAGGTGAAGTGCAGACCAGCCGCCGTCGTCCGACTGATTGATGTCGGCGCCAGCCGCCAATTCCGATCGAACCGCATCCGCATCGCCTTGTTCTGCCGCGACCAGCAGGGGCGACCAGTCTCTTGCTCCTTCGCCTTCCAAGCTGTTGGTCAACGCAGTCGCCTCCTCGGATAGTCCACAGAATACCACAGAATCCGCGACAGCGGGATCGTCCTGAATGGAGTTCCCTGGACTCCGTGGGTCACAGAGAGCTGTCGGCCCGAAGCGGAAGATCAGCGCTTCACGTCCGTCTCCTCACATTCTCATGATATCGACTGGCTTTGGCGGCCATCCAGACTAGATAGAGCGTGCGCCGGGCGGAATGATGCAGAAGGACCTGAACATGGCTGAACAGATTACCCTGGATAGACCTGAACAAATCAGATTGAACGACGGCTCCGCCATTCCGCAAATCGGCCTCGGCGTGTGGCAGGTCGATCCAGCCATCACCGCCAAGGTGGTGCGCTGGGGAATCGAGGCCGGCTACAGGCTGATCGACACCGCCGAAGGCTATCAGAACGAGGAAGGTGTCGGGCAGGCAATCCGCTCGGCGAGAAGCGAGTTGTTCATCACCTCGAAACTGCGCAACGGCGCGCATCAGCGCGACGCCGCCTTGCGCGCCTTCGACGGGACGATGAGCAAGCTCGGCATCGAACAGATCGACCTGTTCCTGATCCATTGGCCGGTACCCAGCCAGGACAGATATGTCGAGGCCTGGAAGACGCTGATCGAACTCAGGCAATCAGGCCGCATCAAGTCGATCGGCGTTTCGAACTTCAACCAGGACCATCTCGAACGGATCATCGGCGAGACCGGCGTCACGCCGACCGTCAACCAGATCGAGCTCCACCCCCGCTTCCAGCAGCGCGACAAACGCGAATTTCACGACAGGCACAACATCCGCATCGAAAGCTGGAGCCCGCTGGGCAGCGGCCGGCTGTTGAGCGACCCGACGCTCGAAAGCATCGCCAGGAAACACGGCAAGTCGGTGGCGCAGGTGATTATCAGGTGGCACCTTCAGGAAGGGCTGATCGTCATCCCGAAATCGATCCACCAGGACCGGATCGCCGCCAATTTCGATGTCTTCGATTTCGAATTGGAAGCGAAGGACCTCGAGCTCATCCGGGGCATGGATTCGCCCGACGGCCGCACCGGCCCGAACCCCGCCACCGCCGCGTTCCTGTTCTGACGAAGGCGGGCATCACCGCGGCGTTGGCATTCCTTTGCGACCCCTGTGTCCTGCCCTCTTTGGCACCACTTGGCATCTCCCCCGGGGGAGATTGGCAGCTTCAACGGGAGCGCCGTTCTTGCAACGTTGGAGACTAGCGAAAAGCCGAGATGAGAGCCAATCTCCCCCCTCGTGGGGGAGATGTCCGGCAGGACAGAGAAGTGGTCGTTTCCAAGTTACAAGGGGGGCGCTGTCCCGCCGGTCTTGCCAGGGTTCTGCTGCCCATCCGTCGCTCACGGAACTCGCGCTTTGGCCACCCATTCAGGATGCAGCGGCGAGCCCAGTCACAATGCCAATGTGCTGGCCTTGGGCATCGATTTGGCATTTGCGCGGTGTCGTGGAGGCAATGGCGTGTGAGGCATTGTCAACGCTCTTTGGCGATCGAGGTCGGCGTTCTACGGCGCCCCCCTCTGTCCTGCCGGACATCTCCCCCACGAGGGGGGAGATCGGCAGCTTCGGCCCCAACGCGGTCCTGTAGCGACCGCGACAGCTCACCTCAGATCCCCGAGCCATCCAGCAGCGGGACATCATCCTCCTCCCAGGGGCTCGGCATCGAACCCTTGCTCAGATTGGCCGACGGCAGCGGCATCCAGCACTTCAGCTCCGGTTCGGCATATTCGACGATGCGTCCCGGAGAAGAGTCGGAAGCCCTCCAGCCTTCGCTGCCGAACTGATCGGCCCGGGCCCAGAAAGCCATGTCGACTTCGGCCGGCCCCTGTTCGGATGGCCGAACCGTGACAAGGATTCTGCTGCCGTCCCTTGGCGCACTCGACATGTGGCGCCACCGATCGGGCTCGTCCATCGTATTTCCTCCTGCGGAATTCACCTCGCACGGATAGTCGCTTCGCCTTCAGAAGCGGTCAACCCGAACTTTCAGGCTTACCCCCCGGAGGGAAGGATCTGGGGCAAGCCTCTGCTCCGCCAGGCCACGGAACAAGTCATGGCGCGCCGGGTTTGGGCAAAGTTGTTGAGGAAGCAAAATGAGATCAGCGGCGCGACCGATCCTTACGATCGTGGCATGGAAGGCCGTGCCCACGCCCTTCCATCCCAACCCGGTCCGGTCGCAATGAGGCAGGCCGGTTCTGACCATTCCCACCCACCGAAGGAGGGCGAAGGCGGCATAGGCCGAGCGCTCGGCCTCGGCCTGATAACCGGGGCAGCCGACGACGATTGTTCTGCGATAGGCACCTATGCCAGCGCCGGCGCCCGCTTCGGACCCGACCTGCTTTGGACGGCTCCGGTGACGTTGCCGATGATGTATGCGGTCGTCTACCTGTCGTCGAAGCTTGGTCAGGTATCCGGGCGCGGATTGTTCCACGTCATCAAGGACTTCTATCCGCGGTGGCTGCTCTGGTCGGTGCTGTTGGGTGTGCTCGTCGGCAACACCATCGAGGCAGCGGCGGATCTTGGTGGAATGGCGGCCGCGATCAACATGTTCGTACCACTTCCCATCCCGCTGATCGTGCTGTTCGTCGCGGCCACCATCTTCGCCCTCCAGGTCTTCGGCTCCTATACTTTGATCCGCAACATCTTTCGGTGGCTGGCGTTGGCGCTGCTCGCCTATGTCGGTGCCGCCATTCTGGCCAAGCCGGACGCCGCGGCCGTACTGCGCGGAACACTGCTTCCGCGGATCGAATTCAACCGTGAGTTCCTGTCGATCCTGGTCGCCATCATCGGCACGACGCTGTCCGCCTATCTCTACACGTGGCAGTCCAATGAGGAGGTCGAGGAGGAGATTGCCCAGGGGCGAACGACGCTCAGGCAAAGGAAGGGCGCTACCGACAGCGAACTCCGTCGCTCTCGCCGGGACATTCTCATCGGCATGATGTTTTCAAATCTCATCATGTATTTCATCATTCTGTCGACGGGTGCTACGCTCTACAAGACGGGCCACCACGATATCGACACGGCTGCGCAAGCGGCGGAGGCGCTGCGCCCGCTAGCCGGCCAGGCCGCAAGCGTCCTGTTCGCCGCAGGCGTGATCGGCGTCGGTTTCCTAGCGGTTCCTGTCATGACTACCGGCGCTGCCTATGACGTGGCACAAGCCATCGGCTGGAAAAACAGCCTGCACGCCCGGGCTCGAGAGGCGCCCAAATTTTATCTCGCCATCGGATTTTTTACGGCGATCGCCGCCGGCCTCAACTTCCTCGGCTTCAATCCGATGAAGGCGCTGGTCTGGTCCGGCATAGTTCAGGGCTTCTCGACGCCGCCCTTGCTGCTGCTCATCATGCTGATGACGAACAGCCGCAGGATCATGGGCGACCAGGTGAACAGCCGCAGCACCAACATACTCGGTTGGGCAACGACCGCCGCCATCTTCTCGGCGACGATCGGCCTGGTGGCAACCTGGTTCATGTGATCAGGCAGGACAAAGGGACGCCGCCAGTTGAGCTAACCCGTCCCGCTTACGGATTGTCCCAGCTTTGCCGGTCCTGGAAATTCCACTACGTCGCCCATCGGCCGTTTGTATTGCACCGCGACAATTGAATCGATCAGAAGATCCACAGCCGCACGAGCCGTGCGGCTCGTCTCGTCCTCGCCGCTCAAATAATGGCTGGCTCGTTCAAGATGGAGGTGTGCGGCGGCAAAGTCGCTTGTCATCGGCTTCTCCCTGTTGCCCGCCGGCCGGCAGGATGACCGCCGCGATTTACCCAAAAGCAAATATCCACAGCCGGATTTGAATCAAATTGGCTTGATTCACCGCAGCCCGAGGACAAGGTCCTGGCAGGCGTTTGCGCCGCTGGTCGATGCGCCTGCGCCGGCGCAGTACGCCGCATTGAATGAACCAACTACGGCCGGTGTTCCGCAAACTCCGTTCGCTCAATGCGCTACCTTTGAAATTTTCTCGCTCTTTTAATTCTACAAACTCTCTAGACTTAACATAGATCATTTGGACAGGGAGCCAGGAATGTCGAAAAAGCTCGTGGTGGGGCTGTCGGGCAATTTGACCCGGCCATCGAAGACCAAGGCGTTCATCAGCCACATTGTCGGGCAGGCCGCCGAAAGCATCGGCGCGGCCTCCGCCGTCTTCGACATCGAGGATCTCGGCGCGTCCCTGCCGCAGGCAAGGCGCCTCGGCGACCTCGACCCGGCGGCGCGCAACATCGTCGAACGGCTGCTGGGCGCCGACATCCTGGTGGCCGGCTCGCCGACCTTCAAAGGCAGTTATACCGGGCTTTTCAAGCACTTCTTCGACCTGCTCGACCCGTCATCGCTGAGGGGCAAGCCGGTCATCCTTGCCGCGACCGGCGGCGGCGAACGCCATTCGCTGATCGTCGAGCACCAGCTGCGGCCATTGTTCGGCTTCTTCGAGGCGCTGACCGTGCCGACCGCGATCTACGCCTCCGACAAGGATTTTGCCAATGGGGTGCTGGTGTCGGAAGCCATCCACGCCCGCGCCCGGCAAGCGGTCGCCGAGGCATGCCGGGTTACCGGGGTGCCCTACGGCGTCGGCCTTGCCGCCTGAGCGCACCACTGACCCGAGATCCACTCCCCGATCCACCCAGGAGCACGCGGCGATGACCAGATCTACCAAATCCAGGCAAATCAAACTTGGCGCTTTCCTGCCCGGCGGCGGACAGCATATCGCCGCCTGGCGCCATCCCGACGCACCGGCCGACGGCGCCACCAATTTCGAGTTCCACAAGCAGCTTGCCCTGACCGCCGAGCGCGGCCTGTTCGATGCCTATTTCCTCGCCGATAATCTGACGGTCGGCCTCGGCGCCCGCGAAGGCGGCAACGCCAAGATCGCCGGCTTCGAGCCGGTCACGCTGTTTGCAGCGCTGGCGCCGCTCACCACGCATCTCGGCTTCATCGCCACCGCCTCGACCACCTACGAGGAGCCCTACACGCTCGCCCGCAAATTTGCCTCGCTCGATCATCTGTCGAATGGCCGCGCCGGCTGGAATGTCGTGACCTCGGCCGGCGACGAAACCGCGCGCAATTTCAATCGCGATACGCAGCCTGCCCACGCCGAGCGCTATGCCCGCGCCCATGAGCATGTCGAAACGGTCAAGGCGCTGTGGGACAGCTGGGAGGACGACGCCTTCATCCGCGACAAGAAATCGGGGCGCTTCTACGACAAGGACAAGCTCCACGACATCGACCACAAGGGCCCGCATTTCAGCGTCAAGGGTCCCCTCAATGTGCCGCGCCCGGTGCAGGGGCACCCGGTCGTGGTGCAGGCGGGACAATCCGAAGACGGTCGCAAGCTCGCCGCCGCCTCGGCGGAAGTCATCTTCACCGCCCATCAGAACCTGGCGTCGGCGCAGGAATTCTATCGCGACATCAAAACACGTGTGACGGCCGCCGGCCGCGATCCCGACCAGGTGCTGATCATGCCGGGCGTGGCACCCTTCGTCGGGCGCACAGAAGAAGAAGCGCGCGCCAAATACCAGCAGCTGAACGATCTCATCCTGCCCGAAGATGGCGTGGCCCTGCTCAACGGGCTGGCCGGCCAGACACTCGACATCAGGGGCTATCCGCTCGACGGCCCGCTGCCGCCAAGCAAGGAGACCGAAGGCATGAAGAGCCGCCAGGCGCTGATCCGCCAGATTGCCGACGAGCACAACTTCACCATCCGCCAGCTCTATCAATGGGTGGCGACGGCCCGCGGCCACTATACCGTCATCGGCAGCGCCACGCAGGTCGCCGATCAGCTGGAGGAATGGTTCGACAACGAGGCCGCCGACGGCTTCAACATCCTGCCGCCCTGGCTGCCCGGCGGGCTCGACGACTTCGTCGAGCTGGTGATCCCCGAACTGCAGAGCCGCGGCCTGTTCCGCACCGCCTATGAAGGCAGGACGCTGCGCGACAACCTCGGCCTGAGGCGGCCGGAAAACCCGTGGACCGCCGCCCGCTCGGCCGTGCTGGCCGCCGAATAATTCCACGAAGCCCACTACCCTCGAAGCGAGAGGCACGACGATGACCTTGCAGCACATCGAACAGGCCGCCAGCCTCGGCACGCGTGACAGCACGACAAGCCTCGGCTCGGATTTCCTGCGCCTCGGCGGCCGGGCGGGAATTCGCTTCCTGTCGCGCTACGGCGTCCTCATCGCTTTCCTCGCACTATGGCAAGTGTCGAGCAGCGCCGGCTGGGTCAACACGGCCGTGCTGCCGCCGATCGACATGATTGTCGCGGCACTTTGGAAGGGACTGGCCGGCGGCACTCTGCTCGGCGACATCGCCATCAGCCTGCAGCGCGCCGGTCTCGCCTTCGCGGCCGCCGTGCTGGTCGCCATCCCGCTTGGCCTGTTCATGGGCCAGGTGCGCGCGGTCGAGACCGCGCTCGACCCCATCCTGCAGGTCTTCCGCCAGACCTCGGCGCTGGCGCTCTATCCGGTGTTCATCCTGCTGCTTGGGCTCGGCGAAGCCTCCAAGGTGTTCGTCATCTTCTGGGCGACGCTGTTTCCACTGCTGCTCAACACCATCGGCGGCGTCAAGCAGGTCGATCCGAAACTGCTGGAGATGGCGCGCGTCTACGGCGCCAGGCAGCTCACCGTCTTCCGTCGCGTCGTGCTGCCCGGCGCCGTGCCCTCGATCTTCGTTGGGCTGAGGCTCAGCGCCACCACGGCGCTACTGCTGTTGATCGCGTCCGAAATGATCGGCGCCAACAAGGGCATCGGCTTCCAGGTGATGAACGCGCAGTACAACTTCCAGATCCCGCTGATGTTTGCGGCAATCGTCATCCTCGCCAGCCTCGGCCTGATCGCCAACCAGGCGTTGGTCAGCCTGCAGCGGCGGCTCTGCCGCTGGAGCAATGCCGTCGACTGACCACCCGCCTTTTTCAATCTCAACCAGGCCAGAACTCAAATCAGGAAAGACCCGGACCATGAAAATCTCCCGCCGTTCCCTGCTTGCCGGCGCGCCCTTCGCCGCCGGCCTTCTCGCCGCCGGCCTGCCGCGCTTCGCCCTTGCCGAAGCCGCACCCGTCAAGTTCCGCTCCCTCGCCAGCCGTGGCAGCATCTCTCCGCATGAGCTGGCCGGCGAGCTCGGCTATTTCAAAGGCCTCGGTATCGAGGTCGAGAATGTCGGCTATTCCGGCGGCGGCCCGGAATCGTTGTTTGCGCTCGCCTCCGGCAGCGTCGATATCGGCTCGGCCGCAACCGCCGCCGTGATCAATTCGATCTCCGGCGGCAACGACTTCGTCGCCGTCTATCCGAGCAACGGCATCAACAGCAAGGTGCGCAGCGTCTTCTACGTGCTGGACGACAGCCCGATCAAATCGATCGCCGACATTGCCGGCAAGACCATCGCCGTCAACACGCTCGGCGCCCATCTCGACTACACCGTGCGCGAGGCGCTGCACAGCGTCGGCCTGTCTCCGGACGCCGCCAATCTCGTTGTCGTACCCGGACCGCAGCTCGAGCAGACCTTGCGCTCCCGCCAGGTCGACATCGCGGCGCTCGGCTACTGGCAGGCGACGTTTGCCGGGGCGCTGGTCGACAATGGCGGCGTGCGCGGCGTGTTCAACGACACCGACGTGCTGGGCGAGCTGGCCGGCGGCTTCGTCGTGCTCAGGCGCGACTTCATCGCCGCGCATCCCGACGCCGCCCGCAATTTCGTCGAGCAATCGGCGCGCGCCTCCGACTGGTCGCTGCAGAACCCCGACGAGGCGCGCAAGGTGCTGGCAAACATCCTCGATAAGCGCGGCGAGAACGGCGAGCTGGCGCGCTACTGGACCGGCTTCGGGCTGCGCCAGGGGGCCAAGGCGACGGACCGCGACATCGACTTCTGGGTCAGCGTGCTCGAGCGCGACGGCCGCCTGCCAAAGGGTAAGCTGAAGGCAGCAGATATCCTCTACCGGCCCGGCGAAACCAAGACCAACTGAGAAGGCCAACCGGCAAGACAATCAGCTGGGAGATGAGCGCGATGAGCGGCACAAGCGGCGGTGAGGTCAGCATACGCGACCTGTCCAAATCGTTCAGCATCGGCAGGCGTTCGCTTGCCGTGCTGAGGACCCTCAATCTCGACATCCGCTCGGGTGAATGCCTGGTCATCGTCGGCGCCAGCGGATCGGGCAAGACCACGCTGCTCCGCATCCTGGCCGGACTGGAGGCGGCCGACAGCGGCGGCGTCGCCATCGATGGCAAGCCGGTGCACGGCGTCGGCGCCGAGCGCGCGGTGATTTTCCAGGAGCCGCGCCTGCTGCCCTGGCTGACAGTGCTCGGCAACGTCGCCTTCGGCCTCGAAGTGCGCGGCGTGCCGAAGGCTGAGGCCGAGGAACGGGCGCGCTTCTACATCGCGCTCGTCGGCCTCGCCGAATTCGGCGATGCGTTTCCAAGGCAGCTGTCGGGCGGCATGGCGCAGCGCGTCGGTATCGCCCGCGCCCTGACCGTGCAGCCCGAAATCCTGCTGCTTGACGAGCCGCTAGGCGCGCTCGACGCGATGACCAAGATCGGCATGCAGGAGGAACTGGCGCGCATCTGGAGCGAGGAGAACGTCACCATGGTAATGGTGACGCACGACCTCGAGGAAGCGATCTACCTCGCCGACAGGGTGCTGATCCTGCCCAGGGAGAAAGGCGGCGCGGCGCGGCTGATCGACATCGACCTGCCCCGCCCGCGCGAGCGCAGCGAAAGCCGCTTCGTACGCTACCGCGAAGAATTGCTGCGCGAATTCGGGCTGCACTGAAAAGCCGCCTAAGAGGGCTTGGATCCCGCGTCCCGCGAAGCGGGGAGAGGTGTCTCGGCGAAGCCGAGACGGAGATGGGCCTTCCTTCGAGTGCCCTGCACTACGCTCTTTCCTGGAACCGGATTCCCCGCCCCCGCATTTCCTTAACCGGGAGGCAAAGGAGCGCGGCATGAAAGCTTTGTTCGCAATCTTTGGCGGCTTCGTGCTGACGCTCGCCGTATTCGCCAGCGGTCTCGCCTTCGCCACCTGGCTATTGATAGCCAAGCCGGTACCGCCGGCCGCCCCGGTCTCCAGCGTCGCCGAACTGTGGGCCAAGGATCCGCGCCCGGTAAACCCGGCCTCGCAGCGCCTCGAGCGCCTCCCGGCCCGCCCGGTTCCCGTTCGCACCTCGGAAGTTGATCGCACCGCGAGACCCGCCGACACCGCCGCAGCTTCGACACCCGACACCACCGGCTCCATCAAGCCGGCGGTGGAAGAGCAGCAGACGCTACCCGCCGCCCATGTCGAATGGTGCGCAAGCCGCTACCGCTCCTACAGGCCGGACGACAACCGTTACACCTCCTACAGCGGGCAACGGCGCCCCTGCATCTCGCCCTATCTCGACATCACCGATGACGGCAGCTACGTCGAGGCGAGCGATACATCGTCGGTGGAGGGCTACCCGCGGCCGGACGAAACCGGCGACGCCGAGCTCTCATCCGATCACGTGCAATACTGCTTCAGCCGCTACCGCTCGTACCGACCGGAAGACAATAGCTATCAGCCGTATTCTGGGGGGCCGCGGAGGCAGTGCGAGTAGCGCGGGCCGGGAGGTGGCCGGCGGCCGCAGTGCATGGCGCCTTGTGCGACCAACGATCACGCAGATTTCTTGGATCGTTCGGGTTGGCTCGGCGTTCATCCGATACCCAAAGGAGAAATCAACATGGGCGACGACCGGGACGACAAGATTCGTGAGCGCGCATACCAGATCTGGGAACGCGAAGGCGGGATCCATGGCGATCCCGAGCGGCACTGGCACCGGGCCGAGGCCGAGATCGACAGGGAGGCAGCCCTGCCGCTGACGGCAGGCGATGCCCTGCCGGAAACCCGCGAGGTCGCAAGCTCCGACGTCTTGACGGTGGAGGCCCTGGCGGTGCGCACCGGCATATCGGGCGAACAGGCGCAGGAACTGATCGACAGGCTGGGCAACGACAGGGCGGCGATCGAACAAGCCGCGCGCAACCTCAAGGGGAAGCAGCGGCTCAGGGAGTGACAGATGATCAGAAAACTCAAAGACGGAAAATACCGCCTCTATTCGCGCAAGAAGGACGAAAAGACCGGCAAGCGCCGCAATCTCGGCACCTTCGATACCCGCGAGGCCGCCGAGAAGCACGAACGGGAGGTGCAGTATTTCAAGAGGCATTGAGGGGCGTTGGTGGCCGGTGCCCGCCAGCCAGTCGCGCGGCATGCCCGGCGGAACCTGAATTCCAGCCCTCACGAGCCGTCGCGAACCCATTACCGCTGCTACAGGCCAAGGGACGACACTACACGTCCTACAGCGGAGAGCAGCGCCCCTGCATCTCGCCCTAACTCGACATCACCGATGACGGCAGCTAGGTCGAGGCGAGCGATACGTCGTCGGTGGAGAGTTACCCGCCATCAGATGAACCCGGCGCCGCCGAGTTCTGATCCGACCATGTGCAATACTGCTTCAGCCGCTACCGCTCCTATCGGCCGGAAGACAACAGCTATCAGCCCCATTCAGGGGGGCCGCGCCGGCAGTGCGAGTAGCACGCGCTGGGCAGCATCCAGTGCGCGCCTGTCGGGGATTTGAGGTCCTGTCTATGTGCCGGACCTTCCGCAAAGCGGAGGAAAGTGCCGCTCAGTTCGTTTTGTAGGACGCGGGAGGCCAGACCTGCGCCTCACGGTCATGATGGGGAGGTGAGGGCGGACACGGAGGCCGTTCGAGTAGAGAGCCCTGTCTTACCACCGCGTTCGTAAGAGGATACTAGGAGAGACGCAAATTGACAGAATCGTCGATTCTGCCATGCCGCAGTGGCAGAAAAGGATTCTGGCTTATTAAGCTCGTCATATAAGCTACCGGCGCAAATCAGGGGGCATTCTTGCAGAAACGCGCGCGTATAAGGCGGATTGAGTTCTCCAATTTCAAGGCCCTGTCCCGGTTCACGCTGACGATAAACGAGATCAATATTCTTGTTGGGCCTAACAACTCGGGCAAGTCCACCTTGATCGGAGCTCTTCGGACACTCGATGCAGCAATACGTTTCGCCTGGTCTCGACCGCCCAGTCGCGTGTATGTCGGCGACAATTCCTATATCGGCTACCGCCTCCCCGAAGAGAGCGTTCCGATTTCTCTGGAGAACGTACAGACTGACTACAACGGGGCTGAAGCGCGCGTAACCTTTTCACTGAGCAATGGGAACTCGCTTGCATTGGTCTTTCCTGAAGATGGCGGCTGTGTCTTTCTCCCTTTTGTCGATGGTGGCGTGGTCAAAAGCGCATCAGAGTTCAAGCGAGAGTTCCCAATTTCTTTGATAATTGTGCCCGTCCTTGGGCCGGTTGAACATAGAGAAAAGAAACGGGAGCGCAGCACTGTCGTCTCCGGCTTGTCTACCCACCGGGCATCGAGACATTTTCGAAGCTACTGGCATTTTTTTCCAGACGGATTTGATGCGTTCTCGGAGCTTGTCGCAAGAACGTGGCCAGGAATGCAAATCAGTGCCCCGGAGTATGACTATGCTTCCGGAGAACTGAGCATGTTCTGCTTGGAGGACCGGATAACCAGAGAGATATATTGGGTCGGTTTTGGCTTCCAGATATGGTGCCAACTCCTAACACACCTATCTCGCGCGACCGAAAATTCTCTCATCGTGGTGGATGAGCCCGAAGTGTACCTACATCCCGATGTCCAACGCCAACTGCTAGGCATTATGCGGGACGCCGGGGCAGACGTAATGATCGCCACTCACTCGAGTGAAATAATTGCCGAGGCCGATCCGAGTGAGATCGTAATGATCGACAAGCACCGCCAATCTGGAGAGCGCATACGAAACATATCCGGTATTCAGCGTGCGCTTGATGCTGTTGGCTCCTCTCACAACATAACTCTCACCGCGCTTGCGAAGAGCCGTAGAATCCTCTTTGTCGAGGGCCTCAATGATTTCCGGCTACTTCGGCGTCTCGCACGTAAGATCGGGATGCAGGAGTTGAGTTCAGGCACTGGAATTATCCCTTTGGCGTCGGGAGGCTTTGGCTCTTGGCAAAAGATCACAATCCTTGCATCGGGCATCGCCGAAGCACTTGGTGCTCCGCTTATGATAGGGGCGATCTACGATCGTGATTACTTCTGCGAGGAACAAATCGCTGATGTGGTAGAAACTCTCGATGCCGGCCTTCTACTGGCGAGAGTGCTTGAACGAAAGGAGATAGAAAATTATCTTCTTGTCCCATCGGCTCTTGATCGAGCTGTGTACCGGACTCTCGGCGTGCGTCGAGATACGTCGGAATTACGCAGTTCGGAAGAGGTGACCTCAGAAGCCATTTTAGACGCGATAACTCGGCCGATGAGGGACGACGTGTTTTCTCAGTTGATGGCGCGGCGTCTTGAGTTCTTTCGCAAAAGAGGCGACGACGCGTCGAGCATCTATAAGCCCGTAATCTCTTCGTTCGAGGCTCGCTGGGCTAGTATTGGTTCAAGGATGACTCTGGTTTCGGGCAAGGAGGTCCTTCGTCAATATCGACAGCGGGTGAAAGATCAATATGGTATTACCCTGACAGACTCTCGTATCATTGATGCGATGAATAAGGATGATATCCCAACCGACATGGTTACGTTATTAAATGAGCTTGATTTGTTCAGAATCAGCACAAAGTCTGTAGCAGCGGCCTGAGAATGCAGATGGATCGGTGCTCTGCTGAGATGCGCATTTCGGCAACTCTTAGCCTCTCGCCCGACGCCGGCTCTCCACCGCATCCAGCCGTTCCTGCAAATGCCCATTCAGCACAATCATCTCCTTCAGCGCCTTCACCGCATCGCCCTGGTGCTG
This sequence comes from Mesorhizobium sp. M1027, assembly GCF_040318745.1. Classification (NCBI taxonomy): domain Bacteria; kingdom Pseudomonadati; phylum Pseudomonadota; class Alphaproteobacteria; order Hyphomicrobiales; family Phyllobacteriaceae; genus Mesorhizobium; species Mesorhizobium sp. M1027. Next base: position 174,394 of record NZ_JAMYMW010000008.1, on the reverse strand, counting down.
GGCAATGAACCTGTCGGCGATGGCCTGCAGCGCAGCCTCCTGGCGGCTGTCCAGCGTCACGATGTGATCCATGGCGATGCCTCCGATAGTTTCTGTTCAAATTGAACAAAACGGGAACAAAAATGTCAAGAGCGAATTGACTTGGCGAGGAATGCCTTCCTATTTGTCAGTAGGCGGGGCGGTTGCTCACAAATCGAGGAGAGCCGCGATGGGCAGACGAAAAAGCCGGTTCGACAGGCTGTCGGCGAGGGATGCGGAGGCGATCATCAGGGACGCCTTGAGCCTGCGCCGGACGGTGCTGTCGTCGCAGCTGCATCTGAAGGCGCATGGCGAGCTGTTCTGGCAGCTTTGCGGGCTTGTCGAGAAATTGCACGAGGTGCTGGCCAGCGTAGCGGAGAAGGAGCCCGATTATCGGATGGCGGAGCTTGGCCTGCTTCCCCTCCCCGAGGATTACTCGACCCGGAAATGAGCCATGGCCGGGCCGATGGACAGCGTTGGGCGTGCCGCCAAGGCCAACATGCTGCTTATCGTGGAGTGCGGCCACTGCTACCACGTCGGGCGCTTCAGGGCGAATGACGTGGCCCAGGTGGTGGGCTGGAACAAACCGCTGGAAGCGATCAGGTTCAGGTGCAAGCGATGCAGCCGCAAGGACACGACGGTGAAGACGCAGTTCATCGACCAGGATCATCCGCCCAAGGGCTACATCTGGGTGCTGCAGAAATTCAAGCGCTAAAACAATGAGCCTTGCGCCGGCGCCTGCTGCGGAAACTTGATCTGCGTCGCCGGCTTGTCGACGATCACCAGCGCGTCATCGGGCGCCGTGCGCTGCAGGTGTCTTGCCTCCGACCATGGCGCGCTGAGCCAAGCCTCGGTTTCTTCCGGCGTGGTCAGGATCACCGGCATTGCCTTGTCGTGGATCGGCGCGATCAGCGCGTTGGGCCTGGTCGTCATGAAGCCATAGACCTGGTGCTCGGCGGGGCCGTCCTTGACCTTGCGAATGCCCTGCCAGCGCGTCCACAGGCCGGCAAAGAAGAACAGCGGGCGGTCCTCGCCGAGTGCAAACCAGAAGTTGCGCTGAATGCCGGTCTCGGGGTCCTTGTCGCCGGGCGTCGGGCTGGGCTCGGCGAAGCTGGTGACGGGCACCACGCAGCGGTTCGCGATGCCGAGATATTGCTGCCAGTGGCCGTATTGCGGATTGCGGATATTGGTGGTGCCGTAGTCGGCCTTGCCCTTGACCCGCTCCAGTGGCGTCGGCATGCCCCACAGCAGATTGGCTAATTCGCGTTCGCCGTCCGGCGCATTGCGCACCACCGGGCCTGGCTGGTTGGGATAGATGTCGATGGAGGGTTCGAGATTGCCGAGTATATCGCGCAAGGCGCGGGTCCACTGGCGAATGGCCTCCTGGCTGGTCGTGATATTGTAAAGATTGCACATTTCAGGCCGTTCCCGGATGCTCAGGCATCTTGTTGGAAACGGCCCGGAATTTCCAGCGCTGTCCGTCGGGTTGCTGACACGGCAGGCCGTGTCAGCAATGGTTTTGTGAGACCTACCGCGCCGATTGTCTCATAGCTTGTGCGGCGACTGCCGCGAGAAAAGCCCTGGCCGCGGCATCGCAGGCCGCTCGGGACGGACCCTTGGCGAAAAGGAGAAGCTCGGCGGCTCGCATGTTGAGCCCGTGCTTTCTCGCGAATGTGACCAGATCGTAGGGTTTGTTGTCGTAAGGCTCGTCGTCGTCGTAGTCGATCGTCAGATCGTAGTTTTCTTTCATTTTCTTCCTCCCTTTAGCGATCTCCCCCCTCCTGTCGCTAACGCAAAATTAACCTCGATGGCGTCGGGCGAGTCCACCAATCAGAGATTGTGTAAGAAACGTACCGGGGCTGTGCGAGGTCAGATGTGCAGCCTCGCACCGGGTCCGGTGGGCAAGCGCCGCGTACCGACCCGATCGAAACCCGGCCTTCGGGCAGGCTAATTGTTAGGACGTTGATAAGCATTTGGGTAATAAAAGGCGGGAAATGAAATGCTGGCTTGATCGGGCATCTATGATGCTGTCGTTCTCAGTGGGCCTGTGACGTGCGCATCAAAAGCCAGATCCTTCTCAGTATGATGGCCGCCGCGGCTTTGATCGGGGTGGTCGGCGGCGTTGCGATTTTTACGCAGATGGCGGCGATCAGGGCGTTGGGATTGACCGAAGCGACCAATGTCGCGCGCGAACTGGCCAACACGATCGTGTTCAGGTCATCCGATGGGGCGCCGTCGCTGTTCGACCGACCCGACGCGCTCCGGGAGTTTTTGGAGCATCAGCACCATGGTTCGCGCAGGGATTTCCTGATCGTCGATCGCAACAAGGTCCTTCTGGCCCACGCTTCCGACGAGGACCACAAGGTCGGCGACAAGTTCGATCACGACGCCGGCGATGAAGTCGGCCAGACTCTGAAAGATGGCATCTCCCGCAGGTTTGAGGATGCTCATGAGGCCAACGACATGCTGGTCGTTCCGATCGAACATCCCGAGGACACGATCATCGGTGCCGTGCTCCTGGAATACGACCCGTTGCTAGGCGATGCCGAACGGCGCACCAGCAACATGCTTTGGTTGGTTGGCCTCAGCGCGACAGCCGCCATGCTGGTTGCGGCGGGATTCGCCGCTGTACTGCTGCGTCGTTTCGGTACCGGCCTTTCTGGCATGATGGGAGGCATGGAATCGCTGGCCAAAGGCAATGCCATGACGCGTGTAAGCTACACCGGCAAAGATGAGTTCGGGCAGCTGGCGCACGGCTTCAACATGATGGCCGCCGAGCTGGAATCGGCGCGGGCCCACATCGAGGATATCGTCGAGACGGCGGCTGAAGGCATTGCCGTCCTCGACGGTGATGGCCGGATTGCCAGCGTCAATCCCGCGGCGGTCTCGATGATCGGGCGGCGCGCCAACAAGATCGTCGGCCAGGAGTGGCGCTCGGTCATGACGATACGTGATCCGAAAGGCGACGAATTCGCCGCCGGGACGTCTCCCATCGAGCTGGCCTTGACCTCGGGCCGCCAACACCAGGGCGAAGTGCGCTTGACCAAATTGGACGGCTCGCATTTGCCGGTGATCGCGAGCTGCAGTCCGCTCAGCAAGTCGGACGGAAGCCTCGTCCTCACGCTCAACGACATCAGCGAACTGCGCCGCGCGGAGAGCGTTGTGAACGAGCGTGCCGATCAGCTGGCGGGGCTGAACCGCGAATTGCACGAGAAGTCGGAAACAACGTCCCGTCTGGTGAAGCTGGGGGAGCTGCTGCAGGCCTGCGTTACGTTTCCTGAAGCGTTTTCAGTGGTCGGCACCGCCATGGCCGAGTTCCTCGGCGGCTTAAGCGGAACCGTCCACCTGACCAGCGCCTCGCGTAATCTGGTGGAAGAGGTGGCGCATTGGGGCGCCGTCCGGTCGAGCGCTGGCCAATTTGCGCCGGAAGACTGCTGGGCGTTGCGGCGCGGCCAGGAGCATGTCGCCGGCCCGGGCATGTTGTCGCCGCGTTGCGCCCATATCACCGAGAATGGCGGCAAGGGTTACGTCTGCATGCCGCTGGCGGCGCAAGGCGAAACACTGGGCATCTTGCATTTGTGTGAACCGAATGCGGCGGACAAACCGCAATGGCTGGCTGAAAGGCAGCAGATCCTGCGCGGCGTCGTCGACACGCTGGCATTGGCGCTGGCCAATCTGCGCCTGCGCGAGACGCTGCGGCAGCAATCGATCCGCGATCCGAATACCGGTCTGTTCAACAGGCGTTATCTCGAGGAGACCAGCAGCCGTGAATTGCGCCGGATGGAGCGCTCGGGTCAGCCATTGGTCGTCATGATGCTTGACGTCGATCATTTCAAACAGTTCAACGATACGTTCGGCCACGAGGCCGGTGACCTGGTGTTGAAGCAAGTTGCCGCCACCTTGATCGAGCATGCCAGGGATAGCGATGTCGTATCGCGCTATGGCGGCGAGGAATTCGCCCTTGTGATGCCGGGGTGCTCGCTTGAAGAGGGTGCTGAGCGGGCGGAGGCGCTACGCCAGGCAATCAGGCAGCTTCACCTGGCGCATCGAGGCAGGACGCTGGGCACTGTTACCGTTTCGTTCGGGGTGGCCGCTTACCCCGACCACGGAGCGGGCTGGGCCGAACTCACAAATGCCGCGGATCATGCGCTCTACGAGGCCAAGGGTGAGGGTCGCGATCGGGTCGTGGTTGCGCGCAACAGCGCCCCCGGCGAGCGACAAATCCAGTTGGTAACGGCTCCCAAAAAATAGCCGGACGCCATCTTGCCGCTGATTGCCAAGCGACGCTCGCATGAAGGCCAAGCCGGCCTCGTTGGGTTCGGCTAAAGAATAAATCCGGCTAATAACACCGTAAGGAGCAGTGACAGCGGAACGGCTGCAAGACACCAGATCTCCAACGTGTTGTTTTGCCGCGGGTCCATCGTCAACCTCACTTTTTTATTTTGTCATTGTGACACCAACGGTTGGCCGGAGGTAGCGGTTCCAAGCGACGCTGTTCATAGAGCGCTGCCTGTGCTGCATATTAGCAACATCTTGACGACCGCTGAGCCCTGTACCGCCTGGACACCTTCAGTTGGCGCCGGATTGGATGCGCATTTCGCAGGAATGCAAGCGCCCTCCGCATCAGCCGTGCGGGGATCGATCGACGCCCATGATCAGCGCCGAGCCGCATGCCCCGGAACCCGATGGCTGCATCTATCTCCGGACGAAGTTTCGCTGCCGAGCCGATCCGATCTTCACTCACAGCCAGCGATGCCCGTTCACAGGGACCTAAGTCTGACCTGCCTGCGCAATGGTCCCGTGCACAGGCAACTTCGGGAACAACTGCGCCCGTCTTCAGTTGATGGCGTCACCTCCTCGAGGAGACATCGGCGCAGAATCAGTCCCTTCATGCGCTGATTAGGGTCCGCCTGCCATTGCTGGATTTGGCAGGCGGACCCTTGGTTCTGTATGCTCCAGATCGAAAGCGGGTAAGCTCGGGATCACTCATCACCCCAGAAATCCTGCAGAGAAGCATGGCGGAGGTCTTCCTCATCCCTGAGATGCTTGACCTGGCTTGACATTCGAGACGACCTCACAGCGCGCGCAGTGGGGTCACCCTCAGCCTTCCAGCGCCTCGTGCTGGTAAAGCTCGTCCATGCTGAGCGTCGCAAGCGCGGCGAAGGGTGCCTGCTTTTTCACGCGGCCGTGGCTCAGGATCACCACGTCGTCGCAGAACGAGATGGTGCTGCGATGATGGCTGATGACGATGGTGGTGCGGCGGCCGGCGCGCGACTTCAGCGTCTCGACGATCGCCGCCTCCGACAGTCCGTCCACCGCATTGGTGGCTTCGTCCAGGATGAGGATATCGGGATCGCGCACCAGGGCCCTAGCCAGTGCGATCCGCTGCCGCTGTCCCGCCGAGAGATTGACGCCGCGGTAGCCGACGACGGTCCTGTAGCCTTGCGGCAGTTGCTCGATGAAGCCATGCGCTTCGGCCAGTTTTGCCGCGCGCTCGGCATCGTCGGCCGAGACCGCGTCTTGGCCGTAGACAATGTTTTCGAAAATCGTGCCGTCGACCAGTTCCAGCTCCTGGCTGGCAAGTGCAATGTGCTTTCGCCACTGGCTGGGGTCGATGCGGTCCAGCGGCGATCCATCGACGAGGATGCTGCCGCTATCCGGTTCGACGAAGCGGCACAAAAGGTTGACGATCGTCGTCTTGCCGGCGCCCGACCGGCCGATCAGCGCGGTCGAGCGACCGCTGCGGATATCGAAACTCGCCGCATGCAGCACCACCGCGCGCTGCTCCGAGCCGGAATAGGTAAAGGTGACGTCCTCGAACTTGATGCCTTGGCTGAGCCCGGGGAACGCCGCGTCACCTTGCGGCGGCTGGGGCTTGCCGGATGGGTCCAGCATCCACGTCACCTCTTCAAGCGATCCGCTCAGGCCCTGCAGCTGGCTCCAGGCCATTTGCAAAGACCGCATATAGGGCTGCAGCCTGTAGAGCAGGATGACGAAGGCGACGATCAGCGGGAAGGAAACATTGGCGAACCAGGCGCCGATCACCACCGCCAGGAACAGCATGGCGTGCAGAACCTCGGTCAGCGGCGGCAACGCTCCCTGACGGGTCAAAAGCACGAACGCCGCCCGGCGCACCGCATCCGACGCCTGGTCGAATGCCGCCTTCTCGCGTTGCTCCTGGCCAAAAATGCGGATCAGCCGCCCGGCATGCACCAGATGCAGCATCTGCGAGGCGAGCTGGCTGTTACGGGAGGCGACGCTGCGGCTCGGCGCCTTCAGATTGGCGGACAGCATGGCGTGCGCGACCTGCACCAGCGCCAGGCCCAGCGTGACCAGCAACGTCATCTGCCACGACAGGAGCAGCAGGAAGGTGAGGAGGATGATCGCGGCCGATGCGTTGACGATTGCACCCAGCGTGATCTGGATGGCATCCGAGGCCCGCCAGGATTCGTTGGAGATGATGTTGAGCAGCCGTCCAGGGCTTTGCTGCAGGAAAAATGGATAGCCTACCCGCAGCAGCTGCTCCGACAGCGCGCTGCGGATCGAATGGCTGGCCTTGCCGTAGATGAAGGTGGTCAGCAGCGTGTTGGCGTAGGCGAACAGATTTTTCAGCACGATCGAGCCGAGGATGGCGACCGATATGACGATCAGCCGGTCGCGCTCGCTCAGGCTCGCTCCGACATGCTGGAAGACGGCGGAAAAGCCGGCCATGCCGGTCTGCCCCTGTTGCCCCATGATTATGTTCAGCAACGGGATGATCAGGCCGATACCGAAGCCTTCAAGTGCCGCGCTGAGCAGCCCGAGCACCACCACGGCCGGAAGCAGGCGCAACTGCTTTTGCCCGAGCGCGCGACGCAGCATCGGCAGGCTGGGCGGCATCAGTCGCATGATAGCGGATCACCTCGCCTCGGCATTTGCCTGTTGCTCCTGTCGCATCTCCGTTGTCTTTGGCGATTTCGCCAGCAAAAGCACCGCGAACTTGGCCGCGCCGAGCAGATTCATGCCGATGATCGGCCAGTGCGACAGCTTGAGTTCACGGTCGAACAGCGGGCCTTTCCTCAGTTCGCGCAAGGCTGCCCTCATCGACCAGTAGAAATGCCGAAGCAGCCACGGCGCGTGGCGGATATGCTTCAGGCAAAGCCCGCCATTGCCCATGCTGTAATCGCGATGCAGCTTTTCGATGGCCTTGCGGTCGCGCCGGCCGTGATGGTGATAGATGGTCATGTCGGGCACGTATTCGACCGGAATGCCGAGCAGCACCGCCCGGACGAGATAGTCCGTATCTTCCGCCGAGCGCAGCGGGCCGCCGGCGCCGAAGCGTTCGTCGAAACGCCCGATGCGGGCGGCAACATCGCGGTGCATCGTCATATTGCAGCCGAGCACGAAGCCACCAGGATGGACATCCGGCGTGAGCCGCGCGCGCACCGGTGACCGCTTGATGGTGAACGGCAGGTCGCGGGGATCGCCATGCTCGACGCGGCCACCGCGGATGACCCGTTCGCCGGCCGCATAGTGCCGCTGCAGATCGCGCAGATAATCCTTGTGGACCGCGCAATCATCATCGACGAAGACCAGCACGCGGCCCCGCGCCCGCTCCAGCCCGGCGTTGCGCGCGGCCGCCAATCCGGGTCGCGGCTCGCAAATGGCAGTGAACGGGATGTCCGACAGTTCGGCGATGCTGGCCAGCCGTTTGGCCGTGCTGTCGGTCGAGCCGTTGTCGACAACCACCAGCTCGGCGGCAAAGTCGGCATGGGCACGACACGCGGCCTGGATCGAGCTGATGCAGGGCTCGAGTACGGCGACACGGTCGCGGGTGCAGACAATGAAGCTGACCGCCGGCACCGGTCCTTGCTGCGGCCGCGGCGACATGGCCGCCGGCATCATCGAGCGGCCGCGTTGCTGGAACTGGTGCGATTTGACGAACATGGGCTGCTAGCTCAACTGGTTCGAAGGCAAAACCGCCGCGGCCGGCACGGACTGCAGATACCGCGACAAGGCATCCACCTGCCTGGTGACCGACATCGAGACGAGACTGAAGCGCGGCGCGAAAGCACCGGTGCGAAACACGTACTGCTCGCGGCGCCGGATGAGTTTCCATTTCGCCGTCCGTGTCAGGAATTCGTGCATCAGCAGCGGCTGTCTTTCTCCCGATATCAGCTGATAGAGGAAATAGAACAGGTTCAGCGTGCCGGCCTGGTAGCTCGGCCTCGTCTCGGACGGCAGCGCGGCAATCCTTTCTTCCAGCGCGAGGATCCATTCGGCGGCACGGCGAATCGTCTCCATCGACAGGACCTCACCGATGGCGCGGAGGTCCTGCGTCTCTTGTGCGAGCCCTTCGCGCTCTAGGTTCTCGGCGACGATCTTCAAATGCGTCCTGCGCATTTCGCGCTTGTGCCTGTTGGTCACGCTGTCGTCATGGATACGATAGGCGATGAGGCTTTCGGGGATCATTGCTGCCGGGTAGCGATCGGTCAGCCGCCTGAACAGGTCGAAATCCTCGGCGTGCTTGTAGCTCTCGTCATAAAATAGAACGCCGTCTTCGATGACCTTCCGGTTATAAACGACCGTTGAATGCATGAAGATCGTGAAGAACATCGACAATATGCGCAGGCTATTGTCCTGGAATATCGGATCGGGCGCCCCCCTGACGATGCGGTTGCCGAGCAAGGTGTCGAAGCTTGCGCCGCATAGAGCGAGGTCAGGCTGCTGGTCGAACAGTGCTACCTGCCGCGACAGGCGTTGGGGATAGGCGATGTCGTCGGCATCCATCCTGGCGACCAGATCGCCGCGGGCCATGGCCAGGCCTTCATTCAGCGTTGCGATCAGGCCACGGTTTTCGCGGGAGACGATCGAGATGCGGCTGTCGGCCTGACGATATTTCCGCAGGATCTGCAGCGAGTTGTCGGTCGAGCCGTCGTCGATGGCGATGACCTCCACACGCTCGTAATCCTGCCGCAGGATGCTGCTCAGCGCAGCGGCCAGATAAGGTCCCGCATTGTAGATCGGCAGCAGAACGGAGACCAAGGGAGCAGCAGCCATAGTCAGCCCCGATCGGTTTGTTGCAGCTTGCGCGGCAAGCGTGGTGCGCCATCAAGCGGCCTGCCCAGATATGCTCCGGCCGCAAGCCATCCGGCATTGCCCACGTCGATGCCTGCTGGGACGGCGCCTGGGCCTCTTCGAGCGACATAGGGGAAGTGGCGCTTGAGGCTGTTGAGTGGCTTCTCGAAAAGCAGCCACGAGACCGAAGCCAGCATGAGCGTTGCCGTTCCCGCCACCAGGAACCGCCCCGGCCCTTGCTCGGAGACGTTGAGCGGGATCCACGGCTGCGATTTGACGACCAGCGCCAGCACAATGGGATGGTAGAGATAGACGCCGTAGCTGATGCGGCCAAAACCGAGCAGCGGCGGCAGTTCGAGAAGTTTTCCGGCGCGCCCGCCAATGCCCCTCGAACAGCTTGCAACGATGACCACCAGCGGCGCGACAGGCAGTATCTGCAACAGCAGCCAGAGGCCCCATTCCTGCACCGGATTTGCAGGCGTCGGCGCAAACCACTGCAGAACGAAAAACGCCGCAGCGAGCCCCGGCCAGCCAACTCGAAGCCATTGCGGCAAGCCAGCAGCTCTTGACCGGTAGGCGGCGAGCAGCGCGCCTGACGCCAGTGCATCCATCGACGCCGGCGGCAGCAGGTCGCGCGCCAGGCTGGGCGTTCCCGCGATCGGCCAATAAAAGCGATAGGCCAGCGACAGCGCGATAACGCCGATGCAGATCGTTTCCAGGCGCCAGCGCGGCGCCAGCAGGACGATCAGCGGCCAAGCGATATAGAACTGCTCCTCGATGCTCAGGCTCCAGAAATGGCAGAGCAGCCAGGGCGTCCACTCATTCTGCGATGCGTACCAGAAATTCGACAGATAGAGCGCATGCCAGGCCAGCGACCCCCTGGACTGCTCCAGGTCCACCAGCCAGACGAAACCCAACACCGCAAAATAGGGCGGGAATATCCGCAGCGCCCGCCTGATATAGAAGGATCTCAGCGCCGGTCCGGTTTCGAATTCGGCGGCCGCTCTGGCTTCCAGCAGCAGTCGCGTGATCAGAAAGCCGCTCAGCACGAAGAACAGACGCACGCCAATATGGCCCCAGAACGAGGATCCTCCGGCCGCGAAGAAGTGGGCGTACAGCACCATCGTCACGGCGATGGCCCTCAGCGCGTCCAATTGGGTGTCGCGCGCATTTCCCATTAGCGGCGTACGCCGGCGGGACGGCGAAACTGCCAATCGGTCAACATGGCGGCGTCGTTCACGGCGCATTTCCAATCGGTAGCGCCCCCCTCACCCAGAATAGGGCCACCATTGTGCAACGCAACACAAAAAGTTGACACATTTGAAACAGGAACGTGAGACGCTACTAATAAAGCACAAGAAACAGCAGGAACCAGCCCGAATTGTCCATTTTTGACGATTTTCACACCCTGCCTTGGCCGACCAATTTCGGCGGCAGGGGTGCTGCGATGCAACATGCTCGCCGCCGCCGCGAAGCTCGTCCGCTCGATCGCCGCCGGCAGCACCGGCGTCATCCTCGTCGCGCATGATCTCTCCACGGTGCGGGCGCTGGCCGACAGGATCGTGGTCCTCAGCCTCGGACGCGTGGCCTATGATGGATCCCCCAGGCACCTGAGCGCCGACCAGCTGTGGGACCTCATAGCGAGCGGCACCCTCGCATCCGCCGGGCCAATAGGAAGGCGTGTTGAAGGAGGGGCTGCTTCGCGGGACCCACTCACGCGCAAGCTTCCCGCCTCCGGGTTACGCCTCCTTGCTGGCATTCGCGACCACCACTGCGCGACGCTCCGGCAGCCCCATTCCGACGAGCGCACCTGCGAGTGAGAGCAGAGCGGAGACGTCGATTGCCGAGGTGAAGCCATCAGTGAACGCGTCGGTGGACGCGAAGCTTCCGGTCCCGGCGAACACCGCACCGGCGATCGCGATCCCAGATACGCCACCGAGGAAGCGGAATGTGTTGAACGTGCCGGCAGCCTTGCCGACCTCCGGCCGGGCGACCGCATTGAGGACCGCATTCTGCGCGGCAGGCATGGCCATCGATACGCCTGCGCCGGTAATGATCAGCGGCGCGACGAGCTGGATGTAGGGCAGATCAGGTGCTGCGATCTGCGCCAGCCAGGCCATTCCGGCCGCTTGCAGGATCAATCCGGCCACCACAAGCCAGCGCTCGCCGACGCGGTTGATCAGGCTGCCTGCGATCGGTGCGACCACAAAAAGCGTTGCGGTCCAGGGCAGCAATCCCATGCCGGCGCCGAGCGGCCCGCGGCGCTGGGAAAACTGCAGAAACTGCGGCAACAGGAATACGAGGCCGTACATGGCGGCGCAGAGCAGGAAGTTCGCCCCTACGCCCGAGGAGAATGCGCGCGCCCGAAAAAACCGCAAAGGCAGCATGGCCTCACGGATGCGCAACTGCCAAAGGACGAATGCGATAGCGAGAACCAGCCCGGCCGTCAGCGCCGACAGCACTTCAGAGCTGCTCCAGCCCGCAATGTTGCCGCGCATCAGACCCCAGACAACTCCAAATGCCGCCGCAGTTACCAGGACGACGCCGAGGACATCGATCGGCGTGCCCGGCCCGTGACTCTCCGGAATCCGACGCAGCACCAGCGGGATGAGGACGATGCCGACCGGGACATTGAGCCAGAAGATCCAGTGCCAGGAGAGGCCTTCGGAGATCGCACCGCCGGCAATCGGACCGATGATCAGGGCCAGGCCGGTGATGCTGCTGAAGATACCCAGCGCCTTGCCTCGTTCCTCCGGAGGAAAAGCGACGCTCAGCAGCGCCATGGCCAGCGGCATGACCATTGCGGCACCCGCGCCCTGAACCGCGCGAGCCGCAATCAGCAATCCGGCATTTCCAGCGAGCGCGCAGGCAACGGACGCTGCGACGAACAGCGCCAATCCGGCGATGAAGATGCGGCGGCGGCCGAACCTGTCACCGAGCGCCGCCCCGGTCATGAGCAGGACGGCAAAACTCAAATTGTAGGCGTTCATCGTCCATTGCAGCGTCTCCAGCGAGGCATCGAGTTCGACCCGCATCGTACTTAATGCGGTCGCCACGACCATCGCATCGAGAACGACCATCAAGGAGCCTATCGACGTGAGGGCGAGAACCCAGACCTTCGTTGATGCCGCACTTTGCTTGCTCATGATTATGACGCCTCCGGCTTGAACAGACGGCCCGCCAGTCTCGCGGGCCCGTGATCCAGTGACGCGGAGGCACGACCAAAGGATTCCAGCTAAAGAAAGTTTTTTCGACCGAATCCTTTTGCCATCGTCGAGCGTCTATAGGACGCTGCCCCCGACGGCGGGCGCCTCTGCCTGGGAGATACGCATGAAATCGACGCTTGTGCGATGACCGGATCCGCAATTGGCACCCCAGAAGGACGGGAGCCATTTGACCGGCTGCTCGGCGAATTGCGGCCGAAACTGCACCGTTATTGCGCCCGCATGACCGGTTCGGTGATCGATGCCGAGGATGTCGTTCAGGAAGCTACGGTCAAGGCGCTCGAGGCGTTCCCCGGGACCGGGCCGATAGCCAATGTCGAGGGCTGGCTGTTCCGCATCGCGCACAATGCCGCGCTCGACCACCTGCGCCGTCGCGCCAGGGCGGATGCCGCGCATGCCGTCGAGGATATCGACATGATACCTGACCCCGGCATGTCGGCCGAGGGCCGGCACACTGCAGCCGCAAGCCTGCAGACCTTCATGCGGCTGCCCGCGGCGCAGCGTAGCAGCGTCATCCTGATGGATGTGCTCGGGTATACGATCGAAGAGATCGGCAACATTATCGACAGCAGCGTTCCGGCGGTGAAAGCCGCTCTGCATCGCGGCCGTCTGCGCCTGCGCGAGGTCGCCGGCGAGCCTGACGATCGGCCTGTGCCGGTGTTGACCGAGCCCGAGCGGGCGCGTCTGGCAGCCTACGTAGATCGGTTCAACGCCCGCGACTTCGATGCGATCCGCGACATGTTGGCCGAAGACGTGCGGCTTGACCTCGTCAACCGGCTCCGGGCGAGCGGCCGCGCGAAAGTGGGCCGATACTTCCACAATTACGCGGGTATCCACGATTGGCAACTGCTTCCAGGCCAGGTCGATCGGCACCCAGCCATTCTTGTGATCGATCCGGATGACCCGGCCGGAGGGCCAAAATACTTTATCCTGCTGGAATGGGCGGGCGACAGATTGGCGAGAATTCGCGATTTCCGCTATGCGCGCTACACGCTTGATGGCGCCGAAGTAGTGCCTCTGCGGGCATAGCAATTCGCGTTTCATAATGCCGAACAACCACTGCCAGGATCGCGGCCGCTTGCCATCCAAGCGGCCGCCCTTTTTCGTCGATCCTGCTTTAAGCCGGTTGCAACTCCCTGCGCGGCAGCGGCGGGAAGGCGATCGCAATCGCCATCGCACCAAGCCCGACAAGGGCCGAGCCGATGAACAGCCAAGAATAGCTGGCATAGGCATCGAACACCATGCCGCCGGCGAGCGGGCCGAAAGCCATGCCGAGGCTGGACAGCATGGTTACGGCACCGAACACGGTGCCGAGGATGCGCTGGCCAAAATATTCGCGCGCCAGCACCGCATAGAGCGGCATGACGCCGCCATAGGTGGCGCCGAAGATGACGGCGAGCGTGTAGAATTGACCAAGCTCGCTGACGGCCAGATAGGCGGCGATAACCACGGCCTGTATGGCCAGCCCGGTGATCAGCACCGGCTTGACGCCCAGCCGGTCGGCGAGCACGCCGTAAAGCAGCCGGCCACCCAGCCCTGCCAGGCCCTCGATGCTGTAGATGCTGACCGCTGCCATCGGCGCGATGCCGCACAGCATCGCATAGCTCACCATATGGAAGATCGGCCCGGAATGGGCCGCGCAGCAGGCAAAGAAAGTCAGTCCCAACACGATGAATTGCGGCGAGCGCAGCGCCTGCGGAACAGTCATGCCGGCACCCTCGGCGGCAACGCTTGGGGCAGCGCCTTCGGCAGCGGGTTTGGGTGGCTGGCGCACCAGAAGCGCGGCCGGCAGTAGCAGCACCCACGCGGTTATGCCGATGTCGAACATCGCGGTGCGCCAGTCGTAGGCCGAAATCAGCCAGCGCGCGAAGGGCGAGATGGTCATTGGCGCCACGCCCATGCCGGCCGAGACCAGCGAGACGGCGAGGCTGCGGTTCGTTTCGAACCAGGCGGAGGTCAGCGCGATCATCGGCGCGAAGAAGGCGCTTGCCGCGAGGCCGACGAGCACGCCGTAGGCCAACTGGAAAACGAGCAGCGAACCGGTGCGGCTGGCCAGCACCAGCGCCAGGCCGAGCAGCACGGCGCCGGTCATGACGACGATGCGGGCGCCGAAACGGTCGTAAATGGCGCCCCAGGCGAAGCCGCCGAGGCCCATTACCAGGAAGTTCAGCGTCATCGCGCTCGATATGCCGGCGCGCGACCATTGTGTGTCGAGCGCCATCGGTTCGAGGAAGATCGCCAGCGAGAACATCGCCCCGAGAGCGACACAGGTCATCAGCGCGCCAGCCGCGACGATAACCCAACGATAGGGAAGGCTCATTTCAATTTTCTCCCATGCCGGAAGCGTTGATACGGCACGACCTTTTCGAGCTTCGCCGAGCCGCTTGCGTCCGAAGGACGTTGGAGATGTTTTGAATCCGACAATCCGGTTGCATTTTTTATCCAGTCAGAAAATTGCGCCGCTCAACTGCTCCAATGCATTGACCGTGCATCGTCCCGAGCTAGATTTCCAGCCTGGCCATCAGGAGCTATCGGGTATGGAACTTCATCGCGGCCGTCTCATCGACCACCTCCACCTGGTGGTCAGGGATCTCAAGGCCAGCCGCCGCTTCTACGAGGCTGTTCTCAACGTGCTCGACATACCGATCGGTGGCGCCGGCGATGATTATTTCTGGGCCGACGAACTGTTCATTTCCAGCCCCGACAGCCCGGCGGCCCTGGGAAAGCTGACCGGGCGCCATCACCTTGCCTTCCAGGCAAAGGACCGTGCGATGGTCGAAGCCTTCTACAAGGCCGGGCTTGAGGCCGGCGGCACCGACAATGGTGCGCCGGGCGAGCGATCCTACCATCCCGGCTATTACGCCGCCTTCCTGCTCGATCCCGACGGCAACAATATCGAGGCCGTCCACCACGGCCCGGCCAAACGCAGCGCCGATTCAGTGAAGATCACCTTCTAGCTTCGGGTAAAGGTGGTTCGCACCGGCCGGCACGGTTGGTCTCTGCCAAATCTGGGTGCTTGCGTCAGACCGCGTCTGCCCTATCGCGTCAGCGCCGCCATCTGGCTCGCCAGGAAGTCGACGAAGAGCCGTGCCCGGACCGGTAGCTGCCGCCCGTAGGCATCGACGATATGCACCGGCATGGTCGGCATTGCCACCTCGGGCAGGATGCGGACCAAGCGGCCCGCGTCGAGATCGCCCTGCACCGCAAACCACATCAGATGCGCTATTCCAGCACCGGCAAGTGCTGCATTGCGGATGGCGCCGCCATCATCGGTATCGAGCCGCCCATTCGGGACGATCATCGTACCGTCGGCAAAGGTGACCGGATAGGGCCGGCCGGCCATCTGGTAGCGGATGAAGTCATGGTTCGCCAGATCCTCGACCGATGCCGGACGGCCGCGCCGCTCGACATACGCCGGCGAGGCCACCAGCACGATCGGCAGATTGGCGATCTTGCGGGCAACCAGCCCCGTGTCCGACAGCGCCCCCATGCGCACGGCAACGTCATAGCCTTCGCGGATCAGATCGGCGTGCCGATCGGTGACGCTGAGCTCGACTTTCACTTCGCCATGCTGCGCAAGGAACGCCTGCGCCCATGTCGCGATCAGGCCGCGCCCGAGCTCGACCGGCGCTGTGACGCGCAGCAGGCCGCGCGCCGTATCGGCCACCTGGACGATGTCTTCGGCATCGTCCAGCGCCCTGAGCAGCGGCGCCACCCGCTCGTAGTAGGCGAGGCCTTCGCTGGTGAGCCCGAGCCGACGCGTCGAGCGCTGGATCAGCCTGACCCCGAGCCGCCGCTCGAGCCGTGCCACGCTTTTCGACACCGCCGATGGGCTCGAGCCAACCAACCGGCTGGCGGCATGGAACGAGCCGGCATCGACGGTTCGGACGAAGGCGACGAGACCGGCGGTCTTTTCGAGAATGGTGGTCATTCCGGAATTCTAGGCACGAAAGAATGGATCATTATGATCCTAATACGCTTTTTGATCATCATTAAATACCGCTCATCGTCGACAAAGGAGAGATTGATGAGCAAGCTGAACGGCAAGGTCGCCATCGTCACCGGCGCGTCCAAGGGTATCGGCGCCGCCATTGCCAAAGGTCTTGCCACGGCCGGTGCCGCGGTGGTCGTCAACTACGCCTCGTCACGGGAAGGCGCCGACCGTGTCGTCGCGGAGGTCGAGGACCGTGGCGGCCGCGCCGTCGCCGTCCAGGGCGACGTATCGCAATCGGCCGACGTGCGCCGCCTGTTTGAGGCGGCGAAGTCGGAGTTCGGCGGGCTCGACATATTGGTCAACAATGCCGGCGTCTTCGCATTCGAGCCGCTGGAAGCGGTGACGGAGGCCGAGTTCCACCGTGAGTTCGACACCAATGTGCTGGGCATCATTCTGACCACGCAAGCAGCAGTGAGCCATTTTGGCCCGAGCGGCGGCAGCATCATCAACATAAGCTCGGTCGCCAGCCGCAATCCGCAGCCGAACTCGCTCGTCTATGCCGCCACCAAGGGCGCGGTGGACACGATCACGCTGTCGATGTCGCGGGAACTCGGCGCCCGCAATATCCGCGTCAACGCCATTGCGCCCGGCGGCGTCGACACCGAAGGCCTCGAGGGTATCGGCATCGTCGGCAGCGACTTCGAAAAACAGATCGTCACCATGACCCCGCTCGGCCGTTTCGGTCGGCCCGACGACGTCGCTCGCGTCGCGGTGTTCCTCGCCTCCGACGAAGCGTCATGGCTGACCGGCGAGCGCATCACCGCCTCGGGCGGCTGGCGATAGATATGCAGGGCGCGGACCTGCCGTTTTACGGACCAGGCCCCCGCAGCGTGACATCGAGGAACACCGCAATCGATGACGACGGGGATCCAAGCCCTATGTTTCTCAGCAAGGGAGGAGCGCCGTGCGCTATCGATGACCGCTAGATGCCAAGGAGGTAACGGATGACGGGCGACAAAAAGGCAATCCGAAAGCTGGTCGGGACGTGGATGGATGCGAGCAAACGTGGGGACATCGCGACCGTCCTCAGCTTGATGACGGACGACGCGATCTTCATGGTTCCCGGCCGGGAACCCTTCGATAAGGAGATCTTCGCGGCAGCCGCGCGGGAGACGGCCGGCGTTCATATCGACGGCACCAGCGATATCGTGGAATTACAGCTTCTCGGCAATTGGGCCTTCATCCGCAGCCGCATCGACATGACGGCGACCCCGCCGAATGCCGAGCCGGTCCATCGATCGGGATATGCACTGACGCTCCTGCGTAAGGAGCCAGACGGTGAGTGGCGGCTCGCGCGCGACGCGAACCTGCTGACTGCGCAAGGCTAGCGCCGGTCTCCGGCATCGTGCACCGGAAGGCGGGCAAAGGGAGAGCGGCCAAGGGGGACCGATAAGATGGCGAGGATGCGATGCAAGCCGCCCTGAACAGTGTTCCTCCTCTACCTGATCACACGGGCAAGAGGGCGTTCGGCTTGACATCGGCGATGGAAGCGAAAGTGTGCGTTTCGCGCACACCCGGCAGCGGCAGGATGATCCGCTGCAGGAAATCCTGGAACACCGCCATATCGGCGATCCGTGCCTTGACCAGATAGTCGAAGCCGCCAACCACCATATGGCACTCCAGAACCTCCGGGGCTTTCGCCACGGCTTCGGCAAAACGGTCAAAGACATGCGGCGCCGTGTGGTCAAGCCGGACCTCGATGAACACCAGCGTTCCCCGGCCGACCTTGCGCGGATCGAGCACGGCTCTGACCGCGGTGATGAACCCGTCGCGGAACAGGCGCTTCACCCGCTGGCTGGTTCCGGTCGGCGACAGCCCGATACGCCCGGCCAGATCAAGCGTCGTCCGGCGCCCGTCCTCCTGCAGCAGCCTGAGCAAGCTGCGGTCTATCTGGTCGAGGTCGTCCATTTCACAATCCACTCTATCTCAGGGATTTATGTGTTGATTTCACGCAGAGATGCCAAAATCAACGTATTTCATCACATGAAACCTCGCAATAGCTTGCACTTCCCTCACCCACGCGAAGCAAACGTGGTGAGCCGATTCGACGAACAAAGGGAGTGCGGGATGACCAAGGAAGCGTTCAGTCCAGCCGGCAAGAGTGCGGCGGAAATCAGCAAGGGAGCGACCGAGATCCTGGTGCTGAGCGAAGCCGACGTGATGGCGTGCATCGACCTCAGCCAGCTTCTCGATGTTCTGGAAGACGGCTTCAAGGCGCTGTCACAAGGTAAGGTCGTCAATCCACCCCGGCCACAGCTCGACATCCCCGCAGCCGGCTACAGCCTCGCCATGCCGGCCTGGATGGAAGGCATGAACCTGACCGTCAAGATCGTCAATGTCTTCGAAGGCAACTTGGCCAAGAACCTGCCCAGCCACCTCGCCACCATCAGCCTGTTCGATCCGCTGTCCGGCCTGCCGGTCTGCATCATGGACGGCACCTTCATAACCGCGGTGCGAACCTCCGGCTCCGCCGTGCTGTCGGTGCGCGCGCTTGCCCGCCGGGATGCCAGGATAGCGACAGTGGTCGGCGCCGGCGTGCAGGCCAACCAGCATCTGCATTTGTTGCCGCTGGTGCGGGACTTTACCGAAATCCGCGTCGCTTCGAAGAGCTTCGACGATGCGGCAGCGCTTGCCCGGCTGCACCCGTCGGTGGTGGCGGTCGCCGACCTCGAGGCGGCAGTGCGCAGTTCCGACGTGGTGTGCCTGGCGACCCACTCCTATCAGCCGGTGATCGACGCAGGCTGGGTCCAGCCGGGCACGCATGTCTCGTCGGTCGGGGTGGCGCCGCCCCGCGGTGAAATGCCGATCGAGCTCATCGCCAAATCCAGTCTTTTTGTCGAAACCAAGGATGCATTCAAACCGACCCCGGTCGGTTCCTGCGAGCTTGCCGGCTTCGACCCGGATTTCGGCACCGAGCTTGGCGCCATGCTGCTCGACCGCGCGCCGGGCCGCGTTTCGGATCAGCAGATCACCACCTACAAGGCGATGGGCATTGCGATGGAAGACATGGTCGCCGCCGACCTCGCCTATCGCTGCGCCCGGCGTCTGCGCAAGGGAAAGCTCGTCGTGCTGTAGGCGCGTGCCGCCTCACGCAGGCTCGCGCTTCAATGCCTGTGCCATGCAGTGGATGCCGCCGCCGGTCTTCGAGATTTCGCTCATGTCGATGGCCGCCACCTCGAAGCCGCGCGCTTTGAGCTGGCCGATCAGCGTCTGGCTCGAAGTCGGCGCGATCACCCTGTCCTTGCCCAGCGACATGAAGTTGCAGCCGAGCGCCATCGTGTCCTGGAACGGCACGTCGATGATCTCGTGGCCCTTGCCCTTCAGCCAGTCGACGATGCCGGGCTCCGTACAGGCAAGGCAGACGGCGGTCAGTTTCTCAGCGATCGGCACCACCATCAGGTCGATATGGACGTAATATTCGTCGATGAAGGCGATGCGTGTCTCCCAGCCCTCCTTGTCGAACCAGGCCTGCACCTGACGGGCGCCCTCCTCCTGCGTGCGGGCGCCGCCGCAGCCGATCAGCACCACGCCATCCTCGATGACATTGAAGTCGCCGCCTTCGAAGGTGCCGGCGGTGACCATGTCGTAGATCGGGATGCCGAGCTTCTCATAGGTGCGGATCGCTGCGTAGTTCTCGCCGCGCCGCCACCACTGGGCCATCGCGGTGATAATGGCGCCGTACGGCGTCATGACGCTCGAATCGCGCGAATAGACCTGCATCGGCAGCTCCGGCGTCGGCTCGTGCCAGTGGATGTTGACGCCGAAATGCTCATAGGCGGCGACCAGGTCCTTGTGCTGTGCCTGCGCGATCTGGAGGTTGCAAGGCGCCTCGCGCAGATGTTTTCGCGACAGCGAGCTGGTCGAGAGATGGCGCAGGAAATTCGGCGAGCCGAGCAGCACGTCGGTCAGCACGTCGGTCTCGTTGGCGAAACCCCAGGCGGTCAACGGCTTGGTGCCGCCCGCCGGGTTGCGGCGCTGCAGCGAAAACGGCTCGGCGACGATGCGGTCATGGACGGTCATGGGTCTCTCCTCGTGATGGGGGCGGCTGGTTGATCATGCGGCTTGGTTGCTTGGTATCCACCAATCCCGTCCGCGCGGGGTGGTGATGTATTCCGGCCAGCGAAATCCGATCGGCGGATCGTAGTCGCAGAGCGGGGCGATCCAGTTCGAGCCGCCGATGCCACCGCCGGTTCGGGCGACGAATTCGTCCATCGCCGCGTCGCGCGCAGCCTCGTCTTCCAACAAGCGAAGTGCCGCGAGCGCAATGGTCTTTGCGGCGCAGATGACCATCGGGTCGATGGTGGCAGAAATGCCGCCCAGCGCATTCATCGCCCAGCCCGGATAGGCGTGACCATTCTCCGAGCGCAGGGCCGGGCGGGCGACATAGAACCGCGCCGTCGGCGCATGCCACGACATATCCGTATAGTCGTCGGAAGTCGAATTGAGCTGCGATGGCGGCAGGTCGCGACGCAGCAGCGCCTCTGCATCCGGCGGCGCAATCAGCCGCTCCAGCTCGGCTATGAACGGTTCGTCGCTCGCCTCGCCGCCGGCATTGACCTGGATTTCGCGGGCGATCGCCTTGGCCGTCTCGTCCCAGCGCGGCGGCCCGACCGCCGCCAGCGCGTCGAAGGCAATGCCGGCCATGACGTGATTGGCCAGCCCCGGCCGCGACTTCGACACCCAGTGCCGCTCATGGCGGCAGCCGCTCATCCTGGCTGCGGCTTCCGCATTGCGGTCGAGCATGGCGGTGACCTGCTCGGCCATAGCAAGCGTCGGCACGCGGATCATGTACTGGATCTCGGCCAGCCCGGCCGGCAGATTGTCGGCGGTCGCCTGGCCCGCCGTCAGGATCGCCTCGCTGATCGACCAGCCGCCCTGATGCGGCAGCATGGAATCGCGCAGCGCCTTGGACGCCATGTACATCATCATGAGCGCGTCGTTGGCGCCGGGCGCCCTGACCGCCGAATGCGCCTGCGGGATGGGTGCTGCGGTGCCTGCCGCCCTCGCCCAATGTTCCGGCTCGTCGCAGATGAAGCGGTGGATCATCGCATAGGCCGCACCGCAATGCGTGTCCCAGCGCGCCGTGTTGCAGAGCGGCAGCATGTAGAAAGGATGGAAGGAGATCATACCCGCCAGCCCATCGTAATAGCCCTTCGCGGCATGGATCGGCTTCGATCCCCTCACCTTCTCCGCCGGCTCGCCGGTGAAGCGCAGCGTGCCTGATATGCCGTGGCGCTGCATTGCTGCCTTGGTCGCCAAAAGGCCGCCGAGGCTGGCAATGCCGAGGCCGGAATGCGGATCGGTGTGGCCGCCCGCCTGTTCGCCGAGGCCCGGACGCGGTCGCTTCACCGTTGCCGCGTCCTGGCAATTGCCCGGCACCGCGTCGTATTCGGCGTACATGCCGATCGTCGGGCCGGTCCCGTTAATCCAATGGGCGCAGAAGGCCGTTGGCATACCGCCGGAGCCTTCCTCGACCGAAAAGCCTTCGTGCTTCAACTGCTCCACATACCAGGTGGCCGACTGGTATTCGCGCCAGGCGGTCTCGCCGAAGTCGAAGATGGTCCGCGTCCACGCCGACAGGGACGGCTGGATGTCGTCCAGACAGGCAAGCGCGGTCGCTTGTGCCGAGGTCATCGGTTTCTCCATGGCGGAAAGAAAGCAGTGAAGCGCCCCGCCAAAAAGTGATATGTTTTCCCGGCTCATGCAAATTCGGTTCACCTCTTGAGAATTCCCTCGACGCAGGCGCTGCGCGCCCTCGACAGTTTTGCCCGCCACGGCAGCGTCTGGCGCGCCGCCGACGAACTGCATCTGACCCGCAGTGCGGTGAGCCATCAATTGCGCCTGCTCGAACGCGACCTCGGCTTCGATCTGCTCGAACGCATCGGCAAGGGCGTGGCGCTCACGCCACGCGGCCAGCGCTATGCCAGCGACGTGCGCAAGGCGCTGACGGTGTTGGGTGACGCGGTGACGCGCCATGCCGGCACCGGCGTCGGCGGTTCGTTCAGCGTCAGTTGCACCCCCGGCTTCGCCTCGCTTTTCCTGTGCACTCACATTGGCGAATTCCGGCAGATGTATCCCGATGTCGCGCTCCGCATCCTGACGCCGCGCCGCCTCGATGACGTCAGCAATGCCGAGGCCGATGCCTTCATCGCCTTTGGCGTCGGCAACTGGCCGAACCGCGCGGTCGAGCTGTTGTGCGAGATCTCGTTCACGCCGCTGTGCAGCCCGACGCTGCTCAACAAGATCGGCGGCTTCTCCAAGCCGGCAGACGTGCTGCGCGCCAATCTCCTGCATCTCGGTGACACCGAGGACTGGGCGCGTTGGCTGGCGCTGTCCAAGGTCGAGAACCCCGACCCGGAAGGCGGCATCTTCTTTTCCGACATGAACCTGGTCTTTTCGGCGGCGATCGCCGGCCAGGGCATCGCCATGGGCGACGAGCTGACCAGCGGCCGGGCACTGAGCGAAGGCCGGCTGGTGCGCCCCTTCGACATAGCGATCAATTCCCCGCGCTCATATTTTCTGGTCTCGGAACATGCCAAGGCGGCGCATCCGGTGCTGGAGGCGTTTGGGCGGTGGCTGAGGTCGAAGCTGTCGGAGAACCAGCGTTAATCTCCCCCCTCGAGGGGGAGATGGCCGCGAAGCGGCCAGACGGGGTCGGTCCGACTGGACTCGGCCCGGTCTGACTTTCGAAGAAAGAGGAAGTTGGCGCTTCACGCGAGACGGACCCCCTCTGTCGCCCTCGGCGACATCTCCTCGAGGGGAGATTGGCGCATAGATGAATCAAATTTGCCGATCAGGCGAAAACTATTCGGTTGCGGTAAGCCGCCGCCCTGCCTACGATTTCGCCTACGCTAAGGAAAGGGCAGGATGCAGCAACCCGGCCGGGCCGCAGAGATCAAGGCAATCGGGATCGGCAAGAGCTTCGGCTCGTTCCGTGCGCTGGACGATCTGACGCTCGATATCGGCCGTGGCGAGTTCCTTACCTTGCTCGGCCCCTCCGGTTCGGGCAAGACCACCTTCCTGATGATCCTTGCCGGCTTCATTCAGCCGACCGACGGTCGCCTTTACAGCGACGGCGTCGATATCACCGAGCGGCCGGCCGAGCAGCGCGCCGCCGGCATGGTTTTCCAGGGCTACGCACTGTTCCCGCATATGAGCGTCGAGGCCAATATCGCCTTCCCACTCAAGGTACGCAAGAAATCGGCGGCCGAAATCAAGCGCCGCGTCGGCGAAATGATCGAGCGCGTCGGGCTCAAGGGCCACGAAAAGAAACTGCCGTCGCAATTGTCCGGGGGCCAGCAGCAGCGCGTGGCGCTGGCGCGGGCGCTGGTCTTCGAGCCGGGCGTGCTTTTGCTTGACGAGCCGTTTTCGGCGCTCGACAAGGGCCTGCGCGGCCAGATGCAGGCCGAAATGAAGCGGCTGCACCAGGAGACCGGCACCACCTTCGTCTTTGTCACCCATGACCAGAGCGAGGCGCTGGCGTTGTCGTCTCGCGTCGCCATCTTCAACCATGGCAAATTGCTGCAGGTCGGCGCGCCCGACGAGGTCTACGACCGGCCCGACAACCGCTTCGTCGCCGAGTTCCTGGGTGAGATCAACATGCTGCCGCTGAAGGGCGTGCGCCCGGCCGACAATGGCTCGACCGGCCTCTGCGAAGACCGCGCGATCAGCATGCGCTGCAAGGCCGAGAAGGTCCGAGGCGACGCCATCCTGGCGATCCGGCCGGAATACATGTCGATTGCGCCGGAAGCGGCAGCGGGCGAGAACGGCATTGCCGCGACTGCCGTCGCCTCGACCTATCTCGGCGCTGCGACGCGGCTCGATCTGACGACGCGCCAAGGCGCCAAGATCACGGTCTCGGTGCCGAACGAGGTTGCCGCTTCCGCGCTCAGCAAGGGCAATTCCGTGTGGCTGACTTGGCCGGCGGAGAAAGGCTTCCTCCTTCCGGACGGAGGACAATGACGATCGGCGTGGCGAATTCGCCAAGCTGACTTTCAGGAAATACCAACAACAAAAAGGGGAACTGACATGACAAATCAAACCAGGAAAAATTCCATCGAGGCGCTGTCCGCCAGGGCAGTGCGCGGCGAGATCTCGCGCCGGCAGTTCACGCAACTGGCCACACTGGTGCTGGCCGGCACGCCGATGCTGCTGCGCTCGACCGGCGCCTTTGCCGCGGCGAAGGAACTGGTGCTGGTCAACTGGGGCGGCGACGCCATCACCGCCTATGACGCGGCTTATGGCCAAGCCTTCACCAAGGAGACGGGCATCACCGTCAAGATGGACGGCTCCGGTCCGACCGAAGGCGCGATCGCGGCGCAGTTCAAGAGCGGCGCGCCGACCTGGGACCTGGTCGACGTCGATCCGTTCTCGGCCATCACGCTCGGCGCCCAAGGCATGCTCGAGCCGATCGACTATTCGATCGTCGACAAGAAGAAGATGCGGCCGGGATTCGGCTGGGAATACGCGGCCTCGACCTATTTCTTCTCCTATGTCATCGCCTACGATGCCGAGAAATACGGCAGCCAGGCACCAACCGGCATGGCCGACTTCTTCGACGTGGCAAAATTCCCCGGCAAGCGCTCGCTCTACAAATGGGGCGTGTCGAGCTGGGAAGCGGCACTGCTTGCCGACGGCATCGCTCCGGCCTCGCTCTATCCGCTCGACCTCAAGCGCGCGCATGACAAGATCGCGGCCTTCAAGGAGAACGTCGTTGCCTATTGGGGTGGCGGCGCCGAAAGCCAGAGCGTGCTGCTCAATGGCGAGGCCTCGATGGCGATCGTCTGGTCGACCCGGGCTTCGCTCATCGAGCAGGATTCCGGCGGCAAGATCAAGTTCATCTGGGACCAGGGCCTGATCTCGCCCGGCGCGCTCGCCGTGCTCAAGGGCAATCCCGGCGGCAAGGACGCGGCGATGAAGTTCATCGCCAGCACCCAGGACCCGGAGAAGGAACTCATCATGTTCGACAAGCTCGGCCAAGGTCCGGCCAATCCGGCCGCCGACGCGCTGATCCCCGCTGACAAGAAGCGCATCAACCCCGTCGATCCCGAGAACATGAAGAAGCAGATCCCGCTCGACATGGATTGGTACGCCAAGAACTACGGTGCGGCACTCGACGAATACACGAAGATCATCTCCGCCTGACAAGCCGGGATGATCGGGGGCGAGATGAGAGCACACCTCTCCGACAGGATAGGCGCGGCGCTGTTGATGGCGCCGCTGCTCCTCTTCCTTGTGCTGGCTTACGCCTGGCCATTCCTCGGCGTGGTCAAATGGAGTTTTACGCTGCCCACGCCGGGGCTGGGGCAGTACAATGCGCTGCTCACGGATCAGTTGGTGCAGTCGGTCTTCATCCGCACGCTGCGTATCGCCGCGATCGTGACGATCGTTTCGGTTGCCGCCGCCTACGCCATCACCGTTGTCTGGGTGCGCGGCACGCCGGTGCAGCGCGTCGTGGCCGAGTTCTGCATCCTGGTGCCGTTCTGGATCTCGGTGCTGACGCGCGCCTTCGGCTGGGTGGCGCTTTTGTCCAATCGCGGCCTGATCAACACCTGGCTGCAGGCGGTCGGCTTCATCTCGGAGCCGCTGGCTCTGGTGCGCAACGAGTTCGGCGTTATCGTCGGCATGACGCATTTCCTCATCCCCTTCGCGGTGTTTCCACTGGCGTCTTCGATGCGAAGCCTAGACGACCGTGTGCTGCTGGCGGCGCGCGGCCTCGGCTCCAGCCGCATGCGCACCTTCTGGTCGGTGTTCGTGCCGATGACCCGCTCCGGCATCATCGGCTCGGCGCTAATCGTCTTCGTCTTTTCGCTCGGCTTCTTCGTCACGCCGGCGATTCTCGGCGGCGGCCGCAGCGTGATGATCGCCGAGTTGATCTATCTCCGCATCTTCCAGAGCCCGGACTGGGGCCTGGGCGCGGCGATCAGCGTGGTGCTGGTGCTGTTCGTCGGCGCGCTGATGGCGCTGCTTTTCCGCTATATCAGGCCGAAGCAGTTGGTGTAGCGCGATGCCGACCTACCGCCCCGGTCCCGTCTCGCTGATCCTCGCCGCCCTGGTCGCGCTATTCCTGCTGCTGCCGCTACTCGCCGTGATCCCGGTATCGCTGACGCCGAGCCGCATGCTGGCGATGCCGTCGGGCGAACTGTCGCTGCGCCATTACCGAGCGCTGATCGAGGATCCGCGCTGGATCAATTCGATCCTGCTCTCGACCAGGATCGGCATAGTCAGCAGCGCCTTTTCCACGGTGCTGGCACTGTGCTTCAGCCTCGGCGTCTGGATGTTCCAGCCGCGCTTCACCGCCGCTCTCGTCGGCTTCGTTCTGCTGCCGATGGTGGTGCCGCCGGTGGTCTCGGCAATCACGCTCTATTTCCTGCTGACCTCGATCTCGGGGTTCTCGTCGTTCTTCGGCTACGACACCTGGCTGGGTGTCGCCATGGCGCATGCGGTGATGACGGTGCCCTTCGCCACGGTGCTGATCCTGGTGTCGCTCAGCCAGCTCGACCGCCGCATCGACCTCGCCGCCCGCGGCCTCGGCGCGACCGTATGGGAGCGCGCGACCCGCATCATCATGCCCAACATCAAGTTCGGCATCGTCACCGCAGCACTGCTCTCCTTCGTGCTGTCCTGGGAAGAGATCGGCGTCACCCTGTTCATCACCTCGGTCAACGCCATCACGCTGCCGCGGCTAATGTGGATGGGCCTGCGCGACAACATCGACCCGGCGATCGCAGCGCTCTCGGTGATCCTGATCGTCATCACCGTGCTGGTGCTTGTGGCGCGCAGCGTCGTGGTCAGGCTGCGCGCGGCGCAGTAGACGCGCCTCACGCCGTGGTGACTGGCGCAAATGAAACCTTGCGCTACGATTTTCGTTATAGGTAGTTCAACACGTCGAAGGCTTCGCCATGAACCAAGGATGGTTTTCCAAGCCGGTTGCGGTTGCGGTCGGCATCGTGGGAGATATCCGCAACATTTCCAACGCACGTCAGGCTGTCGAATTGCTGGAAGCCCACTGGCGCGACGCCGGCAGCGCCAAACACGGCTTGGCACTGCGCACATGCCGCCGCGCCATGAGCGACGATCGCTGGACCGAAGCCGCCAGGGACGCGTTCATCGAGGCCGCGCGGGAGGCGCATGTCCTGGTCGAGCGAGCCGTCGAACCGCAGGACCGGTCCAGGCAGGCGGGACCGTGATCGATTTATGAGAGCCTCGGTGGTTCGGCCGATCTATTGCATCTCAGGCAGCATGGAGCCTGGGAATGGCGCTGACGTCGACCTCGCGCTCCGCGTGCCACGCATCGTAAGCGGCCTGCATCCTGAGCCAGATCGCGGCGCCGTCGCCGAACATCTTTCCAAGGCGCGCCGCAACAGCCGGCGACACCGGCTTCTTTTCGCGGATGATGTCGTAAAGCTGCTGGCGCGAGATTCCGAGCAGATTGGCGATTTCCACCTTGGTCTTGCCGGTTGCCGGGATAATGTCGTCGAGCAACGCCCCGGGGTGGGATGGGCAGCGCTCCATCGGACGCATCGGCTCATACACGCTCATAATCGATTTCTCCAATCTAAGCCGTCTCAATGGTACTGTTCGAAATCGACGCGGGCAGCATCATTGGCGTCGAATTCGAATGTGATGCACCACGGCCCGTTGACATGCACCGTGTAGCGGGTCGGGCTGAAGCCCTTCAAAGCGTGGAAGTCGAAGCCGGGCAGGTCCATGTCGTCAGGCCTTTCCGAGACTTCCAAACGGTCAAGCCGGACAAGGATGCGCTTATGCATCTTGGCGTCGATCTTTCCGGTCTTTCCGGTTTGAAAGAGGTCCGCCAGCGCCTTGTGCTTGAACGACTTGATCATGCAACAGGTAAGCATGTTGCTTACGGGGGTCAAGCAGGTGTAAGCAAATGATTTACAGAATGGTCCCGGGCCCATCGGAGGCTATAACTGCGTCCGCTGCACGCTGGGTCGCGCCAGTCGAATACCTGGCGGACCTACGTCACGGCGTCATCCGCTAACCCATCGCCTGGCGGATTCTCTTGGACAGGCGGCTCAAAAATGCCGGCCTGGACGACGCGTCAAGCTTCCACGACAGCACCGCCGTCGCCATTTTCCGCGGCAACACCCCGACCGACAGGAACCAGGCGGCAAGGATCGCACGCCGCCGCAGGGATGCGGTCATTTCGAGGCTGGCGACGGCGCCGGCCGCCCCGAGCGCCAGCCGGGAATCGTCGGCCACGGGGTGTCGGTCTCTGTCCGCGCAAAGCGATGCCAGCCGCTCTTCCAGATGGACCGGATCGTGGCGGACAGCATCCGACGGCACGATGGTCAGGCCGATCCCGGAGGCCTGGTCCGACAGCGCCTGCATGCGGCGGAAATCGTGGGTTACCCGCCAGCGTGCCCGCTCGGCGAGCTTTTCACCGAAGACCGAATGATTGGCGCCGTGGATCCGGTAGGCGCCGAGGCATTCGTCGATCGATTGGACGTGCCCGTACATCGGCGCCAGCGTTGCCAGATAGCCGTCGGCGCCCTGGCGGAACTCCGGCTCCGGGATGGGCATGATCGATTCGAGTGTTGCGCGGTCAAAGGCGAGCCCGCTGGTCACGGTCGTCTGATAGCGGCCCTTGTGCAGGAGTTTCGGCATGACGTCGCCGCTGTCGAAAGGCAGTTCGGGCGGCGGAAAGACATCCTTGATGCGTTGTCCCTCGTCGACGATGTGCAGTCTGGACTGGACCTGGGCGGTTGCCTCGTCCCAGGTCTCGACGATGGTGGAGACGGCGGTGGGATAGAGATAATCGTCGGCGTCGAGGAACAGGACGATCTTGCCCGAGCTTGCGGCGAAGCCGGTGTTGAATGCCGCCGCGTGTCCGCCATTTTGCGCTCGCGGGCATGCGAGGATCTCGTCGCGATATGATTCCATGATTGTGGTGGAATTGTCCTGCGATGCATCGTCGACGACGATGACCTCGACATCCGCGTAGTCCTGCTCGAGAGCGCTGTCGATGCTGCGTTTGAGGAACCGCGCATAGTTGTAGTTCGGGATTATGATGGATACCGGAAGCCGGTTTTGGACAGACTGCATCTCGTTTGACCTCGCATCTTGCTTTGGTTCGGCAAAAGCCCGCTCATGGGCCTGCCCCCTCTTCAAGCGCCCCTCTTGGCGCGCAACGAGTTCCCTGGGAGAAAGCCTGCGCTTTCTATCAGGAGACGGGTCACGTTTCGCTTTGCGACTTCGTACTGAGGCCGCCATTGCCTTCGAGGGCTGCTGCCATGGTCAGGGGTCGGCGGCAGCAAAAGCCCAGACGGTTCGGCCAAGGTGATGTCGCAACCGAGCCCGACGGAAATGTCTCGCCTCGCGATCAGGTCGGGAGCGAAGCGGACGGGTGCCCTGAAGACATGGCGGATAGTGGCCTGCAAATGCGGCTGGAACAAGCCCCGCGTCGAAAACAGGGCCACTTCAGGTTGCGTTTCAGGCGGCATGCCGCGACCGCCGGCGCTTTTGCCCCGGAGCCGGCGAACCGCCTCCGGGGCTTATGGTCATGTGGCCTAAACAGTCAGGCGGCCTGCAAACCCGGCAGCGACAGGTCGACTTCCTCCGGTAAGTCGCCGGCCATGGCGGCGGCGAACTTCGTCTGATCGAGTTCTCCTTCCCAGCGTGCCACCACGACCGTCGCCACCGCATTGCCGATGAAGTTGGTCAGCGCCCGGCATTCCGACATGAAGCGGTCGACGCCGAGGATCAGCGCCATGCCGGCGACCGGCACGGTGGGGACGACCGAAAGCGTCGCCGCCAGGGTGATGAAGCCGGCGCCGGTGATGCCGGCGGCACCCTTGGAGCTCAGCATGGCGACCGCAAGCAGCAGGATCTGGTCGCCATAGGTGAGTGGCGTGTCGGTCGCCTGCGCGATGAACAGCGCCGCCAGCGTCATATAGATGTTGGTGCCGTCCAGATTGAAGGAATAGCCGGTCGGGATGACCAGGCCGACCACCGAGCGGTTGCAGCCGGCGCGCTCCATCTTGGCCATGAGGCCCGGCAATGCCGCTTCCGAGGACGAGGTGCCGAGCACCAGCAGCAGCTCCTCCTTGATGTAGCGGATCAGCGCCAGGATCGAGAAGCCGTTGTAGCGGGCAACCGCGCCGAGCACCACCAGCACGAACAGCAACGCGGTCAGGTAGAATGTGCCGATCAGCATGGCCAGGTTGGCGATCGAGCCGATGCCGTATTTGCCGATGGTGAAGGCCATGGCGCCAAACGCGCCGATCGGCGCGGCCTTCATCAGGATGGCGACGAGGCGGAAGATCGGCGTGGTCAGCGCCTGCAGGAAATCGACGACCGGACGGCCGCGATCGCCGACCAGCGCCAGGGCGACACCGAACAGCACCGAGAAGAACAGCACCTGCAAAATGTCGCCTTGCGCGAAGGCGCCGGTGATGGTGTCGGGGATGATGTTCATCAGGAAGCCGACGATGGTCGTGTCGTGCGCCTTCTCGGCATAGGCCGTCACCTTGGCGGTATCGAGCGTGGCCGGATTGATGTGCATGCCAGCGCCGGGCTGGACGACATTGGAGACGACCAGGCCGACGACCAGCGCCAGCGTCGAGAACACCAGGAAATAGATCATCGCCTTGCCGGCGACGCGGCCGACCTTCTGCAGGTCGGAAACGCCGGCGATACCGGTCGCCACGGTCAGGAAGATCACCGGCGCGATCACCATCTTCACCAGCTTGATGAAGGCGTCGCCGAACGGCTTCATCGCCTCGCCGGTTTCAGGATAGAAATGGCCGAGCAGCACGCCGGCGGCAATCGCCGCCAGCACCTGCACATAAAGATGCCGGTATAAGGGAAGTTTGCCGCGCGGCTCGGCGGCAGCGATTGCTGTCTGCATGACGTCCTCCATGGCGCCCCGATCGAAAAGCTCGACTCCCCGGGGCAGTTGTTTTGACCAGCAGCCTCGCGACTGCTGAATTCGCGGTTGCAACAGCCGTGCCAGATACGCAGAAGAGTTATTCATCATTGATTTTATTGAGCATTCACAAACGTCCGCACTGCCGGACGCATGGTCAAGTGCGACTCTCCGCATAGGTTGAATTGTGTTTTGTGCGAGTTCATGCACAAATGGGCGATGCTGCAACGCCCCGCCGGTGCCTTGTCTTCGACGCCCGAGCAACTCGCCAGGCGGGCGCGCCGAGCCTGGCTGCTGTTTGCGGCCGTCGCGCTTTTGATCGTCACGGCAGCGCTCTACGGCGCCGGCCTTTACGGCCGCACCGCCGAGATCGGGACCTTGGCGGCGCAGGGGCGTACCGACGCCAATCTGAAGGTCGCGCTGCTGCGCGCCGTGCTCGAAAGCCCGCGCGCCCTGCCCCTGCTTTTGTCCGCAGATCAGCAGGTACGTGATGCGCTGTCGCAGAAAAACGCCGCGGCAATAGATGTGCTGAACCGCAAGCTCGAGGGGCTGGTCTCCGGCACCAAGGCGTCGGTGCTCTATGTGATCGGCGCCGACGGACTGGCGATCGCCTCCAGCAACTGGCGCGAGCCGATCAGCTTCGTCGGCAACGACTACCGTTTTCGCGATTATTTCTCCGGCGCGATGCAGGCCGGAACCGCCGAATATTTTGCGCTCGGCAATGTCAGCAAGCGTCCCGGCCTCTACATTTCGCGGCGCGTCGGCGATGCCGCCGCACCGCTCGGCGTCGTCGTCGTCAAGATGGAGTTCGACCAGCTCGAAGCCGACTGGCGCGAGGCCAACCGCCCGGCCTATGTCAGCGACGAGAATGGCGTCGTGCTGATCACCAGCGTGCCGTCCTGGCGCTTCATGACAACCGCGCCGCTGGCCGCACCCAAGCAAGCCGCAATTCGCGACAGCCAACAGTTCGGCGACGCGCCGCTTGTGCCGTTGCCGATCATGCACGCGCAGGCGCTCAGCCCGGATGTGTCGATCGTCCACGCGGTGACGCCCGGCGGCAGCGACGCGCAGTATCTCAGCCTTTCGACGCCGGTTCCTTCGACCCCCTGGCGGCTCGACTACCTGATCCCGGCTGAAGCGCCGATCGCCGCTGCCGTCCGCGAAATGCGGCTTCTGGCACTGGGTGTCGTCGTGCCGCTGCTCGGCCTGGCCGCGTATCTGTTGTGGCGCCGGCAGTCGGCGCAGATGCGGATTGCCGCCGAACAGGCGGCGCGCACCGAACTCGAACGCCGCGTCGTCGAACGCACCGAGGATCTGAGCCGAGCCCGCGACCGGTTGCAGGCCGAGATCACCGGCCACCGCAACACGGAGGCAAAGCTCCAGGTGGTGCAGCAGGACCTGGTCCAGGCCAACCGCCTCGCCATCCTCGGCCAGGTCGCCGCCGGCGTCGCTCACGAGATCAACCAGCCGGTCGCCACCATCCGTGCCTACGCCGACAACGCCCGCACCTTCCTCGACCGCAAGCAGACTGGGCCGGCCGAGGAAAACCTCGGCGCCATTGCAGCCCTTACCGAACGCATCGGCTCAATCACCGAGGAGTTGAAGGCATTTGCCCGCAAGGGCCGCACCGCCGCCGAGCCTGTCGAATTGCGCGGCGTCATCGAGGGCGCCGTCATGCTGTTGAGAAGCCGCTTTGCCGGCCGGCTCGACGCATTGGTCGTCGACCTGCCGCTGCCGAGCCTCAAGGTCATGGGCAATCGGGTGCGGCTCGAACAGGTGCTGATCAATCTCTTCCAGAACGCGCTGGAGGCGCTCGACGGCCGCGACGACGCTCATGTGCAGGTCTCGGTCGAAGAGACCGCGGACGGCGTGACGATCAGCGTATCCGACAACGGACCCGGCATTCCGCCGGCGATCCTCAAATCGCTGTTCACGCCGTTCAACACCTCCAAGGAAAAAGGCCTTGGCCTCGGCCTCGTCATCTCCAAGGACATCGTCGCCGACTATGGCGGACGCATCGAGGTTTCGAGCGGCGACAGCGGCACCCGCTTCACCATTCATCTCCAGAAAGCAGCGTAAGCCATCATGACGAACGACAATTCCGCACCGGTGGTCCTGATCGATGACGATCGCGATCTCCTCAAGGCCACCGCGCAGACGCTGGAGCTTGCCGGCTTCTCGGTCTCGGCCTTTGCGGTGGCGGCCGAGGCGCTGGCCTGGCTCGACGCCGGTTTTGCCGGGGTCGTGGTGTCGGATATCCGCATGCCGGAGATCGACGGCTTGCAGCTTTTCAATCGCATTCTGCGGCTGGATGCCGACATTCCCGTCATCCTCGTCACCGGCCACGGCGACATCGCCATGGCCGTCAAGGCGATCAAGGATGGCGCCTACGACTTCATCACCAAACCTTTCGCCGCCGACCGGCTGGTGCAGAGCGTGCGCCGCGCAGCGGAAAAGCGCCGCCTGGTGATGGAGAACCGCGCCTTGCGCGAGGCGGCCGGAGAGGCGCAGGACGGCCTGCCGCTGATCGGCCAGACGCCGGCGATGGACAGGCTGCGCCGCACGCTGCGCCAGATCGCCGATACCGACGTCGACGTGCTGGTGACCGGCGAGACCGGCTCCGGCAAGGAGGTGGTAGCAAGTCTTCTGCATCGCTGGAGCCGCCGCGCCAAGGGCAATTTCGTCGCGCTGAATTGCGGCACGCTGCCGGAGACGGTCATCGAGAGCGAGTTGTTCGGCCATGAGGCCGGCGCCTTCACCGGCGCGCAGAAGAAACGGATCGGCCGCATCGAGCACGCCAGCGGCGGCACGCTGTTCCTCGACGAGATCGAAAGCATGCCGGTCTCGACACAGGTGCAGATGCTGCGCGTGCTGGAGATGCGCGAGGTCACGCCGCTCGGCACCAACGAGGTGCGGCCGGTGGATCTGCGCGTCGTCGCCGCCGCCAAGGTCGACCTCGGCGATCCGCGCCAGCGTGGCGCTTTCCGCGAGGATCTCTATTACCGGCTCAACGTGGTGACGATCTCGATCCCGCCGCTGCGCGAGCGCCGCGACGATGTCGCCCTGCTGTTCTTCTATTTCGCCGAGCGCGCCGCCGCCCGCTTCCACCGCCCTGTGCCGGCAGTGCCGGCGACGGTGCATCGCCATCTGAGCGACCATGACTGGCCGGGCAATGTGCGCGAACTGGCGCATTTCGCCGAGCGGTTCGTGCTTGGATTGGAGGAAGGCGCCGAAGCACAACCCCCTGCCCCGACCCAATCGAACGCCGCCATGAAGCTGCCGGAGCGGCTGGAGCGCTACGAGGCCGACATCATTCGCGAGACGCTTGGCCGCAACGACGGCGACGTCAGGCGCACGATCGAGGCGCTGGGAATTCCGCGCAAGACCTTCTACGACAAGCTCCAGCGCCACGGCATCGTGCGCAGCGATTTTTCCCGGTAATCGCCGGCGGCCTCGACCGGCGGCTCGGTTACTTGGCGTCGTGGAAGATGATGCCCACAGTGTGGCGCATGCCGGAGCGTAGCCGGCTGACGCCATGCCTGAGGTTGACGCGGTAATTGCCCTTGCTGCCCTGGACCGGACGATTGTGGACCGCGAAGGCGACCGCATCGCCCTGGCGCAGCGGCACCACCTCGACGCGGCTCTGCATGCGCGGACGCTGCTCGGTCAGCACGAACTCGCCGCCGGTGAAATCCTTGCCTGGTTCCGACAATAGGATCGCCACCTGCAGCGGGAAGGCAAGAGCGCCGTAGAGATCCTGGTGCAGGCAGTTGAAGTCGCCGGGGACATATTGCAGCAGGAGCGGCGTCGGCCGCGTCTGGCCCTGCTCGTGGCATTGCTCGAGGAACGCCGCGTGTTCGTCGGGATAGCGCTGCGCGATACCCATGCGCGCGTTCCAGTCGTTGGCAACCGCGGCCAGGCGCGGATAGAGCGCGGTGCGCAAGCCGCCGATCAAGTCGGGCAAGGGATAGCGGAAATAGCGGTACTCGCCCTTGCCGAAACCATGCCGCGCCATGTGCACATGGCTGCGGAAATGGCTCTCGTCCGGATAGAGCCCGGCGATATGCCGGCACTCCTGCGGCGTCAGCAGCTTTTCCATCACCGCGCAGCCATAGCCGCTCAGCTCATCGGCCAGCGTCCGCCAATCATATCCGGCAACGCGCACCTCCGCCGATTTCACCGCCGCTTTCGCGCCTATCGAATGGATGGTCATGGCTTCGCCTCCTGTGGCTTCTCTGTCAATTGAAATGGGTGAAGCGGCCCGCGCAGACCACCCGTTTCTTGCCGGGTGAGCCTTGCGGGACGGGACGTCATTCAATTTCCGATTTCGTGGTCATGGGCTAAACTTGTTCCACTCAACGGGACCACCACCTCATGATCGTCCAGACCTGCATCAATGGCGCGCGCAGCGCCGATTTCCACCCCCGACTGCCGCTTGATCCCGAAGCCATTGCGCGAGACGGCACGGCCTGCGTGGCCGCAGGTGCGGCCGAGTTGCATGTCCATGCACGCGGGCTCGATGGCCGCGAAAGCCTTGCCCCTGACGCAATGGACCCGACCGTGCTGGCGCTGCGCCGCGCCTGCCCGGGAACGCTGATCGGCGTCTCCACCGGCGCCTGGATCGAGAGCGACGACGAGCGCACGCTTGCCGCGATCGCCCGCTGGAGCGAGCTGCCCGACTATGCCTCGGTCAATCTCAGCGAGAATGCAGCACCGGCAGTCATGGGCCGTCTGCGCCAGCGCGGCATTGGCATCGAGGCGGGGCTTGCCTCCGTAGCCGACGCCGAACGCCTGGTGAGCCTCGACCATGGCAACCGCGTGCTGCGCATCCTGATCGAAATCTCCGAGCAGGAGCCGGACGCTGCGCTTGAGATCAGCGACGATATCGCCGCCGTGCTCGACGGCGCCGGAATGCGCCGGGCAATCCTGCTGCACGGCGCCGACGCCACGGTCTGGCCTTTCGTGCACCGGGCGGCGGAACGCCGTTGGTCGACGCGCGTCGGACTGGAAGACGGCAAGGAGCTTCCTGATGGAACAGTAGCACCCGGTAACGCTGCGCTGACAGCGGCAGCCGTCGCTATCTTCGAGACCAGTCGTTAGCACGGGGAAAGCGTCGATGGCCGCCGATCCCCCTCTTCAGGGGGGAGATAGCAAGTTTTGGCAAATAGGCAGGTCTAAGTCGGCGAACTCAAGCGTGGCAGCACGCTAATGTCAGTAAAATCTATCTAAAACTTTACATATTAATTAAACCAGCAATTAATCAGCACATCAACGACCCCGTATGTTAGTGCTCTCCCGCACCGGGGACCATTTTTATGAAAATCATTCCGCAGAATGATCACGCCGCGCCGCGCCGGATTCAACAGTATACATCGATACAGATCCTGCGGGGGCTGGCAGCCCTCATGGTTGTTACCTATCATCTTCCGGGCGCACTGGGCATGCTCGACCTGCGTATTCCCGTTCTGAACAGTGGCGTCGACTTGTTTTTCGTCATCAGTGGTTTTGTCATGGTTCTCTCGACGGAGAACAGACGCTCAGACCACCGTGCTTTTTTGATGCAGCGGTTCACGCGCGTCGTTCCGTTCTATTGGGTTATGACCTTCCTCATGGTCGCCGCACTTTGGTTGTTTGCCGATCGTGCAGTGTCTCTTGAGCAGATCACCAATAGCCTGCTTTTCATACCCTATCTCGATACGGTCACAGGCTATGTCCAACCGGTGCTGGGCGTGGGTTGGACGCTCAATCTGGAAATCCTGTTTTACATTCTGTTCGCGGCGACTATGCGTGTCGGCACGCTGACGCAAATGGCCATGGTCGGCGTTGTCTTTGCAATCGCCGTAGCGGCGCGCATCGTCTTCAAACCCGCCGCCGACACTGTGCTGTTTTTCTATACCACGCCAATCCTGTTTGAGTTCCTTGCCGGCATGGCGCTCGGCCACCTGGTCGGCAGACTGGCGCGTTTGCCTACCGTCCTGGGTGTCTCGGCGCTCGTGTTCGCCATCGTGTCCATGCTGGTGATGGTACTTGGCTTCAACTTGCCGCGAACCCTTGCTCAGGGAATCCCGGCCTTGATCCTTGTCGCCGGTTGCATCAGCCTGGAAAACTACTTCCGGCTTTTTGCTCCTCGCCTGCTGGCAAGGTTGGGCGATGCCTCCTACTCTCTCTATCTGACGCATCCTATCGTGCTGCTTGCGACCGCTCCTGTCGTTGCAAGCGTCAGCGTATCACCATGGCTTGCTGGCATGGTTATTGTCACCGCCTGCATTGCCGTCTCCCTGGCCAGCTACAGTTTTGTTGAAAAGCCGATTTTGGCCATTTCGCGGATGAGCCTTTCCGCCCGTCACGTGAAGGCATGAACTGCGGCTGCGCTCCGCGGAACCACGCTGTCTCGCCAACCTTAGACCGGCGGCGCTGAACCTTCAAAAGATCCGGAAACAAAAACCCGCCTCGGGAGGATGGGTCGTTGGAGCCAAATTGGCACCATATCCAAATTAATAGCATAGCTGCCGGCACAAAGCAAGAACAAAATGTGGCGTCCTCGACGAAACTGCCGACAGGCATAGGGGCACCGCGCACGACATGCCTCTTGCCATTGTTAAAAATCTCTCATAACGTATTTTCATATCCGAAAGAAAATCCGACCGTTTATTTCCCTTTATGAAAGCCTGAGCGTTTGCGCGAACATCTCGATCAGACCGACCGGCGACTGGTCAAGCTGCTGTCGCAGGACGCGCAGCTTGGCGTCAACCGCCTCGCCGAGAAGATGGCGATCTCGGTGCCGACGGTGCGCATGCGGCTGCGCAACCTGCTCGACCGCAACCTGCTCAAGATCGTCGGGCTGCTCAACCTCACCGAACGCCCCGAGCTGATCTCGGCGATCGTCGGCATCAATGCGCAGGGACGCGGCCGCGCCCGGGAACTGGCGCAGCGCATCTCCGAACTGCCTTTCGTGAACTCGGCAGCCGTCGTCACCGGACGCTTCGACATCATCGTCGACGTGACTGTGGCCGGTGATGTCGCCGATCTCTACCGCGTCACCAGCGAGCTGATCCCCGGCGCCGGTGAGCCGGGCGAAGTCGTGCGCAGCGAGACCTTCGTCGTCATGGCCTCCTGCAACAAATGGGTCAGCCTGCCGGAAGGCTGCTGGTCGGACGAGCCGCGGAAGGAAATGGCATGAAGATCGCGGTTCTCGGCGGCCTCGGCCTGCAAGGCCGGGCGGCGATCGCCGATCTCGTTGCCAGTGACGGCGTCGAGCAAGTGGTCTGTGTCGACACCGCAACCGACGGCGCTGCGCGGCTTGGCGGCCTGACCGACCTTGCCCGGGTGCGTTTCGTCGTGCCGGAGGACGCGATCGGCCCAGCATTGGCCGATGTGATGAAGGACGTCGACGCGGTCATCGACCTGTTGCCGCAACCGCTGATGCGCGAGGCGGTGCAGGCGGCGATCGCGACGCGCACGCCGCTGGTCACCACCAATTACGGCAAGGCCATCGCCGATCTCGCGCCGGAGGCCGAAAAGGCCGGCGTCTCGATCGTCACCGAATGCGGGCTCGACCCCGGCATCGACCTTGTGCTCTACGCGCGCGCCGCAAGCCAGTTCGACACCATCACCGCGATCGATTCCTACTGCGGCGGCATTCCCGAGCCGAAAGCGGTGGTCGAGCCGCTGCGCTACAAGGTGAGCTGGAATTTCGACATGGTTCTGGTCAGCCAGAACCGCGACAGTGTGCTGGTCGAGAATGGCGAACGGGTCGATGTGCCGGCCGCCCGCCAGCACGACAATCGCTTCATCCACGAGATCGAGGTGGCGGGGCTGGGCAGGCTGGAAGCCTTCCCCAATGGCGACGCGCCGCATTATGCCGGCATGCTTGCCGCCGCAAAGGGGCTGCAGCGCTCCGGCCGATATTCGCTGCGCTGGCTTGGCTGGTCGGCGTTCTGGGCGCCGCTGAAGCAGCTCGGCTTCCTGTCCGAGGAAAAGGTATCCGGCACCGGTGTCAGCCCACGCGAATTCCTCGGCCGGCTGCTTGGCCCGCAACTGCAATATGGCGCGGACGAAAAGGACCTTTGCGTCATGCGCAACGTGTTTGTCGGCAGCGAAGGCGGCCGCCGCAAGACGGTGACCTCGGAGCTGGTCATCGAACGCGACCTCGCCTCCGGCCTGTTCGGCATGAGCCTTGGCGTCGGCTATCCCGCCAGCATCGTGGCGCAGATGCTGGCACGGCGCGAGATCGCCACGCCCGGCCTGCTCAACCCACTGCTGCATGTGCCCGATGGCCGCTTCCTCGACGAGCTGGCCAGGCGCGGCATCAAGGTCGCCGAAACGGTGAGCTGGGATTGAAGATTTTCGAACGGTGGTTGCCGCCGGCAACGGCGCTGCCGCTCAAAAAGCACCCGATGGGGTGAAACAACAAGTGGAACAACAAACGACAACAAGGAGGAATGCCCAAATGAAGATTGCCAAGCTTTTCATCGCCGGACTTGCGCTCGTCGGCCTCACCGCTGCCGCCAGTGCCGGAACCCTCGACGAGATTACCAAGCGCGGTGAGTTGCGCGTTGCGGTGCAGACGCAAGGCCCGCCCTTTTCGCTGGTGGGTGCTGCCGGCGAACGCACCGGCAGTTCGGTCGAACTCGCCGAACTGATGGCCAAGGAAATGGGCGTCAAGATCACCTTCCTCGACTTCGACTGGGACGGCCTGATCCCGGCGCTGCTGTCGGGCAAGGCCGATCTTCTGGTCGCCGACATGACGCCGACGCTGGCGCGCGGCATGAAGGTCGCCTTTACCAAGCCTTACATGTACACGGGCAGCACCGTCTTCACCAAGGCTGGGACCGCCTTCAAGTCCACCGAGGACTGCAAGGCCAAAGGCACCAAGATCGCGGTGCTGCTCGGCGCCACCGGCGAGAAGGAAGCCAAGGCCGCCTTCCCCGATGCCGACATCAAGAGCTACAAGGGCGGCGGCCCGCTGCTGCTCGACGCCGTCAATAACGGCCAGGCCGATTGCGGCGTCAACGACGTCTCGGCGGTCAAGGGGCAGTCGACCGCTTACCCAGCCGGCAGCTTCACCATCATGCCGGATATGCTGTCGAAGGAGCCGCTGGCCTTCGCCACGCGCTATGACGAGCAGGACCTGCTGGTCTGGATGAACCTGTTCCTCGACCAGGTCAGCCTCGACGGCCGCCTGCAAAAGAACCTCGATTACTGGGTCAATTCCGACGCCTGGAAAAAAGACCACTAACGGATAGGGAGTAGGGAGTAGGAAGTAGAAATAGGGAGCATGGAGTGGCTGATGGCCATTCCGGACACCTTCACTACTCACTACTGCCTACTCACTACTGCCCACTCACCATGCTCGAAAACTTCAGCTTCCGCACCATCGTCCAATATCTGCCCCTGTTCGGGCAGGGCCTCGTCACGACCGTGTGGCTGTCTGTCCTGTCCTTTGCCGGCGCGCTCGCCGTCGGCATCGTGCTCGCCGCGATGAATTTGCAGCGCGGCCGGCTGTTCCGCGTCCCGGCCAAGGCCTATATCGACGCGGTGCGCGCCACGCCCTTACTGGCGCAGCTCTATTTCCTCTATTTCGGCCTGCCGCGGCTCGGCTTTATCCTGCCCGAGTTCGTCGTCGGCATCCTCGCTTTGTCGCTGAACAGCGGCGCCTATGTCGCCGAGATCATCCGTGCCGGCATCCTGTCGATCCCGCGCGGCCAGGTCGAGGCCGGCGTCGCTTCGGGCATGACCTATGTCCAGCGCATGCGTCTCGTCATCCTGCCGCAGGCGTTCAAGGTGACGATCCCGCCGCTGCTCGGCCAGGCGATCGTGCTGGTCAAGGATTCCGCCCTGTTGTCGCTGATCTCGGTTGCCGAGCTGACGCGCGCCGGACAATTGCTCGCCTCCGACCGCTTCATGCCGGCGGAAGGTTTCATCACCATCGCCGCTCTACCTCCTGCTCTATTACGGGCTGAAGGGGCTGGCGGCGCTCTCCGGGCGCTGGCTCGGCCTCGCGGGGGCACGGACATGATCTGGCAGCAGCTGCAAAGCATCGCCGGCAGCTACCCCCTCGCCTTGCGCGGCCTCGGCATGACCGTGGTGCTGTCGCTGATCGGCTTGGTGCTGGGCACGCTGCTCGGCTTCGGCCTCGGCATCCTGCGCACCGGCGGCAACCGGCTGATCAGCGGCGCGATCGGCGCTTGGGTCGACTTGATCCGCGGCACACCGTTCCTGGTGCAGATCTTCCTGATCTTCTTCATCCTGCCGGAACTCGGCATCGAGCTCGACGCCTTCACCGCCGGCATCATCGCGCTGACCAATCTGGCCGCCTGCTTCATCTGCGAGATCGTCGTCGCCGGCATCCGCTCGGTGCCGACCGGCCAGGTCGAGGCGGCGCTGGCGTCCGG
Organism: Mesorhizobium sp. M1027; assembly: GCF_040318745.1. NCBI lineage: Bacteria > Pseudomonadati > Pseudomonadota > Alphaproteobacteria > Hyphomicrobiales > Phyllobacteriaceae > Mesorhizobium > Mesorhizobium sp. M1027. Next base: position 132,817 of record NZ_JAMYMW010000008.1, on the reverse strand, counting down.
CCTGTCGCGCTGGCAGCGCATGCGCCAGGTGGTGCTGCCGCAGGCGATGCGCATCGTGCTGCCGCCGCTGGTCGGGCAATATGTGCTGCTGATCAAGGATTCCTCGGTCGTCTCGGCCATCGGCCTGACCGACCTCACCCGCGTCGGCTGGCTGGTGGTGCAGCGTGTACCCAATGGGCTGCTGGTCTTCTTCCTCGTCGGGCTCGGTTACTTCATCGTCTGCTACCCCCTGATCATGCTGGCCCGCCGGCTGGAGCAACGCATGGGCGCGGCGCATGGCGAGGTGCAGTTGTGATGTCGAACCTTAGCAAAAATGGCACTGGCATGATCGAATTTCGCGGCGTCAACAAATGGTTCGGCCAGCTCAACGTGCTCAGGGATATCACGCTGAGCGTCGAGCCGCGCGAAGTGGTCGTCGTCTGCGGCCCGAGCGGCTCGGGCAAGAGCACCCTGATCCGCTGCATCAACGGGCTGGAGACGATCCGCGACGGCGACCTGACGGTCGACGGCCAGCGCCTCGGCGACGCCGCCACCAACATGACGCGGCTGCGCACCGAGATCGGCTTCGTCTTCCAGTCGTTCAACCTCTATCCGCACAAGACGGCGCTCGAGAACGTCACGCTGGCGCCGATCCATGTCCGCAAGATCCCGCGCGCCGAGGCCGAAATGGCCGGGCGCGAATTGCTCGCCAAGGTCGGTCTTGCCGACAAGATCAACGCCTATCCCGCGCAGCTCTCAGGCGGCCAGCAGCAGCGCGTGGCGATCGCGCGCTGCCTCGGCATGCGCCCCAAGGTCATGCTGTTCGACGAGCCGACCTCGGCCCTCGATCCCGAGATGATCTCCGAAGTGCTCGACGTCATGGTCGCAGTGGCCGAGGAAGGCATGACCATGATGGTGGTGACGCACGAGATGGGCTTTGCCCGCAAGGTCGCGCAGCGCGTCGTGTTCATGGACGCCGGCGCCATCGTCGAAAGCGGCACCCCGGACGAGTTCTTCTCCAACCCGAAGACCGACCGCAGCCGCGCTTTTCTGAGCAAGATCCTGCGGCATTAGGGTCAACTCAGTCAGTTCGCTGCCACCGATGGCCGGGACGGGTGGGACGCGGACGGTGCTGCGCGTTCCGCGAACAAGGTTGGCGTCTCCGGGTTGCATCGGTTAGGAAGTTAGGCATCCATCGTGAGAGAAACGTCCGGGATGGCCATGCAAGAAAGAGCCGAATCAAAGAAATCAGTCCGCAGGCGGGCCGACGAAATCAAACAGTTTCGCTGCAAGAACCTGATTGCCGTGCTTGAGAATCCGACTGATGTGAAGAATATTGGAACGGTGATCCGGAATGTGAACGCCTTGGGTGTCGAAAAGGTTTATGTCGTCGATCCTCGCCGATCTCTGCCCGACGATTGGCAGGATTTGCGCGATCGGAAATCGGTTTCGAAGACCTCTGTCTCTGCCGTGAAATGGACGTTCGTAAGACGCTTCGACAGCACCGATGAGTGCTTCGGCCATCTCGAAAGAAAGGGATTCAAATCGATCGTCACGTCGCCGCACGTGAAAGGCAAGGCCAGCATTTTCCTTCACGAAGGCGACTACACCACTCACAGCAAACTCGCGGTCTGGTTCGGCAGCGAAGCGATGGGTATCAGCGATCTTGCCGTCGAAAGAAGCGACATGTGCGTCTGCGTTCCGATGTTCGGAATGATCGAAAGCCTTAACCTCGGGACAAGCTCGGGGATCGTCTTGTACGAAGTCGCGAAGCAAAGACGTGAATATCAAAGCAAGTTCAGGAAGCGTGATCAAAGGGGGGAGCGATCAACCCCATTGCCGACCGTAATCACTCCAAAGACCTAGCCAGGCTCCAACTCATCAGCTGGCTGCCGCCGGTGGCCGAGATGGGTGGGAAGCGGACGGTGCGATTTCTAAGACATCCAGTGTGCTATTACGCTTCGCCATGGACATCGACGATATTCGAAATCGAGCGCAAGGCGTCGCCAAAGGTGGGGTCACGGCAGAAGAGCTAGAGTTCGCGCGCGCCATCCTGCTGAAGCGTCGAGGCGACATGGGGTCAGCTCTGTACATTGTGGGCTTATGTGGAAGCGTGTCCGATGCTGCGCTAATCGAGAGCTATCTCCACGGGCCGGAACGAGACGTGCAAGGCGAAACTGCATTGACAGCGCTGTGCCGTTATCTCCGCCTTATTGATCGCTATCGATCGCTTATACGCGAACTGATCATGTCGCCGACCGATATCGGATGGAGCAACAGTCGGATGGCTGCTATCCATCTCGCGCCCATCTATTTGAACGGCTTCAGAGACGATGAACTGGGCTGCCAATTGGTTGCGATATTCTGTGATCCAGACGATCCGGAGCAGTTGTCGGCTCGCGGTGCGCTGATCGAAATTTTAGCTTTAAGGAGCGAACTTAGAGATCCTTTTGGGCTGCATGTGGAAAACGGCGACATGGATGCTGGCTACATCATAAAACTGGCGCGTCAGCGCTTCGGCTGCGGACGCAACGTGCAGTAGCCGCATAGGGCGGAAAGCCCGTTAGTTTTCGATGACAAAGGTGTCGTCTGTGTCTTGGTAGACGAACAACTCATGCGCAGCGACACCTCTGTATGAACGGTAAGCCCAGTTCCGTCGGAGAAAAGAACGGAGATCCCAAACCCGGTTCTCTCCTTTCAATGGAGCGGACCGACTTGCCAATCATTCGGTCTTCGAAGGGTTGCACAGCACTCTTCTCTTTGACATCAATGGGTTTCGGCATGGGCCCTGAGCTCTGCCCTCTTCTCATCCGAGGCAACGGCGAGGTCGAGCACCTTCTGCAATTCGGCAGCATGCCGGAACGACGGTTCGGGCTGGACGCCGTTGCGCACCGCATCGACGAAGCGCTGGTAGTTGGTCTGCACCGTTCCGGCGTCCAGAACCTGCCATTTGGCGTTCTCGATGTCCTCGCCGATGCACGCTTTCAGCTCCGAGCTGGTCAGATTGTGCACGACTTCGATGCCACCCTTGTCGCCGTAGATGCGCAGGCGGAGTTCGTTGAGGTGGCCCGTCGCCCAGCGGCTGGCATGAACGACACCGAACGCGCCATTGCTGAAATCCAGCGCCATGGTGAAACTGTCGTTGGCGTCGAGCTCGTACTCGCCGATCCGGTTTTCGGGCGCCTTGTCGAAGGACCGCAGGCGGCAGAACACGTGATCGATGTCGAGCGCCGCGCCATAGCTGGCGAAATCGAGGATGTGGATACCGACGTCGCCCAGCACGCCGTTGGAGCCATGGCCGCGCGACAGCCGCCACAGCCATTTCGAATCGGTGCGCCAGTCGCCCCAGAATTTGGACACCAGCCAGCTCTGCAGATAGGACGCCTCGACATGCCTGACCGTGCCGATGTCGCCGGCCAGCACCATGGCGCGCGCTCTCTGCAGCGGCGCGACATTGCGATAGGTCAGGTTGACCATGTTGATGATGCCGGCCCGCTCGGCGGCAGCGGCCATCTCACTGGCTTTCTCGAAGTTTTCGGCCAGCGGTTTCTCGCACAGCACCGGCTTGCCCGCCGCGATCAGCATCATGGTGGTCGGATGGTGGATGCGATCGGGCGTCACGTTCGCGACCGCGTCGAACTTGCCCCATGCCAGCGCCTCGTCCAGCGACGCGAACCGGTTGGGGATACCGTAGATGTCCGAAAACTTGTCGACACGCATACGGTCGAGATCGACGGCGCCGATCAGTTCGACGCCCTCGATCTTGCCGAACTGCCTGGCGTGCTCCTCCGCCATCCAACCGGTGCCGAGTATCAAGAGGCGCATGATTCTTATCCTTAGGACAGGGCTTTATCTTCTTGTTCGATCATGGATTTGGTCTAGCGAAAGCCGGCTTCGCCCGCGGAATGAAGTTTTCCGCCGCGCTCGACGATCGGCTCGAGCGCCTTTTCCACCGGCACGTTCGGCGCATCGAGGATGGCCGGATTGGAGCCTTGGGGGTTGTGCGCCCATCTCACCGCATTGCGCAGCACCTTGTGGACGTTGGCGTCGTGATAGGTCGGATAGGTCTCGTGGCCGGGCCTGAAATAGAAGATGTTACCGGCGCCGCGGCGATAGGTCAGCCCCGACCGGAACACTTCGCCGCCCTGGAACCAGGAGATGAACACGGTCTCGAGCGGCTCCGGCACGGCGAACTGCTCGCCATACATCTCCTCGTTCTCGAGCTCGAAATACTCGCCGATCCCGGCAGCAATAGGGTGGTTGGGGCTGGTCACCCAAAGCCGTTCGCGCTCGCCCGCCTCGCGCCATTTCAGCGTGCAGGGCGTGCCCATCAGCTTCTTGAAGATTTTCGAGAAATGGCCGGAATGGAGAACGATCAGCCCCATGCCTTCCCAGACGCGGCGCGCCACGCGCTCGACCACTTCGTCGGCGACGGCGCCATGGTCCTTGTGCCCCCACCACAGCAAGACATCGGTCTCGGCCAGACGGTCGGCCGGCAGCCCATGCTCCTTCTGCTCCAGCGTCGCCCACGACACCGAAATCTCCGGGTCGAGCTTCAGCGCATTGGCGATCGTCGCGTGCATGCCCTCAGGATAGATGCCGGCGACCACCTCATTGGTCCGCTCATGGATATTCTCGCCCCAGACGACAGCGCGTATTGTCATGATGTCCTCGTGATTGTTTGAAGCTGCAGCCGCCCCGGCCGGTCATTCATAATATCCTCGGCCGGGAATGAAAACCTCGAGATTGGCCCAAACGTCCCCAGCGTCGTCATCCCAGGGCGAAGCAGGAGCGAAGCGACGTCGCGAAGACCCTGGGATCCATGCCGTGACTTCTACGCGCTGCGACGGTGCAGAACCTCGATGCAGGAGGGATAAGAGGTGAAAGGATTGCGACAGAACGGCGTCAAATCTGCATCGTTGCATTCTTCGGCTGATGCAACGGCATGGATCCCAGGGTCTGCGCTTCCGCTTCGCGTCCGCTCCGCCCTGGGATGACGAAGCCGTAAAGGACCGCCGCGAACCTAAGCCCCTCGCCCCTCTTGGGCGACGCGTGTCAGCGGCTTCGACAGGCGCGGCACGACGACAAGGCGCTTGATCTTGCCTTTCTTGTAGGCGGCGAGGAAGCGGGCATAGTCCTTGAAGACGACGCAGCCATTGGATTCGGCGCGCCCGCCGCGCAGCATGTAGGTGTGGGCGAGCAGGCCGTCGCGGCCATATTTGTTGCTGCCGCTGGCCGGCGTCAGACGGATCGCCTCGACACCGTGGAAGCGCGATTCGCGCATCGTCAGATTGTAGGTGTCCGGCGGCGTCGGGCCGACATTCTTCTTGTGGACGTAGCGTGGCTGGTCGACCATCGCGCCCAGTCCCGAATGTGCCTCCAGCCGCGAGCCGTCGGGCATATAGACGGTCTTGGCCGAGATGTCGTAGACGGCGACGCCAGTACCCATGTTGGGCGTGGTGAACAGGTTCCTGAAGGCTCCGCCGAGTCCACCGGAAGGCATGTCGGGCTTGGCATAGGCCAGCATGTCGCCGCCCTGGGTCTTCGACCGTTTGCCCGGCTTGCCCGACACCGCCGGCACTGCCGCTTGTGACGAATTGCGAGGCGACAGGCTGCCGGGTTGCGTCTCGACCGGCGGAGCGTCGGCCGTCTGCACCTTGCTCGCCTTGGCAGTCCTGGAGGCCTGCGCCTTGGGCGGCTCCGTTTTCGATGCCTGATCCTTTTGCGCCTGGGCCTTTGGCGCCTGGTCTTTTGGCGCCTGATCTCTTGATGCTTGAGCCCGCGGCGCCTCGGCCGGCTTATCGATGTCCGCCCGCGGACGCAGCGTCGGCAGCGGAATGCTGTCGGGCATGTCGTCTTGCGGCGGCAGCGAGGTCAGCTGGATCTCGGGTTCTTGCGGCTCTCGTGAAGCTGCGGGCTCGCTTGCCGCGGCGGGTGCCGGGAGCACGTCGATCATCTGCTCCGGCAACGTATTCGCCAGCGCCAGTGCCAGGCGCGACGAGCGTTCGATCTCCGCCACCGCCGGCCCGAAGCGCACCGACGCCGGGCCGTTCGGGTCGGGTATGCGTACCGGCTCGGCGAACCGGGCGTCGGCCGGCAGGCTTGCGAGCATGACGGGTGAGCCGGCACGGGCAAAGGCGGCGGCAAGCTTTTGCGGCGACAGCCCTGCTTTGGCTACCACGTCGTCGAAGCTCGATTGCCGCGATGCATCGGCGACAAGCGGCACGGTATTGCGCTTGAGACGCGCCGATTTTCCCTGGTGAACGAAGTTCGACGCCGACCGCAGGCAGTTGGCATCGCACCCGTGCTGCAGCAGCTTGGCCGACAGCGCCGCGTTTGCTGCGGCCCACGTCGGGGCCTGCGCCTTTGCAAGGCTGCGGCGAGGATCGGCGAGCGCGATGGTGCGCGGCGCGAGCAGGCTTTGCGGGAGACCGTTGGAAGCGGCGCTGAGCGAGGTTCCCACTGAATAAAGGCCGGCCAAGGTCGCCACCGACCATAAAGCAATGGCTGCGCCGACGGCCGGAACCGCGACCCAGCGCAGGCCGGGCCTCATCGAAGTCAATCCAGTTGCAGGACTGTCACCCCGGGTTTTCGCACTTACAAACGCCATTCAACCACTCTCAATCGGCCGATGCCGGCTAGCGGATTTCGCAGCCGTGACATTCACAGTTCGCCTGGTGCCCCCAGCACGCTTTGCGTCTGTTGCCGATTGATTCAAAAGATGGACAAAGTTGGTTAACCAATCCCTCTACCGACCGCCGATTGGGCGACGGTCACACCGAAAAACGCCCTCCAAAACCTGCATAGTTGGCAAAACTGCCCTCCAATGATGACTTTGCTGCCCGTTTTTGTCGGCCGAGTCAAGAAAGCGAAATGACTAGACCTTGCTGGGCGGAGTCGGCCATGGCTGCCAAAGTGAAGCCGGGCCGACCAGAATCTTGCGGCCGGCAGCCGCCGCCATCAAGCCCCGGCAATCGGTCAAACCGGCGATTATCGACCTGGCACTTGTCGACCTGCCACTCGGGCGAATGAACGTTAACATCTGAGAATTCGGGATAGCGGCAAGATGTTTGCCGCACAGCAGCTGAATGTCGCCAAGTGCCGGAGCGGGATATCCAACACCTAGGCCACAGCCACCACTATGTGAGCCTGGATTTTGGCAGCAACCTCGCCGCTGCCATGCCTGTCTGCAATGGCGGCTGCGGCGTAGTCGGTTGCAGCGTCCAGTTTTCCCGCCTCTCTGGTCTCGATTTCATTGCGAAGGAGAGTGCCCTGGCAATAAGCAACGGCCGGAGCGCGGGGCGAGGAGGCACGGCTTTGTTCGGCTCTCGTCTCGATCACCACACCGGAAAAACCTGCGTCCTCCACCTCGCTACGGATCAGTGCCGTATCGTGGTAGCCATGCGGCGTGCGTGCCAGAAAGCGCGGCGGATCGTTCGGAAAAATCCTTGCGAGAGCGTTCGTCACATCGTCGGCAAACACGTTCTCCTCGATGCGATCCCATACGCTGAATAGAAAATGTCCTCCGGGCTTCAGGACTCGCCGGGCTTCGCGGTAGGCAGATGAGCGGTTGGGAAAGAACATCGCGCCGAACTGACAACAAACGAGATCGAAGGCCGCATTTTCAAACGGTAGCGCCAGAGCATCCGCCTGACGCCATTTGATGCGATCGTCGGGAGCTTGCCGCGAAGCAGCGTAGTCGAGCATCGGCTGGTTGAGGTCGGTTACGACATAGCTTGCACCGGGCGACAGTTTTGGCGCCAATGCGCGGGTGACAACGCCGGTGCCCGCGGCGGTTTCCAAAACGGCGCTTGGCGACAAGGACGCTGCCCGTCGTGCAAGATCTGCGGCGAACGGCTCGAAAATTAACGGCACCATATAGCGGTCGTAGTTTTCCGGAATTGAGCCGGCGAATACCTTGTCCGTTTCCAACATTGCTATCCCCGCCGTCCGTTTGATGGCTCGTCAGCATAGCATGGAATTGTTTGCTATTCGGTCGCATTCGACCGGGAGGCGGTTCGCTCCCGGAAGCTCCGAAACGCCGTGCTGCAATTACCTGCATATGTGCTAATGTATTGTGGTCATGCGCATTGGTGCGTGGCCAATATAATGGGAGGATGCCATGAAAACCCTAAATCGCAGGTCTGCAATTGCGCTCGGCGTGACGGCGGCAGCGGTAACGCCTTTGTTCACGCTGGCGGCTGCTGCAAAGGTCAAGAAATACGGCCCGAAGGAAGGCAAGGAGATAGCCCCCGGCGTCAGGGTGGTCGAGGTCGGCACCGGCAATTCCGACATCCCCGCCTATAAGAGCATCTCAATTGTCGATGTGGTCTTCCAGCCGGGAGCAGCCGCCCCTGCAATGGTGATGGACAACGACATGGTGTGCACCATTGCCGCCGGTGAATTCACGATCAAGAAAGCCGACAAGGAATTCAAGCTCAAGGAAGGTGACGTATATACCTGCTCCAAGGGCAAGACCGACGCGGCAGCCAACACCAGCAAGGTGGTCGGCATCCACCGCATCGCCGTCTTGATACCTGCCTAGCGCATGCCGACGAAAACCGGCCCGCGTCCTTTTCGGAGCGCGGGCCTTTTGATGACGTGCGTGGCCTAGAGCGGTTCATCGTTTCACCGCTTCGACCCGGTCGACTTCGTCCAAGTGTGGTGAGGCTCATGCTGTTCATGGTTTTTCCGCCCGATTTTTACGTATGAGCGGTTCTCCCTCCGACCGCTTTGAAAGGGTGCGATTATATTAGAGATCGCGCAAGTTTCTGGCTGACTGCTGGCCGGTATAGGGGCCCGCATTGGCGGATTGGCAATCCGGCAGCGCGCTGGGCGTTTGGGCTTCACGAACCGGCTCGGTGCTCCTCCCGCGCTGCCTCCCAGACCTCGCGCGCCGCGTCTGCGTTCAGCGCCGCAATTCCGAGGCCGACGATCAAATCCGGCCATGCCGAGCGCCATAGGAAGGCAGTTATCAACCCGGCCAGTATGATCGCGATGTTGGCGACGGCGTCGTTGCGGGCCGAAAGGAATGCCGCCCTGGTAAGACTGCCGCTGTGACGGCGGTAGCGCGCCAGCATGTAGGCGCACGACAGGTTGACCGCCAAGGCGCCCAACCCCGCCAGCGTCAGCGCTGCCGGCTGCGGCGGCACCGGCATGTTGAACTTTTCCCACGCGGTCCACAGCGTCGCCAGGCCGGGCACCAGAAGGATAAGCGCCAGCGCCATGCCGACCCGCGAGCGGGCACGCAGCGACCAGCCCATGGCGAGCAGTATCAGGAGATTGACCGAGGCATCTTCCAGAAAATCGACGCTGTCGGCGAACAGCGACACCGAGCCGATCGCCAGCGCCACGGCGAATTCGATGCCGAAGTAACCGAGGTTCAGCAGCGCGACGACAAGCACCACCCGGCGAAGGCCGTCCGACGTAATGGCTTGCTGCATAGTCTGCCCCGATGTGATGGCGTTAATGTTATTGCTGGGCGTCCCGTTCCTCGACCGTCTCGATCTCGCAGGCTTTGAGGCCAGCCTAGGCCGAACATGGCACGTCTGTCACCAAAACACCTGCGAGCCAAAACAGGATGGTCACCCTGTTTTGGGCGTGCCCTCATGCGCGCCGCTCGTCAGGCAAAGCCGGGAACCGGCTTGGTCTTGCCGCTCAGTTGCGCGCCCAATGTCAGCGCCTGCGGGAAATTCCGGACGATCGCCGCCATCGCGGTGGCGCTGCCGGGGCGAAGGGCAATTCCGGCAATAGCAGCGGCAGCGTAGACCCGGGTCGAAAACAGTCTTTTCCAGGCCGCCTCGTAGCGTCTGGCGGCGGCCTCGCGCCCCGCTTGGCCACTTGGCGCGGATGCGAGTTCGCTAGCCAGCAGCCAGCCGGACTGAAGCGCCATCGAGATGCCCTCGGCGATAACGGGATGAGACTCTCCGGCTGCATTGCCGACCCGGAAGATGTCCTGTTCGTAGCAGGAGCGAATTCCCGGCCGGATCGGACCCGCGGCAAGCCACGGGCCGTCGAGGTGCGCCGGTTCCAGGGCGCCTCGCACGCCCCGGCATGAATTCATGACATGGCGTGAGACGACATCGGCGGCCGACACATGGCCCAGGTATTCGGGATCATGTTGTTTACGCAGCCGCGCGAGCACATCGCGGCGAATGCAGCACGAGATCGACAACCGTCCATGATCCGCCGAGACCATGCCGCCATAGCCGCCGGGAAAAGCCAGCAGAGGCATCAAATCCGGTGCGAGCGACGACCCGGTGAAATGCGCCTTGAAGCCGAGCAAGTCCGACGGCCGATTGGTCTTTGCGAGCTGGCTGGGTAATGGTCCCGGCTCCCAGGAGCCGTGTGCGGCGACAATCACCGGCGCACGCAACATCACCGCTTCATCCCCGGCCTGAACTCGTACACGTTGCATCTCACCATCCCGGTCGATGGCGACGGCGCGGCAGGGCTGGAAGATTTCGACGCCCGCCGATCGCGCCGCCTGTAGAAGCAGAGAGTCGAGAATGTCCCGGCCGAGCGCCCGGCCGAAGCCGTGTTTCGCACGAGACCCAGCTCCTGCACCAGGCATTGCAGCCTCGACGGAGGTCTCACCGGAAAACAAACCGACGCGGCGGATTTCGGGGCCGGCATTGGCACGCCAGGCATCGCCGATCTCCAGCTGGTCGAGAAGCGCAAGATTGCTTGCCGAGATGTATTCGCCGCAGACCTTGCGGCGCGGAAATGCGGTCTTCTCCACAATGGCCGCGGCCCATCCGCGCCGGGCCAGCGTGAGCGCGACAGATGTGCCCGCCGGGCCGGCGCCTATGATGATCGCATCATGGGTCGACAATCGCGTCATGGCTCGTTACTGGCGCTGGCGCCGACGAAGATATGGGAAAACAGGCCAGCGCGCCGTTCCTCGACCGGTTTGCCGTTGGCCGCAAGCCAGAGGCCGGAAAGCTCGCTGCCGCGAAAGCCGGCACGCACGCTCTGAGCCGCGTCGTTTCGTGTGACGTCGTTGGCGCCGATTGCCGGGAGAAGACGGGTCGCGGCCAGCGCCAGTTTCGCCCGCAGCGGCTCTGTCGCGATGAGCAACGGGGCTTTCGGCCTGATCAGCGAAAACAGACGCACGAGCTTCGCATCGTCGAGATGATGCAGAAACAGATTGACGGTCATGGCATCGAACCGCACGCCCTCGATCTTTCCTGCCCAGTCGAAGACATCGGCGGTGACGCCTTCGGCCTTCCATCCCAGCCTGTCGAAATCACCGCGCAGTTGCGCCGTGACAAGGTCGACGCGGTCGAGCATTACCAGTTCGACCCCGGGCCAATGCCTGGCCATGCGCCGCGCCACCGCCAGCATGAAGGAACCATCGCCGGCGCCGATCTCCAGGATGCGGCGTGGCGGCGTTGGCACGAACCTCCTGAGCAACGACGTCATGATCGGCGCCTGAAACATCAGCATGTTGATGCGACGAAGGTCGCGGCGCGCGACAAGCGCTCGCGGATCGTCGGCAGCAAGTCCGTCGAGGATTTCCGGCGCAAGCTGCCGACGCTCCAGGCCGCTCATGACACCGTTCGAAAGAGCATGGTTTCCGCCGTCAATCCTGGTCCGAACGACATGCCGCAGCCGAGCAGGCCGGGTGGCGCCTTCAACATCTCCTTCATCACGAACATGACGGTCGCGGACGACATGTTCCCATACCGGCGCAACACCTCGCGCGATGGGTCCAGCGCGGTGGACACCAGTTTCAGGGCCCTTTCGACGGCGTCGAGAACCGAACGTCCACCCGGGTGCACGGCCCAAAGGTCGATGTCTTCCGCCGATCGACCGCCGAGGATGGCGGCCTGGTTGCTCCGCAACGCTTCATGAATGGCTGCCGGAACCTGGCCGGAAAGAACCATTTCGAAGCCGTGGTCGCGAATGTTCCAGCGCATCAGCTCCCGCCGCTCCCTCGCCACCAGACAGTGAAAGCTATCGAGCTCGATGCCGGCCGGCTCGGCGGTCACGAGCGCGGCCGCGCAGCCGTCACCCCAAAGGCAGAACGACAGCAGTTTTTCGAGTTCAGTGGTTTCGCGCAGATGCATCGTGCAGAGCTCGATATTGACCAGCAGGACCTTGGCCTGTGGGTCGGAGCGGACGATGTGGTGGGCCAGCTTGAGGCCGTTGATTGCCGCGTAGCAACCCATGAACCCGATCATCGTGCGTTCGACACTATCCGGCAGCCCACACCGGGCAACCAGTTCGAGATCGATGCCCGGCGCCGAAAAACCGGTGCAGGTGGTGACGATCAAATGGGTGATGCGGGAGGCGTCGTCGCCAAGCTGCAATCCGTCGATGCCCTTTTGCGCCAGAACAGGTGCTGCATCGTCGAACATTGCCATTCTCATCGCCGTTCCGGGAAACGCACCGCGGATGAACGTCCCCGCTAGGTCGGCGGACGGTCCCTCGGGGTCGGACGCCGGCGCAAAGCAGGAATAGCGGTGCTCGATGCCGGCAAGATCGGCCATGCGTTCGAAGATCCTCCGGCGATCGGCCGCGAGCATCGAGGCCGCAAAACGCAGGTAGAATTGATGAACCTCGTGCTCCGGCACCGCTGTCGCGATCCGGTTGATATAGGCTTTGACGGACATATTCTGTCTCCTCGGCGTATGCACGGTGTGCCGCCGGAGGGTCTTTGGTTATTGACACCGATGTCGAACACCGGATTGAGCTGTTCGATAAACGTTTCCGAAAACTGATTTCTTCCCGAAGGTTCAGCACGTGCTGTTGGCAGGCAAACGGTTGGAGCCGGTGGGCGGTTGCGTCGGGCATCCAAAATCGCCACATCATGTTGACCTTCCATCTACTGGAAGGTCTATTTCCTCTGACAAAGGAGATTTCCGCCATGAACATCGGTATCGCATCCGAAAAATCCGGCCTGCCGTCCAAGACGATCCGTTATTACGAGGACATCGGGCTCTTGCATCCGGCCCGGACAGACAATGGCTATCGCGATTACTCGACGGCCGATATTCACCGGCTGCGCTTCCTGCAGCGCTCGCGAAGCCTGGGGTTTTCGGTCGACGAATGCCGCCAGTTGCTCTCGCTGTACCAGGACAGGGAACGTGACAGCGCCGACGTGAAGGCGATCGCGAAAGCCAAGCTGGTGGAGATCGAAAGGAAGATCGCCGAACTGGTCGGATTGCGCGGCTTGCTCCACCATCTGGTCAGTCACTGCCACGGCGACGAGCGGCCGGATTGCCCGATCATCGACGAGCTGGCGGGACAAGGCATGGCGCAGTGAGGCTCGCAGCTGCTGCAACAGTGCTGTCGCTTGCCTGCGTCTCTGTCGTACTCGCCGCCGCCCATTCGGACCGTGATGCGGTCATCGAGGCTCGCCAGACCTCGATGAAGGAAATGGCCGAGGCGGCAGAGACGATCGCCGGGATGTTCGACGGCAAGCGGGCATACGACGCCGCAGCCTTCAAGGCGGCGGCCGAGACCATCCGCGCCCGCACCGGCTCTGCCTTGATTGCCGGATTCCCCAGCGCGACGTTGGGTGCGCCTTCAGGCGCCAAGCCGGATATCGACCCCGCCCGCGCGGAGTTCGAAGCACTGGCTCGTCATATCGGGACGCTGGCCCGCGCTCTGGCCTCCGACGCCGAGCAGGCGCCGCCGCGCATCACCGACGACATGAGAATGGGGTCCGGCCTGGCGATGGGCGGTGGCAGCCTGCTTGGCAAGCGACCATCACTCGCGGAAGCCGATCCCACTAAATTGCCGGCGGAGCACCTCCTGCATCTAATCTTGCAGGATTGCTCGAGCTGTCACTCGAAGTTTCGGCAAAGGGTCGAGTGATGGCCGGCTGGACGCCAGCCGGCAAGATTCGACCATCGGTCCTGGGTCAGTTTCTGTGCCTAGTTGTGCCGCCAGATCTTGTATGCCGAAATGACCAGGATTGCGGCCAAGATTGGCAAGAGAACTTGCTCCGGCACAATGCCGAGCAGCAAGCCCCCGATGAACGTTCCGACAATTGAACCCGCTGCCATGACAAGCAAGAACGTCTTGTTCCTGCCGATCAGTGAAAAGCTTTGATCCCGGCTGTAGCGGGTGAAGCCCACGAGCATGGTTGGCAAGCTCACCGCAAGCGACAGAGAGCCCGCCAGCTTAATATCGGCGCCGAACAGGAGAACCAGTGTCGGGATAAGAAGCTCGCCTCCTGCCACGCCTAGCAGAGATGCCACGATGCCGATTGCAAAGCCGGCAATGATGCCGGCGACGATCAGTGCCGCACCACTGAACAGCGGTTTGCCTGTCGCGCTCGGGTCGTGACCAAAGACCAGAACGATAGCGATCAACACCAGCAAACCGGCAATCACCCTGTAGAGCGTTTGCGACTTCAATTTCGTTGCCCATCCTGCTCCGAACCAAGCGCCTAGAAGGCTGCCGGTCAACAGATTGAGTATGATCGGCCATTGCGCCGCGACGGAAGGCAGCGGCACCGCCGCTGCTCGGAACGGCAATGCCGTGGCGACGACGACCAAACTGGTCGCCTTGTTCAGGATCACAGCTTCGAGGGCGGCAAAGCGAAACAGGCCAATCAGGAACGGAAGGCGGAACTCTGCCCCGCCAAGCCCAATCAGTCCACCAAGCGAACCGACGCCAGTTCCAATGATAAAGGGAAAGATTCCACGTCGAATTGTCATCCGCCCATATGCTGCGAAGGCATCGAAGTTTTCAACCAGCGCGACTTTATACGTTCCGCTCTGGATTACTCAGCAGTCCATTCGAAGTTCCGGCAAAAGGTCGAGTGATAGCGTCAGCTCCGCAGCTGCTGATCCGCCATGAAACTGCGCCAGCCGCCGAAATGCGAGATCTCCTTTGCATCGGTGAGGCCGGCACTTTCGACGAGGAAGCCTTTTGGCGACGTTCCATCGTCGAGCAGAAGCGTCCCGATGCCGAGCGGCGGCGGGATCGCGGCGACGAAGCGCCCGAAGGCTTGCGGCGAGAGCCGCCAGACTTCGACCTCGATCGCTGTCCCCTTGCCATTGCAGGTCCGCTCGAGCCCCGGTCGCGGCACCGACTGGCCGGCAAGCGCGTAAAGCCGGTAGAGCGGCGCCGTTCTCGCAGCCCGCGCGAACATTGCGCCGAGCTGCTGCAGCTGGCCGTTCAACGCCATCCCCGACAGATGCGCGCCGACCACGGCCAGCTCGATCGTGCCTTCATCCACGTCCGCGCGAGCATTGCCACGCGGCGGCAGCGGCCAGCCGGTAGCGCCCAGCGAAAGGCCGCTTGCCGCATGCACGTCGCGCGCAAGCGACGCCGTCAGATGGTCCTTGCCCGCCGCGGCAAGCAAGGTGATGCTCATCGGCAAACCGTCGCTACGAGTTCCGCTCGGCACCGAAATGCCGCACATGTCGAGCAGATTGACGAAATTGGTGTAGGTGCCGAGCCGGCTGTTGGTGACGATGGGGTCAGCCAACACCGCTTCAACCGTGTAATGCGTCGGCGCGGTCGGCACGCAGAAAAGATCGACCATGGCGATGACCGGCGCAACCTTGGCCTTATAGCCTTGCAAGGCATAGAGCCCGTTGAAAGCGTCCGCCGCCGAAAGCTTTCGCGCACCGCCGATGATCTGCCGTGTCACCGGATGCATGGCCGCCTCGTTGGCTTCCATGAAGTCCTTGATCGCGGCGTAACGCTCCGCCACCCAGGCGCCTTCGTAAAGCAGATTGGCGGTGGCGTAGAAATCGCCGAACGGGATTTCGACCAGCCTGCAGCCCAGCTCTTCCAGCGCGGCAAGAGCGGCCTCGAAGCCCGCCTGCATCGCCTGGTCGCCGAAGAACGTCCAGTCGGCCCTGGCCGGCACGCCGACCGTCAGCACCGGCGGGCGCGCGGCAAGGGCCTGAATGGCGAAGTCGCGCGAATAGGGATCGGCGTTGTCCTTTGCCGCCGCGATCTCGAACACCCTGTAGGCGTCGTCGACGGTGAACGCGAACACCGAGACGCAGTCTAGTGTCCGGCAGGCCGGCACGACGCCGGCGGCCGACAGCGCGCCGACGCTCGGCTTCAGCCCGATAATGTTGTTAAGGCCGGCGGGTATGCGCCCCGAGCCGGCGGTGTCGGTGCCGAGCGCGAACGAGACGATGCCGCGTGCCGTCGCCACGGCCGAGCCGCAAGACGAGCCGCCCGGCACCAGTTTTGGATCGATCGCGTTCCTCGGGATCGGATAGGGCGTGCGCACGCCGACGAGGCCGGTGGCGAACTGGTCGAGATTGCTCTTGCCGACGACCAGCGCGCCGGCGGCCTTGAGGCGTGCGACGACGTTAGCGTCTTTTACCGGCAAGTAGGCATATTCCGCACATGCTGCCGTCGTCGGCATGCCGGCGACATCGATGTTGTCCTTGACCGCGAATGGTACGCCCCACAGCGGCTTTGCCACGGGGTCGAACGGGCCGAGCTTTTCTGCTTCGGCAAGCATCTCCGCCCTGCTCGCCAGATGAATGAAGATGCCCGGATCGTCGGCTGTCGCAAGCCGCGCATGGATCGTATCGATCACCTCGCCGATGCCGACGCCGGCCTGATAGGCGGCGTGCAAGCTCGCTATATCGAAGCGGATGTCGCTCATTTGGCCTCGTCCAGAATGACTACCGGCAGGTTCCACTGGATGAGTACGACGCAGCCGTCTTTTGTCCACACCGAATGCTCGGTTCCGACCGGGTTCAGGATCACGCTGCCCGCGGCATAATCGCCGTTCTCGTCGCTCTGTGTGCCTTCCAGCACGATGATCGTTTCCAGCCCGGCATGGCGATGACGCGGCACGCCGGCGCCCGCCCGGTAGTTCAGGATCGCCACCGACGGTTCCGTCGGTCCGCCCTTGAGCAGCCAATGCACTGTAATGCCATCGCGGAAACGCTCGAACGGCAGGTCGCGCCAGCCCCCTTGAATGAGAGCCCGGTATGCAATGTTAGGCATTGGAAATTCCCTCGAGCACCTGATCGGTCGTTGCGGTCCAGCCGACGATGGCGCCCTGCGCCCTGATCATGGCCAGCGCTGCCGCCTTGAACTCGGGAAAATAGCTCTCCGTCGCATCGTCGGCGAGCAGGCAATCATAGCCGCGGTCGTTGGCCTCGCGCATCGTCGTCTGCACGCAGACCTCCGTCGTCACTCCGGCAAAGACCAATTGCTGTGCGCCGAGCCGCTTTAGGTCGTCGCCGAAGGTGGTGGCATAGAATGCGCCCTTGCCGGGTTTTTCGATGACGATCTCGCCAGGCAGTGGCGCAAGTTCATCGAGGATCGCCGTTCCCGGCTCGCCCACGATCAGCAGGCGACCCATCGGCCCGACGTCGCCGATCCGTATCGATGGGTTGCCGCGGTTGCGCTTGGCCGGCGGCAGATCCGAAAGGTCTGCCTTGTGGCACTCCATCGTGTGGATCACCGGCAGGCCGGCGGTGCGGAACCCCTCGATCAGCCTCTTCACCGTCGGCACAATCGCCGTGACCCGGCTGACGTCGTTGCCGAGGCTGGCGCCGAAGCCGCCCGGCTCGGCGAAATCGCGCTGCATGTCGATGACGACCAGCGCCATCGTCTCAGGCTTGAAGGCAAACGGAAACGGCAGCGCCTCGATCTCCGCCATCAATGATGTCCCGCCATGTGCTCGCCAATCGTCTGCACGCTCGCCTGCGCGATCGGCGTCTCGTAGACCAGCGCACCGTCGGACATGACGAAGATGCGGTCCGAAAGTTCAAGCAGTTCGTCGAGGTCCTCCGACATCAGAAGCACCGCGGCGCCGGCATTGCGCGCCTTCATGATACGGGCGCGGATTTCGGCCACGGCGGAGAAGTCGAGGCCGAAACACGGGTTGGAGACGATCAGAAGATCGACTTCGCCGGTCAGCTCGCGCGCCAGCACCGCGCGCTGCACATTGCCGCCCGACAGCGACGAAATCGGCGAAGCGAGCGAGGCGGTCTTGACCTTGAACTGTTCAACCAGACGCGCCGCGTAGTCCCTGATCGCGCTCATCCTGATCCAGCTGACCGGCTTGCCGGCCTCGTCGAGGTCGAAGGTCCGGAAGGCCATGTTTTCCGCGACCGTCATCTTCGGTGCGCAGGCATTGCGCAACGGTTCCTCCGGAATGAAGCGGACATTGAGCGTGCGCGCCTCGCTGCGGCTGGCGCCATAGGGCGAGCCCTTCACCAGAATGTCGCCGGCATTGCGCGCCCGCTGTCCGGCAAGGACTTCGAGAAACTCCTTCTGGCCGTTGCCGGAAATGCCGGCAACGCCGACGATCTCGCCGGACTTAACATCGAGTTCGCCGATGTCGATGGTTTTCAAGCCGGTGCGGTCGGGCGCCTTTAGCGACTTCACCGTAAGCACCTGCCGGGCTCCAGCCGGCACCGGAGCACGACTGTCGAGCGCTGAAATCGGCTGGTCGCCGATCATCATCGCCGCCATCTGCTTGTGGGAAAGGTCGGAGACCTTCCCGGTTCCGGTCAGTCTGCCCTTGCGCAGCACTGTGATGTCGTCGGCAAACGCCGTCACCTCGTGGAATTTATGCGAGATCATCAGCACCGTAAGGTCGCCGCTCCTTGTCATGTCGCGCACCAGCCCAAGCACCTCCTGCGCTTCGCCGGGAGTGAGCACCGAGGTCGGCTCGTCGAGCACCAGGAAACTGCGGCCGAGATAGAGCTGCTTGATGATTTCGAGCTTCTGCTTCTCGCCGGCCGCGAGTTCGGCCACCTTGACGTCGAGCGGCAGCTTGAACGGCATACGCTGCATGAATTGCGCAAGTGCGGCGCGCTCTTTGCGCCAGTCGATGACCCCGGGCACCTTCTCGCGCGAAATAACCAGATTCTCCGCGCCGGTCAGCGACGGGACGAGCGTGAAATGCTGATAGACCATGCCGAGCCCTAGCGCCGAAGCGTCCTTGGGACTGGCGATCGCGACCTCGCGGCCTTCGACCAGCATGTCGCCGGCGGTCGGGTGATAAAAACCCATCATGCATTTGACCAGCGTCGACTTGCCGGCGCCGTTTTCGCCGAGCAGCGCATGGAACGATCCCGCCGGCACCTTTATCGAGACGTCGTCCAGCGCGGTGAAGGCGCCGAAGCGCATGGTCATGCCGATGGTCTCGACGCCGACGGCTTTCTTGGCTCCGCTCAAGATCGTGTCCTCACGGCAGCTGCGCGACGAAGGATGCCGAGTTCGACACCGCGCCGAACACGCCGCCCTGCATCTTGATCATCTTGATCGCGGCAAGATGGTTGCCGTAATCGGTCGCGCCGCAGCAATCCTCCAGCATCACGCATTCGAAGCCGCGATCGTTGGCCTCGCGCATCGTCGTGTGGACGCAGACATCGGTGGTGATGCCGGTCAGCACGATGTTTTCGATGCCGCGCTGGTGCAGGATCAGTTCGAGGTCGGTGGCGCAGAACGAGCCCTTGCCCGGCTTGTCGATGATCGGTTCGCCCACCGCCGGATAGAGGTCGGGGATGATGTCCCAGCCGGGTTCGCCGCGCACCAGGATGCGCCCGCATGGTCCGGGGTCGCCGATGCCGGCATTGATGCGGCGCGAGCGCCAGCGCTTGTTGGCCGGCAGGTCGGCGAGATCGGGCCGGTGGCCCTCGCGCGTGTGGATGATGGTGTAGCCCTTGGCCCGCATGGCTGCGAGCACCGACTTGATCGGCTCGATCGGCGCCCGCACCAGCGAAAGATCGTAGCCCATATGATCGACATAGCCGCCCGGCCCGCAGAAATCGGTCTGCATGTCGATGATGATCAGCGCCGTATTGTCTGGCCGCAGCTCGCCATTATAGGGCCATGGATAGGGATCGGCATCGATGTAGCGCTGGGTGATCTCGGCTCTGGCGTTCATCGGAAAAACTCCAGTTATTTGGTGATCGACAATTCGCCCGGCGCGCCGGCAAGCGAGCGGCTCGGCGACGAGGTGGCGATCATGATGATGAGCGTGAGGATGTAAGGCGCGGCGTAGAAGAGATAGTAGCCCTGCGTCACCCCGACCGATTGCAGTGCCGGGCCCAGCGCGCCCGCACCGCCGAACAATAGTGCCGCGGCAAAGCAGCCGAGCGGATTCCAGCGCGCGAAGATGACCAGCGCCACCGCCATCAGGCCCTGCCCCGACGAGATGCGTTCGGTCCAGCTGCCGGGATAATAGAGCGACAGATAGGCGCCGCCGATGCCAGCAAGCGCACCGCCGACACCTGTCGCAAGCAGGCGCACGGTGTTGGGATTGAGGCCCATGGCGCGCGCCGCATCGGAGCTGTCGCCGACGACGCGCACGATCAGGCCGGCGCGGGTGTTGCGGAACGCCCACCATAGGAACACGGCAAGTGCGGCACCAATCAGGAACAGGATGTTGACGTTGAGCGCCGCCTGCACCTGCGGGATATCCGACCAGCCACCGAAGGCGATGGCCGGCAGGTCTGGTGCCGAGGGCTGGATAAACGGCTTGCCGAAGAAGAAGGCGAGACCGGAGCCGAACAGCATCAGCGCGATGCCGATGGCGATGTCGTTCACCCCGCGGAATTTGCAGATCCAGCCATGGAACAGGCCGAAGCAAAGACCGGCACCTGCGGCAGCCAGCAGACCGAGCCATGGCGAGCCGGTCATCACTGCGACCGCATAGGCGGTCATCGCACCGAAGACCAGCGTGCCTTCGAGGCCAAGATTGATGCGGCCGGAGCGCTCGGTGATGGCTTCGCCGAGCGAGACGAAGATGAAGGGCGTCGAAACGCGGATGGCGCCGCCGAGAATGGCGAGCGGCACGCCCCACAGGCCGATCTCGGTCGCGTCCATCAGGAGCCCCTCTTCCACAGATCGGGATTGAAGACCTTGAAGCGGCCGTAAAAGGTTTCGCTGAACAGGATGACGACGAAGAGCATGCCTTGCAGCACCAGCACGGTCGCGTCGGGCAGGTCCATGCGGCGCTGGATCAGCCCGCCAGAAGCGCCGATACCGCCGAGCAGGAAAGCGACCGGGATGATGGCGAGCGGATTGTGGCGGGCGAGGAAGGCGACGAGGATGCCGGTATAGCCATAGCCGGCGGCGAGCGAGGCGTTGGCGCTGCCTTGAACGGCGCCGACCTCCAGCATGCCGGCCAGCCCGGCGAAGCCGCCGGCGAGCCCGGTGAAGCCGACGATCAGCGGCCCGACGGCAAGCCCTTGCACCTGAGCTGCCCTGACATTGCCGCCGGCGATGCGGGCGGCAAACCCCCAGCGCGTCTTTTCGATCAACAGCCAGGACAAGACGCAGGCGAGAATGCCGACGACCAGGCCCCAGTGCACGTCCATGCCTGGAATGTTGCCGATGCGGTAGGCATCCGCCAGCGGCTCGGTCGAGGGTTTGTTGAGCGAAGCCGGATCGCGCAGAGGCCCTTCGACCAGATGGTTCATCAGCGCGATGGCGATATAGGCCATCAGCAGACTGGAGATGGTTTCGTTGACGGCGCGGTAGTGGCGGAGTGCGCCGACGGCACCGATCCAGATGCCGCCGGCGACCGCGCCCGCCACGCCCATCAGCAGGATGACCAGAAAAGCCGGCGCGCCATTCGCCGCGACGCCGATGGCGGCGGCGGCAACGCCGCCCAGCACGATCGCGCCTTCGCCGCCGATGACGACGAGGCCGAGCCGGGCCGGCAGCGCCACGCAGAGCGCTGCCAGCAAAAGCGGTGCTGCCCGTGACAGCGAGTTCTGGATCGAGAACCACGAGCCGAAGCCGCCGCGCCACATCGTCTCGTAGAGTTGCACCGGCGATTTGCCGACCAGCGCGATGAACACGCTGAACAGCGCCATGCCGACGATCAGTGCCGCGAGCGGTATGACGAAGGCTTCCGCCCGCCGCGCCGCCCATTCGAGCGCCGCCGGATAATTCCTGGCGCCAAACAGCGCCGGTGCGCCCGCAGTGCTGATCGTGTCTGCCATGGCCCCGTCTCCGATCCGGTTCAGGCGGTCGAACCGACGACGCCCTCGACCAGGTAGTCCATGCTTTCGAGTTCGAGCGCGGTCTCGGCGAAGGCCTGGCCTTCGGTCGCGACGACGACGCCCTTGTTGCTCTTCAGCGGACCCTTGATGACGGAAAAGCCGCCTTTCATCATTTCGGCCAGCGTGCCGTCGAACTGCTTGCGGGCGGCATCGCCGACGGCCGGGCCGAGCGGGCTCATCTTGACGAAGCCGTCGGCCAGGCCGCCGCGCGTGAAATTGGGCAGCGGCGTGCCCGCCACCAGATCGTCGACGAACATCTTGTAGACCTTGGCCCAGTTCCATTCCGCGCCGGTCAGGTATTTTTCCGGCGCCAGCGGGCTCTGGTTGGCATGATAGCCGCAGACGAAGGCGCCACGCCCGGCCGCCGTCTCGACCACCACCTTGGGGCTATCGACATGGCAGGTGATGACGTCGGCACCCTGGTCGACCAGCGCATTGGTGGCCTCGGCCTCCTTGACCGCTAGCGACCACTCGCCGGTGAAGATCACCTGGCAGGTGATGGTCGGGTCGACCGAGCGCGCGCCGAGCAGGAAGGAATTGATGTTGAGCAACACCTGCGGGATCGGCTTTGCCGCGACGAAGCCGAGCTTCTTGGTTTTGCTGGTGTGACCGGCGACGACGCCGTTCAGATACTGGCCCATGCCGATATAGCCGAAATAGGAACCGGCATTCATCGGATGCTTGTCCTTGTTCCACATGCCACCGCAATGGCGGAACTGCACGTCGGGGAATTTCGCGCACATGGCGAGCATGTGCGGATCGAAATAGCCGAACGAGGTCGGGAAGATCAGCGACGCACCGTCGAGATTGATCATCGATTCCATCGTCTTCTGCACGTCGACCGTCTCCGGCACGTTCTCCTCCTCGACGACGGAAATTCCTTCGATCCCCTTCAGCGTGGCGGCGCCTTCGGCATGCGCCTGGTTGTAGCCGTAATCGTCCTTTGGCCCGACATAGATGAAGCCGACAGTGGC
Source organism: Mesorhizobium sp. M1027 (assembly GCF_040318745.1). Taxonomy (NCBI): domain Bacteria; kingdom Pseudomonadati; phylum Pseudomonadota; class Alphaproteobacteria; order Hyphomicrobiales; family Phyllobacteriaceae; genus Mesorhizobium; species Mesorhizobium sp. M1027. Next base: position 109,899 of record NZ_JAMYMW010000008.1, on the reverse strand, counting down.
CGTCGCGGCGAAGGCCCTGCTGATCGGAAACGATGCGGACGCAAGGCCGAGCGCCGCTCCGGCGGCGGAGGTCTTGAGCAGGTCGCGGCGGCTAAGCATGAATCTCTCGGACATTTGAATGCTCCCTCTATGGGGCCTTTGGGGCCGGTTAACACCTCAATGAGAGAAGTGTATGCAATCAGCATGCCAAGTTTCAGAAATGAGATTTATTCAGCAATATCAATGAGTGTGTCGATGTGGACTGCACAAAGCCGGAGCAATTGCATACACTTTTTGCCTCCAAAATCGCCAATTTGACATGAAGGCTAAAACATAGGCATACAGAGATGCGGAGGAATCGAAGCCGGTGAGTGGCTTACGGCTCTAGCGAAAAGACTGGACGGAGGAGACGTGTCGGGAAAGCGCAATTTGATCAGGTCGGGCACGACCGTCGATCAGATGGTGAGGGCGATCAGCGACCGGATCGTCACCGGTTTCCTGCGCCCGGGCGAAAAGCTCGACGAGGCCTCGCTCGCCGCCCGCTTCGACGTCTCACGCACGCCGATCAGGGAAGCGCTCAGCCGGCTCAGCGCCATGGGACTGGTCGAACGACGGCCGAACCGCGGCGCCACCGTTGCCGTGGTGACGCAGGAGCACCTCGCCTCGATGTTCGAAAGCATGGCCGAGCTTGAAGCGATCTGCGCGCGGTTCTCGGCCGAGCGCATGACCGCTGGCGAGCGCCGCACGCTAGAGGCCGAGCACCAGGCCTCGGCGCGCTTCGTGCAGCTCGGTGCCGAAGAAGAGTATGAGCTTTTCAACACCGAATTCCACACCCGGCTCTATCGCGGCGCCCACAGCAAGCACATTTATGAACTGACCGTCATGACCCGCGGCCGCCTGGCGCCGTTCCGGCGCGCGCAATTCATGCTGCCCGGCCGGCTAGCCCAGTCGTGGCAGGAGCATGACGCCATCGTGACAGCAATCATGCGCGGCGACAGTGCGGCGGCCGGAACAGCCGCCAAGGATCATGTCTCGATCGTCAGCGAGGCGAGCGCCGTCTTTGCCATCGGCGATCGCCCCAAAGGCAGGACCGAGCCGTTCCCGACATCGGCTTCCTAACCATCAATCGACCAGCACGGCGACCACGGCAGCGCAGTCGCCGGCCTTGACCAGCCCCGGAAAATGCCGCGCCGCCAACAGACCGGACATTTTGGCCCGGATCTCCTGCGACGCGCCGCCGGTGCGGCCTATGGAATGGATACGTGCCAGCACCTGGTTCTCTGCCACCGGCTCGCCGAGATCGATCATGGTTTCGATCATCCCGTCGTCCTCGGCGAACGAGAAGCAATCGCCGGACGGCATGTCGAGCCAGCGGGTTGGCTGCATCTCGACCGCGCCGGCGACGATGCCGGCATGACGCAGCACGTTGAGCACGCCGCGACGTGCGATCCGCACCGTTTCCGCGCGCGAAGTCCCGCCGCCGCCAAGCTCGGTGGTGATGAACAGCTTGCCCATCTCTTCGGCGGCAGTGTCGAACATGCCGACCGCGTCGATCTCCAGCATTTTCATCGACCAGGGTGCGGAGAAGGCTTCAACCGCAGCGAAACCCTTCGCTTCCAGCACCTTGTCGGGCCGGATGTGGGCGGCGCAGAACGGCACGAAGTCGAGCGTCTTGCCGCCGGAGTGGAAGTCGAGCGCGATGTCTGTACGGGGCAGAAGCTCGCGCTGGAAATAATCGGCGATCTTCTCGGTCACCGTGCCGTCGGGCCGGCCGGGAAAGCTGCGGTTTAGATTGCCCTTGTCGATCGGCGAGGTGCGTGTGCCGGCGCGGAACGCCGGATAGTTCATCGCCGGCACGATGATGATCGTGCCGCTGACTTGCTTCGGGTCGAGCGTACGGGCGAGATCGAAGAGCGCCAGCGGCCCCTCATACTCGTCGCCATGATTGCCGCCGGTGAGCAATGCGCTCGGCCCCTTGCCGTTGCGGATGACGCAGATCGGGATCATCACCGATCCCCAGGCGGAATCGTCGCGGCTGTAAGGCAGGCGCAGGAAACCGTGCTGCACGCCGTCGCGCTCGAAATCGACGGTCGGCGTGATCGGTGACGGGCGAAGGCTGGACATCGGGCTCAATTCTTCACCACCAGTTTGCGCGGCACATTCGCCAGGCACTCGACGCCCGTCTCGGTGATCAGGATGGATTCGGTGATTTCCAGCCCCATCGTCTCAAGCCACAAGCCGGTCATGAAATGGAAGGTCATACCGGGCTTCAACTCGGTGCGGTCGCCTGGACGCAGGCTCATCGTGCGCTCGCCCCAGTCAGGCGGATAGGAAAGCCCGATCGGGTAGCCGGTGCGGTTGTCCTTGACGATGCCGTACCGCTTCAGCACCGCGAAGAAGGCGTTGGCGATGTCCTCGCATGTGTTGCCAGGCTTGGCGGCGGCAAGTCCCGCCTCCATGCCTTCCAGCGTCGCCTCTTCGGCATCGAGGAATTCCTGCGTCGGTTTACCAAGGAACACGGTCCGCGACAGCGGGCAGTGATAGCGGTTGTAGCAGCCGGCGATCTCGAAGAAGGTGCCCTCGCCCGATTTCATCGGCCTGTCGTCCCAGGTCAGATGCGGCGCCGATGCGTCGGCGCCCGACGGCAGCAGCGGCACGATCGCCGGATAGTCGCCGCCGATGCCGTCGATGCCGCGCGTGCCGGCATCGTAGATCTCGGCGACCAGGTCGCATTTGCGCATGCCGACCTCGATCTTGTCGACGATGCGCTCGTGCATTGCCTCGACGATGCGGGCGGCTTTGCGCATGTAGTCGATTTCGGTCGGGCTCTTCACTGCGCGCTGCCAGTTGACGAGTGCCGTGGCGTCGACGAAGCGGGCATTGGGTAAGTGCTTCTGCAGCGCTGCGAAGGCAGCGGCCGAGAACCAGTAATTGTCCATCTCGACGCCGATGCTGAGCTTGCCCCAGCCGCGATCGGAGAGCACGCTGGACAGAAAATCCATCGGATGGCGCTCGGTCGACTGCACATAGTGGTCGGCATAGCCGATGATGTTGTCGTGCGCGAGATAGGCGGTGCGCTTGGCGCCATTGGCGTCCTGGCCGCGCCCGTACCACACCGGCTCACCCGACGGCGGCACGATGACAGCCTGGTGCACGTAGAACGACCAGCCGTCGTAGCCGGTCAGCCACGCCATGTTGGACGGATCGCTGACGACGAGCAGATCGACGCCCTTGGCCTCCATTGCCTTCCGCGTCTTGGCGAGGCGCTCCGCATATTCGCCGCGCGAGAATTTCAAGTTGGGCTGCATTGTTCTTGGTCCTCGTTTGTTGGGCCTTGCGGCCAGCATCAGCTTTCGAAAATCGTACCGGTCTTGGCTGCACGCGCACGGTCGCGGGCGAGCGTGGCGATCGCCGTGTCCTGCACGCCGGTGCCGGTCAGGTCGGCAATGGTGATGTCGCTGTCCGAGCGCCGGCCATGCCTTTCGCCGGCGATGATGTGGCCAAGCTCGGTGATTTCGGCATCGGACGCCATCACGCCCGCCGCGATAGCATGGTGCAGTTCGCCCAGCCGGCGCGTCTGTTTGGCGCTATCGGCGACGTAGAGATCGGCCATGCGCAGGATCGCCGGCGCGATCTCGTTCTTGTGCTCGGCATCCGAGCCCATGGCAGTGATATGCTGGCCGGCGGAGACGAAGCCGGCCTTGATCAGCGGCTCGGTCGACGGCGTCGTGGTGACGATGATGTCGGCATCGGCCGCAGCCTTTGCCGCGTCGGGCTCGGCGTGAACGGCGATGCCCAGTCTTTCGGACAATGCGTCGGCCGCGGCCTCGGCCTTGGCGGCATCCCTTGCCCAGATGCGACCCTCGGTGATCGGCCGCACCAGCATCAGCGCTTCGAGCTGCAGTCCGGCCTGAACACCGGCGCCGAAGATCGCGGCAACGGAGGAACCCGGCCGCGACAGATGCTTGGCGGCAACCGCGCCGGCCGCCGCCGTGCGGATGTCGGTGAGATAGCCATTGTCGAGCAGCAGCGCCTCGACCAATCCGGTTTTCGCCGACAGCAGCACCATCATACCGTTGACGCTGGGCAGGCCGAGCTTGGGATTATCGAAAAAGCCGGGGCTGATCTTGATCGCAAAACCGTCGATACCCGGTACATAGGCGGTCTTGACGTCGACCTCGCCGCGATGCTCTGGAATGTCCAGCCGCAGGATCGGCGGCATCGCCACCGGCAAGGTAGCGAGCGCCCGGAACGCATTCTCGACGCAGGCGACGGCATCGAGATCGAGCTTCACGATCTTGCGCAATTCACCTTCGGTGAGGATCGTCATACGGCTCATGCTGCGCTCTCCGCAATTGCTTCGCCGCAGATGATCTTGCGGTGCAGTGTCATGTCGATGTTGCGGCCGGACAGCACGAGCACCGTCGGGCCGCTCGCCCTGACCTTGCCGGCACGCACGGCCGCGATGCCGACCGCGCCGGCGCCTTCGACGATCTCGCGCTCCTGTTCATAGGCATGGCGGATGCCGGTGGCGATCTCGTCCTCGCTGAGCAGGATCACATCGTCGAGCAGGTCGCGGCACATGGAAAAGGTCAGCCGGTTGTCGAGGCCTATGCCGCCGCCGAGGGAATCGGCCAGCGTCGGCAGTTCCTCGACCAAAACCGGATGTCCGGCGTCGAGGCTCGCCTTCATCGCCGCACCGCGCGCCATTGAAACGCCCATCACCTTCGTCGCCGGGCTGACGCCCTTCACGGCAGCAGCGACGCCAGCCGCCAGCCCACCGCCGGAAAGCGGCACCAGCACCAAGGCGGCGTCCGGAACCTGTTCGATGATCTCCAGCCCGAGCGTGCCTTGCCCGGCGACAATGGCAGGATGGTCGAAGGGCGGCAGCATGATCAGCCCCTCTTCCGCGACCAGCCGTTCGACCTCCCGCTGCGCATCGTCCTGGCTGTTGCCGACGATGCGGATCTCGGCGCCGAGCCGACGGATCTCGTCCAGCTTGTTCTGCGGCACCAGCCGCGACATGCAGATCGTCGCGTGGATGCCTTGCAGTCGAGCGGCATAGGCAAGCGCCCGGCCGTGGTTGCCGGTCGAGGCAGCGACGACGCCACGCGCCCTCTCCTCGTCTGTCAGCCAAGCGATAGCGTTCGAGGCACCGCGCAGCTTGAAGGCGCCGGTGGTCTGCCAATGTTCGAGCTTGAGATAAACAGGAGCGCCCAAGTGCTGGGAAAGACTCCGAGAGGTGACGGTCGGCGTACGCTCGACCTTGCCTGCGATGCGCTCGCGCGCGGCCCGGATGTCGGAGAGGCTTATCCTAGACGTGGTCATGGCTCTGCAATCAGTTCAACGGCAGCGTCATCAGACGGCCGAATTCAGGACGCGGCTCGTCGTCGCCGCAAAGGCGCAGGCAATTCCAGGCCGTCGCCTGGTTGCTGGTGACAACAGGGCGGCCGATTGCCTCTTCCATGCCCACAACCGCCGCCGCCGACCGCAGCGCCGTGCAGGACACGAACAGCGCGTCGGCCTGCGGGGCCATCGCGTCACGGGCAAGGTCGACCAAGGATTTCGGCGCAATCCGCGCCATCTCGCGATCATCCTCGAAGCCGAGGCAAGTGAAGCTGACGATTTCGAAACCATGCTCGCTGAAATAGGCCGCCATCGGCCGGCTGGTCTCGACCGTATAGGGAGTGAGGATGCTGATCGTCTTGGCGCCCAGCGCCTTCAGGCCGCGCACCCCGGCCATCGGCGGCGTGACCACCGGCACGCCGGGCTTGGCGGCCTGCACCGCCGCCTCGATTTCGGCATCGCCGATCACGACGGAAGCTGAGGTGCAGGAATAGCAGATCGCATCGAGCGGCTCGTCGGGCAGGATCAGGGCCGCGGCCGCCGTCAGTGACGGCTGCATCTTGCGCAAATTGTCCGGCGTCGTCGGGTTGGCGTAGGGGATGCGCGCGACATAGACGCCGATGCGGTCGCTTGCCACCATGCGGTGAAAATCCGGTTCGCTCGTATGGTCGGTGGCAAGGATGATCAGGCCGACCCGCTTTTCCAGCGGACGCGCATCGAGCGCCGGCCGGGCCGAGTGCAGGCGGATATCGGGTGCAGCGCTCATCGTTCGATCCGCCCATAACGGTGTTCCAGCCAGCGCAGCAGCACCACCGAGAACAGGCTGATGGCGAGGAAGAAGGCGCCGACCAAGGTGATCGGTTCGATATACCGATAATAGGTATTGGCGACGCTCTTGGCCTGGTTCATCAGTTCCAGCACTGTGATCGCCGACAGCAGCGGAGTCTCTTTGAACATGGCGATGAAATAATTGGCAAGCGCCGGGATCATCGGCGGAATTGCCTGCGGAATGATGATGTGTGTCCAGGTCTGCGTGGCGTTCAGATTGCAGGCCTTGGCCGCTTCCCACTGGCCGCGGGGCACATTGTCTATGCCGGCGCGGTAGACCTCGGCCGTGTAAGTTCCGTAATGCAGCCCGAGACCGATGACGCCCGCCACCAGCGGCGGCAACAGGATGCCGAAATCCGGCAGCACGTAGAAGATGAAATAGAGCTGCACCAACAGCGGCGTGCCACGGATGAACTCGGCAAGGAAACCGACGGTGCGCGACAGAGCCCTGTTCGGCGACCGGCGCGCCAACGCGATGCCCAGCCCAACGATGGCCGCCAGCACCGAGCCGAGCAGCGTCGCCAGGATGGTGATCTTCACCCCCTCGATCAGCGTCGGCAGGATCTGCCGGACAAAATCCCAATCCCATTCCATTAGCAGGCCCGATCCATCATACGCGCACCCCGTCGAGGCCACGCGCCATGCGGCGTTCCAGCGACCGCACGCCCCATGAGATGAGCAGCGCCAGGACGAAATAGATGACGAGGATGGTGCTGAACGGCACCAGAGTATTGCCGGTCTGCGAGCGCACCACCTGCGCCTGGAAGGTCAGGTCGGCGAGCGAGATCAGCGAAACGACGGCGGTGGCCTTGAGCAATTCAATGGCGTTGTTGCCGAAGGTTGGCAGCATCACCAGAAGCGCCTGCGGCAGGATGATATGGCGCATGGCTTGCCAGCGGCCGAGATTGAGTGCGGTGCAGGCCTCATATTGTTCGCGGCCGATAGACTTGATGGCGCCACGCACCACTTCCGCCGCATAGGCGCCGACATTGAGGCCCAGCGCCAGCACCCCGGCCTGCAGCGGCGTCAGCGAGATGCCGGCAAAAGGCAGCACGAAATAGGCCCAGAACAGCTGCACGAAAATCGAGGTGCCGCGGAAGAACTCGATATAGGCGGTGGCCAGCGCCCGCAGCACGAAAAACCGCGACAGCCGCCCCAGCCCGGCAAGAAAGGCCATGATCAAGGCCAGCACCGACCCCATCAGCGTCAACTCGATGGTGACGAGTGCTCCTTGCAATATCAGGCCGAAATAGCCGGACCATTGGGTCATTGGGTCGAAAGTTTCCGCGTTGAATGTCTAGCGACACGTTGGTTCCAGCGTCCTTCTCCCCGTTTACGGGGAGAAGATGCCGGCAGGCAGATGAGGGGCAGCGCGAACCAACCGGAGTATGGCGCCGCCCCTCATCCGGCCCTTCGGGCCACCTTCTCCCCGTGAACGGGGAGAAGGAAGAACGCACCTACTTCGCCGAGCAGAGCTTGTCGCGGCTCGTCGACATTGCCGCCGCCGCCGAGAAGCCGTAAGGCTCGATGATCTTGGCGAACTCGCCGGACTTCTTCAGTTTCGCCAGCTCGACATCATAGGCGTCGCGCAGCGCTTCGTCGCCCTTCTTGAAGGCCGCGCCGTCGCAATAGACCGGCGCACCGACCACCGGCGCGATGACTTCGAGGTTCGGATCATTGGCTTTCTTGACCAGGTCGTTGATCGACAGCACGGGCAGCGAATAAGCATCGATGCGGCCGTCCTGCAGCATCTTCAGGCCGCTCTGGCCGTCCGGCACGACGATGACGCGCTCGCGCGGCACACCTGCGGTGAGCACAAGCTTCTCTTCAGTGCCGCCACCCGGCGCGCCGATCGTGGCGCTCGCGTCCTTCGCGACGTCCTCGTAGCTCTTGAAGCCCTTCGGGTTGCCCTTCTTCACCAGCATCGCCTCGGCGTCGCACAGCACCGGTTCCGAATAGGCGACCGCAGCACAACGTTCCGGCTTCATGAACAGGCCGGCAGTGACGACGTCGAAACGGCCGGCCTGCAGGCCGGGAATCATCGCGCCATATTCCGAGATCGAGGCGACGATATCGTTGACGCCAAGGCGCTTGAAGATTTCACGGGCAACGTCAGGCGCCGCACCCGAAACCTTGCCGTCGGCAGCGACCGCCGTATAGGGCGGCTCGTTGGCGATGGCGACGCGGGCAAAGCCTTGCGCCTTGAGCTCTTCGAGCTTGCTGTCGTCGGCCGAGCCGGCCGTCGAGGCGGCCAGCACCGCCGTCAGCGCGATACCGGCGACGCCGGCCAAAATGGCAAATTTCTTCATTGTTCCCAACTCCTTGTTTGTCTGTCTTCTTGGCTTGCTTGAGGCGTCGCCGCCTCGCATGGCAGTCAGACCCGATGTCCGGCCGCAATGATCTTCTTCAGGAAACCTTGCGTGCGCTCCTGTTTGGGATGGCGGAAAATCTCGTCGGGCTTGCCCTCCTCGACTATTCTGCCGCGATCGAAGAACAGCACCCGGTCGGCGAAGTCATGGGCGAAACCCATCTCGTGGGTGACCAGCAGCATGGTCATGTCGGTCTCGGCGGCGAGCTTGCGCATGACGTTGAGCACCTCGTCGACGAGTTCCGGGTCGAGCGCCGAGGTGACCTCGTCGAACAGCATGATCTTCGGCGACAGCGCCAGCGCCCGCGCAATCGCGACGCGCTGCTTCTGGCCGCCTGAAAGCTGCGCCGGCATCGCCTTGGCCTTGTCGACCATGCCGACCATGTCGAGCAGTTCCATCGCCCGCTTTTCGGCGGCGGCCCGCGGCACGCCTTTGGTCAGCATCGGTGCCAGCGTCACATTGTCGATGACGCATTTGTGCGGAAACAGATTGAACAGTTGGAAGACCATGCCGATCTTCTGGCGCATCTTTGCCAAATGCCGTTCATCGGCCGTCAGCAGCCGGCCGTTACGCTCCATGTGGTACAACTGTTCGCCGTCGACCTGGATGTGGCCGCTGTCGATACGCTCCAGCGTCATCAGGATGCGCAGGATCGTCGTCTTGCCCGAACCCGATGGACCGATCAGTGCCAGCTTCTCGCCGGGCATGACTTGCATCGAGAGGCCGTCCAGCACCTTGAAGGTGCCGAAGCTTTTTGAAATGCCGTCGATCTTGATGATGGGAGCCGACAATGAATTTCCCGTGCTGGAGAAGCTTGCCTTTAACGATGCGGATCGCGGCAAATCATGTCAATCAAGAAAATAATATCATGACAATATTTCGGATTCCGCACAATTTCGCGCCATTTGTCGCCTAGATCGCAAGCAGGAGATGCTCGGGATCGCCGAGCAGAAGCTTGGTGACAACGCCGAGACCGGCACGCAGTTCCCCCTCCGTGGTCGAGCCAAGCGAAATCCGCACAGCTGGATGCCAAGGCGTCTGCGAAATGCGAAACGACGTACCGGGCGCGATCGCCACGCCCTGCAGGCGGGCCTGGGAAACAAAGCTTTCCTCACCGCGGTCATCGGGCAGTTGCAGCCAGACATGCAGCCCGTCGCGATGAGCGCGATAGTCCACTCCGGCAAGCACCTCGGCGGCTATGTCCAGACGCCGCCGCAAAGCCAGGCGCTGCCATCGCACGAGTTCCATCGCGGTGCCGTCGGTCACCCATTTGGTGGCGATCTCGGCCACCAACGGCGTCGCCATCCAGTTCGAGACGAGATGGCGATTGGCGACCGCGGCGACATAACGATCGGGCGCCGCGAGATAGCCGATGCGCAGGCCCGGCACCACGATCTTGGTGAAGGAGGTGACGTAGAGCGTGCGCTCGGGCGCGAAGGCGGCTACCGGCGGCGGCCGGTCCTCGACCAACGGGCCGAGGACGTCGTTTTCGATAACGGCGATGTCATGCCTGCGCGCAACGGCGGCAATCTGTTCGCGCCGGCCGGCATCCATCATGGTGGCCGTAGGGTTGATCACCGACGGCTGCACGAACACGGCGCGGATGTCCGACAGCCGGCAGGCCTCGTCCAGCGCTTCCGGGATCAGCCCATTGTCGTCGATCGGCAAACCCTCAAGGTTGAAGCCGAGATAACGCGCCAGCGGGATCAGCGTGTGGTGGCCGATCGCCTCGGTGGCGACGGTCGAACCCGGCGGCGCCACGCTCATCAGCGCCACTGTCATCCCTGCGGTGGCGCCGTTGGTCAGGCTGATGTTCTGCGGCGACGCGTCGAGGCCACAGAGGCGTAGCCACTCGACACCCACCGCGCGGTGGCGCGGGAACACCATGTTCGGCCTGAACGACAGCGCCGAGCTCGACGGCAGGTTTTCGGCGAGCCAGCCCAGCGCCTGTCTCAGCCGCTCCAGATGCATCGGTTCGCAGACCGGCTTCAGGATGGAGAGATCGATGACCTCGCCCAGCCGCTCCGGCAGATAGGGGGGCTCCGGCTCGCGGCGCTGTGTCTGCACGAAGCTGCCGCGGCCGACCTCGCCGGACACCAGCCCGCGGCGGATCAGCTCCTCATAGGCGCGGCTGACCGTCTGCACGGAAAGTTGCAGATCGTCAGCCAACTGCCGGTGCGTCGGCAACCGAGCGCCATTGGCCAGGCGCCCGTCATGGATGGCGCGCGCGAACTGGTCGGCGAGCGATTGATAGGCCGGCCGCCGGATAAGAGCGGGATCTGGTCGCCAAAATGTCATGACTTATTAGAGATCGAAATCAGTGCAATTGACAATCGAAATAATGCGCCGTCATGGTGTCCGGCACTGGAAGTGGGCGATCATGGCTGCAGCGAAACTCGATCCGATCGATCTGAAAATCCTCGACGCCATCCAGCGCGACGGGCGCATCACCAAGCTGGCGCTGGCCGAGAAAGTCGGCCTGTCGCCGACGCCGTGCTGGATGCGGCTGCGCAAGCTGGAAAAGGCCGGCATCGTCTCGGGCTACCATGCCAGGATCGCCATGCGCGCCATCGCGCCGGTCGCTACCGTGCTGATGGAGGTGACGCTGGCTAGCCACCGCCAGGCCGATTTCGACCGTTTCGAGCGCGTCATCCGCGACATCCCCGAGATCGTCGCCTGCTGGTCTGTCGGCGGCGGCGTCGATTACCTGCTGAAGGTGATGGCGCGCGACATCGACGCCTATCAGCGGCTGGTCGACACTCTGCTCGAACGCGAGATCGGCATCGACCGCTATTTCACCTACATCGTGACCAAGACGGTGAAGGAGGAGAGTGTGCTGCCAGTGGCGGATCTGTTGCCGGCATCTTCCTGATACCGGAGAGATCGTCTGGCTGGGCAGGGCAATAGAGACAATCTCTCTACGTGCGGGCACGCAAACAGCCTCTCTGTTTGCGCGGCAGAGATAGTCTTGCGGCATCACCCGAACCGGGAGCCCGATGATGTCCGCACATTTTGCCCGCTCGCACCGCCATGAAGCACTTGATCGCCTTACCGACCGGCGGCTGCTGCGCGAACTCGCCTATGTCGCTGGCCACTGGACGGCGAGCGAGACCGCGGAGAGTTTCGAGGTGACCGATCCGGCCACCGGATCCACCGTCGCTTTCGTTGCCGCGCTCGATGCCCGGCAGACCACATTGGCGATCGATGCGGCATCGCGCGCCTTTCCTGCCTGGCGCGCATTGCTGCCGCAGGAACGGTCGAAAATCTTGCGAAAATGGTTCGATCTGATCGTCGCCGCCAAAAATGACCTGGCCATGCTGATGACGCTAGAACAAGGCAAGCCGCTGAAGGAATCGCGCGGCGAGATCGACTATGCCGCCTCTTTTGTCGAATGGTATGGCGAGGAGGCCAAACGTCTCAACGCCGAAAGCGTCACCAGCCATCTGCCAAATGCCGAGATGGTGGTGCGACGCGAACCGCTTGGTGTCGTCGGCGTCGTCACGCCGTGGAATTTTCCCGCGGCCATGCTGACCCGCAAGGCGGCGGCCGCGCTTGCCGCCGGCTGCACCATCGTCGCGCATCCTTCGTCGGAAACACCGCTGTCGGCGCTGGCGCTGGCCGAGCTTGGCGAACGCGCCGGCCTGCCGGCTGGCGTGTTCAACGTTCTCACCGGCAAGGCTTCGACCATCGTTGGGCGGATGTGCGAAGACGCTCGCGTTCGCGCCATGAGCTTCACCGGCTCGACCGAGATCGGCAGGCTGATCGCCGCACAGAGTGCGTCGACGATGAAGCGTCTGGTGCTGGAACTCGGCGGTCATGCGCCGCTGATCGTCTTCGCCGACGCCGATCTCGACAAGGCTGTCGCCATTGCGGTCGACGCCAAATTCGCGACCTCCGGCCAGGACTGCCTCGCCGCCAACCGCATCTATGTCCAGCGACCGCTCTACGATCGGTTCTGCGCTGCTTTCGCCAAACGCGTCGAGGCATTGCGGACCGGCAATGGCCTGGCCGACGACACCGAAATCGGACCCTTGATGCACGAACGCGCCGTCAAGAAGGTCGAGGAGCAGGTGGCCGATGCGCTCGCCAAAGGCGCGCGCTGCCTGACCGGCGGCAAGCGCCATTCCGCCGGGCCGCTGTTCTACCAGCCGACCCTGCTTGCCGACGTGGGAGACGACGCCCTGATCATGCGCGAGGAGACCTTCGGTCCGGTTGCTGCCGTGACGTCCTTCGACAGCGAAGAGGAAGTCGTCGCCCGCGCCAATGCCACCGAATACGGCCTCGTCGCCTATGTCGTCACCGAAAACGGCGGTAGGCAATTGCGCATGGGCCGCGCGCTCGACTATGGCATGGTCGCCATCAACCGCGTCAAGATCACCGGCGCGCCGATCCCTTTCGGCGGCGTCAAGCAGTCCGGCATCGGCCGCGAGGGCTCGCGTCATGGGCTCGAAGCCTTTACCGATCTCAAATATCTCTGCCTCGACGTGGCGTGAGCCGCCCCGACAATTTCCCTCAGGAGTTAAAAATGCTCGACCAGTCAAACGAACTCGCCGCCTGGGACCGCGATCACTTCTTCCATCCCTCGACCCATATGGGCACCCACGCGCGTGGCGAGAGCCCGACCCGTGTGATCGCCGGCGGCGAAGGCGTCACCATCTGGGACAACAACGGGCGCAAAAGCATCGATGCCTTCGCCGGGCTCTACTGCGTCAATGTCGGTTATGGCCGCCAGAAGATCGCCGACGCCATCGCCGCGCAGGCCAAGAATCTCGCTTATTACCATGCCTATGTCGGGCACGGCACCGAGGCGTCGATCACGCTGTCCAAGATGATCATCGACCGCGCGCCGCAAGGCATGTCGAGGGTCTATTTCGGGCTCTCCGGTTCAGACGCCAATGAAACCAACATCAAGCTGATCTGGTACTACAACAACGTGCTCGGCCGGTCCGAGAAGAAGAAGATCATCTCGCGCTGGCGCGGTTATCACGGCTCCGGCATCATGACCGGATCGCTGACCGGCCTCGACCTGTTCCACAACGCCTTCGACCTGCCGCGTGCGCCGGTCCTGCACACCGAGGCGCCCTACTATTTCCGCCGCGCCGACCGCTCGCTGAGTGAAGAGCAGTTTTCGCAATACTGCGCCGACAAGCTCGAGGAGATGATCCTCGCCGAAGGGCCGGAAACGGTCGCCGCCTTCATCGGCGAGCCGATCCTCGGCACCGGCGGCATCGTGCCGCCGCCAGCCGGCTATTGGGAAAAGATCCAGGCGGTGCTGAAGAAATACGACGTGCTTTTGATCGCCGATGAAGTAGTCACCGGCTTCGGCCGATTGGGTACCATGTTCGGCTCCGACCACTACGGCATCAAGCCCGACCTGATCACCATCGCCAAGGGCCTGACCTCGGCCTATGCGCCGCTCTCCGGCGTCATCGTCTCCGACAAGGTGTGGCAGGTGCTCGTCCAAGGCTCCGACAAGCTCGGCTCGCTCGGCCATGGCTGGACCTATTCGGCGCATCCGATCTGCGTGGCCGCCGGCGTCGCTAACCTGGAACTGATCGACGAGATGGACCTGGTGCGGAACGCCGGCGAGACCGGCGCCTATTTCCGCGCCGAGCTGACGAAAGCCGTCGGTGGCCACAAAAACGTCGGCGAGGTGCGCGGCGACGGCATGCTGGCAGCAATCGAGTTCGTCGCCGACCGGGACGACCGCGTGTTCTTCGACGCCTCGCAAAAGATCGGACCGCAGGTCGCGACCACCCTTGCGGCAAGCGGCGTCATCGGCCGAGCCATGCCGCAGGGCGACATTCTCGGTTTCGCGCCGCCGCTCTGCCTGACACGGCAAGAGGCCGACATCGTCGTCTCCAAGACGGCCGACGCGGTGAAGAGCGTGTTTGCCAGTATCTGAAGAACCTACATGAATGCCATGACCAACACCCTCCCCGCCACCATGGCCGCCGTGCAGCTGATCGGGCACGGCGGACCGGAAAAGCTCGTCTACCGCACCGACGTCAAAGTGCCCTTGCCCGCTCCGGGCGAGGTGCTGGTCAAGGTCACCGCTTGCGGCATGAACAACACCGATGTCTGGGTGCGCCAGGGCGCCTATGGCACTGAGGAGGATGCAGCCGCGGTGTCGACCTGGCGTCGTCAGGGCAACACACTGACCTTCCCGCGCATCCAGGGCACCGACACGGTCGGCAACATCGTTGCCGTCGGCGACGGCGTGTCGCCGGCCCGCATCGGCGAGCGGGTGATGGTCGATTTCTCCATCTACAATCGCGACGACGATTCACTCGCCGACATCGACTATATGGGCCACGGCCGCGACGGCGGCTATGCCGAATACCAGACAGTGCCTGCCGAGAACGCCCATGTCGTCAGCACCGATCTGAGTGATGTCGAGCTCGCCACTTTCTGCTGCGCCTATCTCACCGGCGAGCAGATGCTGGAACGCGCCGCATTGAAAGCCGGCGAGCGGGTGCTGGTCACCGGCGCCTCGGGCGGCGTCGGCTCAGGGATCGTGCAGCTGGCGCGGGCACGCGGCGCCATTCCCTATGCCGTTGCCGGCAAGGGCAAGGAAAAGGCGGTGCGTGATATCGGCGCCGAGGCGGTGATCACCCGTGGCGTTGCCGATCTGCCGTCCGCGGTCAGCGAGGCGACCAAGGGCCAGCCGATCGACGTGGTGGCCGATCTCGTCGGCGGCGCGATCTTCAACGACCTGCTGCGCATCTTGAGGCCGGAAGGCCGCTATACCACGGCTGGTGCAATTGCCGGCCCGGTCGTGCAGCTGGATCTGCGCACCATGTACCTGAAACAGCTGCAACTGCATGGCTCAAGCCAGGGCACACGCGCGGATTTCCGCCGCATCGTGCGTTACATCGAGGAGAAGAAGATCCGGCCACTGGTCGGCGGCGTCTACAAGCTCTCCGATTTCCATCGCGCCCAGGCCGATTTCATCGCCAAGGATTTCGTCGGCAAGCTGGTCGTTGTGCCGGATGCGGTCGGCGTCGCTAAATAGCACGATCAGCTCTGCGATCGGACCTGCTTGGCGGCAGCCTCGAGCGACCGTTCAAACGCGTCGATCACCTGGTCGACCTGAGGCTCGGTGATGATCAGCGGCGGGCAGAAAGCCAGCGCATCACCCATATTGCGCGAGATGACGCCGTTCTGCTGCATGAAGCCGTTGACGAGCCCGCCCAGCGCCCCGACCGTGTCCCACGGCGCCTTGTTCGGCTTGTCGCCGACCAGTTCGACCGCCGCGATCAGGCCGACGCCACGCACCTCGCCGACAAGCGGGTGCGAAGCGAGTGTGCGCAGCCGCTTCTGCATATGCGCACCGACTGTGCGCGCATTGCCGACAAGGTCGCGCTCCTCGATCAGCTTCAGGTTCTCGAGCGCGACTGCGGCCGCAACCGGATGGCCGCCGCCGGTGAAACCGTGGCCGAAAGTGCCGATACGATTGCTTTCATCGGCGATCGGCTCGAATACCTTGTCGTTGATCAGCAGGGCCGAGATCGGCAGATAGGACGAAGAGATCTGCTTCGACAGCACCATGATGTCAGGCCTGATGCCGAAGGTCTGCGAGCCGAACATCTCACCTGTTCGGCCAAAGCCGCAGATCACCTCGTCGGCGATGAGCAGGATGTCGTATCTCGACAGCACCGCCTGTATCTTCTCCCAGTAGCCGGCCGGCGGAACGATGACGCCGCCGGCGCCCATGATCGGTTCGCCGAAGAAGGCGGCGATGGTTTCCGGTCCTTCGGCCAGGATCAGCTTTTCCAGCTCGTCGGCGAGCCGCGTCGAAAACTGCTCTTCGCTTTCACCCGGCAGCGCCTCGCGCCAATGGTGCGGCGTCGAGGTGTGCAGCACATTGGCAATCGGCAGGTCAAAGGAAGTGTGGTTGTTGGGCAGTCCGGTCAGGCTTGCCGAGGCGATGGTGACGCCGTGATAGCCCTTCTTGCGGCTGATGATCTTCTTGCGCGCCGGCTGGCCGAGCGCATTCGACCGGTACCAGATCATCTTCATGGCCGTATCGTTGGCCTCGGAACCGGAATTGGTGAAATACGCCTTGCTCATCGGCACCGGCGCCATCTGCACCAGTCTCTCGGCGAGATCGATCAGCGGCGAATGCGATTTGGAGCCGAAATCGTGATAGTAAGGCAGCTTCGACATTTGCCGTACTGCCGCATCGACCAGCCGCTTCTCCGAAAAACCGACCGCGACGCTCCAGAGCCCCGCCATCGCCTCGATATAGCGGTTGCCGGCAAGGTCCTCGACATAGATGCCGTCGCCCTTCTCGATGACGAGCGGCCCCGACTCCTGATGCTTGCGCGCATTCGTATAGCCATGCATGTGAAAGCTTATGTCGCGGGCTTCGGGTGAATTCGGTCGTGCGTCCATGACGGCTCCTGTGCTGCACGCGAAACAGTCCTGCCGCCGGTCCGGCTCAGAAGGTCCCCGTGCGTTATGCCTTTGATGCATCTTTCTCGAACGGTATGGTGTCAAGCGCTTTCGACAGGGCCAGCGGATGGGTGGACGCATGCAGAACTTCGGCTTGACCTAACCGTGGACCATGTCGACTGCATTGTCGCCGGCGCCGGTGTTGTAGGCCTGGCGATCGCGCGAGAGATGGCGCAGCGCGGCATCGATACGCTGGTCCTGGAAGCCGAGAACGCTATCGGCACCGGGACAAGCTCGCGCAACTCCGAGGTCATCCATGCCGGCCTCCACTATCCGGTTGGATCGCTGAAAGCCCGGTTCTGCGTGGCCGGCCGGGAAAGACTCTATCGCTATTGCGAGGAGCGGGCGATCCCGCACGCGCGCTGCGGCAAGCTCATCGTTGCCACAAATGCCGAACACGAGCCGGTGCTCGCCTCAATCCGGGCCAATGCACGCGCGTGCGGCGCCGGCGACCTGGTGCCGTTGCGCGAAGCCGAGGCGCATGCGCTGGAGCCCAGCCTTAGGTGTACGGCAGCGTTGCTGTCGCCGGCCACCGGGATCATCGACAGCCATGCCCTGATGCTCGCCTTGCTGGCTGATGCCGAAGCGCACGGGGCGGCACTTAGTCTCAACACGCGCATCGCCTCCGGCCGCATCGAAGCGGGCCGCGTCGTGCTCGAGACGGTGGACGCTGCCGGCGGCGAGCGCTTCGAGATCGCCACTCCGCGTTTCGTCAATGCCGCCGGGCTTGGCGCGGCAGCACTTGCAGGTTCGCTTGAAGGGCTCAATCAGCAATTCGTGCCAAAGCTCCATTATGCCAAGGGCAATTATTTTTCGGTGACCGGCCGGGCGCCGTTCTCGCGATTGGTGTATCCGGTGCCCGAACCCGGCGGGCTCGGTGTTCATCTGACGCTCGATCTCGACGGCGTCATCCGCTTCGGGCCGGACGTCGAATGGACCGATCAACTCGACTATCGCGTCGACCCGGCTCGTGGCGAGCGCTTCTACAGCGAGATCCGCAAATACTGGCCGGAGCTGGCCGATGACAGCCTGCAGCCCGCTTACAGCGGCATCCGGCCAAAACTGTCCGGTCCCGGTGAGGCCAATGCCGACTTCGTCATCCAGGACGTGGCGGTGCACGGCGTGGATTGCCTGGTCAACCTGTTCGGCATCGAAAGCCCCGGCCTGACCTCCTGCCTGGCGATTGCCGACCATGTCGCGCAGCGCCTCGCGCCGAACTTGTAGCGTGCGGCGCCCCATGCAACGATCTGCACCGTATCAAGGCGCATTGCGTGAACTTTCAGGCGCAAGTCGCCTATGAGGCACATCGCGCACTTGCAGCCCGCTCCGCGCTCTGATTCCCTGCATTCTGGGCTTTCCTGATTCGCACTGCCCGGTTCAAAGTTTTCGCAGTGCGCCCGGGACAAGCTTCCAGCGACCACTCGGCGTATCCAGGGAGAACGGCAATGAACACCGCGACGAGGCCGGTAATCTCGGAGATGAGGCCCAAGATCACCGTCGTCGGGGTCGGCGGCGGCGGCGGCAACGCCGTCAACAACATGATCGCCGAAGGCCTGCAGGGCGCGGAATTCATCGTCGCCAACACCGATGCCCAGGCCCTTGCCATGTCGAAGGCAACGAGGCTGATCCAGTTGGGCGCTCATATCACCGAAGGTCTCGGCGCCGGGTCCCTGCCCGAGGTCGGCCGTGCCGCGGCCGTGGAATCCATCGACGAGATCATGGATCACCTTGCTGGAACGCATATGTGCTTCGTGACCGCCGGCATGGGAGGCGGAACCGGCACCGGTGCCGCGCCTGTCATAGCGCAGGCAGCACGGGCAGCCGGAATACTGACCGTCGCCGTCGTTACCAAGCCATTTGTCTTCGAAGGCAGGCGCCGCATGTACGCTGCCGACGAGGGCATCGAGCGCCTGCGCGAAAGCGCCGATACCGTCATCGTCATCCCCAACCAGAACCTGTTCAGGATCGCCGACGCCAGAACCACGTTCGCCGACGCCTTCGCCATGGCCGACCGGGTTCTTTATGCGGGTGTCTGCTGTATTACCGATCTGATCGTCAAGGAAGGCCTGATCAATCTCGACTTCGCCGATGTAAAGTCGGTGATGCGCGACATGGGCCGCGCCATGATGGGGACCGGCGAGGCCGCCGGAGAAGGCCGCGCCAAGAAGGCGGCGGAAGCGGCAATCGCCAACCCGCTGCTCGACGAAGCTTCGATGATGGGCGCCAAAGGCGTCCTTGTCTCGATATCGGGCGGCATGGACATGACGCTGTTCGAAGTCGACGAAGCCGCAACCCGCATCCGCGAGGAGGTCGACAACGATGCCGACATCATCGTCGGCGCCATCTTCGACAAGGCACTCGCCGGAAAATTCAGGGTATCGGTCGTGGCGACCGGCTTGCGGCGTGGCCTGGAGATTCCACTGCTTGCCGAACCGGAAGTTCGCATGAACTGAACGCGTATCGCTGACTACCAGCCTCGCGTCACCAGAGCCGCGCGCCGTCGATGACTTCCCATCAGCCGACGGTTGCTCGCGAGCTGTATCCGATACTCAGGCCGCCCGAACGCTGCGCGCTCCACGCGCCCAGGCCGGCAGCCAATCGCCATGCGCAACCAGCAAATCGTCGACCAGCGACCATATCTGGTCGAGGTCGAGCTCAGCCGCCGTGTGCGGGTCCATCATCGCCGCGTGATAGATGTGCTCGCGATTCTCGGTCATCAGCGCCTGGACCGTCAGCTCCTGGACGTTGATATTGGTACGGATCAGCGCGGTGAGCTGCACCGGCAGCTCGCCGATGAAGGTGGGTTGAATGCCCGAGGCGTCAACGAGGCATGGCACCTCGGCCGCGCAATTATATGGCAACGACGTGATGCAGCCATTGTTGCGGACGTTGCCGTAGATCACCGACGGCTCGCCGGTCCAGACCGAGTTCATGATCGAGGACGCATATTCCTTCGACTGCTCCACTTCGATCTTGTCAGCCGAGCGATAGGCTTCCGCTTGCCCCTTCCAGCGTTCGATCTGCTCGATGCAGCGCTTCGGGTATTCGTCGAGCGGGATACCGAATTTCTCGATCAGATCGTCGCGCCCGTCCTTGATGAAATAGGGCGTGTATTCCGCGAAATGTTCAGAGCTCTCGGTGACGAAGTAACCGAGGCGCTTCAGCATCTCGTAGCGCACTCTGTTCGGGCAGCGCGGGTTCCATCCCGGCTTCGGCGCCCGCCCTTCGCTGTAGGCGCGCAGCAGATCCGGATAGAGGTTGCGATAGGAGCCATCCGGCTGGCGATGCTCGAATTTCAGGTAGAAGGCCATGTGATTGATGCCGGCCGAGCGGTAGCGAATCTCCTCGTAGGGAATGTCGAGATCGTGCGCCAGTTCCATCGCTGTGCCTTGTACTGAATGGCAGAGGCCGACCTGCTTGATGTCGGGATATTTCTCCGCGATCGCCCAGGTGTTGATCGCCATCGGGTTGACATATTGCAGCATGATCGCCTGCGGGCAGACCGCGAGCATGTCCTCGCAGATCTTCCAGAGATGCGGCACGGTTCTCAAGCCTCGCATGATGCCGCCGACACCGAGCGTATCGGCGATGGTCTGGCGCAGCCCGTATTTCTTCGGAACTTCGAAGTCGGTAACCGTGCAGGGCTCGTAGCCGCCGATCTGGAAGGCGACGACGACGAAATCGGCGCCCGCCAGCGCCTTGCGCTGGTCCGAGTAGGTTTCGGCTTTGGCCCTTACGCCAAGCGTCGAGATCAGCTTGCCGACGACGATTGCGCTTTCCTCGAGCCGTTGCGGATTGATGTCCATCAGCGCGATCGTCGCACCGGATAAAGCCGGACGCTGCAATATGTCGCCGACGATGTTCCTCATGAACACCGTCGAGCCAGCTCCGATGAAAGCGACCTTGGGATTTCTTGCCACAACGACCTCCGGCATAAGCAATCAGGCTACCTCGAAAGCGGCTTTGACCAGCCGTTCGGTGTAAGCGGTTTTGGGATGGGACAGGACTTCGTCGACCGGCCCTTCTTCGACGATCTTGCCGTGCTGCATGACGATGACGCGGTGGCACAGCGCCCGAACGACCTTGAGGTCGTGCGAGATGAAGATGTAGCTCAGGCCCCGTTCGCGCTGCAGCTTGCGCAGCAATTCGATGATCTGCGCCTGGACGGAGAGATCCAGCGCCGATGTCGGCTCGTCGAGTACGATGAATTCCGGTTCGAGCGCGACGGCGCGGGCAATCGCAATACGCTGGCGCTGGCCGCCGGAAAACTCGTGCGGGAAGCGCGACAGGATATCGCCGGGCATGCCGGCGCTGATCAGCGCCTCGCGCACCCGCTCGATCCGATCGTTCCTGGTGGCGCCGATGCGGTTGACGACCAGCCCTTCCTCGATGATCTGGCCGATCGTCATGCGTGGGTTGAGCGACGAGAACGGATCCTGGAAGACGACCTGCATGCGCGACCGCAACGGCCGCATCTGCGAACGTGAACAGCCATGGATCGGCTGGCCATCGAAATAGATCTCGCCGCTGTCCGTGGTGTTGAGCCTGAGCAACGCCTCGCCGAAGGTGGTCTTGCCCGATCCGGATTCGCCCACGAGACCCAGCGTCTCGTGCCGCCGAAGGGTCAGGCTGAGGCTGTCGACGGCGACGAGTTCGCGCAGGTCCGGCCTCATGAACGTGCCATGCCGCAGCATGAAGGAGACGCGCACATCCTTGGCTTCAAGAATGACGTCGGCGCCTTCCGGCAACGGATTTGCCTGGCCGCGCGGCTCGGAGGCAAGCAGGTGACAGGTGTACGGATGCTGCGGATTGGCGAACAGCCTCTCCGTCACATTGTGTTCGCGCATCTCCCCATGCTGCATGACGTAGACATAGTCGGAGAACTGCCGCACCACGGTCAGGTCGTGCGTGATCAGGATCACCGCCATGCGCAGTTTCTTCTGCAGGTTTCGGATGAGATTGAGGATCTGCGCCTGAACCGTGACGTCGAGCGCCGTCGTCGGCTCATCGGCGATCAGCACATCGGGATCGTTGGCCAGCGCCATGGCGATCATCACACGCTGGCGCTGGCCGCCGGAAAGCTGGTGCGGATATTGCTTCAGCCGCGCCTGGGGTTCAGGAATCTGCACCTGCTGCAGCAGTTCGAGCGCTCTTGCTTCGGCCCGCCTGCGGCTCATCTTGCGATGCACCCGTATCGCTTCGACGATCTGGCTGCCGATCGTGTAGATCGGGTTGAGCGAACTCATCGGCTCCTGAAAGATCATCGAGATGCGGTCGCCGCGCAGTTTGCGCCGCGCACGCTCGGAATATTTCAGGATGTTCGCCCCGTTGTATTCGACAGTCGATTTCGGCGACACGACCGCGCGTTTCGACAACAGTCCCATGACGGTGCGCGCCGTCACCGACTTGCCCGATCCTGATTCGCCGACTATGGCGATCGTCTCGCCGCGATAGAGCTGGAAGGAGATGTCCTTGACGGCTTGGATCATGCCGTGTTCGACCTTGAAATCGACGGCGATGTTGCGGGCATCGATGACCGGTTTTTCCGAACGGCCGTCATGGTCGAGCCGGACAGGCGGTGCGAAGGATTTGACGAGCGCGTGTTGCATCATGTCACGCTCAATACGGATCGACCGCATCGCGCAATCCATCGCCAAGCGCGTTGAACGCGAAGACGGTGACAAGCACGAAGCCGACCGGCGAGAGGATCCAGGGATAGGTGCCGATGACCGAATAGGTCGCGGTGTCCTGCAGCATCAGGCCCCAGGAGATCAGCGGCGGTTTCACCGCGAAGCCGAGAAAACCGAGGAAGGATTCGAGCAGGACGACGCTGGGGATTGCCAATGTGACGGCAACGATGACGTGGCTCATCACGTTTGGAAAAATGTGCTGCATGATGATGCGGCCGTCGGTGGCCCCGACCGCCATCGCCGCACGGACGTAGTCGATCCGCGCCAGTGCCAGGGTCTTGCCGCGCACCTCGCGCGACATCTGCGCCCAGCCGAGCGCCGACATGACGACGATCACGAAGGCCAGGAAGACATTCGTCGGCGCCGTCACAGGAACAAGCGACGTCAGCGCCAGATAGAGCGGCAATTGCGGAAACGCGAGCACCAGTTCGACGAAGCGCTGGACCCAGACATCGAATGTGCCGCCGAAATAGCCCGACACCATGCCGACCGTCGTGCCGATCACGGTGACGATGAAGACCACGGTCAATGCGATCATCAACGAGATGCGCGAACCATAGATCGCACGAGCCAGCACATCGCGGCCGAATTTGTCGGTGCCAAGGAAATGCACCGGCTGGCCGTCGGTCGAGCCGAAGAAGTGCCGGTTCGCGGGAAGCAGGCCGAGCAGTCTGTACTCCGCTCCCTTGACGAAGAAGCCGAGCAGCCGCGGATGGTCGTAGTCCGGCCCGACGACGGGTTGGAAGGTAATCGGGTCGAGGTCTTCCGAATCCGCCAGAGCATAGACGCGTGGCTGGAAGACAAAGTTGCCATCCTTGTCATGGAAGCTCATCATCTGCGGCGGGGCAAAGCCGACATCGGTCACCTTGGGATCCATCGGTGCGAAGAAGTCGGCAAACACCGCCAGCAGCACCAGAAACGCGACCAGGATGAGCCCGGCCATGCCGGTCCAGGACCGTTTCAGGCGGCGCCAGACGAGCGCGATGTAGCTCTCATTGCCGCGCGGCTTGATCTTGGCCGATTCCTCGGCAAGCGGCGGCAGCGAGGGCTCGAAGGCAAGCATCTCAGGACCCTGCATATTGGCGCACACGCGGGTCGAGCATAACGAGCAGCATGTCGGCGATGATGTTGCCAACGATCAGCGTCGCCGACAGCACCATCATGAAGGTCGCCGTGACATAGACGTCGCCAACCGCCATCGAGCCGACGATCGCCGGGCCAACGGTCGGCAGGGCAAAGATGATCGCCGTCTCGATCTCGCCGGTCAGCATATAGGGCAGCACCACGCCCTGATACATAACCAGCGGATGCAGCGCATTGGGCACCGCATGGCGCATGACGACCGCACCGCCGCTGAGGCCCTTGGCGCGAGCGGTCTCGACATATTGCGCATTCAGCGTGTCGAGCAGATTGCCGCGCATCACCCGCATGTTGTAGGCGAGCCCGCCGAAGGTCGCGATGGCGACAACCGGCCAGACATGCCGGACGAGATCGACGAACTTCGCCCAGGACCACGGCGCCCCGCCAAATTGCGGCGAAAAGAAGCTGCCGATCTCGGAGACGTTAAACTGGAAGACCAGCAGATAGACGATGATCAGCGCCATCAGGAAGCGCGGTACCGTCATTCCGAGGAAGGAAATCGCTGACAGCGTACTGTCGATCCAGCTGTACTGCCTGGTCGCCGCCCAGATACCAAAGCCGATGCCCAGCACCGAAGCCAAGAGGTGGCAGACAAGCGCAAGCAGCAGCGTGCGCGGCAGCCGCTCGCCAACCACGTCGGCGACGGGCTTGTTGTAATACAGGCTGTGGCCGAAATCGCCGCGGGTGATGATGCCGCCGATCCAGTTCAGGTATTGGAGCGGAACCGGCTTATCGAGGCCGTGCTCCACGCTGTAAGCCTTCGCCTGAGCATCGGCCTCGGCAAAGGAGGCTCCACCCTGGTTGATGAGCTGCAAGCGGATATAGTCGGCATAGTTACCCGGCGGTGCCTGGATGATCGCGAAGGTAACCACGCTCAAAATGGCGAGAACCGGTATTGCGGATGCTATGCGCATAAGCAGAAATCGCAGCATCGACCGTTTTGCTCCTCGCTCAGATTCTCAGTTATCCCTCACCGCTGGCTTTGTCCCGGCCGCGCCAGCAGCGCGGCCGGGAATTTTCAAGTCAGGGGAGGAAACTCAGTTCGTCGGACCCTTGTCCCCGGGCTTTCCGGGAAGCTGTTCGGGAAACAGCTCATATTTCTGCTGCTTGTCGGCGGCCACCCAGACCCGCTCGCGGACGATCGAGTCCTCGGCCCAGTTGAACATGAAGATTGGCGTTCCCTGCGGGATATTGGAGAAACGTTTGTTGATGATCAGCGCGCCGGGATATTCGGTGAGCCCGACGGTATAGACGTGTTCCGTCGAGATCTTCTGGAACTGCTTCATCAGGCTGGCCCTCTGGTCATTGTCCTGCGCCGAGACAAACTTGTTGACGATATCGACAAGGTCCTTCTCGAAGGGCATCAGATCTACCTGGCCGTTTTCCGGAGCGCGGTGGTTCCAGCTGGTGCGTGGGCCGACCGGCGCCAGTTGCTCGGTGTTCTGCACGACCGAGGTGAGTTCCGTTTCGTTGCGCCTTATCAGCCAGTCGAAGCGACCGGAGTAATTGGCCTGATCGCGCTGGGTACCGTTCAACCCGTTCAGGACAACGCGAATACCTAACTTCTCCATCTGACCGACGACGCCCTCCGCGAGGCTCTTGTCGGTGGTGTAATCGTTGTTGACGAGCATCACGATCTCGACATTCTTGCCGCCGGCGGTGCCGGCAGGAAAATTGACGAAGCCGTCGCCGTCCGTGTCCTTTAGGCCTGCCTTGGCGAGTTCCGCCTTGGCGCCTTCGAGATCGAAGGGGTAGTAGACCGTCGACTTCCGGTCGTAGAAGCTCGTGCCCGAGGAGAAGCCGCCGGGATAGATGGCAGTGAACGGACCCTTGACCAGCGAGTCGCCGAGCGCCTTGCGGTCGAGCGCCATGGTGACGCCCTTGCGGAAATCCTCGTTGCGGTTCAGCTCGCGTATCGCCTGTCCGCGCTCGTCGGGGTTACCCCAGCCATTGGCTGAGAAATTCATGCGCAGATTATAGCCGATCAGCCGCGGACCGAACGCAAGCCGTGCCGGCGCGTCCTTTTGTGCCGCGCGCTTCAGCGAGGCGACGAAGTTCTCCGGCTGCTCCAGATTGGAGAAGTCTCCCGCCCCCGATACCGCCTGAACGTCGCGGTCGGCCCAGGTCGACAATTTGTAGTGCAACTCGTTGAGATACGGCAGCTGGTTGCCCTTCTCGTCGACCTTCCAATAGTACGGATTGCGACGCATGACGATGATGTCGTCGGGGCGGTATGCCACCGGCACCCAGGCACCCATCACCGGCATGTTCATATATTCCGGCGGGAAGGCGTTCTTGAACTGCTCGTAGGTGTTCTTCGAATATTTCGGATGCTGCGGCTTGAGGATATGCGACGGGCCCGGACAGAAGGTGCCGTAAGCCATGGCGTAAAGGTATTGTTTCGGAAAGGCGTCCTTGAACGTCCACTCGACGGTGTAGTCGTCGATTTTCTTCAGCGTCGTGCCGGCGCCGAAGGTCTCCTGCGTGGCACCGTTCAGCGGCGACACATTAGGGTCGATCACCTCGTCGTCCCAGTAGAACATCACATCGTCGGCGTTGAACGGAACGCCGTCCGACCATTTCGCGCCCTCGACCAGATGCATCGTCAGCGTGTGGCCGTCCTTGGACCAGTCCCAGCTCCTGGCGAGGTTCGGCAGCGGCTCCGTGTCCTTGGCCTCGACCTGGAACAGCGGCGCGGTGCGCGTCAGGCATTCGGAAAGGCCGATGTCGATGCCGCCCCAGCCCTGCGTCTGGCCGGCACCATAGTTCCAGCCCTCCGGCCGGCCGCCGATGACATGACGCATCGTATCACCGTAGACACCGACGCCGTCCGGCATATTGCCGGTCTTGAAGACCAGCGGCTCCTTCGGTAACCGGTCCTTGACCGGCGGCAGCTTGCCTGCCTTGACGTATTTGTCGGTGACCCAATCGGGTTCGTGGTATTCCGGAAGTGCCTTGAACTCCAGGATGGAGTCGCGCGCGACGTACTTGATCTTTCCCTCGGCCGGAAATTGCGCGGGCACCGGCGGCACGGTCGGCTCGGATGCATACGCGTTCAGGGCCGAGGCCGAGACGCTAAGCGCCAGCCCGGCGAGAATGCCAATGTTTCGGAAATTCCTCATCGTCTCTCCTCCCTGTTGTTCAGGAGCGCGTTGACGCCGCTCCATTTCTCCTCGAACGAATGTACTTCCGGGTGCGGTGCCGAAAATTCCTCCCGAAAGCTTGCCGCGATCCGTCCTGGCGAAATTCAGACGGCCTGCTTGAGAGCTGTTTTTTCCGCACGTAGTTCCTCGATCGAACGGACGTCGCGCCGTGCCGCTCCGGCCCATTCACGGGTCTTGATCCTGGATTTGGAAAGCCGCTCCTTCGCGGCCGGCACCGCATCGGCATATTGAGGCAGCCAGCGGGCCTGGGCGACGACCATTTCGTCCACCATCTGCCAAACCTCTTCCGGCGTCGAAACCGCGCCGACCAGCGGATCGTGCAGGACGGCGAGCTTCAGCAGGTCGATATCGCCTGAGATCGCCGCATGAACCGACATGCGCTGGACGTTGATCGAGGAAGTGCAAGTGGCGGCGCAGGCCTCCGGCAGCGTGATGCCTGCAGCCATGTTGATGCCGAAGCGATCGACGAAGCCGGGCGACTCGATGATGGCGTCCTGCGGCAGGTTGGTGACGATGCCGTTGTTCTTGACGTTGAAATGGCCGCGATAAACGCGGTTCGTCTCCAGCGCCTCGAGAATGTGGCTGGCATGCTCGTTGGAGCGCTTGGCGGGGTCTATCGGCCTGGCGGCGGATTCCAGAAATTGCGGGAACTCCGTTTCGAACCAGTTGCGTGTTTCGGTCGAATAACGAAGGTAGCCGCCGGTCTCGCCGTGGATCCAGTCGGACATGTCTATCCAGCGGGTGATTTCGTCCGGCCGCTTGCGATACCAGGGCAGGTATTCGGAAAGATGGCCGTTGCTTTCGGTCGAATAGACGCCGAAGCGCTTCAGGACATCGATGCGCAGCTTTTCCTGCTGCGAATAGACCGGATGCGCCTCGAAGGCGGCAACCAGTTCGTCCTTACCGATCTTGCGGCCGTTGAGACGCAGGTCGATGAACCAGGTCTGATGATTGATGCCGGAGCAGATGTAGTCGAGCTCGGTGCGCGACTTGGCGCCGAGCACTTCGGCGATCTGGTCGGCGCCATGCTGGACGCCGTGGCAAAGGCCGACGGTATCGACCTTGCCATATTCGATCGCCGCCCAGGTGTTCATGGCCATCGGATTGGCGTAGTTTAGGAATTTCGCCCCAGGCTCGGCGACTTCGAGGATATCCTTGCAGAAATCGAGGATTACCGGAATGTTGCGCTGGCCATAGAGGATGCCGCCGGCGCAGATCGTGTCGCCGACGCACTGGTCGATGCCATACTTCAAGGGAATGCGGATGTCGTCCGCATAGGCTTCGAGACCGCCGACGCGAACGCAGCTGATAATGTAGCGGGCACCCTCGAGGGCGGCACGGCGGTCGGTCGTTGCCGTAACCTTGGTCGGCAGCCTGTTGAATTCGACGACCCTGTCGAGGATCGACTTGATCATCTGGAGGTTGCGTTCGCTGAGATCGGTCAGTGCGAATTCGACATCCCTGAATTCAGGAACGCACAAAATGTCGGTGAAGAGCTTCTTGGTGAACCCGACGCTTCCCGCACCGATAATAGCGATCTTGAAACTCATCAGCCTCACCTCGACCTGATCGAACGCTAGGGCAAAGGCGGCGAAAAGAGGCCTGGCCCGCCTGCCACATTATGCAGGCTGGAATCCGGCACTTCCTCCCATCCGCTCGTTGACCGCGGTTTCTTTTGCTTTTCTCGAGGGATTATGCGCCTAATTCGGCACGCGACCAGAGAAGGATTATGCTTTTAGGGGTAATTTTGTGCTGCGGAACTTGATCGACATCGGGCCGGCGGGCAGGACGGTATCGCTGCCGCGCGGGCGCCAGCGCCTACACACCATGCCGACAAGCACCGGCTATGAAGTGCGCGAGAACGAGGTCTACGACTGGGATGGGCGCAAGCGCGGCCAGACGCCGTTTACCGTGCTCCAGCATACGATCAGCGGCACCGGCCGATTGCGCTACGAGAACCGGAACTACCGTCTGCAAAAGGGCGATACGTTGCTGGTTCTCGTGCCGCACAACCACCGTTACTGGCTGGCCAAGGGCGAACGCTGGGAGTTCTTCTGGATATCGATGAACGGCGAGGAGGCACTGCGCATCCACAAGTCGATCCTTGCCGCCGTCGGTCCGGTGCTGCGGCTGCAGCCCTCGACGATCGATCATCTCGCGGATTGCAGCGTACGCCTGATCACGGGCGCGGTCTCGCCGGGAGCCGCCTCGGCCGTCGCCTATGAAGCCGCCATGGCGCTCTACGACGATGTCTTCGGCTCGCATGCCGTCACCGACGACAAGAGCGCCATGCAGCCGGTCATCGACCACGTCAGGGCCAATCTCGACAGGCCGCTCCGCGTTGCCGATCTCGCCGAGATCAGCGGCCTGAGCCGCGCGCATTTCTCGCGCTGCTTCGCCGAGAGCGAGGGACTTCCGCCCGCCGAATTCGTGCTGCAGCAGCGACTGCAGCGCGCGGCGAAGTTGCTGACCAAGGCCGATTTCCTGCCGGTCAAGGAGGTCGCCATCATGTGCGGCTTCGAGGATGCCAATTATTTTTCCAAGGTCTTCCGCCGCCTCTACGGCATCAACCCGACGCAATTCCGCACCAACGGAATGTATGCCAGCCTGGGAACCGCCCGATAGATTGGCCCCGCTTGGCACCAGGTGAGGGAACGCTTTTGCTTCCCCTCGGTTTAGGACAAGAGAGCCCGCTCGCCGCGGCCGCACTCCGCTCTGGCGGAGATCAGGCCACAGATGTCAGGGGAGTGATCGATGAACAACCCCGATCCGAATAACCCGAATCCACTGCCGGACAATCCCAATCCGGAGCCGGCCCGGCCGCCTGCCCCGCCGGAGACTCCGCCGGGAGAACCTCCAGGCGTACCCCCGCCCTCGCCGGATCCAATTCCGACGCCGGACCAGGAGCCACTTGGAGTTCCTCCTGGCACGCCTTCCGAAATTCCTTCGGAGCCGACCTTTCCCGGGCCGACCGCCTGAAGGCGGTCGGAGTGGAGGATGGCAAGGGTGATTTGGCGGAGCGCTCGAAACGGGTCTTGCCATGGAACGTTTTGCGCTGGCGCTCATTCACGCTTCCATCACGCAATTCGGCGGCGGGCCCTGCAACCAACGGAGGTTAAAATGAAAGTTGGCAACTGCATGACAAAGGACGTCGAGATCGCCAGTCCGCAGCAAACCCTGCGCGATGCGGCAGAAATGATGGGTCGCCTCGACGCCGGCGCGATGCCGGTGGGCGAGAACGATCGGCTTGTCGGCATGGTAACCGATCGCGACATCGCAATCCGCGGCGTCGCCCAAGGCAAGACACCTGACGCCAAGGTACGGGAAGTGATGAGCACCGAGGTCAGGTATTGCTTCGAAGACGAAGACGCGGAGGATGTTCTGCGCAACATGGCTGACCTGAAAGTGCGACGCTTGCCAGTGCTAAACCGTGACAAGCGCCTGGTCGGCATCGTTTCGCTGGGCGACCTCGCCACCAACAGCGAGACCGCGACAGCAGGTGAAGCGCTGAGCGGCATCTCGCAACCCGGCGGCGAGCATTCGCAAACGATACACTGACGGCGCGCCACCGGCCGGCCTTTGCCACGACCGAACCGCCGGCTTGATAGACGCCGGCCTGCCGGCGAAACAGTTCAGAGGCGAATTGGACTCAACCCGACGAGGAGCAAGCCATGATTACTATGAAGGCCGTCCGTATCCACGATTTTGGTGGACCGGAGGTTCTTTCGCTGGACGCGGTTCCGTTGCCTCAGCCCCATGACGACGAGGTCACGCTCAAGGTCTACGCGGCAAGCGTCAATCCCGTCGACTACAAGGTTCGCAAGGGCTCTTCGGGCGCGGATCTGCCCGTCACGCTCGGCCGCGACGTGTCCGGCGTGGTGGAACTGTGCGGCACGCGGGCCCATACGCTGAAGAAGGGCGATCCGCTATATGCCATGCTGGGCAACGACCGCGGCGGCAACGCCGAATATGTCGTCGTCAAGGCAACGGAGGCGGCGGCGAAGCCGCAACGCTTAAGCCACGCCGAAGCCGCCGCGGTGCCACTTGCGGGCCTTACCGCGTGGCAAGGCCTTTTCGATCACGGCGGCCTCAAATCCGGGCAGCGGGTCCTTATCCATGGCGGCGCCGGCGGCGTCGGTCACCTGGCGGTGCAGTTCGCAAAGGCCGCGGGCGCGTTTGTCGCGACGACCGTGTCCGCGCAGGATTTTGATTTCGTCCGCGCGCTTGGCGCCGACCAGGCGGTCGACTACAAGAACCAGCGCTTCGAGGAGGTTGTCGAGGACGTCGACCTCGTCTTCGACTTGGTAGCGGGTGAAACACAGGACCGCTCGTGGGACGTGCTCAAGCCCGACGGGACGCTCGTCTCAACGCTTTCCGAACCGTCGGCGGAGAAGGCCCGCCTGCATCGGGCTCGCGGCGTTTCCTATTTTACCAAGCCTAACGCGGCGCAGCTTGCCGAGATCAGCCGCCTCATCGACGCCGGGAAGGTCAGGCCATTCGTGCAGGCAATCTATCCTCTTGAGGAAGTCGCCAGGGCAGAGGAACAGCTCGAGAAGCAGCACACGCGCGGCAAGATTGTGCTTCAGGTAGCTGCCTGAGCACTCGCCGAACAACAGGCCGCAGGCCAGTTTGCGGAGCGCTCGGACACAGGCCGTTTTCTGCTGTCCAGAAGCCCGGCGGCCGAGAGTTTGACACAGGACGGCCCGCCGGGCCTGGCCGGCTTAGGTAGATGCCGGCTGAAGCAGCATGCGCCGGGTTTGCCGGGATGCGCAAATCAAACAAATCAAGGAGATGCAACGGATTGTGAGGCACGTCGCGACGACACCGTCGCACGGCCGCCGTCAGTGAACTGCGAAGCGAAGGGCACAGCGTTTACCGACAGGCGGGCTAGGTTCCTACCGGCCGCAAGCCGCAAAAAACCGCTTCAAACTGTCGGAAACCGGCGATAGGTTCGAACCATGTCTCAACCCGCCAATCCGATCTCCATTGCCCGTCGCGATCAGATGTTTCCAGCGCTGGCTGAGGCGGACCTGGACCGCATCGGCCGTTTCGGCGAAGCCGTGTCCTATGCCGCAGGCGAACAGATCGTTAAAGCCGGCGAGCTGGCGCCCGGTCTGATCGTGGTCCTGTCCGGCAAGGTGGATATCATCCAGGGGGGCAGCTTCGGCCGGCGCGAAACAATCGTCACGCACGGTGCAGGCAATTTCGTTGGCGAGTTGGCGCAGCTTTCAGCCCGGCCCTCACTGGTGGATGTGGAGGCGATCGAGCCGGTCGAGGCGCTCGTCATCCCCTCGCAAAGGCTGAGGGACCTGATGGTGCAGGAAGCAAACCTCGGCGAGCGCATCATGCGGGCGCTGATCCTGCGCCGTATCGGCCTGCTCGAGAGCGGCACAGCCGGCCCGATCATTGTCGGACCGGTCGACAGCGGCGACGTATTGCGGCTGCAAGGTTTTCTGGCTCGCAGCGGTCAGCCGCATCGCGTTCTCGATTCGGCTGCCGATCCCTGCGCCAGGACCCTGATCGAACGCTTCCATGTCGATATCCACCATTTGCCGATCGTGCTTTGTCCAAACGGCAAGCTGCTGCTCAACCCCGGAGAGAACGAGCTTGCCCGCTGCATCGGCCTGGTGAGGCCGATCGACGCCGGCAAGCTGTACGACGTGGCCATTGTCGGCGCCGGACCGGCCGGCCTCGCTGCGGCCGTCTACGCGGCTTCCGAAGGGTTGTCGACGATCGTGCTCGATTGCCGTGCCTTCGGCGGACAGGCGGGTGCCTCCTCGCGCATCGAGAACTACCTCGGTTTTCCGACCGGCATTTCGGGAATGGCGCTGATGGCGCGCGCTTACAACCAGGCGCAGAAATTCGGCGTCGAGATGGTGATACCGGACGAGGCGAAGCTGCTGGGCAGCTCAAGCGACACGTCCGGTGCCCACTACACGCTCGCCGTCGGCGGCGGGGAGACCGTGCGGGCACGGTCAGTGGTGATCGCCAGCGGAGCGCGCTATCGCCGCCTCGACATGGCAAACCTGGCGCAATTCGAGGGAACCTCCGTGCATTACTGGGCTTCGCCGATCGAAGCGCGGCTTTGCGCCGGGCAAGAGGTAGCCCTGGTCGGCGCCGGCAATTCGGCTGGACAGGCTGCTGTCTATTTGGCGGCGCATGTGAAGAAGGTATGGCTGCTGGCGCGCGGCAGCAGCCTGGATGCGAGCATGTCGCGCTATCTGGTGGAGCGCGTCAGCGCACAGCCGAACATCGAAGTGCTGGCTGAGACGCAGATCACGGCGCTGGAAGGCGCCGACGGCAATCTTGGCAAAGTGCGCTGGCGCAACCGCGACACCGAGACAACACGTCCGATCCGCCACCTCTTCCTGTTCATCGGCGCCGATCCGAACACCGACTGGCTGGCGCAATGCGGCGTGGCGTTGGACACGAAGGGCTTCGTTCGCACCGGGCCTGACATTGGCCAGGAACGTGGTGCACTGGAGACGAACCGCGGCGGCGTGTTCGCCATCGGCGACGTGCGCTCCGGCTCGATCAAGCGCGTCGCCGCTGCCGTCGGCGAAGGCGCCCAGGTGGTGGCGGCGCTGCATGCATATCTCGCGCGAAACGGCAGCCTAGCCGTGGCGCCACAACTGGTCAGGAGCGTATGATGGCAGACGAATGCAGGCACGCCGGGGACATTCGCGACGTGACGCCGAGCGCGCTCGGCTGCGAGGAATGCCTGAAGAGCGGTTCGCAGTGGGTGCATCTGCGGCTCTGCCGCACATGCGGTCACGTTGGCTGCTGCGACGACTCGCCCAACCGTCATGCCACCAAGCATTTTCGGGCAACCGGCCATCCTGTCATCGAAGGCTACGATCCGCCGGAAGGCTGGGGATGGTGCTACATCGACGAAATCTTCCTCGACCTCGGCGACCGCGCCACGCCGCAAAACGGACCGATACCGCGCTTCATTTGAGCTTTTTTTTGCCAGCGGGCCGCTAGAGCAATTCCAGAAAAAGTGTGAACGGTTTTCGTCCGCAATTGCGTCAAAAAAGATGGAGCTGTTCGGCGTTTCCGTGAAACGATGGACCGTTCTAAAGCATGTCGCGCAAAACTGTGCAGCGGTTTTGCGATAACGACATGCATACAACGAGAATCTAACGCGCGTCGCATGAGGCCGATCGAACGCGACGCGCTTTAGTCCAAGGCTGCTTCGGCTTGAGTGGGGGTATCGCGTCCCTTTGGTAGTGCCGATGAACGCTCGCGCATTTGCCTGACGGTCTGGAGGACACGATCGGCAAGAGATGCAAGCGCACCCTGTGCCGTGCGCGTCCCGATGACGGATTCCAGTGTAACCGCCTGCGTTGAGAATTTGTGTTTGAACGACTCTGCGCCACAGAGGAAATCGACCATGCTCAAGCCGTGATCGATCGACCACTGCACGTAATCCATCAACAGGATCACACCCGGCGACGCCCGGCCGAAATCCGGATCGAATGTCGTCACGAAGGCCATCATCACGTCGTGCTGGACGAAGTTGATCGACACCGCGACCATCACGCCATTGCATTCGAGGACGAAGATATGCAGCACGCCGGCGCGCGCCAACGCATCGACGAGCGCGGCGAGTACCGGCACGCCCTCTTCGAACAGGTCTGACTCACGCATGCGCTCGGTCAGCCATTTCCGCTTCAAGGCCGCGAGGCGCTCCAGTACCGGTTGCAGCGGCTCGTCGGGGGCAAGCAGGCGAAATCTCACCTCTCCGGTTTCTTCCAGCGCTTTGATGCCGCGCCGATAGTTTTGGCGCGTCTTTTTCGACTGGTCCGCGAACCATGCCGCTCCGCTTTCCCATTGTCCGGCAACGCGATAGCTGACTTCCGTTCGGTGAAAGTGACGAAGCCTGATGCCGCCGAAAGCTCCCGGCGTGAAAATTTTGCGGGCCGCCGCATCCGGCGAGAGACGACTGATCAAGGCAAGATCGAAGCCACCTGCATCGCACAGTTGGGTCCATAGCTCCTGCAGCGCCGACAACGAGCATTCCGGGGCAACGAGAATATCCCCATAGTCGGTATAGCTGCCGGCCGCCCATTCGAGAAACCGCAGCCCCCTGCGCCTGCCGATCGCCAGCGGAACGACAGCAACGAGTTTCTCGCCCTTCCAGACCAGGCCGATCCGCAACGCGCGCTGGCCACGGCGTTGTACGGTACTCCACCATGCCGAAATCCAGGCATGGCTTTGAAAGATCAGCCCGCCGGTACGATGCCAAAGGTCCATCCAAGCGGCTTCGACCGCAGCCAGACGATCCGCCGAACGGACGATTTCCAGGCGCTCCGCGCCCAGGACGTCGATGGAAACAACCGTGTTCATGAAGGAGAACTGTCCTGTGGCTGCGCGACTACATTGGGCCGCCTGTAAAACAGTCGCATGACATGCCTTGCCATCTTCTTGAGCGGCAGGATGTAGAGCCCAAAGAGCGACTGATAATCGCGCACATCGCGATCGATCAGGCCAAATTTCAGGTCTTCATCCGGTTCCGGGACAAATTGCGTTCCGAACAGACGATCCCAGAACGAAAAAAGCAGGCCGAAATTCTTGTCATAATGACGAGGGTCGATGCTGTGATGCACTTGGTGCCAGTGTGGACACAGGATGATGTTGTTCAACGGGCCGAACGAGATCTTGAGATGCGTATGACGAACAAAGTCCATCATCAGGATGTTACGGATGACGTAGACGTTGATGCCGAAGATAGCGACCTCTACCGGATCGAGTGCGATCAGGCTCCATATACCGAAGCAGATGCCCGGAATGACGCCATCCCACATGCGGTTCATCAGATCGTCCAGCGGATGAACCCGGTCCTTGGTGATCCCCACCATCACTTCGGCCGAATGATGTACCTTGTGCAATTCCCACAGGAACGGGAAACGGTGCTGGGCGACGTGGTAGAGGTAGTATGAGATATCATAGGCGACCAGCATGGTTGCGGTGAAGATGACGATCGTCACTGGTCCCGCCGGGCCGCCGAGAAGCGGCGCGTGGATGTTAAGGAGCCAGCCAATTGCCTCGCGTGTGCCATAGCCCACCGCGACGACGAAGGTGACGCCGGCAGGAATAAGCAGGAAAGGCATCATCGCCCGTTTCGTGATCCAGAACAGGGCGTCGGCTCGCGCCGACGGGTGCAGGATGACTTCCTGGGGGAAGGCGAAGTCGAAAAAATCCCTGAGAGACTTATGTTCGGCAGTTCGCCAGTAGGCGACCACCGCGCTGCCCAGTGCGGTGAGGAGAAGCAGGCCGAGCGTGGTCAGATTGACGTTCGAAAGCTTTTCCACAATCGCTCTGGCAAATTCGGAAAACATCGTTGCAGCGGCTCCTGGTCGTAAGAAGGCAGTCTGGGGTCGTACGAAGGCGATCTGGCGAATAGCAAAGCACAAAATTCCCGGCAAACCCGCTACGCCGCCTGCAACCAGTGGCTGTTGCGGACGCAGCGGGCAAAGCAGGCTGGATGGTGCGAGACTAGCAGATCAACGGTAACGAAACCGCTAAATGTCCAAACGTAATTAATGTCGAATACGGCTGGAACTCGCCCGGCAACTCTACGTTGGCGCTTTTTTTTGCCGTTGTGGCGGGTGAATTGGGGCAAGATGGATATGGATTCCGGCTTCACCCACTTCACCGTGCCAGGCGAGGCGTTCGGCTTGCTGCCTGGTGCCAAAGCGCAGTGAAACCCAACCGCCCTGCCCAGGCATGTCACCGCCAGCGCCGACGTCGAGCGCAGCGTCAGGAAAGCGGATGGCCAACAGCGCCTCGTCGCCGCGCAATACCGTGACCGTATCTTCGTGCCGGTCGGCATGGAGGCCGGCGGCCAGTTGGAAGACGATCTCGGACTGACGCCCGCCGCCGAGCAGTTGGTCGGTGATGAGGATGCCATCGGCCTGGCGCGCCAAAGTGCGCTGATGCACGACGCCGAAGCGGCTTCTATAGCCATCATGCCGGGCGCTCAGCCTCCAGTGCGGTCCCGGCTCGCTCTCCACCAGCGCTGCGACTGCCTTGTGCGACCAGTTGAAATTTCCAGCGATGGTACTTTGGCTCTTGCCCTCGATGTTCAGCGTGTTGTGCGCCGGTGTGGAGCGGAACCAGTCGCGCCATGCGCCTCCCGAGCCGTAGAGCCAGGTGCCTGGATCGACCAGCACCGGCTCACCGTCGATGCACAGGGTGAGCGACAGCGCGTCGGCATGGCCGTGCGCCGCTATCGAGAGATATCCGAGCGGTCCATGGTCGAACGTCAGTTCGACATTGCGGCCATTCATTGCTCCGCGCCAGACTGAGAGCCCGCCTTGCGGGAATGTCTGCAAGCCCTGCACCGCGGGCGCCGGACCCGACGGCGCACCAAAGAAAAGCGAACGAAAGTCGTCGGGCTCCGGCGCGTTGCCCGGCGTCCCCAGTAAGCCTTGGATGGCGGACGCGACGGATCGGATATAGTTCGGCTCATCCCCCAGCTTCAGCACGTGGCCCTCATCGTCGTCGCCGAAGCGGGCGGCTTTCTGTGGCAGCCAGCCGACGAAATTAGCGAAGGCGCCCAGACGCGCTTCGACAGCCGAGGGAAACGGCGTTCCCGCCTGGCGTGCCGCGGCGGCGCAGAGCAAGATGAGTTCGGCGCTGAAGGCTGCATAGGTCGGTGTTTGCTCGGCACCTGCGCCATCGGCAAGTATCTGCTTGTGCGTCTCATTCAGGAGGGCGCCGCGGGCGATTTCGGATCCGGCCCCGAGCGCCAGGCCGACCAGATATTCGCCGGCCAACTCTGCGACCAGATGGTTGTTGGCGGAGGAATATCGCGACGGAAACCGCGGCAGCCAATAGGCGCTTGCCGCTAGTATCTCACCAGCTTTCCGCAGCGTCGCTGGGTCAAGCTGGTCGCCGACGAGGTCCAGGGTGACGATCAGACTGATGGCCCGCAGCGCTACTTCGATGCCGGACGCCCAGCCGATGCCTCGGAACGGTGGATTGGCGGAGTGCCAACTACCGATTGCCGCCTCGATGGCACTCCGGGATCGATCGTCCTCGCCGAGGAGCAGGTGTGCAGCCAGTGGCGGCAATTGCTGCAGCCGGTTGATCTCCCAGACATATTTTATATCGCCAAGGTCGCCGCCGTGGCGAAAATCGATGTCGAAAGTATGAGCCTCGGGGCCAGGCCAAAGCCTGCCGGTCACTGGATCAAGACGCCAAAGCTCGGCAGGAAACAACAGTTCGGGCTCACGCTTTGGCCATGTCCGCCCGAGTGCAGAAAACCGGCCCTGAAGCATCTCTTGCGCGGCCGCCGCTATGGCTTGCCGTTGGGCGTCGGTCGCTGCCAGCGCAGCATGGCGAAATCCGGGCAGCACTGGGTGCAACCGCGGCGATGGATAGCGCTCCCACCCATCATCGCGGCGGCGCGACGCGATCCTTCGACGTTGCTCGCCCAGCCGGTGCAGCACCTCGGCCGGTCCCATGCTGCGCAATCGGTTGATGTACCAGCCGATTCTCATGCACGCCCCGTCAACGTTTCGGTCGTTGTATACCATGCCGTCGAAAAGCTGCGCGCCGGCAATCTTCTTTCCCGTTCGTTGCGGTTAATATCTCCGGCGACCATACGGAGAGAGCGATGCGAAAAGCGGCGTGTGTTGTTGCCTGGGTGCTCGCCTTGCTTGTGGCTGCCGACGCAGCGCCCATCGCTCTCAAGCGCGGCGTTGGCGTGCATCAGTGGCTCAACTGGTCGCCGGTGGAAAAAGACGGAACCTACGTTTGGCCGCCCTATCGCCGCGAAAAGGAGTGGCTTGCGGAAAGCAGGCCGCTCACCGACTGGCCGTCCGGGGAGGTGTTCGCCCACATCCGATCGATGGGCTTCGACTTCGTCCGGCTGAGCGTCGATCCCGGCCCGCTGCTTGCCAGCGAGGGCGCCAAGCGGCAACAGGCGCTGGACATACTTGCCGCCGCCGTCGAGCGGATCACGTCGACCGGCCTCAAGGTGGTTTTCGACCTGCATGGCGTCACTCAGGTTCCCGACTACAGCATGGAGATGATCTATGGCGGCGCCGACAGCGAGGGCGTTGCCCGCTATCGTCAAATGGTTGTGGCGGTCGCCGCCATGCTGGTCAAGATAGGCACCGACAAAGTCGCCCTCGAACCTTACAACGAGCCCTCATACTACCCTTGCGATGCGAGCGGCAGCGATGACTGGCAGCGGATCATGGCAGGGACCGTCCACGACATTCGAGCGGTCAGCAGTGAACTTACCATCGTTGCAACCGGCGCCTGCGGCGGCAGCATTGCCGGATTGGTCAACCTCAGCCCCGGCTTTGATGACCCAAACCTCTATTACAGCTTCCATATGTATGAGCCGCACAGCTTCACCCACCAGCGGCCCGATGACACAATCAGCTTTGCTTCGGGACTTCCCTGGCCGGCCGACAGCAGTACACCCGAAGTGGTGACCGAAACC
This sequence comes from Mesorhizobium sp. M1027, assembly GCF_040318745.1. NCBI lineage: Bacteria > Pseudomonadati > Pseudomonadota > Alphaproteobacteria > Hyphomicrobiales > Phyllobacteriaceae > Mesorhizobium > Mesorhizobium sp. M1027. The sequence continues at coordinate 70,466 of NZ_JAMYMW010000008.1, read as the reverse complement.
CTTAGAGCGCGGATGGAGGCTGCCGGCTTGAGCAGGGTCGAGCAGGTCATGAACATGGCCACCGCGCGCCAAGCAATCGCGAGGTATTTCGAGCAGAACTGGGGCCAGAGCCAACTGGAGGCGAGCTTTCGCCAGGCTGTCGACTGGGCTGAAGGCCATGGCATCCCCAGTCGGCGGCTCTTCATGGGCGAATTCGGCGCTATCCTCATGTCCGCGGACGGCCGCATGGGCGCCTTTGAGGCCGACCGTTCGCGCTATCTTAAGGCAGTGCGCGGAGAGGCCGAACGCTTTGCGATCCCATGGTCTGTCTGGGAGTTCTCCAATCCCTATGGGATGAGCCTCATGCTGCCCGATGGCCCCCCGGTACCCGACCCGGAGATGCTGCAGGCATTGGGCCTGCCATAGGTGCCGTCACTCGCCCTCACCAGCGAACAACCGGTGGCAACCCCTGACCGCCAGGCTCCATCGAGGATGGCCCGTGGCAGCTTTCTCCCGGTCGGGTTGTGTCGGCACGAAGTGTTTAACACATTTGTTGTACTGAAGTGAGGAATGCGCGCGCCTAGGGGGAACAATGTGTGGAATTGCCGGATGGATCGGTCGAAGGGCTAAAAATCCACAAGAGCGGGCCGCCAGAATGTCAAACGCATTGCGGCATCGCGGTCCCGATGCCGAAGGCACCGAGATATTGGACCTGAATACCGGCGAGCAACAATTGGCATTGGTCCATCGCCGCCTGGCGATCATTGACTTGGCGCCTGAGTCAAATCAGCCGATGCAGATTGAGGACGGCCGTCTCAAAATAATTTTCAACGGAGAGATATATAACTACATCGAGTTGCGCCAGGAACTGATCGGCCTTGGCCATCAATTTCGAACGCGCTCCGATACCGAGGTGCTGCTCCGAGCCTACGATCAGTGGCGCTTGTCAATGTTCGACCGGCTGAGCGGCATGTTCGCCTTTGCACTCTGGGATGCTCAGAGGCAGGAATTGATCCTCGCCCGGGATCCCTTCGGGGAAAAGCCGCTTTACCTCATGCAAAGCGAAAAATTGCTGCTGTTTGCCTCGGAGATCAACGCATTGCTGTCATCGCAGCAAGATGCTCAGGAACTGGATCTGGATGCCGTGCACGAGTATCTGAACTGGCGTTATGTGCCCGGACCGCGCACGCTTTTCAAACAGATCCGCAAGCTCAATCCCGGAAGCTATGCTGTCTGGTCGCAAGGGGTAGTCAAGGAAACGCGCTACTATACGCCTCCGGACCAGGCGGCCCTGACCGAGCGGATCGACGGAAAAACCGCCAAGCGGCGATTTCTGGAACTGCTCGACCATTCCGTCGAGATCAGGATGCGCAGCGATGCACCTTTTGGGGCCTTTCTCTCCGGAGGGCTCGACTCCTCGGCTATCGTCGCGCTGATGGCCAGGCACAGCGCCACGCCCATTCGCACATTTTCTGTCGGGTTCGACGACGCAGCCTATAGCGAATTTGCATTCGCCCGGCGCGTTGCCGATCATTTCAAGACCGATCATTGCGAACTTGTAATCCAGCCAGGCGATCTGATGGATCACCTGCCGGCGATGGTTCGCCAACGCGGGGCACCTGTTTCGCAAAGCAGCGATATTCCAATTTACCTGATGTCGGAGCGAGCCTCGCAAGACGTCAAGATGGTGCTCACCGGCGAAGGAGCCGACGAGATTCTCGGCGGCTATCCCAAGCATCGCGCGGAATCACTGGCCGGGATCTACCAGTCGCTTGTCCCAGCCTCGCTGCACGATAACGTCCTTTCCCCTGTGGTACGCGCGATGCCGGGCGCGTCGGCCAAGGTCGATACGTTTGCCCGCACCGCGGGCGAAAGGGACTTTGCCGCCCGGATGGTCTCCTGGTTTGGAGCCGTTTCCGCGCAGCAGCGCGCTTGCCTGATCGGTGCATCCGCAAGTCGCCGTTATGAGCACAATGAGTTTCCGTTCTCGTCAAGCGCTGCGGCCTCCCATCTTCGCCGCGTGCTGTTTTTTGATCAGACGTCGTGGCTGCCTGACAATCTCCTGGAACGAGGCGACCACATGATGATGGCCGGTTCAATCGAAGGAAGAATGCCGTTCCTCGATCGCGACCTGGTTTCGTTCGTCAGCAAATTGCCCGATCGCTACAGGCTGGGTTGGTTGCATAGCAAGCAGATCCTGCGCGACAGCATGGCCAATATCCTCCCGGAGGAAATTCTCAGCCGCCGCAAGGTCGGGTTCAAGGTACCGGTCGCCGAATGGTTTCGCGGATCGATGAGGAACTACGTGCATGACCATCTTTGCTCGCCTCACTCCGTCATTCGCAGCTATCTGAGTCCGAAACAGCTTGATCAAATCGTCTCCGAACACACCACGCGTGCCGCCGACCACGAAAAGCTGATATGGGCGCTGTTGAATTTGGAGATATTCCACCGCGAATTCAGGCTCGAAGCACCGCCGCGATCGTCGGCCTCAGCCCTTGACCGGTTGACGGCTTGACGCGGCCGACCGCCAGACGTCGCAGATTGCGCCGACAAACGGGGCGAGCTCAAGCCGTTCCCGATGCACGGCCATGGCACCGGCACCAAGCCTTGCCCTCAGTGCCGGGTCCTCCACGAGGCAGCTCAACGCGTCGGTCAACGCTGTAACATCGCCGGGCGGCACCAGCAGCCCGGATTGCCCGTCGGTGATTATGTCTTCTACCGCGCCAACCGGGGTCGCGACCACCGCCAAACCGGCTGCCATGCCTTCGATCACCGACATCGGCAGATTTTCGGCGAAGGAGGGAAGAACCAGAATATCGGCCGAAGAGATCAGCGATGCGACATCGTCAGGTCCCACCCAACCCGGAAAGGCGATCCGGTCTGCAATCCCCAGCGCGGCTGACTTTGTCCGCGCCGCCTCGACTTCGCCATCGCCGGCAATCGTGGCGCGCCAATTCTTGACAGGGCTCATGCGGTGCAGTGCCTCGAGCAATTGCGGTACGCCCTTGCGGTCGCCGATGCGGCCGAGGAACAGGATATGCACATGGTCGCCGCCGCCGACATGCGCCAGCGACGGGACTTCGGTCGCATTGGGCACGATCACGATATTGCCGGCTGCGCCCGGCGCCCGGCTGGCGACGAAATCGCGCCAAAGCCGACCCAAAACGATCACCCGATCGGCGTGCTCGAACAGAGCTTTGATACGGCCGCTTATGAAACCGCGGTCGGCTTTCCAGAATGTCTGATACTGCGCCCCGTGCAAATGCAGGACATAGGGTATCAACAGCAGCCGTGCCCAGGCGGCGATCACCATCTTGCGATAGGTGCTGCCGGAAACTGAGATGTTGATGTGAATGACATCGGCACGTCCAGCCACACGCGCTTTAAGCATCCGTAAGCAAAAGCCGAGCATATAGAAGATCGAAAGTCCGACATGCCCCGGGCCACGGCTGGCAAGGAAGCACACATCGATGTCGGCGATTTCTTGCCGTTCGAACTCCTGCTTCAGCGCCCCCATGATGCGGTCGATGCCGCCCTGCCCCGAAACGCCCGACGGCGTCGCGACCAGGACATGTATTTTTCGATCGGATATGAGGCGCTGCAACATGATGGTACCCTAAATAACACAGACCGGGTAACTGCAAAGCAAACGTTCCCAATAAGGTTTACGGCAAATCTTTTAGTTCAAACTGAATCTGTTCACCCTTCGCCGTCATCGCGCTGGATTTTCCGCCAGTCGGCGGCTAGTCGAAGGTGAGTTTTCCAGGGACACGCCCTTGCTGCTCCGTTCCACGCTCATTTATGCTCCGGCGATCCTGCTGACGCGAATTTCGGCGCTGCTCCTGCTGGTCGTCGTGACGCGTTTGATCGACCAGACCGAGTATGGCCTGCTCACCCTGGTGGTGACCGTCGGTGAAATGACCGACATTGCCGTCACCAACTGGCTGCGCATCGCCTTGCTCAGGCTTGGCGGCAAGGGCGAGGTCAGCCGCGGCAGCCTGATGCTGGCGGGGCAGGTGTTGCTTGCGACCACGGCCCTGGCGCTGGTCATATCGGTAGGCGCGTCGGCGGTGATCGTGCCTGAACGCTGGGTCGAGTTCGCGATCGCGGTCTGCGGCTATCTGGTCGCTGGGTCCATCAGCCGCTTCGCCTTGACGGTGCTGCAGATGCAGCAGCGCCATTCGGTCTATTCGATGCTAGAAGCCCTGCGTGCCTTGCTGCAACTCGCGTTACCGATCGGCGCTATCCTTGTCTTTCAGGACAGCTTTCTGACGGTGTCGCTCGGTTCGAGCCTCGGCGCCTTGATTGCCGGCATCGTGGCGGGGATCATGGCATCCCGACGCGTCGTTACCGGTCCGCCGCGTTTCACCCACAGAGACTTCTTTGCGCTCGGTGTGCCGCTGATCATCATGGCGCTGGTTGGGTTCGGGCTCAACAGCGCGGAGCGTCTGTTCCTCAAGTTCTATTACGATGCCAGCGCCGTGGCGATTTTCGCCGCGGCCTATGCGCTGGCCCGCCAACCGATCGATATGGTCGCCAACGCCATCAACATGGGCGCCTTTCCCGAGGTGGTTAGCCGCTTCGACGAGGACGGGCCCGCGGCATCGGGTCGGTTGCTGTCGCAGTTGATGGCCTTGATGATGCGGCTTTGCCTGCCTATTGGAGCGATGCTGGTCGCGCTCAGCGGCAATATCACCGAGCTCATGCTGCCCTCGCAATATCACGGCCGCTTCGGCCTGCTGTTTCCAATCATTGCCTTCAGCGTGCTGTGCGCCAACCTCACCAGCTTCGTCTATGGCGTCGTGGTGCACGCGCACAAGCGGCCGTGGCTGCTGATCATCGCCAACCTCTTCGGCTCGGTGGCAACAATCGCATTGTCCCTGCTGTTGATCCCCCCGATGGCCGAGATCGGCGCGGCTTTGGCGCTTGCGGGCGGCTCGGTAGTGGGCTCCATAACCTGCATTGTCATCAGCGAGCGGCTCACGCCGGTGCCGGTGCCGTGGCGCGACATCGGTGTCTCGGTAATCATCTCGCTCAGCACGGGGGTGGCCGCCAAGCTTGCCAGCATGGTGGCCGGCGACGTGCCGGCGATCTTCTCGCTTGTCGCCGGCGGCACCGCCGGCGCTGCGGTCTTCTTCGGGCTGACCTCGTTGTTCCATCCTGTAGCAGCGACGCAATTCGTCGCCCAGCTGCGGGCGCGGCTGCGGATCGCGTAAGGGGAAGTCCAGGGCCGAGGCCTGTTTGTGAGGGAACGCGAATCTATAAACCGGCGTTTCGGCGCCAGCGACGCTCCCAGAACTCCCGGCAGAGCAGCCCGGCATAGGCAGTGTTGGTATCGTAGTAGCGGCGCCACAAGCGTCGCGGCTCCTGGACGACGCGGAACAGCCACTCCAGGCCGGCCGCTTGTATCAGCCTCGGCGCACGGGCAACCTTGCCGCCATAGACGTCGAAACTGCCGCCCACGCCCATCACGAAGCTTGGGGCGAGTTCATCGCGGTAGCGTTTGAGAAAGCGTTCCTTCCGCGGTGTCGGCATGGCCACCAACAGGCAGTCGGCATCCGAGGCGTTGATCGCCGCGACGATCCCGGCCTCGTCCTCCGGCTTGAAATAGCCGTTGCGCGTTCCCGCTATGCTGAGGCTCGGATGGTCATTGGCAAGTCTCGCTACGACCGCATCGAGAACGTGCTGTTCGGCCCCCAGCAGATACGGCCTGAATCCACGCATCGCGCAGAGGCTCAGCAGATTGATCATGATGTCGACGCCCGCCACCCGCTCGGGCAACGCGACGCCGCACAAACGCGCTCCCCAAAGCACGCCGATGCCATCGACATTGACCACGTCCGCCCCGGCCACGTCGTCGCGCAGTTCGGCATTCTGGCGCATGGTCACCAGCTTGGCGACGTTCACCACCACATGATGCAGCGGCCGCCGCAGGGTCATCGCCTCTTCGGCGATGGCCAGCGTCTCTGCCATGGTCAGCGCATGGATAGGTGCGCCAAGGAACTCCCGGCGCCGTGATGCCAAAAGGGAATGCTGCGCCCATGCCGGGGCGTGCGCGTTCATGCGGCCTGCTCCCTTGCAAGCGGCACTTGTGCGATCTCTGGTTTCTTGCCTTCGATGCGGGCGTCCGGCTTGCGCGCCTTGCGCCACGTCCACAGGCCCCTCGTATCGACGAGCTTCTTGTCCTTGAGCGCTTCGGGGTCGACCAGATTGAATTGCCGATGGTCGACCAGGAGGACGACGATATCGGATTTGTCGATGGCCGAAAGTGCATCGGTGAACACGATGCCCCTGCCCTCGAGCTCGTGCGGCAGCGCATTTGTGTTAGGTTCAGCCGCAATGATCTTCACATTGGGGATATCGGACAGAAGCTTCACCACTTCGACGGCCGGGCTCTCGCGCAAATCGTCGATGTTGGCTTTGAAGCTGAGGCCAAGACAGGCGATCGTCTGTTTGCGGGAGGGATCGAGCAAGGCCTCGATATCCCTGACCACCGACATGGGCCGCTCGGAATTGATCCGGCGTGCCGAAGCCATCAGCCGCGTGCTGTTGGGTGCGGCATCGATGATAAAATATGGATCGACCGCAATGCAGTGACCGCCAACGCCCGGGCTCGGCTGGAGGATGTTCACGCGAGGGTGCCGATTGGCGAGATCGATCACTTCCCATACATTGAGCGACAGATCCTGACACACTGCGGCAAGCTCGTTGGCAAAGGCGATGTTGACGTCGCGGAATGCGTTCTCCGTCAGTTTCACCAGCTCAGCACTTTCGGCCGTTGTCATGAACAGGTCGCCGGTGACGAAGGTCGAATAGAGTGCCGCGGTCCGTTCCGACGATTTGCGGGACAATCCACCGATCGAGCGATCATTGTTGATAAGCTCGGTCAGCACCTTTCCCGGCAGCACGCGCTCGGGCGAATAGGCGACCAGCACATCGGCGTCTTCGCCATGCTGGACAGGAAATTTGAGATCGGGCCGCAATTCGGCAAGCAGCCCGGTCATGATCCGCGTGGTTCCGACCGGCGATGTCGACTCCAATACCACAAGGTCTCCCCGCTTCAGCACTGGGGCGATGCTTCGTGCCGCCGCGAGCACGTAGGTCACGTCCGGCTTATGGTCGTGGGTCATCGGGGTCGGCACAGCGATGATATAGGCGTCCGCCGGCTGCGGCGTGCTGTAGGCCATGAGCTTGCCGTTCGCCACGACCTTCTGGATCAGACCGTCAAGGTCTGGCTCGACGATGTGGATTTCGCCGCGGTTGACCTTCTCGACCACCGCTCCGTTGACATCGACGCCAATGACGTTGAGCCCGCGGCTGGCGAAAATGGCGCAGGTCGGCAGGCCGATATAGCCCATGCCGATTACGGAAACGGTTTTGATTTCAGCCATGATGCAGCAGTTCCTCAACAATCCGGTTACTGGCCCGGCCATCGCCATATGGGTTGTGTCGTTCCGCCATGCGGCGATAGGCAGCCTGATCGTCGAGCAGGCGATTGGCGTTGAACAGGATTTTCTCGACATCGGTGCCGACAAGACGGGCGGTGCCGGCCACGATCCCCTCGGGTCGCTCGGTATTTTCGCGCATTACCAGCACCGGCTTGCCGAGTGAAGGCGCTTCTTCCTGCACGCCACCGCTATCGGTAAGCACCAGATAGCTCTGCTTCTGCAGGTACAGGAACGGCAGATAGTCCTGCGGCTCGACCAGGTGGATGTTCGGCACGCCTTCCAGCTCTGCGTTGACCACTGAGCGCACATTGGGGTTTGGATGGACAGGGTAGACGATCTGCACGTCTCCGCGCGCCGCCAATCCCTTCAACGCCGTACAGATGCGCTGGATGCCGCCGTCGAAATTCTCGCGGCGATGGCCGGTGACGAGGATCATCTTCTTGGAAGGGTCGAGGAAAGGGAAGCGGGCAGCGAGCTTCGCGTTCATCAGCCTGTCGGCATCGATCGCGCTTGAAAAATGCAACAGTGTATCGATCACCGTGTTACCGGTCACAAAGATGGTGCTTTCGGCTTTTCCTTCGGCGATGAGGTTGTCGCGCGCCTGAACGGTCGGCGCAAAATGCCAGGTGGCGATGTCGCCGGCAATCTTGCGGTTCAGTTCTTCAGGAAACGGCGAGTTGACGTTGTGGCTGCGCAATCCTGCTTCGACATGAGCGACCGGGATACGCTTGTAGAAGGCAGCCAGAGCCGCGGCCATCGCCGTGGTGGTGTCGCCCTGCACCATGACGATATCGGGCTTGGCCTTGTCCAGCACCTCGGCCATGCCAAGGAGCACGCGCGAGGTCACGTCGAACAGCGACTGGCCGGGTTGCATGATGTTGAGATCGTGATGCACAGGCAGGCCGGTCAGCTCGACAACCTGGTCGACCATTTCGCGATGCTGGGCGGTTATGCATATTTCGGTGATGAAGCCTGGATGAGCAAGGGCGGCGCGCGCCACTGGAAAGCATTTGAGTGCCTCCGGCCTCGTGCCGAACACGATCAGCAGTTTCTGCCTCGATGGCAGTTTTGGACGTGAAAGGACGTTCATCGCTGATCCTGGTCGCCTGCAGCCTTCGGGACATGCCGACTATTGCCCGCACGAGCTATAATAGCGTCGAGAAGCGCCTTCGTGATCTCAATTCTTAATATATGATTAACAACCAAGGCCGCGTTCTCCCGGCTTAACTCTTGTGAAAGGTTGGGCTGACAAGTAGTCTACGGTAGTAGTCTTGAAAAAGAATATATTGGATTGACTAATATTTTAATCATCGGCCACGCCGACGCATCCCGGCGCTGGGAAAATGAGCTTCTGGCGCGGTTGAGTGCGGCTGGACATGCGGTTTCGAGTAGCCGCGCGCCGACGCCTGAACCCAATGCGCGCGGAATGGATAATGTGCTGGCGCTCGAGGGCCGGCGCTTCGGCCCCTCATTGGCAAGCCGTTCCGAGCCGTTGCGATCCGGCGATACCGGCCCAGTCGATCTTGTAGTCGATCTTACCGCTATCGCCGCCCGACGGGGCACGCCTGTCCTGACGCTCGAATTTTGCGGCCACAGCAGCTTTGCCGCGGGCATGACCGAGATGCTGGCGAGCGGGCGGTTGCCCGAACTCACCGCGCGCCTCGACGGCGTTGCCGTCGCCAGGGCGCGGCCGATGATCAGCGATCGGCTATGGCTCTCCCGGACCAGCAACGACCTGCTCGCCGGCGCCATCTCCCTGATCGCCCAATGTGTCGCCCGCTTTTCCGCGGGCAAACTTGCGCCGATTATTGAGAGCCCGGCGCCGCCCCTGCAGAAAGGCGGATTTATCAGGCACTATCTGCCCTTTTTCGGCAGGGGAATGGTCGACCGCGCGGTGCAAAAACTGCGACGTGGTCGGCGCCCCTTCTATTGGCAGGTTGCTTACCGGCTGATCGACGGTCCAGGCGTCGCCGAGACCGGACGACTCGACGGTAAGCCGTTCACCGTGCTTGCCGATGACGGGCAGCGCTTCTACGCCGATCCGTTCGTTCTCGAGCGCGACGGCCGCCATTTTCTGTTTGTCGAGGAATTTCCCTATGCCACGGGCCGCGGCGTGATTTCGGTAGCCGAACTCGACACCGACGGCACTTTCGGCGTGCCGAAGGTGGTGCTGGAGGAAGCACACCACCTGTCATATCCGCAGGTGTTCGCTCGCTCCGGCGAGATTTTCATGATCCCGGAAAGCGCTACGGCGCGCGAACTGGTGCTCTACCGTGCCGTGCAGTTTCCGGATCGCTGGGTACGCGATACGGTGCTGATGACGAACAGGGATTTCAACGACGCCACGCTGCTCGAATCCGACGGCCGCTTCTGGCTGTTGGGGACTGAGCGGTTCGGTCACGGTAGCGCGTCTGACACGATGGCGGTCTATTCCGCCCCGGCGCTGCGTGGGCCGTGGGCTGCGCACGCGCTCAATCCCGTCGCGGTCGACCACTCCGCCACTCGGCCGGGCGGCGCCTTTATCCGCCAGGAGGGCTCGCTGCTGCTGCCGGTGCAAAACGGCTCAAGAGCCTATGGTGGCGGCCTGGGGTTAATGCGACTGGATCGGCTTGATGATTTCGATATCCGTTTCGAACTGCCCCGCCCAATCGATCCGGGGCCGGCATGGGCCCGCGCGGGCATTCACACGCTCAACCGCGCGGGACGTGTCGAGGTCGTGGACAGCGCCGGCTGACCGGATTTGAGGCCCGTGCTTAACGAGATCCAGCCGGCTTCAATGCCGCGACCGAAGACTGGTCCCTGTAGGCAAGCAGCAACACCACGATGATCGTCATGTCCGGCGTTTTTGACGAAAGCGCGTTGTTCGACAGCGCAGCAAGCAAGAACGTTATGGTGCCGATCCATGCCGGCAGCGGCGCCCCTCGCAGCAGCCGGAAGACAAACCAGAATATCAGCGCTGTAAACAGCAGGGCTATGGGCAGGCCGAAGAGCAAGATGATTACCACAGGCGCGCTTTCGATGTAGGGCAGATGCAGCTTCTGCCTGACGATCGCCAGCAGGTCGTCAACGTTCATGCCGAACAGGATGTCGTTCCAGCTGACTAGTCCGAACACCTGGTAAATGGTCACCCGGGCCATGAAGTTTTCGTCGAAGATGGTGTTGCTGAACCGATTCAGCAGACCGCCCGCAAACAGTACAGCTACGAGCACCGCACCACCGGCGACGGTGAACATCAGTACGACAAATTTGGCCTGCCGCTCGTATTTGAGCGATAGGCCCGGCCAGGGCACGAACAGCAGCAGAATGAGGATTTCCGCCGTCGCGAGCATCAGCGCAGCGCGAGCGCCTGACGCAGCGCAACCGATGAATAACAGCAAGATCGCCATCACCCGCGCCCAAATGCGCCAGTGCGTCAGCGGCACAAATCCGATGGTCGTGGCGCAGAGCGCGCCCAGTGCCAGCGGATGAGCCGACAGGCCAGTTGGCCTGAATTGCAGTTCGTTCAAGCCATAGGGCAACAACCGATGTTGAGTCACCGCCTCGATGGTGCCGATGACAGCGCTCAGGACCGCCATTCCAAGCACGACGTCTCCCAACGCCCGCCGCACCTCTGCATTCAATGCCAGCATCAGCAGGCCTGTGGCGCCGGCCACCAGATAGGTATCGATGATGAAGCCGGAGGAGCCCGCACGGCCGGTAACGAACAAATAAGGCACCAGCGCGAACATCAGCACCGAATAGCGGATCAACGCCTTGAATATTCCAATTTCATCGCCGTGCAGCAAAAACGGCCGGCTGAAAAGAACGATAGGAAGCAGTAGGATGATCGCATAGGTGCCGAAATGCAGCTTTTCGTAGAACGAGCCTCCCTGGGCCGTATAGTCGACGACCATGTTCATCACTTGCGGCGACACCGTAAAGCGAAGCAGGAGCGCGAACGCTGCACATAGGAAAAACAGCAGCGACAGCGCGTTCTGACGGCGCGCTCGACTGGACAACACTCGTTCCGAAGTGGCAGCGGGATAGCTCATGGCCCATCCAAATGGCGATATTCGAACGGCATTCTGGGCAACGAATCCCTTCAGCGTCCGCCAAGCGGACCGTGTGAACGGCAAAATGGGCCAACTTGGAAAATAAGATGTTAACGATATTTCTGTAGAGCAGGCCAAGCGTAATGATTTAACAAGGGTTGTCACCATGTCTGCCGGTTCCGGCACCCCCCCTATCTCCGCGACGGCTTCCAATAACAGTGCATTCGAGCGTATTGCCAATGCACGGCGCAGGGCATTGCTGCAACAGCATGGCCCAGTCGCGGCGTTAAGCTCCGCACCGGTGACGCCGCAACCTCCAGAGCCTGTCGCCACGGTGACCCTGGACAAGATCGGCGATTTCCTCGAGCTCGATTTTCGACGCCTGTTCGTCTGGCTGCGGGCCGGCCTCGCCCTGGCGTTCATGCTGGCGGTAATCGGCGGCATTGTCGGCGGCGCCTATGCATTGCTGAGCAAGCAGCGTTACACCGTCACGACGGAGGTCCTCATCAACCCTTCCAATTTGCAGGTTGTGGAAAACGACCTCTACTCGCAACCGGGCCAGGTCGATAGCCAGCTGCTCAGCACACGCAGCAAGCAGCGTATCCTGACCTCGGGCAACGTGCTTTCCCGTGTGGTGGACGAACTGAATCTGACTCACGATCCAGAATTCTTCGATCCGGACCGGAGCACATCCTCGTCTGGCGCTGTGGCGAAGCCCGACCCGAGGCTCATCGCCTTGAAGAATCTGGCGGACCGGGTAGACGCCATCGCGGACCCGACATCGTTCGTCACAACCCTCTCGGTATCTGCGGAAACCACCGCCAAGGCGATCCTGATCTCGCAGGCCCTAGTCAAAAACTTCCAGGAAGAACTGGCCAAGGCAGAAGCTGCCGGCGCCAGCCGTGCCGCGGCAGCCCTCGACAGCCGGCTTGGCCAACTCAAGAGCGACGTGCAGGCAGCCGAAGAGAAGGTCGAGAGCTACAGGCGTAGCCACAATCTGTCCACCAGCAATGGCCAGCTTGTCAGTTCGCAGACGCTGACGCAGCTCAATGGCGAAATCGTCGATGCGCAATCGCGCGTCATTGCCGCGCAGGCAAGCTACGACGCCCTGGTTGCCTCCGGCATCAATGGGGCAAATCCCGACCCCACGGTTTCGGAAGCGCTCGCAGCGCTGCGCGACAGGTCAAACAGCCTGCGGCAGCAGATCGATTCACAGTCGATGACCTTCGGCCCGCGTCACCCGACGATTGTCAGGCTCAGGACGGAGCTCGAGACCGTCAACTCGCAACTCCGGGCCGAGTTCTCCCGCACCGTCGGCACGGCAAAGGCCAGCCTGGACAAGGCCAGGGCCTCGTTGGCTTCTCTCAACGCCAGGATGAACGATCTGAAGAGCAATGTATTCACCGACAGCGAGTCCGAAGTCGCCCTGCGTGAACTTGAACGCGATGCCGCCTCGAAGAGAGCCGTCTATGAGAGCTTCCTGTCACGTGCACGCCAAATCAGCGAGCGCGAGCAGATCGACACGACAAACGTACAGGTGATTTCGACCGCGGTGCCCCCGCCCGCGCGCTCATGGCCCCCGCGCACTGCCCTGGTAGCAGGCGCAGGAGCGTTCGCAGGCTTTGCCCTGGGCATGCTGCTGGCCATCGGCATGGGCATCATCCGCGACATGCGCCGGCCGCCGAACCGATCAGGCCTTGCCGCCAGCCGAGCCTGAAGCAAGGCATGGTGAAGCGCATCGTTTTCCACATCGCCAGCCTGAGGGGCGGCGGCGCCGAACGTGTCTTCGTCCTGATGGCAAATGAACTGGCGTCGCGTGGCCACGAGGTCACGCTTTTTACCTGGAACGCGGAAGGCCCTAACGCCGCGCTGCGTTCCGCTGCCGTGCATCTGGTCGACTTCGGCCTTCTCTTGCGCGGCGAGGGTTACGCCAAGTCGGCGACGCTGAAAGGCATCGTGCGAAGCGCAAATTTGTTCCGCCGCCTTGATCCTGATGCGGTCTATAGTGCCCCGGAATTCGCCAATCTGGTGATGGCGCTGTCACTCATGTTGGCCAGAAGCCGGGCAAAATTCTTTCCAAGTTTCCACGCCGCCGCCTCGCTGCCTGCCAGCGGCCTCGGCGCGAGACTGGCGATCGGGTTTTCCGCGCTGGTTGGCGCGCGTGCTACCAAAGCCATCGCCGTTTCGGCGGGTGTCGGCCGTGACATCATCGCCCGCGGCTTCCCCAAATCCAAGGTCGTCGTCATCAACAACCCGCTGCCGCCGGCTGAAGCACCGCAGAGGAATTCCTATGCCTGGCAGGCAGCGTTGGCGGCGATGGGCGATGGCCCGGTCATCGCCACCGCCGGACGCCTGGTGCCGGTCAAGGACCACCGGACTTTGCTGCGGGCCTTCGCTGCCCTGCGCGCCGGCCGCCCTGCCCGGCTTGTCATCTTCGGCGAAGGTCCGCTGGCTGCCGAATTGCACGCCTATGCCGAAGAGACCGGCATCGGCGCGCACGTGCTCTTTGCCGGCTACGTCAACGACCCCGCAGCTTGCTATGCCGCAGCCGATCTGTTCGTTCTGTCATCGACCAGCGAAGGCTTTGGCAACGTGTTGGTCGAGGCCATGGCTGCAGGTGTCCCCGTAATCTCCACCGATGCCCCGCATGGCCCGCGAGAAATACTCGGTGACGGCCGCTTCGGCGCCTTGGTGCCAGTCGGTGACGCCGCAGCCCTTGCGAAGGCGATGGCCGAAATGCTGGATCACCCCATCCCTGCTGCCGTGCTGAGAAACAGGGCGCTGGATTTCACAGTCGACAAGATCGGCGATCGCTACGAAGCGTTGCTCTAGTTGTCGCCCACGGCCAGCAGATCGCGGTTGGATGCGATCGACGCGGGCGGGTCTTGATTGCCGTAATCTCTTCACAAGCTGGAGCGCAGCGGCTCATGGTCGGGCGTTTCCTCGTTCCTTGAGTTGTTGGGCGAGGAAGTCCTTGACCGAATCGAGAACCGCGTCCCGTTCATGAGATACGCCTGGCAGCAAATCGAAGCGCACGCGCGCACCCGCCTCCTCGAACGATCGACACAATGCCATGAGGCGTTCCGGCCGTGTTCGCCCGGCATCGTTGGCGCCTGGCATCCAATGGGTGCTGCCTTGGACATGAGTGATTTCCCAAGTCTCCAGGTCGGCGTCGCCGACGATCATCTGGAAAGGCACTTTTGCCAGCGCTGCGGCATCGAAGGTGATGCCGAACTTCTCCGGCAGATCGCGAATGCCCACCCACCAGTCACGCGTCGGATCGAGCAGGGTCACCGAGCCTGGCGCGCCGATTGAAGCCGCCCAGAGCCTGTCGGGATGCAGGATAGCAAAACGATGCGTGAAATGCCCGCCGCCGGAAAATCCGAACATGGCAAAGCGGCTCCAATCCTGACTGTATTTGGCGCTGACCTCCTCAATCATGGCGAGCAGCAACTGATCGTAGCGGATGTTGCCCTCGAGCATATATTTGTACCCGCTGCGGGCATCATCCCCGAGAACGCCGATTGGAAACAGCGGACACAAAACGGCGCAGCCGTTCCAGCGTCCGAACTCGGAAAACGCGTCGCGGAATCCAAGAAAAGAGGTGCGGCCGGTGCCATGGACAGCGACCATCAGGTCGACTTTGGCCCCTTCTCCAACCGCGGGAGGCACATACAGGCAATAGTGAAAGCGCGGGTCTGATTTGGAAGCAAAGATGGCGGTCGCGCCAAGGTCATAGGTAGCGCGACCGCGATCTGCGACAGACCCCCTGGCAACGCTTGTCAAACCGATAACTCCTTAATAAGCCCGGCGTTCACGGCAATCTTATACCGGTCGGCCGACCTCGTGAACTGGATGCGCCTCCAGGCAGCCGCGAGGAGGACCTCGTCGTGCACCGGAAGCAGGGCGCCGGCAGGGCGATCGGAGGCAAAAAGAATGCCTCCGCCAACGCCTCGGGCAGCCGCCATTAACTTTTCGTTAACCATGCCGGGCTAGCCTTAACCAATCAGTAAGGACTCGCCTCTGTGACCTGCGTCGCTCCCATCCAAAACAAGTCCATACGCTTTCGAGCGCGCTCGTTTGTAGCCTTCACCCTCACCCCTGAGGCCCCGCTAGGGGAATGGCTGCAAAGCCTCGATCACTGGACCGAAAACTCTCCCGGCTTCTTTGCCGGCCGTCCGGTCGTGCTCGATCTGAATATGCTCAAGCCCGAGGTGGGCGAGATGCGGGATCTGGTCTCACAGCTCGCGGAGCGCGGGATTCGCATTTACGCGATCGAGGCCGATGGCAACGTTGCTCTTGATGCCGATCTGCCGCCGCTGCTCGTTGGCACCAAGGAGGCCACCGCTGATACGCTTTACGCGCAGCCGAACCCGAAGGCCGCCGCTGAGGCCAAGACGAAAGAGCCGCAGGCGCCGAACTCATTGATGATCAAGGCACCGATCCGCTCCGGCCAGTCGATCTTTCACCCCGATGGCGACGTGGTCATTGTCGGCTCCGTCAGTTCCGGATCCGAGATCATCGCCGGAGGATCGATCCACGTCTACGGCACGTTGCGTGGACGTGCGTTCGCCGGCGCCACGGGAAATCCCGCAGCTCGCATCTTTTGCCGGAAAAATGAAGCCGAACTTCTGGCGGTAGACGGCTGGTACCGCACCGCCGAGGAGATGGACGCCTCCTCGCGAGGAAGGCCGGTACAGGCCTTTCTCGAGGACGGCGCACTTTGCGTCGCACCGCTCAACTAACAACATTGGAGGCACAAATATGGGCAAGGTAGTGGTTGTCACATCCGGCAAAGGGGGTGTCGGCAAGACGACCTCGACGGCCGCTCTCGGCGCCGCGGTCGCGAAAACCGGCAAGCGGGTGGCCCTCGTCGACTTCGATGTCGGCCTGCGCAACCTCGATCTGATCATGGGCGCCGAGCGGCGCGTTGTTTTCGATATCGTCAACGTCATTCAGGGAACCGCCAAGCTCTCGCAGGCGCTGATCCGTGACAAGCGGCTCGAAACGCTGTTCCTGCTGCCGGCCTCGCAAACGCGCGACAAGGATGCTCTCACCGAGGAAGGCGTCGCCGACGTCATCGACAAGCTCCGATCGGTTTTCGACTACGTCTTCTGCGACAGCCCGGCCGGCATAGAGCGGGGCGCGCAACTTGCCATGCGCTTTGCCGACGAGGCGGTAATCGTTACCAACCCGGAAGTGAGCTCGGTCCGCGATTCCGATCGCATCATCGGCCTGCTCGACTCCAGGACGATGAAAGCAGAGCAAGGTGAATCGATTGCCAAACACGTCCTCGTCACGCGCTACGACGCTGCCCGCGCTGCCCGCGGCGAGATGCTCAGCATTGATGACGTTCTCGAGATCCTGTCCACGCCTCTGCTGGGAATAATTCCCGAGAGCCAGGACGTGCTGCGCGCATCCAATGTTGGCGCGCCGGTTACGCTCAGCGAAAACACCAACCCCGCCGCACGCGCCTATATCGACGCGGCAAGAAGACTCGAGGGCGAGGACCTGCCGGTCATTCTGCCTTTCGAACGGAGGGGCCTCCTCGACCGGCTGTTGGGAAGGAGGGCAGCATGAACCTGCTCGATATCTTCAAGCGCCGCGGCAGCGCGCCCGTGGCGCGCGAGCGCTTGCAACTGCTGTTGGCTTACGAGCGTCGAAGCCGCAACCAGCCCGATCTCGTCTCCGTGTTGCGCGAGGAGATCATGGCGGTGATCGCCCGGCATGTTCAGGTCGACCAGGATTTCCTGCAGGTAAGCATGGATCACGGCGAAACGACGTCGAGATTGGAGATCGACATCCAGATCCCCAACAAAGTCGCAATGCCCATGGCCGCGGCGTTCTAACGAAACCCTCCGGTCGGGGCTTGCGTCGGCTGCTGCCGAAATTGCGGCGCCGTGGTTGGTGTGCTTGAGCCGGTCGCCACCGGCAAGTTCTCGCAATTCGAGGACAATAACCACTCTCTCACCAAAACCCCGCGGCCGTTTCAAGCCGCGGGGGGCCTTGGGAGGGCCTTTCGAACCCGTGGTCAAATGTTGGCGAGCAATTCGTTGACGCGGCTTTCCATGTCGGCAAGGGCGGTGTCGACGTCCTTCTGGCCACTGATTGCTGCACTCATCTCTTCGCCGATAATGTCCTGGATCGCAAACTGACGCTGTACGGCGGACGGCAGCGGCTTGCCGAGATCAGCGACCGCAGAGATCGTGTTGCGATGCGGCAGTGCCTTGAAGGCGTCCGAAGTGATGACGGCCTTATAGGCCGGCAAGTGGCCGGTGCGCGACCATTCGAAGTCGTTGTCGGCGAAGAACTTCAGGAATTTACCGATAGCCGCGATCTGTTCAGGCGTGCGGTCTTTCTGCGAAACGGCCCAGGTGTGGCCGTCGGCATATTGCGCATGGGCGCCGCCAAACAGCTGCGGATACGGATAGACCGCATATCCGCCCTTGTTGAGGGCCGTCCCCTTGGTCTCGGACTGGGCGTTGTAATCGCCGACCACCCACGTACCGTTGAGATGGACGCCACCCTCGCCGGCAAGGAAGGCGTTGATCGAGCCGCCATAGTCGAGATCCTTGGTGGTGTAGCCCTTCTCGAAGATCGCCTTGTACATCTCGACGACCTTCTTGGCTTCCGGCGTATTCAATTTCACATGCTTCGGATCGGCAAAGAAATCGGAATCCTGCTGGAAAAGATAGGTGTAGAGGTTGCGTGTGTAGAGTGCAGTCTCATTGGCCAGGTTCTGGACGAAATAAGGCTTGCCCGTCTTCTGCTTGAACTGTTCGGCCTGGGCGAGCAGTTCCTCGGGCGACTTTGGAAAAATCGGCGTGCCGTCGGCATTGACGAGGCCGGCTTGTTTGAAAAGATCCATGTTGACGTGATAGAGCATCGTCCAGCTGTCGATCGGCAGACCATAGATCTTGCCGTCTTTGGTGGCGCCATTGCGTGCCGCGTCGGTGAAAGCGTCGGGTGTCACGCCGACCGACTTCAAGAGATCGTCGAGCGGCATCAACAGGCCCTTCGACTGATAATCCGACAGTACGGATTCATGGATCGTGACGATGTCCGGAGCGTCGCCTGAAGCGAACTGGGCGGTCAGCTGATCATAGCCGGGCCATTCCACGGTGGTGACGTTGACGTGGACATCGGGATTGTCGGCGTTGAACTTGTTGATCAGCGAGGTGATGATGCCGCATTCGCCAACGGCCTTGGTGGCATCGGTGTTGGTGCCGAAATCAGCATCGCAGGCGCCGAAAAAGCGCTGCACGCTCAGTTCCGTGGCCGCGAAGCTTGGAGCTGCGAGCAGCATTGCGCCCACAGAGACTGCGGCAAACAGTATTTTCTTCAGTTTCATATCAGTTCCTCCTACTGAGTTTCCGCCGCTCCACCCTGGATTGGCTTTCGTGCTTCAATCGCTGCGCATTCCCCCGGCCGTCAGGCTATCTTCGTTATCTCACCGCAGCGCCGGAGACCGCCGTGACGATGTATTTCTGGAAGAACAGGTAGACGATCAGGATCGGGGCACCGGCGAACACCGCCTGCGCCATCAGGAAGCCGATGCCTTCGGACTGGGCGAAATTGGTCTGGGTCGAGGCCATGCCGACCGTCAGCGTGAACATGTCCTTCCTCGTCGCCGAAATCAGCGGCCAGAAGTAGTCGTTCCACGCGCCGAGAAAGGTGAAGATGCCGAGCGTCGCCTGCGCAGGCAGCGTGAGCGGCAGAAGCACCTTCCAGAAAATTCTGAGCCGGCTGGCGTTATCGAGCATGGCGGCTTCGTCCAGCTCCTTCGGGATGGCCTTGAAATACTGGGTCATCAGGAAGACGCCGAACGGAGCCGAAAGGCCCGGCAGAATGAGCCCTTGATAGGTGTTGTGGAACTTCAGCATGCTGAAGATCTGGTGGCGGGCGACAAGCACCGCCTGTTCCGGAACCGCCAGGCCGAACAGCACGATCACGAACAGCACGTCTCGGCCGGGGAAATTCAGCCGCGCAAAGCCGTAGCCGGCGAGCGACGACAGGATCAACGTGCCGAGCGTCAACCCGCCCGAGACGATGATGCTGTTGCGCACCCAGATGAACACCGACGAGGTGCCGACGGTGTTGATGTAGTTCTTCAGCGTATAGGGCGCGTGAAACACCGAATTCGGATCGGCCATCAGCTCGGTATTGTCCTTAAGCGACAGGCCGATGACCCACAGAACCGGCGCGATCATGGCGATCGAAAGCAGGATGACCAGGGCCAATAACACATGGTCGCCAAATGCCCGGCCTTTGATGGAAGCTGTGGCGCTCATGCCTGGTCTCCCCTGCTGCGTGTCACCAGGTACTGGGCCATGGCCGCGACCAGGATGAGGATGAACAGGATTTCCGATGCCGCGGCGCCCAGGCCGAGATCCCAGCGACGGAATGCGGTATCATAGATGTAGAGCACGATCGGCTTGGTCAGGTTGTTCGGACCGCCGCGCGTCATCAGCCAGGCCTGGCCGAACAGCTGGAATTGCAGCACGATCTGGATGATGATCACCAGGATGAAGGTCCGCTTGATCGACGGCAGCGTGATCGAGCGTAGCGTCTGCCAGCGATTGGCATTGTCCAGCGCTGCCGCCTCGTAAATATCCTGTGGAATCTGCTGAAGCGCCGAGAGAAAGAGCATCATCGGCAGGCCGATGCACCACCAGATGGTGGCAATGGCGATGCCGATCATCGCAAGGCTGGGGTCGGAAATGAAGGCCGGCGCGGTTGCGCCGAACCATCCGTAGATCGTCGACAACAGGCCGACATTCGGAATGAAGACGATGCGCCAGATCAGCGTGACGATGGTGACCGACAGCACCGACGAGGAAAAGAACAGCGTCCGCAAAACCGCGGCAGTGCGCGTGCGGCGGTTGAGGCAAAGCGCCAGGAAAAGGCCGATCAGCGCCAGCGTCGGCACCGTCAGAAGCACGAAGTAGAAGGTATTCCAGATCGATTGCAGGAAGACCTTGTCGTGATACAGCCTGGCGTAATTGCCGAGACCGACAAAATTTCCGGACGAAAACGTGTCGGCCTTGTGGAAACTCAGCCACATCCCCCAGAGCAGCGGGAAGAGCAGCAGCGTGGTGAAGAAGAACAAGAATGGCGCAACGAAAATGAAGTTTCGCCATTGCGGCGCATAGATGTCGGCGGTAGGGGCTCTGACGCCGACAGCAAGCGTCGCGGTCGGGGACGTCGCCAGCCGGTCAACCATCTCAGGCCTCCCTCGCATGCCAGGCGCGGCCGGTCTCGTTGAACAGATGCGATTTCTGGCCGTCGAAGGCGAGCCCGATTCTGTCGCCGACGGCGACGCGGCTGTTGCCGGCATCGGAGCCGACGATCTGCTGGCCATCGCCCAGCCGCGCGTAGATCAGGGTGCGTTCGCCGAGCCGCTCGAGCACATCGACGACGCCGTCGGCATTGCCCTGTCCGGCGGCAACGATGCGCACGTCTTCCGAACGGATGCCGAAAGTGTAGTTGCCGTCGGTCAATTGGCTGGAGGCGATCTCGGTCTGCACCGAGATGCCGTCCGCAAATCTGGCCGTGGCGTTCTTGCCCGATCTGTCGAGTATCGCATCGACGAAGTTCATCGCCGGCGCACCGACGAAACCCGCGACGAATTTGGTCGCCGGGCGTTCGTAGATCTCCATAGGGGTACCGATCTGGTCGATCTTGCGATTGTTCATGACGACAATGCGGTCGGCCAGCGTCATTGCCTCGACCTGGTCGTGGGTGACGAAGATCATCGTCGATTGCAGCCGCTGGTGAAGCTGGGCAAGCTCGATGCGGGTTCGGGTGCGCAGCGCCGCATCGAGATTGGAGAGCGGCTCGTCGAACAGGAAGGCCTTCGGCTCCTTGACGATCGCACGGCCGATCGCAACGCGCTGCCGCTGACCGCCGGAGAGCTGGCCCGGCTTGCGATCGAGCAGATGCGGCATTTCGAGGATGCGGGCGGCTTCGTTGATGCGCGCCTCGATGACCTTGCCTGGTACGCCGATATTCGCAAGGCCGAAGGCCATATTGTCGCGCACCGTCATATGCGGATAAAGCGCATAGGACTGGAACACCATCGCAATGCCGCGCTTGCCCGGCGGCAGATGATCGATGCGCTCGTTGTTGATGGCAATCTCGCCGCTATCGACAGCTTCAAGACCGGCGATCATCCGAAGAAGCGTCGATTTTCCGCAGCCGGACGGCCCCAGGAACACGATGAATTCGCGTGCCCTTATGGAGAGCGACAGATGATCCAGCACCGTCATGGCACCGAACTGCTTGCTCACGTTCCTGATCTCGATATCGGCCGTCACGTCGACGCTCCTCCTCAGCGTTTGCGCTTTCTCGATGATCCGCCCGAACTCAGAGCCTCAGGCGTATGAACTGGTAGGAATACGCCGGCAGCGACAGGTTTAGTTTGCCGCCGGCGACTTCGGCGCCCTCACCCTTCCTGGGGCTGACATTGCCAGGGTTTTCGGCCGAATTGACGGCTTTCAGATCGGCGTGTGCCATCACCTGGTGATCGACGATCTCCGCCGCCCCGAAGCCGGAGAGGTCGACCACTGTTTCGATTGCCTCGCTCGAATGGCGGTTGACGGCGAAGAAGGTGACGTGGCCGGTTTGCCTGTCGTGCACGCCGGCAACATCGACATAGGCGACGTCGCCCGCAACGCTGGATCTGTAGGTCGGGCTTTCCACCTTGAGATCCAGCGCATTGCCGCGGCCATAGTTGGAAGCAAACAGATAGGGATAAAAAATCGTCTGCCGCCATGCCGGACCATTCGGAACGGTCATGATCGGCGCGATGACATTGACCAGTTGTGCCAGGCACGCGATCTTGACGACGTCGGAACGGCGGATGAAGGTGTTGAGGATCAGGCCGACCTGCAGCACATCCTCGAAATTATAGATGTCTTCGAGCAACGGCGGGGCGAACGGCCAACCGTCGCTGCCGCCGAGTATCTTCTTGTCCTGCTCCTTGGAATGGTACCAGACGTTCCATTCGTCAAACGAGATGTAAACCTGCTTGTTGGAGCGCTTCTTGGCCTTGATATAGTCGATGACGCCGGCGACCGAGACAATGTAGGCGTCGAGCTTTTCGCTCATGGCGAGATAGTTCGGAGCGTCGTTGGCTTCGTTGTCGAAATACATGTGCAGCGAGATGTAGTCGACCTCGTTGTAGGTATGGTCGAGAACCGTCGCTTCCCATTCAGGGTAGGTGGGCATCTTGGCGTTCGAAGAGCCGCAGACCACCAGTTCGAGTGACTTGGAGAAGGCGCGCATGGCCTTGGCCGTCTCATGCGCCAAGCGGCCATACTCGTCCGCGGTCTTGTGGCCGATCTGCCAGGGGCCATCCATTTCATTGCCGAGGCACCAGAGCTTGACGTCGAAGGGCTCCTTGCGGCCGTTGGCGATGCGCTTGTCGCTCCATTTGCTGCCGCCGGGATGGTTAGCGTACTCCAGCAGGTTGCGGGCTTCGTCGAGGCCGCGCGAGCCGAGATTGACGGCAAGCATCATCTCGGTGTTGGCGCAGGTGCACCAATCGGCAAATTCATGCAGGCCGACTTCGTTGCTTTCCGACGTGTGCCAGGCGAGGTCGAGCCGCACCGGGCGCTCTTCCTTGGGGCCAATGCCGTCTTCCCAATTGTAGGCTGAGACGAAATTGCCGCCGGGATAGCGGACGATCGGAACATTGAGTTCCCTGACGAGATCGATGACGTCCTGACGCATGCCGTTGGCATCCGCTGTCGGATGGCCGGGCTCATAGATGCCGGTGTAAACTGCCCGCCCGAGATGCTCGATGAAGGATCCGTAGAGTCTCGGATCGATCTCCGAGACAACAAAATGCGGATGTGCCGTAACGGCTGCCTTCATGCATTCCTCCCATCGATATCACAAATGATGATTTAAATCACCTTGCCCGATATCAAAGAGGAACTGGCAACCCTTCGTCAAGTCAAAAATGCCCAAATGTAGGACAATTAGACCAACGCTTTGGCACAGCAGAAAGCCAAACAGTTGAAGTTGCTGCGTTATCTTCAGAACCCGATTTCATGATATCAACCAGTTTTGATCCTGAGCAGAATGTCCTGATCGTAGTTTCCAAAGCCCTTGCCGAAAATGTTGATCCCGCCGGGGCGCTCGGCGTCGTCCTTGACGCCGATACGGACGCGGATTGAATGATGGCTCTTTAGATCGAGAGCGGCGAGGCCGGTTTCGGAAATCCTGAGACCGTCGACATAGGTGCCGTCATTGGCAATTCGCCAGTTCTTCAGCTTGCCGTATTGCGAGCCCTTGAGCTTCCACCAGGAGGGCGTGAAGACGCCGCGCTTGTCGCCGAAATCCCCCGGCGACGTCCAGGTGCCGACATCGACACCATTGATCGTCAGCGTGATGTCCGAGGGCCAATCGGCGCTGGTGCCCGGCACTTCCGAAGACAGCTCTATCGCCACTTCGAGTCCGGTGATCTCGGCATTGGCGAGCTTGGCATTGTTGGGGAACTGGTATTCGACAAAACCGCGCGTGAACCACAGCAAACCGGCTTTCATGCGATCCGGATCAAGGAAAGTGTTCGGCACATCGAGCAAGCCGATGATGCCGTCCGGCGAACAAAGGCCGCAGGGCGCGGTAACCTCAAAGCCGGTGTAAAGCCCGATCGGCATCGACACTTCGATCGCATCGTTCTTGACCGCACGGTATTCGCTCTTGAACACGACAAGCACTTCTTCGGCCGTCGGATAACAGATTTTCTGACTGCCTTTCTTCGCTTTCAGGTTCTCGGTTCGGATCAGCCCCGCATCCTCCAGCACCTGGATGTTGGTTGAGACGGTCGACTGCGGCAGCGACAGCACGGCGGCGATTTCGTTGATATTCATCGGCCCCTTTTCATGCAGCAGTTTCAGCATCGAGATCCGCGCCGAGGAGGCAAGCCCTTTGAGCACGGCAATGCCTTCCTCAGGTTCAATCACCAGAAAATTGCGACTCATGAAATTGCCCGGCTCACGCGAAATCCATATTCGAAATTTACCCTGTATATCGAGATAGCTGATTTAATCAATGCGCAGGCGGAACGCCGGGCAATTTGTTGAATCCGGCAGGGCGAGGGTCAACCGGTGGCCCTGCACAGAGTTTGTGCTGGAGTCACATGCAGAGTGGACACCTGAACGCCGATCGCCCAATCTAGTCCCAAGCCGAGCCCCGGTGATGGCGGCTTGCACATAAATTGGTGTGGACGGGTCGTGACCAAAGGGTGGAAATTATACGATCAGCGACTGGCCTGGGTCCTCGTCGCGCCTGTGCTTATACTGCTTACCCTGCTTCTGCTGCTGCCGATCGCGATGATGACGGTCTACACGTTTTTCACCTTCGTCACCGCCGGAGTTGAGTCGGCGGTGCTGACCTTCGATAACTGGAAGGAATTCCTCACCGACAGCTACTATCACGGCTTTCTTTGGAAGACCGTTCGCGTCGGCGCCATCACCGCGGTGATCTGCGCGATCCTTGGCTATTTCCCCGCCTATTTCATCTGGGCCACGACCTTCAGGCACAAATGGCTGCTGTTGCTGCTGCTCATCGTGCCGTTCTGGATCAGCTTCACCATCCGGACGTTCTCGTGGATCCACATCCTCGGCGAACAGGGGCTGATCAACGTCGCGCTCATCAGGCTGGGCGTCATCGACGAGCCGTTGCCGATGCTCTACACCGAGGGCGCCGTCATCATGGGGCTGCTGCATTTTCTGCTGCCCTACATGATCCTGAACGTCTATGTCAGCCTGGAAAGCATCGACCGCACGCTGATCGCCGCCGCCCGCTCGATGGGCTGTACCAGCGCGCAGGCGTTCCGCGAAGTGACCTTGCCACTATCGATGCCGGGGCTGGGCGCTGGGCTGCTGCTCTGCTTCGTGCTGGCGGCCGGTTCCTATGTGACGCCGCAGCTGCTCGGCGGTAGCCGCGATGCGCTGTTCGGCAACCTGATTTACGATACCATTATGGGGCAGCTCAATTGGCCGATGGGCGCAACGCTTTCCATCGTCCTGTTCGTCCTGCTCGGCGCCGCCGCGGCCGCCTACAGCCGCTATATGGGCCTGTCGCAGATCATGAAGGGCCTCAGCGCATGAGAGCGGATCATCCCGATCGCGAAGGCAGATGGGCCTGGCGGCTGACCGGCGTGGTCACGGTGTGCGTCTACATCTTCATGTTTGCGCCGATCCTCGCCACGGTCGTGCTTTCCTTCAACGCCTCGATGTTCGGCGGCTTTCCCCTCACCGGCTTCAGCCTGCGGTGGTATGAGAAGCTGCTCACCAACGAGCCGGTTCTCGACGCCTTCCGGACATCGATGTGGATTGCCCTGGTAACGGCAACGGTGACGACGCTGCTCGGCATCATGGCGGCATTAGCGCTGGTGCGCTTCGAGTTTCGTGGCAAGCAGGTGATCAACACGCTTGTCATTCTTCCCGCGCTGGTCCCTGAAACGATACTCGGCGTCGGCCTGCTGGTCATGATCAAAGCCGTCGACCAGCCGCGCAGCATGACGCTGCTGGTGCTCGGCCACATTCTGCTCACGCTCCCCTACGTGGTGCTGATCGTCCAGGCGCGCATGGTCGGCATAAAACGTTCCTATGAGGAGGCGGCGCTGTCGCTCGGGGCGCCGCGTGTGTCGACATTCCGCGAGATTACGCTGCCGCTGCTCATTCCCGCAGTGCTTGCCAGCGTCCTGCTCGCTTTCACGATTTCGTTCGACAACACTTCGGCCAGCCTGTTCTGGCGGCCGGCGGGCGTCGAGACCATGCCAACGCAAATCCTTTCGATGCTGAAGATCTCGATCAGCCCCGAGGTGAACGCGCTCGGAACCGTCATGATCCTTTTGACGGTCGGCATTCCCTTGGCTGGCGGGCTCATCCTGCAAAGCCTCACCTGGTTCAAGGCAGGCAAGTGAAAATGAAAATGGGAGAACGGAAATGAAAGTGACAACCACCAAACGACTGGAACGGCTCAACGAACGATATGCCGATGGCGACATCAGCCGGCGATCATTCCTGACGCTGACGGCCGCCGCTGCCGCCGCCACCGGACTTTCCATGCCCTGGATGGGACGGGCGCTGGCCGCGGTTTCGGAAGTGCGCTTCGACGGATGGGGCGGCGTGGTGCAGGAAGCGATCGATAAGTACGCGTTCCAGCCCTACACCGCCAAGTCCAAGGTCAAGGTCGTCCAGGGCACCTTTGGCGACGAGAACGAGATCATCACCAAGATCAAGACGTCGAAGCCGGGCGACTTCCAGATCGTCCATTCTTCCGGCGTCAACTACTACATCAAATACGTCAATGGCGGTTTCAATTCGGAGATCAACGAGGCGAACATCCCGAACATGGCAAATGTGCTGACCGCCATGATCGAGCCCTTCCGCAAGATCACGCCAAAGCTGTCGGCTGTGCCCTATGATTACGGCACCACCGGCATCGCCTACAACAACAAGGTCATCTCGCCGGAGGAAGCCAAGGAAAAGGGCGCCAACCTGCTTACCGACAAGAAATATGCCGGCAAGATCGGCGGCTACGCCGATATGACGACGCGCGTCTGGTATGCGGCGCTGCAGACGAAACAGGATCCCAACAACATCCAGGACATGGATGCCATCTGGGCCAAGGTTCGCGAGACCCGCGACCTGGCCAAGAAGTTCTGGAGTTCCGGCGCGGAACTGATGGACCTCCTGTCGCGAAACGAGATCGTCGTCACCGACGCCTGGTCAGGACGTGTCGCCGCCCTGCAGCAGCAGGGCCAGCCAATCGGCTATCTCGACCCTGCCGGCTCATACGCGTGGATGGAGGACATGCTGGTGCTCAAGGGTTCGCCCATGGCCGAATGCGAGGAACTGATCAACTTCATGCTGGATCCGGCAACCTCGATCGCCGTCGCCGAGGGCCAGAACTATCCGCCATCGCTTGACCCGACCAAGGTGAAGCTGACCGACAAGATCGCGGCACTTCCGGCCTTCGACCCGACCGGATCGATGAAGTCGTTGACCTTCGCCGATCCGCTCTACTGGGCGAAGAACGAAGACGCCTGGACCAAGCAATGGGACAGGGTGTCGAAAGGTGCATGACGACGACAGCCACGACCGGCAGCCTCGGCCTGCGTCGGCCGGGGCCGCTGGCGACCCGCTCGCCCAAGGCGAGAGGCAGCCGACAGGAAAGCCTGCGGTCGAGTTTCGCGACATCGATATTTTTTATGGCAAGTTCGCCGCTGTGCGCGATTTTTCACTGGCGATCCGCAAGGGTAGTTTCGTCACCTTGCTGGGGCCGTCCGGGTGCGGCAAGACGACGATCCTGCGATCGATCGCGGGCCTGGTCGACATCTCCAGCGGCCAGATCTCGATCGGCGGAAAGCGGGTCGACGACATCCCGATCTACAAGCGCAACATTGGTCTGGTGTTCCAGAACTACGCGCTCTTTCCGCACAAGAACGTCTTCGACAACGTCGCATTCGGCCTGAAATATCGAAACGTGCCGAAACCGGAAATCGTGCGCCGGGTCAAGAAGGCGCTGGACATGGTGCGGCTGCCCGGCAGTGAGACAAAGCTGCCATCACAGCTCTCTGGCGGCCAGCAGCAACGCATCGCACTGGCCCGCGCCATCGTCTTCGAGCCGGAAGTGCTGCTGCTGGACGAGCCCTTGTCGGCACTCGACGCCAACATGCGCGAGGACATGCGCGTCGAGATCAAGAAAATCCAGAGGGAGACGGGCATCACCGCTATCTTCGTGACGCACGACCAGGAAGAAGCTTTGTCGATGTCCGACCACATCGTTGTCATGAATGCCGGCCTGATCGAGCAGATCGGCTCCCCCGCGCAGGTCTATGACCAGCCGGCCACCGCATTCGTCGCCAATTTCCTTGGCAAGGCCAACATGCTGCCTGGCAGCGTGACAGTGATGGACGGCAAGATGGCGACGATCGCGCTGGCCAGCGGCCATGTCGTAAAGGCGGCAGCGCCGAAGGCGCTCGCGACCGGCAGCGCGGTCACCGTCGTCGTTCGCCCGCAGAAGCTTACCGTCGGTACCGTCGGTGCTGCCAACAGGCTGGCGGGACGGATAGTCTCGACCTCCTATCTGGGCGGCAATGCGGTCTACGAGATCGACATCGGCGCCGGCACGCTGGTGCGCGCCAACACGCTGATCGACGGCCAGCCGCTGCGTGAAGGCGAAATGGTCGATGTCTGCTTCGATCCTCTGGGCTGCGTGCTTCTCGACGCGCAAGGCTTACGCATCGCGTAGCGAGGCAGAACTGAGCCGTTCAGTCTTTCGCGTCACCCTTTGGCCCGAGAAACCGCGCATAGACCTCACCGAGAATACCGCGCCGGAAAACCAGCACGCAGACCATGAAGGTCAGGCCGGTGGCGATGGTCACCGGAAAACTCGAGGTGGCGAGCGTGTTTTCCAGGCCGACGACCAGACTGGCCCCGATGATCGGCCCGACCATGGTGCCGATGCCGCCGAGGAGCGTCATCAGGATCACCTCGCCCGACATCTGCCAGGTGACGTCGGTGAGCGTGGCAAACTGAAAAACGATCGCCTTGAGCGCGCCGGCCAGCCCGGCCAATGTCGCCGACATGACGAAAGCCGCCAGCTTGTAGTTGGCGACGGAATAGCCCAGCGAAATGGCCCGGCTTTCGTTTTCCCGGATGGAACGCAGGATCATGCCGAAAGGCGAGTTGATGATGCGCCAGATGGCGAACACGCCGATCAGGAAGACTGCCAGCACGAAATAATAGATGTTGATCGAGACGTTCAGGTCGAGCATTCCAAGCAGCCTACCACGCGGCACGCCCTGGATGCCGTCCTCACCTCCGGTGAACGGTGCCTGCACGCAGAAGAAGAAGAACATCTGCGACAGCGCCAGCGTGATCATGGCGAAATAGATACCTTGCCGGCGGATGGCAAAGAAGCCCATCACAAGGCCGAGCAGCGCGGCTCCCAGGACACCGAGCAGGATGCCCGCTTCCGGCGGCCAGCCCCAGACCTTGACCGCATATGCGGTGAAATAGGCCGCCCCGCCGAAGAACGTCGCATGGCCGAAGGACAACAGGCCGGTGTAGCCGAGCAGAAGGTTGAACGCGCAGGCAAACAGCGCAAAGCACAGCATCTTCATCAGGAAGATCGGATAGATGAAGAAAGGCGCCGCCAGCAGCGCCACGATGCCGAGCCCGACCAGCGCCCATTCAAGCCGTGCGGAATTCTTGGCACGCGTCTCGCGAAGGGTCAGTTCGGCCATCTCAGGCATCCCTTCCGAACAGGCCGGCTGGCCGAACCAGAAGCACGATGGCCATGATGACGAAGACCACCAGATTGGAGGCTTCGGGATAGAAAACCTTGGTCAAGCCTTCGGCGAGGCCAAGCATGTAACCGGTGACGATCGCCCCAAGGATCGATCCCATGCCGCCGACCACGACAACGGCGAAAACGACGATGATGAGGTCAGATCCCATCAGCGGGCTCACCTGATAGATCGGCGCGGCTAGAACCCCCGCAAGCCCGGCAAGAGCGGCGCCAAGGCCGTAGGTGAGGGTCAGCAGCAACGGCACGTTGACGCCGAAAGCCTGCACCAAGCCGGGGTTCTCCGTTGCCGCGCGCAGATGGGAGCCCAGCCTGGTCTTCTCGATCAGCGCCCAAGTGCCGAAACAGACGATCATCGAGGCAACAACCACCCAGCCGCGATAATTGGGCAGGAACATGAAGCCGAGATTGGTGCCGCCGGACAGCAGCGGCGGCACGGAATAAGGACTTCCCGATACGCCATAGTAGTAACGGAATACCCCTTCGAGCACGAGCGCGAGGCCAAAGGTGAAAAGTAGCCCGTAGAGCGGGTCGATGTCGTAAAGCCTCGACAGCGCCAGGCGCTCGACCACGACGCCGAAGCCGCCGACGATCAGCGGCGACAGGATCAGAGCCGGCCAGTAGCCGATGCCGAACCTGGTGAGAAGCAGATAGCCGATGAAGGCGCCGAGCATATAGAGCGCGCCGTGAGCGAAATTGATGACGCGCAACAGGCCGAATATGACAGCCAGGCCCAGGCTCAACATTGCGTAGAACGAGCCGTTGATGAGGCCGACCAGCAATTGGCCGAAGAATGCCTGAAGGGGTATTCCGAAGATCATCGTCATGGCGCCATCATACACCCAGCACTTCATGCAGCAGCGTCATGCGATCCGGCAGTTCGCCGACCGGAAAGGCCGCCACGACCTTGCCGTGCTCCATCAGGTAGAAACGGTCGGTGACGCGGCTGGCAAAGCGGAAATTTTGCTCGACCAGCAGGATCGTCATACCGCGCTTTTTCATCGTCGCCAGCAGATCGCCGATGCGCTGCACGATGACCGGAGCCAGGCCCTCGGTCGGCTCATCGAGAAGCAGCATTTTCACGCCGGTTCTGAGCATGCGCGCGATCGCCAGCATCTGCTGCTCGCCGCCCGAGAGCCTGGTGCCGGGGCTGTTGCGGCGCTCCTTCAGATTGGGGAAAAGATCGAATATTTCCTCCACGCTCATGCCGCCTTCGGCGACGATCGGGGGCAGCACAAGATTCTCGTCCACGGTCAACGTCGCGAAGATGCCGCGTTCCTCCGGCACCAGGCCGATGCCTTGCTGCGCGGTCCGATGCAATGGCAGGCGCATCAGATCCTTGCCGTCGAAAAAAATCTGGCCGGTCCGCTGGCGGATCAGCCCGATGATGGCGCGCAATGTCGTGGTCTTGCCGACGCCGTTGCGGCCCAGCAACGTCACAGTTTCACCTGGAAAGACCTCCAGATCGACGCCGTGCAGCGCATGGCTCTCGCCATACCAGGCGTTGAGGTCGCGGACTGCAAGAAGCGGCGCGGCGTCAGTCATCGGCGGTGCCCATATAGGCGACCCTCACCCGCTCGTCGCGGCTGACCGTGGGGTAGTCGCCGGCGGCAAGGATTTCGCCGCGCTGCATGACGGTTACCCAGTCGCAAAGATCGGCCACCACCGTCAGATTGTGCTCGACCATTAGCACGGCGCGATCCCTGGCAACCGAGCGGATGATGTCGGAAACCGTGCGCACGTCCTCATGCCCCATGCCGGCCATCGGCTCGTCGAGCAGCAGCACTTTCGGCTCGAGCGCCAGCGTCGTGGCGATCTCGAGCACACGTTTCCTGCCATAGGAGAGATCGGCGGCGGGCCTGTTCTTGGCATCGTCGAGGCCGACAGACCGCAAAAGCTCCTCGGCGCGCGGCGTCAATCTATCGAGCGCCGACAGCGAGCGCCAGAACTGAACGCTGAGCCTGCCCGGTCGCTGCAATGCAACGCGCACATTGTCGAGCACGCTGAGATGCGGAAACACTGCCGATATCTGGAACGAGCGCACCAGGCCCATCCGCGCGACCTTGGCCGGCGAGGTGCGGGTGATGTCGTGGCCGAGCAGTTCGATCCTGCCGCTGGTCGGCGGCAGGAACTTGGTGAGCAGGTTGAACACGGTGGTCTTGCCGGCGCCGTTGGGTCCGATCAGCGCGTGAATATTGCCGTGGTAGAGGTCGAGATCGACATTCCTGACCGCAACAAAGCCGGCGAAGTCACGCCGCAAACCGCGGGCGGAAAGCACTACCCGCGGCCGATCCGGTTCAGGCGGCGCCATCGGTCCGCCAATCACTCGCCGGCCGTGGGACAGCCGCTCTCTTTGGCGCTAAGGAACGCCTCGTTACCGGGGATCGTGGCAAGGGGTTTGTAATAGTCCCACTCCTTGGTGCTCTCACTCGGCGACTTGACCTGATAAAGATACATGTCGTGAACCATGTTGCCGTCGGGCTGCACTTTGCCGTTCGCCGTAAAGACGTCGTTCACCGGCATCGAATGCAATTCCTTGGCGACCGCCTCGGTTCCATCGGTGCCGGCTTTGTCGATCGCCTTCAAATACTGTGTCACCGCTGAATAGGTGGCGGCCTGGATCATATTCGGCATGCGGTTGGTGCGCTTGAAGAACCGCTGGGCGAACTCGCGGCTCTTGTCGTCGCGATCCCAGTAGAAGCTTTCGGTCAGCACCACGCCTTGCGCCGCCTCGAGACCGAGCCCATGCACCTCGGCCAGCGTGAACAGAAGTGCTGCAAGCCGCTGACCGCCCTGCACGATACCGAATTCGGCCGCCTGCTTGATCGAATTGGAGGTGTCGAGGCCGGCATTCGCCAGGCCGATGACCTTGGCGCCCGACGATTGCGCCTGCAGCAGGAAGGATGAATAGTCGGTCGAGCCGAGCGGGTAACGCACCTCGCCAACCACCTTGCCGCCATGGCTCTCGACGAACTTTGCGGTCTGCTCCTTGAGCGAATATCCGAATGCATAATCGACGGTGACGAAGAACCAGCTGTCGCCGCCTTGCTGGACGAGAGCGCCACCGGTCCCCACTGCCTGCGAATGCGTGTCGTAGGCCCAGTGGAAGCCATAGGGCGAGCACTGTTTACCAGTTAGCTCGGTGGTCGCGGCGCCGGTGACGATATCAATTTTCTTCTTTTCCTTGGAAATCCCCTGGACGGCGAGCGCCACCGAGGAGGTGGTGAGTTCCATGATGGAATCGACCTGTTCGGTGTCATACCACTGCCGCGCAATGTTGGAGGCGATGTCCGGCTTGTTCTGGTGGTCGGCGCTGACGATCTCGACCGGCGCACCTTGCACCTTGCCGCCGAAATCCTCGACCGCCATCTTGGCGGCCTCGACCGACCACTTGCCGCCGAAATCGGCATAGACGCCCGACTGGTCGTTGAGAATGCCGATCTTGACCTTGCCGTCGGAAATCTCGGCGGCTGCGGCAGGCATTGCAGTCGCTGCAAGAAGCGCGGCCGAGACCAGGTACGATATCTTCATTGGTGACTTCCTCCCTTATGGTCGACAACCGAGCAACATGTCGGCGGCTGCCTGCTGCGACACGAAGAGTGGCCTCCCACATTCCATCCTCTCCGGCGCAAAATCACGCAGCGCTGTACGGCCGCCGTCCTCAAATCGTAGCATCGCTCGGCAACGCGAGAACAGTTACTTTAGTATTAGGCATCCGCGATGCCCGGCCGCCGAAGCGCAACATAGCGCCGGATCGTGCGGCGTCCAGATCGGCCTCTATTCTCGCCGAAGCAACGATTACGGCTGACGGTCCGGATATCGTTGAACGAGAATTCCCCTCGTCAGCCGTCGGCTGGATGATGGCAGGCGACCAGGCGGCCCTCGCCGATGCTTTGGAGAAGCGGGCGCTCGCTGCGGCAGATCGGGGTGGCAGCTGGGCAACGGGTGTGGAACCGGCACCCCGAGGGTGGGTTCATCGGGCTGGGCAGGTCACCCTTGAGCACCAGCCGGCCGCGCCGCGCCCGGTCGATGCCGGGTATCGGCACGGCGGAACGCAGCGCCGCGGTGTAATGGTCGCCCGGACATTTGCGGCAATCGAGGAAAATCCGACCGTCTATCACACCATGAATGGTCCCAATGAGTTCCACGTCATCGGCACGATGCGGGACTGGACCATCGTCGACCGCCTGCATCGGATCGAGACGCCGACCCTGGTCTTCCGCGGCTTCTACGACGAAGCGACCGAGGCCTGCGTCCAGCCCTTTCTGGATCTTATTCCCTACGTCGAAGGCCTGGTCTTCTCGAATTCCAGCCACATGCCGCAGGTCGAGGAAAAGCACGAGTGCCTCACCGCCGTCGGGCGCTTCCTGGCCAAACACGATTGACGTTCCAGCATCCGGCCTTCTGCTCCAACGGATCGTCGACACGGCGCAGTGGTCATGAAGGCCGGCATGGCCCGAATCAGCCTGCCTTCACCTGTACTGGCTTCCCGTCGCTGAAAAATCTGACGGACGCGGAGTGAGAGGGACCCCCGGCGCCGGTGGGTATGGAAACTATCGCCTCCAAGTTTCGCTAAACACGTTGCAACCGAATTGATTAGCCGTCGTTAAAGTGCGGGTGATCTAGCGGGGCATGGGGAGGCTTTCATGCAGACGTATCTCGTCGAGCGTATGGACGGCGACGATGTTATATCGGTGCGCGTTGTCAATGCGCCGAGTCCGTTCAGAGCCGCAGCTATGATGACGGGCGGGCGTATTACCTTCCGAACGTGGGAAAAGGATTGGATTCGCGTGACCGACGAAAATCGGGGACAGATCTATGCATATTGTTTCGTCCCCGGCAGCTATTCCGACACCGAAGCATCCCCTGTATCGCCCGGGAGAAACACAGAATAGGCAATATGCCTGCGTAGCGGCAATTCCGTCTTCGGCCCACCTTGGTCTTCGATCCCGCCTTGGCATGTGTCCAACAGGCGTTGCCAACTTGGCACAAACGCCAGTGCTTGCCGTGTCATGCGCACCACGGCAGCCAGCGAGCTCGGCATGATTGGCTCGGCCGCGGCTTGCGAAACAGGCGAAGGGCATCATCAGAATGATCGATGAAAAGATCGGGGCGGGGGGCGATAAGTGACCCTAATCTTAACGTAGGCAACTCATGTCTTCGGCATATTTGGGATCAGAAGTCGCGGATCAGGATCTAGCGGTGGATTGTCAGACAACGACCTCCGATAATTGGTCAAGTGTCCCACAATACGCACTGGATCAGGGTGGTTCCGTACTGCGCCCATTTCAAAGATTGGGCGCCGATTTTGCCAACATTGCGGCCTTCGAGCACCTGAGAAATATCGTCCGCCAGTACCCCGACAAGCTTGCGATCAGCGACGGCGCCAATCGTCTGACCTATTCCCAGCTTCTCCGGTCAGTCGAGACGCTGTCCTACCAGATCGCGGCGGCCGTCCCAGATGGACAGGCGATAGGGATTCTTCAGGCCAACTCAGCCTGGTATCCCATCGCCATGCTGGCAAGCATGGCGGCTGGGCGCCCTTCGGTGCCGCTGAACGCACGAGATCCTGGCTCGCGGATTCTTGAAATCGTGGCCGGGGCGCGACTCTCAGCTATTCTGGGCGAGGGCAATGTCCGACCCGACGGTTTGCCTCACCGGGTCAGTTGGATCGATGTGTCGACCAGTGCGGCCTCGCAGGGTGGGCAAGTGCCTCAGTCTTATTCCGCCTCGGTCGATGCGCCCGCCATCGTGCTTTATACGTCAGGAAGCACGGGCCGGCCCAAAGGCATCGTTAACAGCCAGCGCAGCTTGCTGTGCCGGGTCCAGCAATATGTCGATGCATGCCACATCAACTCGGATGATGTTTTCCTGCCATTGACCGGACCCGCCACAATCGCCGGGTGCCGGGAGATTCTTGCAGCTCTTCTCACCGGCGCCACCTTGCATCTGGTCGAAGTCGAAGCGGTCGGCTTGCGCGCCGTGCAACGTCTGGTGCGATCCGCGGGCGTGACAATCACCTATCTGGTGCCGGCACTGCTTCGCGCGCTCATGGCAGACGGACCTGCGGAAGCGTTTCATTCACTCAGAGTCGCTCGGATCGGTGGCGAGAAGGTGCCGTGGAGCGACATCGCCCTGCTGCGCAAGGCCGTCTCCGATACGTGCCTCATCCAGATCGGTTACTCGTCGACCGAGACCACGGGCTCGCAATGGTTCCTGCCGCGAGACTGGCCGGAGCATGGAGATTCGGTTCCAGTTGGCTGGCTACTGCCTGGCATCACCTTTGCAATTGTCGACAAAGCGGGCCGCCGCGTTCAACCGGGCCACCGCGGAGAGCTTCTGATCAGGAGCCCCTATGTCTTGCTTGGCCATTGGGAGGACGGGGCGGTTGTGCAGGCAACATCAGACCCGGACGATCCAAGCCTTCGGATTTTTGCGACGGGTGACCTCGTTCGACTTGATGACCAAGGCCTACTGCACATCGTCGGTCGCAAGGGGCGCCAGGTAAAGATCAATGGTCGACGCGTCGAGCCAGCCGAACTCGAACGGGTGCTGCGTTGCGCACCCTCTGTTGCGGATGCTGTGGCAATCGTGGCTGCGGCGAATGAGCTTGTCGCCTTTGTTGTTCCTCGGCGCTCGGCCGAAGCGGCCTTTTCAGACGAGCTTCGCCAGCTTGTCAGGTCCAATCTGCCGCCACCGCTGCGTCCCCTGCGGTTGCACACGATCGCCGAGATGCCGCGTCTGCCGAGCGGCAAAGTCGACATCACGACACTTGCAGACATGGATCTTTCAGCCAGAGAGACGGCAGCGATCGAGCGTCCGCTCGAGCCGCGAGGCAAGCTGACGGCGCAGCAGGTCGTCCAGCGGGCATGGACCAGCATTCTTAATACGCGGGTGGCGGCAGGACGCTGGGATGACGCCGGAGGAGATTCACTGAAGCTGCTGCACTGCGTCATGGAAATCGAAAGCGCTATCGGGCAGGAACTCGGTCTTGAGGCCTTCACCGTCGGAATGAGCCTGGACGAAATGGTCAAGGCGGTCGTGTCTGCACAGGCAGGCGACCAAAGCGCGCGCGCCGAGAAGCACGACCCTCCCATTCTTTTTCTGTTCCCGGGGTCGGTCGGCTATGGCCCGAGCCTTGCTGCCTTTGCAGCAGCGATGGGCAAGGTCACCCGCGTTGCCCCGATCAGGTATCCGGCCCTGGCTCTGATACTGCGCGGGCAAAACAGCCTCGCCGACATGGCCGATGCCGCCGTCGAGCAGATCCGCCGCACTCAACCTTCGGGTAACATACGACTTCTTGGCCATTCGCTCGGCGGCGCTGTTGCTTTCGAAGTTGCGGCGCGGCTGCTGGCCGCGGGGCGAACTGTAAAGTTCCTCGGCATCCTCGACACCAGCCTCGTCGGCGAGCGAAGCGCCTACTTGGAGACGTTTACGCGCACATTCAATCGAATCCGGACCAACCGCGTATCCGCTTCCCGGATGGCTTGCCGCGCCCTCGCGAAAGTCGCCGTGAAAATGCGGCGAGAGGCGCAACTGGTCCGGTTTCTCGATCGCTACGCTCAGGGACAATTCAATGCGACGAGCTTTAGAACCAAACTGGAACTGCAGGAGGTTTTGCGAGCACGGGCCTTCTTCCAATGGCTGACAGAGCCGAAGCCGGCGCTGCCGATCACCGGCACCCTGTTTCGCTGTGCTCGACCCGGAATGACTCTGGCCATCGGCTGGGATCGCGTTTTCGCCCATCTGGACGTGATTCCGATCGTCGGCACCCATATCGACCTGGTCATAGAGCCTCACCTCGCCACCAACCGTCCCCTTATCGAGAAAGCGGTGGCGCAAACCTATTCGCCAACCGAGTCTCGCAAACTGGAGTACAAGCCATCGACCTGATCTCAACATTCGGCAAAGACGCCCTGGTGCTCGACGCTGGCGCGGAAGTCGATCGCATCGTCCAGATCTTGCGCCAGCAGGTCTTTGGCACGCTGCGACGTCGAGGGGTGGTTGTCGGCCTCTCAGGCGGCATCGACAGCTCAGTCGTCGCGGCGTTATGTGTTCGCGCCTTTGGAAAAGACAAGGTCCTCGGGATATTCATGCCGGAGCGCCATTCCTCCGGCGACTCGCTAAGGCTCGGCCGCACCGTCGCCGCGCAGCTTGGTATCGATACGGTCCTGGAGGATATAACGCCGGCCCTCGAAGCGATCGGCGCCTACAGACGGCAGACCGAAGCAATCAAGACTGTCGTTCCCGAATATGGGGACGGCTGGAAATGCAAGCTGGTGCTCGCCTCGGTTCTCGAGAGCAACGGTCTCAACATCACGCGCCTCACAGTTCAGGATCCCGAGGGCAGGACCGACACGGTGCGTCTGCCGCCGGCAGCCTATCTGCAGATCGTCGCGGCAACCAATTACAAGCAGCGCCTGCGCAAGATGACCGAATACTACCATGCCGACCGCCTCAACTACGCGGTAGCGGGCACGCCGAACCGCCTGGAGTACGACCAGGGCTTCTTCGTCAAGCAAGGCGACGGAATTGCCGACCTGATGCCAATCGTCCACCTCTACAAGACCCAGGTCTATCAATTGGCCGAATATCTTGGGGTGGAGGAAGAGGTCCGGCGAAGACCGCCCACCACGGACACCTTTTCGATGCCGCAGAGTCAGGAGGAGTTCTACTTCGCGCTGCCTTATTATTTGATGGATCTGTGCCTCTACGGCTTGAACCACGGGATAGCCAGCGAAGAGGTCGCTGAGGCAACCGGCCTCACCGAGGCGCAGGTCCAGAAGGTTTTCAAGGATATCGATAGCAAGCGGCGCGCCGCACGTTATCTTCACGCGCGGCCGTTGGTGTCCTCTTCAATGGGCGAGGGCTAGGCGATGTGCGGCATCGCCGGAATTGTGTCGCTGAGCGGCGCCGCGGCTCCCCCTTCCCGGGATGCGCTGATGCGCATGGTGGGCGCGCTGGCGCATCGCGGCCCGGACGAGCGTGGCCTCTACCGGGACAGACGTGCGGGATTGGCACATGCCCGCCTGTCCGTCATCGATCTCGCGAGCGGCCAGCAGCCACTCGCCGGCGCGGGCGACACGATGTGGATCGTCTTCAACGGCGAAATCTTCAATTACGTCGAGCTGCGACAAGACCTGGCCGCGCTCGGTTATCGCTTCCGCACACGCAGCGACACCGAGGTCATCGTCCATGCCTATCATGCCTGGGGCGAGGCCGCCTTCGAGCGAATGAATGGGCAGTGGGCAGTCGCCATCTGGGACTCCGTGGCAGGTCGTCTCGTCCTGTCTCGGGATCGGTTCGGCATCTGCCCGCTGCACTTTTGCGAGCATGGCGGACGGCTTTACTTCGCCAGCGAGGTGAAGGCCATTTTCGCGGCCGATGCGGACATACCCCGCGCGTTCGATCCAGCCGGCATCGATCAGACTTTTACTCTTTGGACTGTCGCGCCGCCACAAGGCGTGTTTGGAGGAGTAAGCGAACTCACGCCTGGGCATGTCCGCATTTATGACCGCGGCGTCGTTCGCGAGCGGGCTTTTTGGAAGCCTGCCTATCCAGAGGTTGACGGGCCTGGCGATGATGAATTCAGCGGCTCGCTTGATGACGCGGTGGAGGAAGTGCGCAGCGCCCTGGAGGCCGCGACGGCGCTCAGGATAGTACGCGCCGACGTGCCGGTTGGCTGCTATTTGTCCGGCGGGCTCGACAGCTCACTGGTCGCCACGCTGGGGAGACGCTTCGCGGGCGAGCGCTTCCAGACTTTCTCGCTGCGTTTTGCCGACGCCGAATATGATGAGACGCATTTCCAGCGCCTGGTTGCCGGCGTGGCCGGCAGCGACCATCATGAGGTGGTTGTTTCGCGCAGCGATATCGCTGGCATCTTCCCTGAGGTGATCTACCATGCCGAGCGGCCAATCCTAAGAACCGCGCCGGCGCCGCTGTTCCTGCTCTCGAGACTGGTGCGCCAGCATGGCATCAAGGTCGTGCTGACCGGCGAAGGGGCCGACGAAATGTTCGCCGGCTACGATTTGTTCCGCGAAGGCAAGGTCCGCCGCTTCTGGGGACGCCAGCCCGCCTCGAAGCGACGCTCCCGTTTGCTGGAGCGCCTCTATCCTTATCTCAGCCGCTCGCCGGTACAGCAGCAAGCGATGGCACGCCAGTTCTTCGGGCGCGACATCCACGCCTGTGACGCGCCTGGTTTTGCGCATGGCACGCGCTGGCGTACCACAAGCGCCATCAAGCGGCTGTTTTCGGCAGACATGCGCGCCCAAACGGAGCGCCATAACGCCGTGTCCGAGCTGCTTGCCCGCCTGCCGTCGGAGTTTTCGCGATGGGGCTCTCTTGCGCAGGACCAGTATATCGAGATCCAGACGCTGATGTCGGGCTACCTGCTGTCCTCACAAGGGGACAGGATGCTCATGGCTCATTCCGTCGAGGGGCGCTTCCCGTTCCTCGACCATGAACTCGTGAGGCTCGCGAATTCGCTTCCGGCCGCCTACAAGCTGCGTGTGCTCGACGAAAAGCATGTGCTGAAACGTGTGGCGCAACCGATCGTGCCGTCGGAAATCGTCACCCGCAAGAAACAGCCTTACCGGGCCCCCAACGCGCTTTGCTTCGTCGCAGATGGCGCTCCGGCCTACATTCGCGAAGCACTTTCGGAGGCGGCGCTGCGCGAAGCGAACGTCTTCGATCCCAAATCGGTTACCCGGCTCCTGAGCAAGTGCCAAGCCAGCGCCGGCGGCGGCGACCTGTCCAACTCCGACAATATGGCGCTGGTCGGAGTGCTGTCGACACAGCTTCTCCATCGGCAATTTATCGCGAGCCGTCCAAGTGGGGCTCGCACGCTCAAGCTCAGCATCGATATCGACCGCGAGCATCGTGAAGAGGTGCTCGCATGATGCATGGCGCCGTACCCCTCCTGCACGACTATCTCACCAACTCTGCCAGCCGGTTCGGCGCCAAGGTGGCCCTGGTGTGCGGCAATCAACGTGTCACCTATGGCGATCTCGACATGCGCTCGAACGCCGTAGCGCACCATTTGACCGAGGCTGGAATTGCGCGTGGCGATCGAGTGGTGATCTTCGCCGACAACACTGTCGAGGCCGTCGTCGCTTTCTGGGCGGTGCTCAAGGCCAACGCCGTGGTGTGCATCGTCAATCCGCTCACCAAAAGTGACAAGCTCGATTATTTGCTCAACGACTGCCGCCCGACCGCACTGATCACCGACAAACACCTGCACTCGATTTTCAGGGACCCGGCGCGGAATTGCCCATCGTTGCGCCGCATGATCGTCTCCGGGCCGATCGAACGCAACGACTTGCAAGAACTGCCGCATGCTGTGCGCTGGGATACTGCGGTCGCGGCAGCCCGCAGCACGCCGCCCGCGCGCCGCTGCATCGACATCGATCTCGCTGCGATCATTTATACGTCCGGCTCGACGGGCGAGCCCAAGGGCGTGATGCTGACGCATCGAAACATGATCGCCGCATGCGCCTCGATTTCCTCATACCTGGCGCTTGCCGAAGACGAGGTGATCCTCAATGTCCTGCCGCTCGCCTTCGACTACGGTCTTTACCAGATGATCATGGCGTTCGGCGCGGGCGCCCGGCTGGTGCTTGAGCGTTCGTTCGCCTTCCCGGCGCAGATCCTTGGGCTGATCAAGCAAGAAAGGGTGACGGGCTTTCCCGGCGTACCGACCATCTTTGCCGCACTCGGGGAGCTCAAGTCTCTGAGGGATCAGGATTTTTCGAGCATTCGCTATGTCACCAACACTGCGGCCGCCCTGCCGCTCAAGCACATTCTCCTGCTGCAGGAGCTGTTTTCTGGCGCCCGTATCTATTCGATGTACGGCCTTACCGAATGCAAGCGCTGCACCTACCTGCCGCCGGACGATCTTGAGCGAAAGCCGTTGAGCGTCGGGATCGCCATCCCCAACACGGAAATGTGGATTGTCGACGAGCATGACAGGCGGGTCGGACCCGGCGTCGTTGGTCAGCTCGTCATCCGCGGAGCGACGGTGATGAAGGGCTATTGGGGCAAGCCGGAGGCGACAGCCAGAAAGCTCAAACCCGGACCGCTGCCGGGTGAGCAGGTCCTGTACACCGGCGACTACTGCCGGATGGACGCCGAGGGCTATCTCTACTTTGTCGGTCGCGGCGACGAGATCATAAAATCGCGCGGAGAGAAGATAGCGCCGAAGGAGGTGGAAAACGCGTTGATGAACATTGCCGGCGTACGGGAAGCCGCGGTCATCGGCGTTCCGGACGAGCTGCTCGGGCAAGCAGTGAAGGCGTTTGTCGTGATGGAGAAGGGAAGCATGCTCGGCGAAAAGCAGTTGCAGAAAGAGTGCCAGAGACGGCTGGAAAACTTCATGGTTCCGAAGTCCATCGTCATCGTACCCAGTCTGCCGATGACCGACACGGGCAAACTCAAAAAAACGGCCCTGTCATGAGTCGGCACCAGAGCGAAGTTGATCAGCATTCATCTTTTGTACCGGAGGCGAAATCAATGTTATCTACCAAGGATAGAACCGATACCTTCAGTGAACAAATTCGCGCTTTCCTGGCCTCGAATTTCTATATAGCCGATCCGGACAGTCTGGAGAGCGACACCTCGCTTCTCGACCAGGGCATCGTGGACTCGACGGGGGTGCTCGAGGTTATCGGCTTCATCGAGGAGACCTTCGGCATCACGGTCGAAGACAGCGAGCTGCTGCCCGAGAACCTCGATTCCATCCAGGGAATTGCGCGATACGTTATGCGCAAGAGAAACTGATTGCCGAAAGCCCGCAGCTCTGTTTCAAATCCCCGGCTGTTTTAAGCCGCGACAGCGCGTCTGAAGCCTGCCGCGACTGTGGCGCTTATGCCTGCGCCTTTGTATGTGCCACAACCACCCGGCCCTCGCCGGCTGGATTGGTGACTGACCGGATACTCTCATAGACCTTGGAACGCTCGAGCAAACTCATGACCTGCCGGTCCTGGCCAAGGCCGACCTCGAAAAGCAGGATGCCTCCGCGCCGCAAATAACGCGGCGCCTCCTTGAGCACCCGCATGTGGATGCTCAGGCCGTAGGGGCCGGCTGCGAATGCTTCACGCGGCTCGAGTTCGACCAGATGCGAACGGTCGCCCTCGAGCCGTTTTTCCGAAATGTAGGGCGGGTTGCAAACGACCACATCGATCGTGCCGTCAAGCTCCAGGCCGGAGAAGGCGCTGAACAAGTCGCCCTGAAGCACCGTTACCCGCTCCTCCAAATCAAGATGGATGACGTTGCGGCGCGCGACCTGCACGCATCCGTCGGTAAGATCGCTTGCCCACACGCGCGCGGTGGGGGCGTGGTGCGCGATGGCGCACGCCAGATTGCCCGCCCCACAGCACATGTCGACAACGCGAGGTACCGGCAAGTTCAGTTGGCTCAGAACATCGAGAGCGGCGTTGCCGAGCAGTTCCGTTTCCGGTCGAGGAACAAGCGCACCGGGCGAGACGAGCAGCTGCAGTCCCATGAAGGTGCTGCGGCCCCTGCCATAGGCATCGGCGACATTGATCTCTTCGCTCACGACACTCGCCTCCCGTTTTATCCGGCGTTGGTGGCCGACAATGGCGCACCGATAAAGTGTATCTTAAAACCGCTTAACTCTCGATCGACAAAATCAAAACCCATCCCGCCTCAGACGCTTTGAAGCCCTGATGCTACAAAGATGACCATAAGCTTCTGCGCCGTGTCATGATTAGGAATATCTCCTTACTCGAGCCGGTTATCCCCAGGCTGGCGAGCCAGTTGCCGAATTCTCAGCCTGGCGTCACGATTTTGCTACATTTTAATCAAAGAAGGCACATATGTAAGCAATTCGTAATGTTCCAGCAGCGGGGCGGAGCTGCTGCTTCCCGGAAGGTTAAAGTTTGTCCCTCATCGAAAGAATCGACGAGATTGCGCGGCAATTTCGCGTCAACGAGCGCGCATCATGAAGTCGACCAAAGAGCGCTCGCTCGATCTACGCTCCGCAATGTTTGGCTGTGTGCACGGCCTCGTCGGCGTAGGCGTTTTCTCCGCATTGATAAATATCCTCGCCTTGACCGGCTCCGTCTACATGCTCCAGGTCTACGACCGCGTGCTGCCTTCGCAGAGCGTGCCGACTCTTATCGGATTTACCGTCGGGATGCTGGGACTTTACGCGGCCTACGGGCTCCTCGATTTCGTGAGGCTTCGCCTGTTGGTCCGCATCGGCAGCCGCCTGCATAAAAATCTGCAGCAAAAGGCGTTTGCAGCCTCGCTTTCCCTGCCCCTCGTCGCCGGGCCGGACGCGAACCGGGTACACCCGCTTCGTGATCTGGACCAGCTACGTGGCTTTCTTTCCGGGCTGGGGCCGACGGTCTTATTCGATGCTCCCTGGATACCATTTTATATGGTGGTCATCTATCTGCTGCACCCCGCCCTTGGCGTGCTGGCAACGCTCGGTGCATGCGCCGTTGTTTTTTTGACGGTGGTTGCCGAGATCATCGGCCGCAAACCTGCGGCTCGTGCATCTGAAACACTCGTGGCGCAGCGGCTGCTGGCGGATTCCGGCCGCCGCAATGCAGAGGTCGTTCAGGCGATGGGCCTGTCTGCTCCGCTTAGCCGGCGCTGGAACGAGGTCAGTCATCTTTATCTGAAGAACCAGGAACGGCTTTCAGACGTCGTCGGCGCAGCAAGCTCACTGTCGAAGACACTGCGAATGGCCTTGCAATCATGTGTGCTGGG
The DNA here is from genome assembly GCF_040318745.1 of Mesorhizobium sp. M1027. Classification (NCBI taxonomy): domain Bacteria; kingdom Pseudomonadati; phylum Pseudomonadota; class Alphaproteobacteria; order Hyphomicrobiales; family Phyllobacteriaceae; genus Mesorhizobium; species Mesorhizobium sp. M1027. Next base: position 25,942 of record NZ_JAMYMW010000008.1, on the reverse strand, counting down.
GCTTGGTGCTTACCTTGTGATCGGGGGCGAGGCCTCGCCCGGCGTGATCATTGCATCGTCCATTTTGCTGGGCCGCTCACTAGCGCCGGTCGATGTGGCCATTGCAAACTGGAGAGGGTTTCTGGCAACCCGCAAGAGCTATTCCGAGCTGGCGGCAGCGCTGGATGCCTTTGTTAGCCAGCAAGAGACAATGGAACTGCCGCGCCCAAAGGCGGAGCTTGCGGTCGAAGATTTGACTGTCGCGCCACCAAGCCTGCAGAAGCCAACCATCTTCAATGTAAGCTTCCGCTTGGCAAGAGGCGCAGGGTTGGCGGTCGTCGGCCCGAGCGGCTCCGGCAAGACCACGCTCGTGCGCGCTTTGGTCGGGGCGTGGAAGCCGCTTCGTGGCACGGTAAGATTGGACGGCGCCTCGCTCGATCAGTGGAACTCAGAACTGCTCGGCATTCATATTGGCTACCTGCCACAGGACGTTGAGCTGTTCGACGGGACGATCGCCGATAACATTTCGAGGTTCGGCGGCAAAAGCGACGCAAAAGGCGTGCTGGCAGCTGCCAAGGCTGCGGGCGTGGACAAGATGATCATGCGTCTTCCGCAGGGTTTTCAAACACGCATCGGAGAAGGCGGCGCGGCCCTTTCGGCTGGGCAGAGGCAGCTCGTCGGGCTTGCCAGGGCACTTTACGGCGATCCCTTCCTCGTCGTTCTTGACGAACCAAATTCCAATCTGGACGCAGACGGCGATGCTGCTTTGGCCGGCGCAATCCTGGCTGTGCGTCAGCGCGGCGGTATCGTGATCGTCGTTGCGCATCGCCCCTCCGCTCTCGTCAACATCGATCAGGTACTCGTCCTGTCGAACGGGATGCTCCATTCGTTCGGCTCGCGCGAAGACGTTCTGGCAAATGTGGTCCGGCCCTTCCCGCGTCCGGACAAGCCAAACATTGTCGTTCCGCTGCAGCACGGTGCAAGCGGGCATGCGTGAGGTATTGCTTAGTGTCTAACGTGACCATGTCGTCATATGCTGCGGTTGGCGGCGAAGGCCAGCCGACCGGGGCGAAGCCGGAGTCGGATGGCATTCGAGCCAATCTACCCTGGGGTAATCTGGTCCGGAGCCTGGCAACAAATTGTCGTTCCGCCGCGCAAAGGTGCGGACGAGCATATGCGAGGTATCGCTCCACTGTTACCGTGTCGTCATACGTCGCCGCCGGCGGTGAGAGCCGTTCGTTGGGGACGAAGCCAGAGCCGGATGGAATCCGGGCCAATCTGCTCCTGGGCCTGGCAACCAGCTTGCTGTTGGTCTTTGGCGGAGGGCTCTGGTTGGGATTGACCAAGATTGCCGGCGCGGTGATTGCGCCTGCGACTGTGGTGGTCGAAAGCAACATAAAAAAAGTGCAGCATCAAACCGGCGGCACCATCGGCGGAATCTTCGCGCACGACGGCGATCATGTGAAGGCCGGCGACGTGTTGGTCAGGCTGGACAACACCTTGACCCGAGCAAACCTGCAGATAATCACCGAGGACCTCAATCGCGCCACCATTCGTCTGGCCCGACTGGAGGCCGAGCGCCAGGGTCTGCCGGAAATGCAGATCCCGCCCGACCTTCGCGCTCAAATGGGTGACCCGCAAGTGGCGGCACTTGTCAGTGGCGAGCGTGCCTTGTTTGAAAGCCGTGCTGCGGCGCTGGCTGGCCAGAAAGCCCAATTGCAAAGCCGCTCGAAGCAGCTGGAACGTCAGATCGATGGCCTCAAATCGCAGCAGTCTGCGACCGACGAGTCTCTGGATCTGCTGACCAAGAACCTTGCAGATGTCGAATCTCTCTATGCAAAGAAGTTGGTGTCCAAGGAGAGGTTGAGCAATGTCAGCCTGGAGAAGACCCGGACTCGCGGCGAATCGGGACGCCTTGTCGCGGCGATAGCGGAGGTACAGGCTCACATCAGTGAAACGGACCTGCAGGTGCTTCAGCTCGACGAACAAATGCGGAGCGACGTGACCAACGAACTTCGCGAAACGGAAGCCAAGCAGACCGAACTCAGTGAGCGCAAGGTGGTGGCCGAAGACGAACTCGGCAGGACAGACATTCGTGCCCCGCAGTCGGGCACGGTACAAGAATCCTCGGTCCACACCGTCGGAGGCGTAATTGGCGCCGGAGAGGTGCTCATGATGATTGTGCCCGATTCCGACAACCTTGTTGTCGACGCTTCCATTCCTCCGTCGCGTATCGATGAGATTCATCCCGGACAGCAGGTATCGATCCGCTTTCCGGCGTTCGACGCCGGCACCACACCTGCTTGCGAAGGCTCGGTCAAGCGCGTCTCAGCGGATCTGATCAAGGATCAGCAACGCCAGCTTTCCTATTTTTCGGCTCGCATCGACGTCGAGAATGAAGCGACCTGCCTGACTGGAGAGAAAATACTCAAACCTGGCATGCCCGCCGAAGTCCACATAAGAACCGACGAGCGCAGTGTCTGGTCCTACTTGATGAAGCCTCTTACCGACCAGTTCTCCAGGGCCTTCAGGCAGTAAGGGGGCTGCCACACTCTCAACCGGCAGCCCGGCCGGTTCATCGGGTCGCCGCATTTTCGAGAGCGCTGCTGAACCTGACCTCGATCGTGTCTCCCGGCATGACCTCGGTGTCTTCTTGGGCAAGCTGTTTCCGCCATTCTTCGCCGAGCTTGCGAATGATCGTAACCTCGGCCTGGATCCTTTCGCCGGCAACCGGCAACGGCAGGGCGGCCGCTCCCGTGGGCTGCAACTTCTGGCTGGCGGCGCGAAGTCTTGCGCTAACATCGGCAAGGCGCACGTTGGTATCCTTCAGCTCGGTCAGCAGACCGATCCTTCTTTGGTTGTCATTGCGTTCGCGCTGTCTGGCAAAATCGTCCTGCTGACGTCGTGCTCTCATAAGTTCAACCGAGGTTTCGAGTGCCCGGCTGGAAGAGAGCACCAAAGCGCGCCGGACGTCGGCGAGCCGGGTATTGGTTAGATTTCCCGACTCAAACGCTTTCCTTACGCGCGCCAGTTCGTCTTCGTCCGCCTTCACCCCATCCGCTTCGGCCCGCTCGCGCTCGAGCAAGGTCTCGGTTTGCGCTGCAGCATCCTTGCCACTTTTGTCGAGAAAGCTCTGCTCTTTCTGGAAATTGTCCAACGAGAGCTTCAGCCCTTCTGCTTCGGCCTGCGCGATCGCCGACGCAAAACCTGCCGACAAGGGCGACCCTTGTGGTGGCTGCATGTCGAAAGTCGACTTACCCTGAAGTTCGGCGCGGAGACGGGCGCTGTGAAAATAGTCTCTCGTGTATTCCCCCCAAAGCGACTCATAATCGCGCCGCAGATCCACCGGATCGGGGCCAACCTGGTTTGCCCGGGACCGCAAAAGGCTGAAGCCACCTGACACGGCAATCGCCTGCCGCACGGTCATCAGCGGGCGATAGGCCTGCTGTCCGGGAGTGAGCACGTCGCCAGTCACATAGATCGGCCTGTACTCTGCAACCACGGCGGTCACGTCTGTCGGCTTGATGACGATCATTTGCTCCCGCCCGTCAGGCAGCCGCTGGTGGAATATCTTGGTTGGCAAGATCGTCTGCATGCGTGTCTGCAGTTCGGCCGGAGTCAGGCCGCCAACCGAAACCATCCCGACTTCGGGAAGCGCGATCGTGCCGTCCATCTGGACCACCGCACGTTGCGTTCGCTCAGAGATGGAGGCAATTCCTATCTCGACGGTATCGCCGGCGGAAAGTCGATAAGGAACCCGTGCTTCCGCCGCAGCGGCCGTTTCCATCGCGGCTAGCATGCCGAGCACGACAAGAAGGATTCGATTAACGAGGACCATTGGCGGCAATCTCCTTCTGGTTCGACCGCGACTCTTCCGGCCAATCGAGACGGGTGATGAATTCGTAGACTGGCCCGCCAGGCACGCCCCAGTTGCTCGACCAGATCACCTGTGAGCCGTCGGGGGACGGCGAGGCATGGGTTTCGCTCCAATAGTCGGACGAGACGTTGTGGGTTTGCGTAACTCGTCGAACCTCACCGCTGCCGTCGAGGCGCAGCGCGATCACCTCTCGCGCATATGGCGCCCAGTCGCGATTGGCAGATATCTCATCGGGATTGCCGCCATAGCTCACGAACACCCAGCCGCTCCTGTCCAGTGCCCGCGCGGACGCATGCTCCGCTTCGCCAAATTTCATAAGCGAGGTGACCTTCCCGTCGATCAGTCTCCTTTTGATGACGTGATATTTGTCAGGGTCGGATTTGCTGATGCCCACGAAAACTTCGCTACCGTCGTCATCGACCGTCATATCGCCATGGCCGGGCCGATGATGGTCCGTCCACCTCTGCCGCAACGTCCCGTCGACGGAGAAAATAGCTCGCTGTTCTGTGTCTTCGTTCACGTTCTGAAAGCACAGGATGTTCGCTCCCAGCGGGGAGATCGAGCAGGCGCTGACCGTTCCGGCAAGCTGGGCAAGATCGATGTCAGGAAATTTCCGGCGCTGCTTGAGATCATAGGCAAAGGCAACCATCGCACCATCCCCACGGATCGCGCGCACTGCTATGCGATCGCCGTCGCGGCTAGGATTGCCTTTGGACGGACCGAACTGAAGATCATGGTAATTCGGCGACACGAACAGCACGTCTTCGCGATTGGTCCGTGGCGCCCAGGTCGAAATTTTCCGGTCCTGAACGCAAATCATCAGATCGGGATTTTGCGGATGCCATTCGCATTCAGCCGATCGAGCGCGACGGAAAAGCGGGACATAGGTGTGCCCGTCGAAAAAGCACATGCCATTGCAGCCGTTGGTGATGACGAGGAGGCTCTGGTCTGAATTCCATGCCTGGGAGCTGGAATAACGGTGGCTGCAAAATTTCTTCTCGCATACGACGCCATTGCCAAGAGCGCCAGGCTTGGTGATGCGCATGAAAACTGTCCCGAAGGCTGGATCCGTCGCGGGTTGAAGATAATCGGGCAGATCCATCATCACTGGCGCGACAAACTGTGTCGGCGCGCTGTCTTGCCGGCCGCTGGCCGTGGACAAATCCAACGACAAGGCAGCCGCAATCAACAGCGGAGCCAACCCACGCGGGCGAAAGGTCATGTCATGTAGCCCATTTCGTGTCGCACCCGGCCTTCGCTGAGGCGCCCTTGCCACCATCCGATGGTCCGCTCCAAGCCTTCGCGCAGGCTGGTCTGGGCGCGCCATCCAGTCTTGCTTTCGAGGAGCGAAGAATCGGCCAGCAAGGCACGCACCTCGGAATTCTGCGGCCGCAGCCGGCGCTCGTCGCGGTGAATTGGTTTCTTGCAGCCACTCAACTCGATCACCAGATCCAATATGTCCGAGATCGTCACAGCGCGCTGGCTTCCGGCGTTGTAGGCATGGCCAAATTCGAGCTCGGCCGAACCTGCGGTCAAAAACGCCGCCGCGGTGTCTTCCACGAAAGTAAGGTCGCGGATCGGGCTTGTGTCTCCCACCATGATCGCAGGGCATTTTTTATCGAGAGCCTGACGTATGATGGTCGGTACGATGGCCCGCTCACTTTGGCGTGGGCCGTACGTATTGAAGGGCCGCATGATAACCACGGGAATGTCGAACGATCTGGCGTAGGACTCCGCCATCATGTCCGCACCGATCTTGGATGCCGAATACGGTGACTGTCCCTGCAATGGGTGGGACTCGCTGATAGGCATTGTCAGCGCGGTGCCATAAACCTCGCTTGTCGAGGTGTGCACCACACGCTCAGTCTCCCATTGGCGCGCCGCTTCGAGGACGTTGACCGTGCCCAGGATGTTGGTTTCCACATAGGACTGGGCGGCGGCATACGAATACGGGATAGCGATCAGTGCGGCGAGATGAAACACGACCGCCTGGCCGCGCACGATCCGATTAACGAACGCGCTGTCGCGAACATCGCCGCGGATGAGGTTCAACTGGCTTCGTATAGTGTCCGGTAAATCGTCCAGCCAGCCGTGGCTGTCGAAGGAATTGTAGAGAGCCACCGCGGTGACGTCGGCACCGCTACGGACGAGCGCCTCGGTGAGATGCGAACCGATGAACCCATCGGCACCCGTAACCAGAACTTTCCTGCCCTTGTATGCCATGACCCAAGCGTTCCCCCTATGACGTGAGGCACTGACTTTGCAAATCCACGAGAGCGCCGATGTCCCACCTGCTCTCAAGTTCCGATCGGCGGCGGCGAAACGACGCCAAGCACCGCCAGCAGGCCGCGCACCATCCAGACGACATCGGAGACGATCGTGCGTTGCGGATAATAGGAAAGGTCAAGCCTGGCTTTGGCCGGAAACAAGACCTCGCGGTAGAACAGTAACGGGTCCACGGATCGCGGATAAAAATGCGCTTCATTCCGGAAGAGAACCTGGGCTGGACCAAGCAAGCCTGGCTTGTATTGTAAAATACCCTCGAAGCCCCCGCGAAAACAATCGGCGAAGACAAGGCTCTCCGGGCGCGGCCCGACGATTGCCATCTCGCCCCTGAAGACGTTCCAAAGCTGCGGCAGCTCGTCGAACTTGGTGACGGCGAGGAACCGTCCTACCGGCGTCATGCGGCTGTCATCGGCCATGGTCAGCGCCAAGCCACCGGGATCGCATTTTACGCTGAACTTGCGGAACTTGTACATGCGGAATGGGCGAGCACCGGCCCCGACGCGGGTCTGCGTAAAGAAGATGGGCCGACCGCCTTCCAGCAGCAGCGCCACGGCAATCAGCAACATCAGCGGAGCAAAGACGATCGCCGCGGCCGCAGCAATGACGAGATCAATTGCTCGTCTCACAGTCCCATGGGCGGCACTTGAGACGTTAGGCCGGTGAATGGCTAGGTCCAGGGCATTCATGCGGCTGTTCCTGTCTGAGCGCAACCGCTAACCGCTGCGGCAAGAGCGACAACCACCGTTTCGACCAAAGGTGCCGTGACCTGCGGATGCAGCGGTACCGTCAGCTCGCGCTGCGCGAAATCTTCGGTGCGCGGCAAATGAGTATCGGGGATAAGCTCACGATAGAGCGTCATCTGGTGCACCGGCGGGTAGTGGATAGTGGTTTGTATCCCTTGCGCGCGCAGTGCGTCGATGACGTCTTGCCTGTCGGCGTAACGTGGCAAAAGGATAGGCATGATGTGGTAGGCCGACGTCCGCGGCTCGTGGAACGGGATGGTCACGGCCGGACAATGCTTGGCTATGAGACGGCGATACAGCATGACCAGGATACGCCTGATCTCATTCCACTCCTGCAAATTTTGCAGCTGGACGAGTCCGATCGCAGCCCGCAATTCATCCATGCGATAGTTGAATCCGAGCATGGTGACATCATACTGAGGGGTGCGGCTGTTCAGCCTTTGACGTGTCCCGGTGGTCATCCCATGTCCACGCGCCTGGCGGATTGTCTCGAGCAGACCGGCATCCCTGGCGATCACAGCCCCGCCTTCCGCCGTGGTCATGTTCTTGTTGCCGTAGAAGCTGAAGGCGGCCGCGGCACCAAATGTCCCCACCTCCTTCAAGCCCGGTGCATGCGCCGCGTCCTCGACGATATGCAGCCCCCGGGCACGGGCGAACCTCTGCCATTGTTCCCGATCGGCGAGATAGCCGGCGAAATGGACGAGAATGATTGCCTTGGTGCGGGTCGTGCATTTCGCTTCGGCTTCCACGATCGACATCAGCGGCACGTCGGCTGACTCGATGTCGACGAAGACCGGCGTCGCACCGACATAGAGGACCGCATTTGCGGTCGCCACGAAAGTCAAGGATGGCACCAGCACCTCGTCGCCCGGTCCGATGCCAAGAGCGTGCAAAATGAGATGAAGCGCTGCCGTACAAGAACCGACCGCGACGCAATCCTCCGCACCATGGACGTCGGCAAAAGCTTGTTCGAAGGCTCGTACCTGCTCCCCCATCGTCAGCCAGCCGCTGTCGATGACCTTGGTCAAAGCAGTCTTTTCCGGCACACCCAGGATCGGGGCACTGACCAAGAGCATCACAACCTCCTAGACTGATAATTGTGGGAACCGAGCTCGTGACTTCATCATGCAGCCGTCGCGGTGACCTCGATCGAGGCCGACTGGTCTTCCCAGGAAATGGTCTGTGCGTTCTGGAAGTCGTCGACGCGCCCGATATCGAGCCAGAGACCCTCATGCTTGTAAACGTGCACGGTTGTGCCGTTCTGCATCATCTGCAGCATCAGGTCGTCGAATCCAAAGGGTATGCCGGATGGGATAAACTGCAGAACGTCCGGGTTCATGCAGTAAATTCCCATGCTGACCAGATGCGAGAGGGTCGGCTTCTCGCGAAAGACCTGCACGGTATTGTCGACTTCGTCGATGACGCCGAAATCCATCTTGATCAGACGACAGGCTGTTGCGATCGTCACCGGATCGGTGTGCTTACGGTGCGCTGCTACAAATCGACTGAGGCTTAGATCCGTAAGGACGTCGCCATTGAGAACGATAAACGGCTCCGTCAGTTCATCCCTGATCAAAGACAGTGGCCCGATGGTGCCAAGCGGCTCCATCTCCTGCGTATATCGAATCTTCAGGTTCCACTGCGAGCCATCTCCACACACGGTGCGGATCAAGTGGCCGAGATACCCGGTTGTAATATAGACTTCCTGAATACCGTTGCGTCGCAACCATTTCAGAAGCATCTCGAGAACCGGCCGTGCGCCGATCGGCATGAGCGGCTTCGGCAAGACCGATGTGAAGGGGCGGAGGCGTGTTCCCATTCCTCCACATTGAATCACCGCTTTCATCCTGGTCCTCCCTTGTTCATTCGGCCTGAACGCTATCGTCACGGGCCGGCTATCCTGCCTTGGTCAGCACCCGGGAAACACGTTCTTTGCCCCTCCGAAGAACCGGTGAGATTTCCCGTAGAAGACCGGTGAGATTTCCCCGCCGATCCCTGATCCGGACATTGCATCTGGATGGTATGTGGCCGTCGGGGTGGATGTCGTCGTGCATTCGAATGGTAACAATTCGGCCGTTTTGCTGTTCTATATCTTTGGATCTATGGCAGTGCTGAACGACCAGCCGGTCTGTCAGCTTTCCAAAAGGTCAGAACGTATGTTCGACGACGTTCGGCGGGTTCGCTCACAAGGGGCAAAAAAAAGAGGAGCGTTTCCCGTTATTTAAGATTATATTAGAAATTCGGCGTTTGTGGTGTTGGGGGTGCCGCGGCGTCGGCTGGATGAATCGACGAGTGAATGGCTACGACTTCAGGCCCATTACCGTTCAATCCATTCAGATACGCGTTGGGGTAGTTCAATGTATCGAATCGTCATCGCCGACGATCACGGCTTGTATCGTCGCGGCTTGCGATTGGCACTGACCGCAGGCATTCCAGGTGTAGAGATATTTGAAGCGTCTTGTTTCGACGCGGTGCTCAGTTTGCTGGCGGAGCAATCGTTCGTGGATCTCGCGATCCTGGATCTGAATATGCCAGGCCTGTTCAATCAAGAAGTGCTCGGCGGGATCCTGTCCGCCTATCCGGATACGCGATTTGCGATCGTTTCCGGTAACGATTCACGCTCGGAAATACTCACGGCTCTGTCGATCGGGCTTCACGGTTACATCGTAAAGTCGCAGACGGACGAAGAGGTTGTTTTGGCCGTCAATGAAATCCTCTCCGGGCGCATCTATGTTCCCGCACTTCTGTCACGCTCGGGTGCAACGCAAGCAACCCACGCGCATACCCACTCCGAGAAGGGCCCACAGCGACGTACCGCTGGCGTCAACCTTGGCAGGCTGACCTCGAGGCAAAAGGAAGTCCTCAAGCTGATGGCGGAAGGCTATTCAAACAAGGAAATTGCGCGCGATCTGGAAATCGCGGAGGCGACCACGAAAATCCACGCTGCTGCGGTTCTGCGTGAATTGGGGGTACGCAATCGGACCGAGGCTGCCGTTATGCTGAAGACTTGGCTTTCGAGACATGCCAGCTAGAGCGCCGCGCGTCCTTTTGGACGTGCAACGGCATCCCATGACTCCTCACGCATATTACTGCATATCCCAAAGCCACGGCGCAGCTTTGGGCCAACGACATTCTTGGAAAGAACACTGCCCATCTCAAAGGCCGCTCAGCGCCACCCGCCTTTAGATATCTGCTTCCGATTGTAGCACTGCACTACAATCCGATTTCCTTGCGCGACAGCCGCAGCGAATACCGCAACCCTTGGTCCGATATTTCCAGCCTGGGAGAGTGACCGACAAGCGGCGCTCCATCCACTCCGATTATCATGGAACCGAAGCCATGACGGACTACACTTGAGGTCCGCCGCCGCCCCGATTCCACCCACTCGAACACGACATCGCTGCCTGTGTCTTCAGCTGCGAACGTCCAGCTTACGTCGATCCGGCCTTTTGAATCGCCAAGCGCTCCGTATTTCATGGAATTGGTGGCAAGCTCGTGAACGATCATTGCAAAACTCTCGGCGGCGCCTCCCGATATCGCCACGGACGGACCGCTGACCGATATGGCGCGTGTCCCCATATAAGGGTGCAACTCTTGCGCAACGAGATCGTTTATCGCCCCCGATACGCTGCCGTTGCGTGAAAGAAGCAAATGGGTTGCCTCGAGCGCGCGTATCCGATCGATCAGCATTTCCTTGTATTTGGCGACGTTGTTTCCGGGAACATCGACCATCTTCACGAGCGCCGTGATCACCGCGAAAACATTGCCGAATCTATGACGCTGTTCGAGCATGATGCGCTCCCGCTTCTTTGCCGCGGCACGCAGCAGCGTGGTTTGTCGTCTCTCGCTCAGGTCGGCAGCCACTCCAAGCCGCTGTCCACCATCATCATGTCTTTCCTCCCTTCCGCGCAGCGCAACCCAGCGGATATGTCCGTCCGGTCGGCGGACACGTATCTCAACATCGTAATTCGTGACCGATGGTGCGGCCTTTCTCGATGCCGCCAGCTTTGGCCAGTCCGCCGGATGGACGACAGCTGACAGTTCCTCCAAACTGCGGCTATTGGCCTGGGCCAGGCCGAGAATGTCCCAGAACGTGTCCGAGCCCGTGACTGTCCCGTCTTTAAGGTCGATGCGCCACGTGCCCAAGCGTCCAGCAGACAGAGCGAGGTCCAGCCATTCCTTCTGAGCCCGAAGCGCTTCGTGAACAGCGCGTCGTTCCGAAATATCGTCGACCACCACGAAGATGCTCTCCGAGAGTCCCCCCTTGGGCACGGACGAAGAAAGCGTTAGCCGAGCCCAGAATGCCATACCGTCCTTTCTTAACAGACGGACCTCGGAAACGAACGAAGAGATGTCATTGCCCAGCCTTGCCAACAATTGCGCCAAGGTATGCCGGTCGTTCGGATGGGCGAGCGTATCGAGCCGCAATTGGGCAAGCTCCTCCTCCTTGTACCCGGTCATCTCGCAAAGGCGTTTGTTGGACTGAAGCAACTCACCTTTCTCGTTGGTGTTCGCGAATCCCAGGGCAGCACGTTCGAAGGCCCAACGATAGCGGCTTTCTGTCGCTTCGACGGCAGCTAGCCTGGCCTCCGCGACTTCCAGCAACTCACGCAAGTCCTGCCGAAGGCGATGGAACGTCATGGCAATTACCCCGCCCGAAACCAGAAGCAGGATTGCGCGTGCCCAATCTCCATTTGAAATGTGATCGTGTCCTCGCGCCCACAGGCCGACAGTCACCATCAGAATGGTCGCAGCAAGCGCTGCCACGCGGTCTTCGAGATAGGCGATAATAATAATAGCCGGAATAAATTCCAGAAAACTGGCGCCTTGCCCAATATAGGCTGACGATTTGATTTCAAATATCAGTGTGGCAGCTAACACCGATGCAGAGGCAATATGAGTTAGCAATCTGCCCGACGGGTTCGAATTCGACCTGCGCGACTGCGAGCTCATGGACACAGACTACAACCTTCTGACTAGCCCGTCGAGACTAGAGCAAAAAACGTACAGCTTAGTACCACTGCCGGATTGCCATACCGCTATCATAGCGCGCATTTTATCGGACGCAGCGGGGCCTAAGAGCTGCCTTAGAACTGTCGGATCATATTAAGTTTTTCAAGGTGGCGATGAACATATTATCCGTCAGCGCATAGAAGACTAGAATCCAGCGACACATAGAAGACTACATGAATCCCGAATACTTATTTCGGGCGTGTGAAACTTTGGGTTAGGGGTAGAAAATGAATCTGATCGATAGACAGGTCAATGCTTCTTCGAGCAATCGGTACATTGCTACGAGGACCAGGTATGATTTTGAAGCGCGGAATACGCGGCCCTCTTCTGGTCACCTTGCCGATCGCGCATCGGATCTATTGGACGCAAGGTTCGGCGAACAAAAAGGCCGCAGTCTGGAATCCATAACCGGCGTGCTTGATCGCATTGGCTGTGGCTATCTCGTGCTGAATCGCGAGAGAAAGGTGGTCGAGTGGAACGCAGCCGCCCAAACCACGCTTGAGCGCCAGGGGGAAGCGGCCGACACGGCGAGCGGGCTTACGACCGCCCTAAGGCGGCTGATCGCAAATGTTCCGGGTCAATTCCTGCCGGGCTCACTATCCTGGGTGGTGATCCGCAGCAGAGGCGACCGTCCGGTGATTCTGAACGAGAACGGCGTTATCGCTCCCGACGGAACGAGCATTGTGGCGTTGCTGGATCGGGATAACAGATCTGGGCCAAATCCTCGCACGTTGCAAAGAATGTTTGGCCTGACGAGCGCAGAAACGCACCTCGCCTTGCGCCTGGCTCAGGGCGACGCTCCTTTGGAGATCGCTCGCAGCTGGCGCCTCAGCCGCACCACGATCCGTTCCCAGCTTGCCTCGCTGTTCGCCAAGACCGAAACAAAACGCCAGGCGGAACTGGTGGCCCTTCTTGGCCGCATTTCGGTCCTGCCGTAGAGGCAGGCCACTGGATACCATCGCCGGACGTCGGCATCCGCCCGGGGATTCAGACGGCGCAAGTTGGAGTGTCATGACTTGGCAGGTCGTGCACCGCATGACGGAAGCCGCAATCCCGGACCGGCCATTCGGTACTGTCGAACGGATTCGAAAGGCGACAAGTTGGACAACGATCTAGGCAGCGAGTCTGTTCTTGCCGCAGCGGAGAAGGTGGAAATCGCTCGATCGCGTTCGGACCGCGCGGTGAAGAGACTGGCACGGACCGGACCGATCGTCGTCACCGGCGCGGCAGGCTTCATTGGTTTTCACGTCGCTTTGCGGCTTTTGCGTCTGGGTGTCGAAGTCATCGGCGTCGACAATTTCTCCCCCTACTACGATCCACGACTCAAGGAAGCGCGATTTGCGCGCCTCTGTACCGAGTCGGGCTTCACTCCGATGCGAATTGATCTGGCGGATGCGGCGCGTGTCCAGTTGCTGTTTTCAGAAGTTCGACCTTCAAACGTTGTGCATCTCGCGGCTCAGGCCGGCGTGCGACATTCACTAGTTGACCCGCATGCCTATCTGCAATCGAACATAATAGCCTTTCTCAACGTTCTTGAGGGCTGTCGGCACTTCGGCGTTAGTCACCTCGTCTATGCCTCTTCGAGCTCCGTCTACGGCTCAAATCGAACCATACCGTTTTCCGAGCATCACGGCGCCGATCATCCTGTCAGTCTGTACGCCGCAACCAAGCGTTCAAACGAATTCATGGCGCACTCATACAGTCACTTGTTCGGCTTACCTATGACTGGACTGCGCTTCTTCACCGTTTATGGCCCCTGGGGCAGGCCCGATATGGCGGTCTATATGTTCACGCGTGCGATTATCGAGGGGAATCCAATCGAAGTAGCCAATGCCGGCCGCGTGTGGCGAGACTTCACCTATATCGACGATATCGCTGAGGGCGTGGTTCGAGCACTGGCTGCACCGCCGCGGCCCGATCCGCATTGGGACCCCTTCACCGCCGATCCTGCTACAAGTTCCGCGCCGCATCGCGTCTACAACATCGGCAACGACTGGCCCGAGGAGATCAACCGGCTCATTTCGATCATCGAGACCGCCCTTGGCTGCCGGGCGCTTCGCGTGGATGTGCCGTTGCCGCCTGGCGACGTTTTAGAGACACGCGCCGACGTCAGCGATCTTCGCAAGGCCGTCGGCTTCGCCCCGACGACGCGGCTTGAGGACGGAGTGCAACGCTTTGTCGAATGGTACCGGGACTTTCATGGAAGGGATGCCGCGACCAGCATACGGCAACAAACGTTGGTGCATGTAGAGGCCACCGTGTGATCCGCGCCTTGTCGGAGCGACGGATCCACGCGTCTGTTATCCTGTCGGGCTGCTGGTCTGGTCAAAAGATCAGCTGATGCCGCACAGCGTCACGACGACATTTTCCGGTCATCGATGCCCCGCGCGATCCTCGCGCAAATCAGCTTATCGCGGGCAGTTCCAATGAGCGATCTCGATTCGGAGACTGAACTTGTACTTGGCACGGAGCACAAAGAATTCGCCGCATCCGCGTTCTGCCGAACAATGTCATTCAGATGGATGATGGTGACGTTCAGGCCCCATCGTAAGCTCTATTCGACCGCATTTTTGCCTCCTCGGAATCGCGAGCTCATGTCCCAAAGCTACTTTCTGAGATCCAGGACGGTTCCTACGGTCGAGAAAATAATCACCCGTGTTCCTCCAAGCCCGATCGGCGGTATTCTTCGCGCGGCAGGAGGCGTTTCGGCCATGGCGATTGCCGGCCAGCTGACCCTGGTCGCCGCCATTCCCGTTTTGGCCCGGCTCTATTCCCCGGCAGATTTCGGGATCTTCACGATTTACCTGTCGATCGTAAACATCCTCGGTGCGATCGCAGCATTGCGTTTCGAGGCCTCGCTTTATGGGGTCAAGGACAGTGCGCAGGCATACGTGACCGTTAAGCTCATTCTCCTGGCTGTCATGGTGACGAGTGTCTTGGCCTTTGCGGCAGGACTGCTGTGGGCGAGCATCGCTCCAGCGCGAGTTGGCCACCTCGCCTGGCTCGTTCCACTTGGGATGGGGGGTGCCGGCCTCGTCGAAGCAATGAACTGCTGGAGTCTGCGCGTAGGCCTGCTACGCGACTTCGCCCTCGGCCGCCTGATTTTGCCGGTGACCATGGCCCTGCTGCAACTAACTTTTGGGCTCGCCCATTTCGGAGGCGACGCGATGGTGCATGCTCATATCCTGAGCCAATTCATCTTCATCGGAATCCTCGGCTCTCGGATTCTGAGCAGGAAGGACATAGGCGGCATCGCCCGAGCGCCGTGGCGGACCGTCTTTGTAGTCGCCAGGCGAGAATACAAGTTTCCATTGTTTGACATTCCGTCGGCCCTAGCGAGTTTTGCCATCATCAATCTTCCCGCAATACTCGTTGGTTCGCTGTTTGGCGCCGCTTTTGCCGGCTACCTGGGAGTTGCGTCACGGCTGGTGACTGCACCCGTCACGCTGATCGCCAACCCGCTTAGCAATGTTTTTGTATCTGAGGCGAACAAAACCAGCAGTCGCGCCCATTTGCTCGGCACCGCGCACGGCCTCTTGATGCTTTCAGCCGGCCTCACCGCATTGCCAATATTAGCGCTTGGCCTGGCCGCGCCATATATCGTCGTTCCCCTCTTGGGCGCGCCCTGGGTTCCCGCCGCAGACATTATGACCGCGCTGGCGTTCATGGGTGCCACGCAGGCGTTGTCGACACCGCTTCAAGATGTCCCGGCTCTCCTGCGGCGGCAAGAGGTACGACTTCTGGTCGACGGCGCGCGGACGGCGCTTGTATTTGGCCCGCTGCTCGCCGGTGCTGAGGCAGGTTGGGAACCACTCAAAGTCATTTATCTGATGGCGGCCGGCGGCGCCGTCGGGTTTGCACTGAAAACGGCGGCTTCTCTGTATCTTCTCCGCCACTACGTCGAACCATCGGGAGCCGCCATACCAAAGCAGAGTCATCATCTCGAGGGAAAAACACCATGAAGCACTCGCAGCTTGATCAGCTTCCAACGACCGATGTGGTTGACCAACATCATCGCGCTGATGCTTCGCGACTGCGCCCTTTCATTTCAGTTGCCATCCCGACCTTTCGCCGACCGGACACGATCCGCCGGGCGATGGATAGCATTCTGAGTCAAGATTTCGCCAGTTGGGAGCTGGTCGTCAGCGACGACGAGGGCCGAGAGGGAGCGACCTGGGCAATCGTGGCCGAGTATGCACGGACCGAGCCTCGCATCCGAATTGTCGAGAACGGTCGGGGCCGGGGTCAGGTCGAGAATACCAACAACGCCATGCTCGCTTGCGTCGGAAAATGGATCAAGCTGCTCCATGACGATGACTGGCTCGCCCCAGGCGCACTCAAGACCTTTGCCGAGGTTTCCACCAAGCATCCCTCGGCTGCATTCATGACCTGTGCCGCGAATATAATTGAAGACGATCGGATGAAATTCCGATTGCCACCGCAAGGGCGACAACGGATCTCCGTCTACTCGAGCCAGCAATGCCTAACGGACCTCTATCTGGTCCGTACGACGCGGAGCCTCGGGATCATCCCGTCGACGCTGTTGATCAACCGCGACGTCATTCACGCGGGTTGCCTGATGCGCGCGCACAATTCTATCCCGGCCGGAGTCGACCAGCTGTTCTTTGTTGACCTGGCATGCCACGGAGACATGGTCGCGATAAATGACGGCTTGATTTTCTACGACGCGACCAATCACCCGAGCATCACTACAACTAAGAATTTTGACGACGTTGATCAAGTAACTCTTGCTGTCAAAGAGCTTAACTGGAATCTAATTCAGGATCGTAAACACCTCCCTCGCCCCGAAACTTTGTTACGGGCGCTGCGGGTTGCTCGTATTCCCTGCAGATTCCACCAGCAGTCATGGCGAGCGACGATCCAAGATGCCATGCAAATTCTTCGCCCATCAGTCATGAAAATTGCGAGCCAGCACATTATTACTTACGCGTTCGCCATCCGCCCGAGACTGGGCCGGTTGCGTAGCCAGAGGCGAATTTAGCGTGGCGGCATCATTGAGGCCTGCGTTGGCCGGCTGGCACGCATTCTACACCGTCGAAGGCGGCTTTCCTTCGTCCAGGCTTCAGGGATAGCGAGATGACCATTTGTCCGGCGTGTGGCAGTGTATCAACCGCAAAATTGTTCGAAGTGACAGCAGACGAGGCCTCTCGACATTTCATCAATCCGCGTCAGGACCCCGATCGCTCCCGAAAGTTAACAAGCCACCTGTCGGATCTCTGGGGCCGTAACACTTGCGACATTCGCAAATGCGCAGATTGTGGATTCGGTTTCGCAGATCCGTTCGTCGCCGGCGGCTTTGAGTTTTATAACTTAGCCTGGGCGTACCCTTCTTATCCAACTATGAAATGGGAATATGCAAGAACAATCGAAGAGCTCGCGGGCCTGAATACTGGCGGAAAGACTGCTCTCGAAGTGGGATCGGGGTTTGGGTATTTTCTCGACCGCATCAAGAATAAATTCTTCCATACTTCGGATATTTCTGCCGTCGACTACAACGAAACGGCGCGATCAGTACTGGCGTCAAAAGGCTTCAAGACATTTGCAAATGACTTTCGAGATGGCAGCTTCAACCCCATGAAAGAGGCGTTCGATTTTATTTTCATGTTTCAGGTCTTCGAGCATATGGACCAAGTGGATGAGGTTTTTGCTCGCTTAAAATATCTTCTGAAGGCGCAAGGATCTGTTTTCATAGCCGTGCCAAATGAAAACAGAACGTACTATATGGAGTCTCACGGTTCGCTCGTAGACATGCCACCAAACCACATTGGCCGATGGACGAAAGGAGCCTTCGATGCCATATGTCGGCGGCACGGCTTGCAATTGAGCAAATGCGAGCGCGAGCCGTTCAATCTCGCCAAATTCCTGAAGCAAGACATCGTCCACAGCTTTTTGCGTAAGGGACAAAAACCAGGTAGTGTGAGTGAGTTCGTGCGGGCCTTGCCGCGAAGCAAAGCGCAACGAATGGCGCAAGGTTTGACCGCCCTTGCGATTTCACCGTCACGCTTGCCGGCATGGGCATACGCCATCAGGAACGCATCTACGATGGGCGGGAGCGCACTCTGGGCGAAAATCGACAAAGTCTCGTCACCTGCGCCACGGATTCATCGCCAAGCCAAGCAGTAATGAGCGGTGCCACGCCGCTTGCAGCGGGAAGGTGATTTTGACACCACCAGGCTGCTGGACCTGCCAAGCAGACGAAGGATGGCATCAGGGGCGTCGCCTCAGGCGTGGCTCCCGAAATTCATGAATGCCCGTCCGGCGGCTCCTGGCCAGTAGGTTCCGTTGTGACACCTCGGCCCCACGCTCCGGACGGATCTCTCCGCAGCAACCCCGGCTACGGGCGAATGGCCCGCGCCGGCAGCCGATCGGCGCGGCGCCTAAAACGGGGATTTTCAACGGGCGGTGGTGGGAAGTAGGCAACAGCAAAAGCCGAACTCGTCATGCTCCCTCCAGCAAGAGATCAGCGCTGTCCCCGAACCGGTAACCCGCGTGCTTCCTGAGATTAACCTTCGTGAGAACGCTTGCGACGGGAACCGAAGCTGGCGTATCGCCCGCAAGCAAGTCTAGGACGCCTCGCGCGATGCTGCGTCGCGTTTTCGCCCAGCGAATGGCGAAAAGAACCACGTCACCCCAGCCTGTCAGGAGTCTGGCCTCTGGTCCCTCAAGCCCCAGCGGCCCATTTATGATGACCACCCGATAGACCGAGTGCAGTTCATCTTTGAAAGGGGAGCTATCGACACTGGACAGCAAGGGCAGCAGATCCTCCGACGGTGCGAGCGCCATGAAATCGATTCCGATTGCCGACATTCCAGCTATCGCATCGCGCAGCGCACAACGGTCATTGATATAGTCTCCGAAAAAATTGTGCGGCTTACGTGCGCTGAATTCCTTCACAAACTCGCCTGTAAGGCGGCGGTCCGTGCGGTCCAGATCAATAAAGAGTACTCGCCCTCCAAGTCTTGTGGCCGCCAAGGCCATGCTCCATGCGAGCTCGGTCTTGCCATCATCCTCACTGCAGGATGTTATCAAGATTATGTTCGAGCAATCCCTCGCCCGCCGGGGCGCTGCAGCGACAAGCAGGGCCGTCACGGCGCGGCTGTATCTTGACTCCTGCTGACCTGAAACCAGCTGCTGCAGTCGCCTCGCGTGCGTTGTGGCAGCCTGGGGTATTAGCCCGAGGCACGGAACTTTGAGCGCTGCTTCAGCTTCGGCCTCCCCGTGCAAGGTGCTATCGAAGCGTTGGCGGACAAGTATGAAGATCCCCCCAATCAGGCCAAACACAACCATGCCGGGCGGAATAAGAAATATTGGCGAAAGAGTCGTTGGATTGGTAGGAGGCCACGCCGCTGAGAGAAGCCTGACCCCGGGGGATGGACTTGCAATACGCCGCATCAAGTCTTGTTGCCGGGTCAAAAGGTCGTTGTAGCGCTGCGTCAAGATGCCGACCTGGGGCTCGAGAGCGCGCAATCCGGAAAGCCGGCCGGCTGTATCGGCCACAACCGCATCCAGGACGTCCTTACGCTTTTGCAGCACCGCTATTTGGGAGCGATAGATGTTCGTCTCGGCAGCGACGCGGGCGATTTCTTGTTCGATCTCACGATCGATCGCATTTGTGACATCCTCATCTGTTGTGCCGTTGGCCTGGCGTGCCAAGAGATCGGCCAGCACGGGTGATCCGATGGTTTCGGCTACCGCGGCAACCGACGCGCCCCCCTTTCGCAAGTCCTGAATGTGTTGAAGTCGAGATTCCGATGCGGAGAGATCGGCTTTCGACAAGGAGATTTGCTGGGTGAGTTCGACTATCTCCTTGGCGGCATTATCCGCTGCACCTTGGTCGATCGCGCCATGGCTCAGCCGATACCTCTCAAGACGATCGGTCGCTTCTGCGAGACTGTTCTGTGTAGCTGGAAGTCCGGCAACTATCGATTCAAGTTCCAGTCTGTCCGATGCTTGGCTTTTCCTTGCCAGATCGCCAATATACACTTGGACGAACGTATTGGCGATCAAAGCAGCTCGCGCCGGATCGTGATCGGTGAAGCCGACACTGATGACCCTCGATCGCAACTCCTGGCCGATCCTTATACCCTTACGCAGTATCTTGAGTTCAGCCGCATCTGGCTCCGCCGGAGTGCTTCGCGGCCAAATTTCGGCTAGCAGATCGGCTGTACCCGAGCGCAACTTCGGCGGCTCGACGCCCGCAGGGTGAGCAGCAGAATTTTCGGTAACAGCATCAGCCTTTCTAGTATTGTTGAGAGCGTCCGTTTTGCGCAGCGCTGCCACCACGCTTCGCAGATGGCCTTGCGACGAGAGCATGGTGATGTGGTCGTCAATGCTGGAATCCAGCACATCTTGAGTAGAGACCGAGCCGCCGGCAGGGGCCGCTCTACTAGGTGCGTCGACGATTACCTGTGCAGTGGCTTCATACAGGGCAGGCCGTGCAAGACCCGCAAGCGCGGCTAATACACCGCCAGTGATGACCATGGCCAGCAGGAACCATTTTTTTCTTGAGAGGGTAATGAGGAGCTGATGGAATGGGGTTTGCGTGTCCATCTGTTCGCGTAAGGGCCGTTTCATGCGCGGAGCGATTTCGCGCGCAGGCACGTGCATTTCGTTAACGTGCGGAAGGTGGATGCGGCTAACTATGGACCCTTCCATCTTAATCTCCTGTAAGTTCGGGCACGCGAGAACCCGTTGCTGTGGGCGATGGGCGCCTTGCCTCGTTGTGCCAGGCCTGGAACATCAAAGCGGGCCACAATTCACGAGAATGGTCGTGCCTGCCGTCAACGTGATCGCGCCAGCACGCATCCACCTCTGCAAGGTCGAAAATCCCGTCTCCGGACAAACGCATATCGGCGACAAGGTCGTTTGCCCAACTCAGCAGCGGGCCTCTCAGCCAGACGGCTATAGGAACATCAAAACCTTGCTTCGGCCGCTCGATCAGCCGCTGCGGAACGTATCGGCGCAACAACTGACGAAGGATCCACTTGCCTTTGCCATTACGAACTTTCGTATTCGTCGGCAGGCGCCAGGCAAATTCGACAACCCGATGATCGAGCAGCGGGCATCGCCCCTCGAGGCTGTTGGCCATGCTGGCGCGGTCCAGCTTCACCAATATATCGCCGGGGAGGTATCCAGCCATATCGTCATACAACAGACGGGACAGCAGCCCATCAAGCCGGTGCTCGACGTGAATTGATGAGGGTGGCTGGTGGAGGCTCAGGTTCTCGTTCGATGATCCCGTAAGTCGCCGATACAACTCGTCCTCGTTGGCTGCAGCAAGCAGCTGAGCTAGGCGATTCAGCCGATCCCCCCGAAGCGCATGCCGTGCACCCTCCGAAAGCGGCAGCTTGCCGACGAGATCGTGGCGGGCTGCACGGGCCAATAACCTAGTGCCTGCCGCGAGCGCCCGACGCAGTGCTGACGGCAGAATATGCTGTCGTCGCAGGCGGGCCGCCATGAAGTGGCGTGCGTAGCCGGCGAAGCATTCATCGCCACCGTCGCCCGACAGAGCCACCGTAACGTGCCGGCGGGCGAGCCGCGCCACCAGCAGAGTTGGTATCTGCGATTCGTCAGCGAATGGCTCGTCCCAGATCTGCGGCAGTTCTGGAATGACGTCGCGCGCTACGGCAGCCGAAAGGTGGAGTTCGGTATGGTCGGTCCCCAGATGGCGCGCGACTTCCGCAGCGTGGGGAGCCTCATCGAACCCGCCCTCTCCGAAAGCGATGGTGAACGTGCGCACAGGCTTTTCCGATTGAGCCTGCATAAGGGCCACAACCGTCGAGCTATCTATTCCGCCCGACAGGAAGGCCCCGAGCGGGACGTCAGCGATCATGCGCTCCCGAACGGCAAGTCGAAGCAGGCCGTCCAGTTCATTGGTGAGTTCCTCGTCGCTGCCGGCGACCTGTTCCGCCCGCCCTTCCGTGGCGGCTTCGGCCAGCGACCACCAGCGTCGAATGCGATGCGACAGAGAGGCGACACTGCGTTCCCCGGAGAACTCAGCGGCCGTTACCGACAGGACCGAACCCGGCGGCAGCTTGAACACGCCTCGCCAAATGCAGCTGTCATCCGGTACCCATCCCTTCGAAAGCATTGCCGCGGCCGCATCGATATCGAGCTCCTGGCAAAACCCTGGAAAACGGTTGATCGCCTTCAACTCGGAAGCAAAAACAAGTGCATCGCGTGTTGAGGCGATATAAAGCGGCTTTTTACCCATTCGGTCGCGGGCGAGATGGAGCGTCCTTGTCCTAAGGTCCCACAATCCTAAAGCGAACATGCCGGCGAAACGGGTGAGTGCTTTTTCGAGGCCCCAACTCTCAATTGCGGCGAGCATGACTTCGGTATCGCTGGCGCTCCGAAAATGATGGCCTGTACTCTCCAGCTCACGGCGCAAATCACGGAAATTGTATATTTCGCCGTTGAATGTAATGACATATCGGCCGCTTTCAGAATGCATCGGCTGACGGCCAGCCTCCGACAGGTCAACTATGGCCAGCCGCCTGTGACCGAAGGCGACCCCCGATTCACAGTTTACCCAGAATGCCTCGCCATCCGGCCCGCGGTGACGAAGTGCGGCCGTCATCTGCTCTATTGCCCTGAGCGGCCTCGTGTCGGCTGAATCGGAGGCAAGAAGAATTCCGGCAATACCACACATACCATTACCCCGGATTGTTGGAGATTGCAGAAACTGCTTTCGGCGTACCGGCGACAAGGCAGATGGTTAGCGCAAACCATACGATCGGGTGGCGGATGATCAGGTGCGGCATCCCGAAGATGATAATTGACACCACGAGCGCTAACAGCGCGTCGAGCTTCGCACGCCACACCGATATGATGGCGGCGCCGACTATCCAGACCAGCGCCAGAACTGCAATGAGACCACCTTGAGTGTACAGGTCGAGGATCGTGTTGTGAGCCTCGAAGGGCCGTTCCAGAAATTGCGAGTCGAACACTGATGGGCGCTCGAGATGCGGACCTGGACCAAGGCCCAGCGACCCGGATTCGGCGCCCTTCTCCAACGCTTCGTTCCAGAGATGCACGCGGAGTGCGACGGTTTCGGCAGTGGCCTCGCCGCCTTTGTCCTTGGTCAGGCCCTTGGCGAAATTTTCGAGGACGCTCGCCTCAGTTACGGCGTAAGGGGTTATCGCGATCGCCAACGGAAGGATACCGACAAGCAACAGGAGGACGGCTTGCCGTGAAAAGCTGACCCTGTTGCCACCGGTCTTGAGCCATGTCCTGATCCGCAGCCCGAGGAACGTCAGGCAGGTCAGGATGCTGGTGTACAAATAGGTATCGCTCTTTGTCAGCCTCCCGACATAGAAGGTCAGGAACAAGCTGGCGATCCCAAGAAACCTGCCCCATCGATTGCTGGTGGTGGTCGCAAGATGCAAGGCTAGCGGGCCAAAGATTGCGCAGTAGAGCGCGAGCTGGTTTGGATTATGCGACCAGCCACGAAAGCGGTCCCAGTACCAGGGATCGACGCCAGCTTGGGGGATCCAGCCCCAGCCCTGTCCCAGCTGAATGGCAAGCGCGATATTCGCGATGCCCACAACCCACCAGCCAGTACGACGCAGCCGGCGATCAGCGTCGGGTTCTGCAGCGGCAAGGCAGGTGATACTGACCAACAGCAGGTAGGCCATCGTATCGTGCATCAGGCCCGTCAGATATAGAATTGTGGTCAGATAGCCGACGACGGTGCCGATCCCGAGAGCAAGCGCCATGATCGTCCAGAAGCTCACAAGGCGTGTCAGCGCCGGCCTTGTCTCCAGGTGGCCCCCCGCGAGTACGCGCCCAATCGACAGCATGATCCAAAGTACGATGAACAGTTCGCCAACCCCTAAGGGCGACCCTGGAATGTCGAGTTGCACCGCATAGGTCGTTGCGAGACCGCAGGCCAGGATCGCTTCCCGGATCATCGGCGCCCGTCCAATCTGCTTCTCGCAGCACCCTCTCCAAACAAGGTCGGAGACGCCGGTCGGGCGAGATCGCTGTGGGGTTTGGCGCCAAGGATATTTTTGTACAGATCGCAATATTGGGCCACCACCCGCGGCAGCGCGAACTGCTCCCGGACAAGTTCGACGGAACGACCGCCCATGACTTTTCCGCGACTGCGGTCGGAAAGGATGTCAAGTATTCGAGATGCAAGACCATCGGCGTCGTGCGGTTGGACAAGATAGCCGTTCCATCCATCCTCGACCACTTCATTGCAGCCGGGCATGTTCGAGGCAACGATGGGCAAACCCGCCAGCCCTGCCTCGAGCAGGACGCGCGGGATTCCTTCTCGATATTGTGTGGGGAAGGCGAACACGTCGGCCATGCCAAGAAGGGCTGGAACATCGCGTCGTGGGCCAAGCGCGATAACATGAGGAGCGTGTCGATCGATTTCCGACTTGTCGACTGCAAATGGACCTTCGGACTCCCAAGGGCCGACAAGCACGAAACGAGCATTAGGTCTTTTGGAAAGGACGCGGGGCACTGCTTGAAGCAGTATCGGGATGCCCTTCTGGCGGGTCAGCCGGCCCACAAAAATCACGATCTCCGCTGACTGGAGCCCGAGTTCCTTGCGCATTTTCGTTGCCGGCGGAGCAAGATGCCTCGCCATGGCGAACGCATCGACGTCGATGCCAGAACTGCGGATCACTCTTCCGCTGCCGGGTTCAATTAATCGAAAGCGCTTGAAGAAGGCCTCATCGTCCCGGTTCTGAAACACCGTCGCTGCCGTCCAGAAGGAAGCAAGCCACTGCAGTCCGCAAAAGATTGGACGCAGGGCCAGAGCCCGCGGTTCGAGCGAGGAGAATGTCCAGCCCAGGCCGTTGATCGTGCGTACGACCGGGACTGTTCCGCGCAGCGAAAGGGGTGCGAGCAGGTTAGGCTTGGTGTCGAAACTTTGGACAATGTCAGGCCGGAGTTCCGCAACCAGTTTCCGAATCGCTCTTACGGCGGTCCACTCGCCACCGCCGCTGGCAAATCGGTCGAAACCGTAGCGGCGATGCGGAATGCCATGCCGCAAAAACGCAGCCTCATCGCCGGTCGAAACCGCAGTGACCCGGAAGCCGCTTTCGCGCAGCGACATTAGGAACGGAATTCTCAGGGCGTGATCTTCGCCTCCCACACAAACGAGATGCGGATTCATCCCGAAGCTCCCGTCCGTGCGCCGTGTTTCGGTCGCATGAAGTAACTACCTTTCGCATCTGCTTTCATG
Source organism: Mesorhizobium sp. M1027 (assembly GCF_040318745.1). NCBI lineage: Bacteria > Pseudomonadati > Pseudomonadota > Alphaproteobacteria > Hyphomicrobiales > Phyllobacteriaceae > Mesorhizobium > Mesorhizobium sp. M1027. The sequence continues at coordinate 825 of NZ_JAMYMW010000008.1, read as the reverse complement.
GTTTTGCTTCGTTACTTCTGTGCGCGTGAAAGGGTACGGTAGGAGGAGGCTTGCCTACTGTCCTCGTCTGTTTGAATGAGGTAAACCGCATTGGGATCACGGCCTTACGCACAGCGCGAAGCACCTCGACGGCATCTTGTGGATACGCCGATGAATTGTGCCTCGAACTCTGGCGAGTTCTGCCAAGCCGGACTCGTCACTGATAAGCCAACCGAAGAAAGCCCTTCCGACAGTCGTGCGCTGTACGGCTGCTCTACGCTGGGATTCCTAAGCTCCCTGTCCGGTCCGCGTGTTACCAGGCATGATGATCAGCCCTCTCACCCACAACCCCTGACGCGACTTGCCTTCATGCGACCAGCGGGCAAGCCGATTCGACCCCTCCGATGTCGGAAACTGATCTGCCGACCGATATCCCGCGACGCGCGGGCAGACGCTTACGAATTGTCCACAACTAATTGGTTGCGGCAACGAGACTACGAAGGGCCTTGTCCCTTAGATTAAATGTTCTTCTGATATGTAAATTTGCAGGTTAACAGCTAAATTAACAATTCAATTCCGCAACATGCAGGCTAAATTTTTAGACAATTAAACTATCTATTTCCAATTAATTGGATTGATCTGCATAGCCGTGCGAGCTTAACGTGGTTATATTCTTGATATTTATTTAATACATCTATTGGGATTTCTCTCTCCGTGCAGCATTCCTATTGGCGATCAACCATTCTATCAGCGCCTGCAGGTATGTGATTTGGCGCTAATATACACCCTCTAGTAGGTAGGCCTCGGGCGCTATCGAACGAGAAAAAGGATTACTGGATGGCAACT